>CACJLM010000043.1 GCA_902594245.1 uncultured Pelagibacteraceae bacterium | reverse complement strand
ATTGAAGCTTTAATATGTTCTTCAAAACTTCTTATTTGACTTTTTTTATCACTATTATTGTAATAATAATCCAATCCTGTCTCACCTACTCCTATTATTTTTTTTGCCTTATTAATATTTTTTATAATATCTTCTTGATTTACAATATTATTGTTTGTTTCATGTGGATGTATGCCAAAGGTACCATATATCATTTCATCTTTCTTAATTATTTTAAGAATATTTTTATAACTTTCAAAAGTTGTACATATAGTTAATAATTTTGTTAAACCTGCTTCCTTAGATCTTTTTAAAATGATATCTAAATTATCAA
This sequence comes from uncultured Pelagibacteraceae bacterium, assembly GCA_902594245.1. GTDB lineage: Bacteria > Pseudomonadota > Alphaproteobacteria > Pelagibacterales > Pelagibacteraceae > Pelagibacter. Next base: position 1,752 of record CACJLM010000043.1, on the reverse strand, counting down.
TTAATGGTTCATGATCTAAATGACAGTGTGAATCAATCATCTTTTTTTTCAGTTTTTTTAAACAGAATGTCTATTGAATTAATATTGCTTGCAGGTTTTAAAAAATTATGATCAGAAATTGATGATAATTTTATCTCACTTTCATTTATTCCGAAAATTTTTAAAGCTTTAAGAGAAGACTCTGGAATTATTGGATATAGCATGAAACTTAATTTTCTAATTATCTCTAAAGTAGTATATACAATTGTATTTAATCTTATAGGATCATCTTTTTTTTTCCATGGTTCTTGATCATTGAAATATTTGTTTGCAGCAAATAATCCATTAACAATGAAATCAATGTAATAATTGATATTTTGCTTATCTATTTCAGATCTAATTTTTTCAAGATTGTTACTAAAATTATCTAAAATTTTTCTATCTTCTTTATTAAAAAAAATTTCTTCTGGGATTTTTTTATTACAATTTTTTAGTGCAAAAGAAATTGTTCTTTGACAAAGATTTCCATAATTATTTGCCAAATCACTATTAATACAATCTTCAAGTTTTTCCTTTGAAATATTTCCATCATTACCAAAAGATACTTCTTTCACAAGATAGTATCTTAGCGGATCAAGACCATATTTTTCAATAATCTCTATTGGATCTAAGATATTTCCTTTTGATTTTGACATCTTTTCATCGCCAGATAAAATCCATCCATGTCCATAAACTTTACTTGGCAATTTTATATTAGCAGCCATCAGAAAAGCAGGCCAGTAAACAGCATGAAATCTTAAAATATCTTTACCAATTAAATGCACAGAAGCAGGCCAAAATTTTTCAAATAATTTACTTTTTGTGTTTGGATATTCCAAAGCACTTATATAATTTGTTAAGGCATCCAACCAAACATATATAACATGATTATCATTATCTGGAACTTTAATTCCCCACGAAAAACTTTTTCTACTAATAGATAAATCTTTTAACCCATTTTCAACAAAACTTATTACTTCATTTCTTCTAGACTTTGGTTGAATGAAATCTGGATTATCTTTATAATATTTTAACAAAGGTTTTTCCCATTTTGACAATCTGAAAAAAAAAGACTCTTCATCCATCCATTCAACTGGTGATTTAGAGCTAATTGCAGTTTTTATTCCATTATCTTCCTCGATTTCGTCATCATTATAAAACGCTTCGTCTGAAACTGAATACCAACCGGAGTATTTTGATAGATAAATTTCATCTTTTTTTTTTAATTCATTCCACAAATGTTGAACTGAATTTTTGTGCCTTATTTCAGTTGTTCTTATAAAATCATCATTTGTAAGATTTAATGTTTTTGAAAGATCTTTAAAAGTTTGACTTATATTGTTGCAAAATTCAAGAGCATCAACATTGTCTTTTTCAGCTGCCCTTTGAATTTTCAAACCATGTTCGTCAGTTCCAGTTAAAAAATGAACATCATAACCATCCATTCTTTTAAATCTCGCAAAAAAATCAGCTATTATACTAGAGTATGCATGACCCATATGTGGTTTTGCAGAAGGATAGTAGATGGGTGTTGTTATATAAAAATTTTTATTCATTTAGTATCTTATCTTGAAAATCTAATAAAAAAGATTCATCATCTAAATTAAATTTCTTAATATCGTTAATTCTTTTAACAAAATAATTGTAGTAATCGTTTTTAAAATTAATTGAAGCATTTCTTAAGCAAAGCTCTATGTAATTATAAAATATATATTTCAAAGATATTTCTTTTTT
>CACJLM010000042.1 GCA_902594245.1 uncultured Pelagibacteraceae bacterium | reverse complement strand
AAGGAAGTTTCAAAAGAATTAAAAAGGTTTAGATTCTTGCGCCAAATTGTTGAATAACTTTAGAAGATAATTCAGTTCCTTTTTCTAAACATTCTTTTTGTGAAAATTGATTAATATATCCATGTAAATAACCAGCAGCAAATAAATCTCCAGCTCCAGTCAAATCTAAAATTTTGAGATTTTTTTTAACTCCAATATCGATGACTTCATCTTTATTAATTGAGATTGCTCCCTTAACTCCCCTAGTTATGATTAAATGTTTCTTTAACTCTTTACCAAAAGAAATAACTTCATTAAAATTTTTAGCATCAATTAAAGAAGTAATTTCTCCTTCATTAGCAAATATTATATCTAATTTATTCTTAACTAAATCTAAAAAGTGAGTTTTATGTCTATCAACACAAAATTGATCAGACAAGGACATAGCAACTTTTTTTGAATTATTAATTGCTTTATCAAAAGCTTTTTTAGGATCACCTTCATCCCATAGATAACCTTCTAAAAAAATTATTTCGCTTTGATTAATTATTTTTGTATCTAAGTCATCCGCATTGATTTTGCCTGCTGTTCCCAAATAAGTGCACATTGTTCTTTCTGAGTCTGGAGTGACTAAAATTAAACAAGTTCCTGTAGGTAGAATTTCTCTTTTTTTAGAATAACAAAAATTAACATTTTCATCCTTTAAACCCTCTTCATATTTTAATCCGAAATTATCATCAGCAATTTTTCCAACAAAGCCTACATTATTTCCCAATTGAGATAATCCTACTATTGAATTTGCAACAGATCCCCCTGATACAGTTTTTTCAATCTTAAGATTTGATAATAATTTTTTGAATTCATTTTCATGAAAAATTAATTTCATTAGACCTTTTGTAAGATTGTTTTGTACAATAAAATTATCATCAACTTTGCAAATTACATCGACAATTGCATTTCCAATTCCAAGTATCTTCATCAAGCTTTATGAGTTTTTATGGGTTTTTTTCTTTTAGGATAACAAGTAGTACAAATTTTACAAGTAATTCCATAACAATTTCTAGCTTTACAATATTCTCTTCCATAATAAATAATTTGAAGATGGAGTTTGTTCCAGTTTTTTTTTGGAAAAAGCCTTTTAAGATCTTTCTCAGTTTGTAAAACATTTTTACCATTAGTGAGACCCCATCTTTGAGCTAATCTATGAATGTGAGTATCAATTGGAAAAGCAGGGAAACCAAAGCCTTGGGACATAACAACACTAGCAGTTTTATGACCTACTCCAGGTAATTGTTCCAATTCCTCAAAAGTTTTGGGTACCTTTCCATTATGTTTCTCAATTAATATTTTTGATAAATTATAAATGCTTTTTGCTTTTATTCTAAATATACCAATACGTTTAATTAATTTTTCAATTTTTCTTCTTCCTAATTTTACAAAATGTTCAGGTTTATAATATTTGGTATAAATATTTTTTGTTACATTATTAACATTTACATCTGTGCATTGAGCAGAAAGCAATACAGATATTAAAAGAGTAAAAACGTTTCTACTATTTAATGGAACAATTATATCTGGGTAAATTTTATTTAGAGTATTATTTATTATTTTTGCTCTTTGAATTTCATTCATTATTTGAAATTCATAAGATCTCTCATAGAGTAAAGACCTGCTTTTTTACTCATTAACCATCTAGCAGCAGATAGTGCTCCCTCAGAATATAAGGCTCTATCAAAAGCTTCGTGGTTTAGAGTAATTATTTCTTTTCCACTCGAAAATTTAACTTCGTGTTCTCCTATTACTTCACCTTTTCTAACAGAATTAAAATTTATTCTTTTGCCATATGGAAAATTTTTTTTGTTTAAATATTTATTTCCTATAATATTATAAAAATTTTTATTTTTACCAAGCGCTATACCTTTACCTAACATTAGTGCAGTACCAGAAGGATAATCTTTCTTATATTTATGATGAATTTCAAAAATTTTACTTTGAAATTTACTTCCAAGTGAACTGGAGGTTATTTCTGTTAAATACATTAGGAGATTGATGCCTAAACTCATATTTCCAGCTTTCAAAATTGGTATCTTTTTTGAAAATTTCTTTATTAAATTCTCTTCTTTT
>CACJLM010000041.1 GCA_902594245.1 uncultured Pelagibacteraceae bacterium | reverse complement strand
AAATAATTTTGCAAAGTAACTTTTTCCTGATCCGATATCACCAACCAAAGCTATTCTAATCATTAATTAAAAACTTAAAAAATTTTTCATTTACTTTTGGAGCAACATTATTCCAACATTCAAAAGATTTTTGGGCCTGATAGACTAGCATAAACTTGCCATTTATAGCCATGTGACCTTGTTGTTTTCCTGTTTTAAGAAAATTTGTCATTGGTGGATTATATATTGTATCATAAAAAATCTTACCTCTTTTTAAATTATCTAAATTAATATTAATTTTGTCATCTGTTTTTAAACCAATACTAGTGGCATTAATTATAATATCGAATTCAACAATTTCTCCCCATTTTAGTAATTCAATTTTTGGAAAATTTTTTTTTAATTCTTTAATTTTTTCAAAAGTTCTATTCATTAAGAAAATTTTCACTATTGATAGTTTCTCCAAAGCGCTTATTATAGAGGGAACAACCCCTCCTCCTCCTAAGACTAAAGCTGTTTTGTTTTTTAAATCAATTGACTGATGTTTTATCGATTCAGTAAAACCAAATACATCTGTATTTTCTCCAACAACTTTATTATTTTTCTTAAAGACTGTATTTACAGAGTTGGTTTTCTTTGATAATTCTGACAGTTCATCCAAAAATGGAATTATTTTCTGTTTATATGGAACTGTTATGTTGGCTCCCGATATTTTTTCTTTCCTGATATCTTCAGCAACGCTTTCTAATTCATTTTCCAAAACTTCTTTTTTCTCATAGACAGCATCAATATTATTTTCAGAAAACCAGAAATTATGTATTTTTGGAGACAAAGAATGATTAACAGGATTTCCGATAATTAAATATTTTTTAGTCATTGTATTCATTTAAATAATCTTTAATTTTTTCTATAGGTAGACCCATTATTGTGTTTTCATTTCCTTCAATACTTGAAAATAAGCTCCTACCAATTCCTTCGATTTGATAAACATTGTAAGCATATAAATCATCATCACTAATTTTGGATAAATATTTTTCCAACTCTTCATTTATCATATTTTTCATTGTTAGCGCTGCTTTATCGGTATAATTCCATATCATACCACCATTTTTTGATATGCATACTGAGCTTATTAAATAATGTGTTTTACCATTTAAACTTTTTAATATTTTCAATGCTTCTTTTCTATTTTTTGGTTTTGATATAACTTTTCCCTCTAAATCTATTACGCTATCAGCACCAATAACAAAACTCTCAGGAAATTTTTGACTTACTTTTTTCGATTTAAGTTCTGCTAAATTTTTTGATATTATTTCAGGAGATTCTTTTTGCTTATCTAGGCTTTCTTTTACTATGTCCTCATCGACAAAAGATGGTTGAACTTCGCACTTTATTCCATATTGTTCTAAAATTTTTTTTCTAACCTTGCTTTTTGAGGCTAAAATTACTTTTTTAAACATTTTTTTTGTTTAAATATATTTCATGAATTTTAATTACCGAAGCTGCTGTTTCTTCAACTGATTTTCTTGTAACATCTATTGTTGGCCATTTATACTTTTTAAAAATATTTTTAGCTTCGTCTACTTCTTTTTTGATATCTGCTAAATCAGTATAACTTGAATTCTTTACATCTTTCAATGAATTCATTCTATTTTTCCTTATATCTGCAAGTCTTTCGGCTTCTGTTGTGAGGCCAATAACACAAAATGCTTCTGGATTTTTAATTAAATTTCTTGGAATAGAACTTTGATTTACAAGAGGAATATTAGAAGTTTTGTAGCCCTTATTTGCAAGATATATTGATGTAGGAGTTTTGCTTGTTCTGCTCACGCCTAATAAGATAATATCAGATTTATCTACATCTTTTACTAAATTACCATCATCATGGTTCATGGTGAATTGAATTGCTTCTATTCTAGAATAATATTCATCATTTAAAACATGTTGGCCACTAGGTTCATGAGAAGCTTTTTGATTAAATAGTTTTGAAAAACTTAATATTAAACTTCCCAACACACCAAAGCACGGTATTTTTTTTTCATCACAAGTATTTGCTAAAAATTTAGCTAAATTATTGTCAACAATTGTATATAATATTATTGAATTGTCCTCTTTTTGTGCTTGATCTAAAATCTTAAGAATTTGATTTTCTGTTCTAGTAAATGAAAAAGAATTTACCTTATATTCTATATTCTTAAACTGGGCTTTTAAGGACAAGAAAATCCTATCCAAAGTTTCTCCCGTGGAGTCCGAAATTAGATATATTT
>CACJLM010000040.1 GCA_902594245.1 uncultured Pelagibacteraceae bacterium | reverse complement strand
CACCACCTAAAATTAAAATTTTTTTGTTATTAATCATTGTTTCTGTTAGATGTAATTGATAAAAATTTATTTTTTTTATTTTTAATAATTCTTATTTGATTTTTTGTTAAACAATTATTAGCGTCAATAATTATAGTATTACGTTTAATTCTTTTAAAATCTATCTTTTTAAATTTATTGTGCTTTACAGCAAAAACAAGCATGTCCATTTTACTGATATCAATATTTTTCAAAATTTTAAGCTTTGGAAGTTCGTTCCATTTTTTTAACAAAGGATCTATAATAAATAGATTTGCTTTTTTGTTTATTAATTCCTTAGCAATATTTTCGGAAGGTGAGAATCTTGTATCATCTATATCCTCTTTATAAGTAGCTCCAAACAATGCAACTTTTTTATTTTTAAAATTTTTATATTGCTCATTTATTAACTTTATGCTGAATTTTGGCATTGAACGATTAATTAAAATTGCCCTTTTCGAAAAATCAAAATTATTCCTATCGTGCATAAATATTTTTTTGTTTGAATAAACAGCAAACAATGGATCTTTTGTTAAACAATACCCACCAACGCCTAAACCAGGAGATAGAATATTTGAGTGAGTGGGCCGAATTCTTATACATTTTAGAATTTCATTAATATCTAATTTTGAATTATAACAAAATTTCATCCATTCATGCATAAAAGCAATATTAACAGCTCTATATGTGTTTTCTAAAATTTTGGTTGTCTCCGATTCTGTAAAACTTTTTAATTGCATTAATGGATATTTTTTAATGTTAACTATTTTTGAATATAAACCTCTAAATTTTTTTTCTGACTTTTTGTTTGAAGCTGAAAAAACTCTCCAAAAATCAGTAATTGAATTTACATAATTTTTTCCTGGCATAACTCGTTCAAAAGAATGAACTAAATTAATTTTAGATTTAATATTTCTTTTTTTGAAGTTTTTTTTAATTATTGGTATCAAAACTTCACTGCAAGTTCCGGGGGGGACTGTAGTTTCTACAACTAGCAAACAATCAGGTTTCATCTTTTTAGAGATTAAATCAAAATTTCTTTTTAAAGGATCTAAATCTACTGTAGGTTCATTTACATCTCCACCAATGTCTAAATTAATTGTTGAGATGATAATGTCGGCTTTCTCTAAACAATTTAATTCATTAGTACAAAAGAAGTATTTATTATTTTTGGCTTTATTAAAAATTTTTTTTAGTTTTGGATCAGTTGATCTTATTGGAAAAATTCCACTATTCATCTTTTTTATTTTTTCTAGCCCCTGAGTGTTATTTTGTTCCAGACCTGTGACTGAATACAAATATTTTTTTTTTTTAAGACTAGCTATAACAGTTGCTAAAACTGCCCCAACAAAACCCAAACCTTGTACAACAACGTGCTTCATTTTTATTAAAAAATATAATTTATAATTGGTCCTTTTCTAAATTTGTTAGAAACTGATATTAACATATCATTTTCATTTAAACATTTAATGAAAACATATTTATAATTAATTTTTAATCTATCAATTTTATTTTGTTTCATTATTGATTTTGTGACAGGTAATATGACTTCTTCAGTTAAATTTTGTGAATCATTTACATTAAAAAAGACTAATTTTGAATTAATATTTCCAAATAAAAAATTGTAATTTTTTGCCTCCAACTTTCTTTGAAGCTCTAAAGAATTATTATCAATAAACTCATAACAATTTTTATTATCTGCTTTTAAAGAGATTATTTCTTCCTTAATTTTATCTAAGTTTTGATTATATATTTTCCAATTTTTGTCCCTTATATCAATCAAAAAGAATTTATCAAATGATATTAAAAATAATAATATTAATAAAAATTTAAACTTCATAATTCCTAAAAGGATTTAATACTATCATCCAAAGAAAAAAAGAAGTGGCTATCTTATTTCCTATCAAATAATCATCAAAAAAAATTAAGATCATTAGAGATAATAAAGTCAAAAAATAAAATTTACTCAATTTTTTACTTAAAATAAGTTTAATAAAAGAACCTAATAAAATTAGAAATATAATAATTCCATATTTTGAAAGAATATCGATCAATGAATTGTGTGGAAAATTTTTATTTTGAGACAAACTATTCAAATAATTTTGGTCTAAGCCAAAAAAAATTGATTTGAGGTTTGAAAAATATTTTTTATTATAACTATCTTGCATCTTAAATCTCTTCGTCAATGAGAGAAATGGATATTGAAATTTTTCCAAACAATAATCTTCATTTAGATTTGCTTTAACAAA
>CACJLM010000039.1 GCA_902594245.1 uncultured Pelagibacteraceae bacterium | reverse complement strand
AAAATTCTGATACCCACAAAGAAGCAGCTGATGCCCTATTTACAGTATAATTTTCTTTATATGGTAAGATTGTTGCTATTTTGATATTTTTTTTTGTTAAAATCATAGATTAATTTTAATCTTATTTTTCTATCCTTTTTAAGCTTGTATTCATATGAAAGCGCCATTTGTTTAGAAAAAAATCTTTTTTTATATACAAGTTCCCATTTATAACCTTTTGTCGCTTTAGCTCCTTTGTTAGAATTATGTTTGGCTAATCTACTTTTTATATTATTTGTATAACCAACATAAGACTTATTTTTAAATCCTTTTATAGTTTTTATAAGGTAAACATGAAAAATCATGAAGATATGACTTAAATTTGGCGGTCCCTAGGGGAATCGAACCCCTCTTTCGAGGATGAAAACCACGTGTCCTAACCGATAGACGAAGGGACCAAAAAGTTGTTTTTTATTGTATAAATAATTATTAATCAAGCTCTAATTAAATTTTCTGTTTTAATTGAATAGTCTTTTTTAAACCAGTTGATTTGTGCGTTATTAATGTCTCTGAGACAAACTCATCATTTTCAATTGTAATACCAGAAACTAAATCACCTGTTGTAATTCCCGTAGCACAAAAGATTGAGTCTCCAGACACAATTTCTTTTATATCGTATTTTTTATTAAAATCTTTAATTCCCATTTGTTTGGCTCGTTTTTTATCATTTTCTGTATCAAATAAAAACTTACCTTGAAAAAAACATTCATATGAATCTAGTGCTGAAGCAGCAAGAACTCCCTCAGGTCCTCCCCCTATACCTAAAAATAGATCTACATTGTATTTTGGATTTGTTACTAACAAGGCTCCCGAAACATCTCCATCAGTAATTAACTTAATATTTACTTTAAGTCTTTTTAAATCATCAATTATTTTTTTATGTCTAGGTCTATCTAAGATACAAGTAGTTAATTGATCTGGTCTTCTATTTTTATATTGAGCTAAATTATCTATATTTTTTTTTGTAGAATAGTCTAAATCGACCACATTTTTCTCTTTGACGTCTGCAGAAATCTTATTCATGTAAGTTTCTGGTGCGTTAAATAAATTTGATTTTTCAGATATTGCGATAACAGATAAAGCTCCAGGTAGATTATTAGCTACAAAATTAGTTCCTTCTAAGGGATCAACAGCAATGTCTAATTCAGGTCCATTATTAGTTCCAACTTTTTCTCCAATATAAAGCATCGGAGCTTTATCAAGTTCACCCTCACCTATTACAATTTGACCCCTCATATTTATTTTGTTTAATATAGTACGCATTGTATCTACAGCAGCTTTATCTGCTGATAATTTATCTTTTTTCCCTATAAAATAGTATGATGACAACGCTGCTCTAGAAGAAACAGTTAAAATTAACTTCTCAAACTTTTTATCCAATGACATTATTTTACAGTCTCTAAAGATATATTTTTTTCTAATCTTGCTTCAAATTCACTTAATCTTTTCCAAACAGAAATTAACTCAACAATAATTGGCCAACTTCTGACCAGATATTGTAATGATGTTTCAACTCTACCAAAAGCTCTTATTATTTGCTGAACAAATCCCAATGTTATGGCTCCCGTAACAATTGTTGGTGCTAATGCTAAATAAGGAACTATTACCATACCTTGTAAATAACTCCACTTAACTGCATTAAAATAAAGATAGTGAAAATACATTTTGTAATGAATTTTTCTTACTCCACCGTAAAGATCCGTAATTTTTTTTGGTTTTGCACTTTCTTTAAAATCTTCACCTAAAACTAATTCTTTTCTGTACGCTGCTTCTTCTTTTTGAATATCATATTCAATACCTGGAAGTTTAATTCCTACACTTGCTAAGATTATGGTACCTCCTAAAGCAGACAATATAGCTACCCAGACTAAAGCATGTTCTACCTCACCTATCCAAGGAAGAACTGTTATGCTCTTTGATAAACCCCATAATATTGGAGTAAAAGCAATAAGTGTCATCAAACTTCTTAATAATTCCGCACCAAGACCTTCCATTATTCTAGCAAATTTTAAGGTATCTTCTTGAACACGTTGCGATGCACCTTCAATAGATGAAGCATCATTCCATTTGTCATGATAGTAATCTGCCATTGCAGTACGCCATCTAAATGTCCAGTGACTAGTAAAATAATCACTACAAATAACAACCAAAATATAGATGGCAGCAATTTTTGCAAATGTGAATAGATAAGCAATAAAATCTTTTTCAGAAACAGAATTAGGTTCAGCTAAAGCTTTTTGAAGAGTATCATAAAATTCACCAAACCATTCGTTTATTCTTACGTCTAATTGA
>CACJLM010000038.1 GCA_902594245.1 uncultured Pelagibacteraceae bacterium | reverse complement strand
TGCTGTCTTTTTATCTTGGGAAAGCAATCGTGCAAAAATTTATAGAAAAATAAATCAAATTCCCTCTGAGTGGGGCACAGCGGTAAATGTTCAATCCATGGTTTTTGGCAATATGGGAAACGATTGTGCTACTGGGGTAGTTTTTACAAGAAATCCTTCGGATGGTTCCAAAGATATTTATGGGGAATATCTAATTAATGCTCAAGGAGAAGATGTAGTCGCCGGCACTAGAACACCACAATATATAACCAAAAAAGCAAAAAAGGACTCAAAAGTTCAAGGGGCATCAATGGAGGAGTCCATGCCAAAAGTATTTTCTGAGTTATACAAAATTTTAAAAAAGTTAGAAAAACATTACAAAGATATGCAAGATGTAGAGTTTACTGTCGAAAATAATAAACTTTGGATATTACAAACTCGCTCAGGAAAGCGAACATCAAAGTCAGCTGTTAAGATTGCAGTTGATATGGTTAAAGAAAAGCTAATTTCTAAAAATCAAGCTGTTTTAAGAATAGATCCTAATTCATTAGATACATTATTACATCCAACTTTAGATGAAAAAAGTCCTATCAAAGTTATTGCGCATGGCCTTCCTGCCTCTCCAGGTGCAGCGAGTGGAAAAGTAGTTTTTACTTCTGAAGAAGCAGAAAGATTAAATGATATGATGCAAGATACAATTTTGGTAAGAGTCGAAACATCTCCAGAAGATATTCAAGGTATGCATGCTGCAAAAGGAATTTTGACAGCAAGAGGTGGAATGACCAGCCATGCAGCAGTAGTTGCAAGAGGCATGGGAAGACCTTGTGTTTCTGGTTCTAGTGAAATTGATATAAATTATGATCAAAAAACTTTTAAAACAGCAACAGCTGAAATTAAAGAGGGTGACACAATTACTATCGATGGTTCAACTGGAAGAATAATATTAGGAAGAGTACCAACTGTAAAACCAGAGATTTCAGGTGATTTTTCAAAATTAATGAGTTGGGTAGATAGTATAAGAAAATTAAAAGTTAGAACAAATTCTGAAACACCACTAGATACAAAAACAGCAAGAGACTTTGGTGCAGAAGGAATAGGTCTTTGTCGAACAGAGCATATGTTTTTTGATGAGGAAAGAATTATATCAGTAAGAGAAATGATTTTATCAAAAACACAAGAAGATAGAGCAAAAGCTTTAGAAAAATTATTACCACATCAAAAAAAAGACTTTATGGAAATATTCAAAATTATGCATGGTCTACCTGTCACCGTAAGATTACTTGACCCACCATTACATGAATTTTTACCAAAATCTGAAAGAGAAATCTCTGAAGTTGCAAAGGTTGTAGGAACTGATCTAGGAGAGGTTAAAAAAAGAATCGATGAACTTCATGAACAAAATCCCATGCTGGGACATAGGGGATGTAGACTAGGTATTTCATTTCCAGAGATTTATGAAATGCAATGTCGTGCAATTTTTGAGGCTTTAACAGATCTTAAAAAGAATAAACAAAAATCAGCTTTTCCTGAGATAATGATTCCACTTGTTTCCACTGAAGCCGAGATAAAGATTATGAAAGATTTAGTAATTAACATTGCAAGAAAAGTTCAAAATAAAAATAAAGTTAAGATAGAATTTTTAGTTGGTACAATGATAGAATTACCCAGAGCAGCAATAAAAGCTAAAGATATTGCCAGGCATGCTGAATTTTTTAGTTTTGGAACAAATGATTTAACTCAGACTACATTCGGTATTAGTAGAGATGATAGTGGTAAGTTTTTAAATGATTATATAGAAAATAAAATATTCCAAGTTGATCCTTTTATTTCTATTGATGATGGTGTGAAAGATTTAATTGAAATAGCAGTTTCAAAGGGAAAAAAACAAAATAAAAGAATTAAGTTAGGTATATGTGGAGAGCATGGTGGTGATCCTAAAAGTATTTTTTTCTGTTCAAAAGTGGGTTTAAATTATGTGTCATGCTCACCTTACCGCGTACCAATTGCCAGATTAGCTTCAGCACAAGCAGAGTTATTAAAATAAATTTAACTCTAATAATTTACTAAGCTTAGTTACTGTCTTATAAAGAGGAAGACCAGAAAAATCATCATCAATAAGAATTTTAGGAGAAAATAAAACACAAATAAGTATAAATACTAAAAATTTTAATTTTAAATTAATCTTATCTATTCTCTCTTCTAAAAAATCATCGTCGATGAGATCATTTTTTTTGAAAAAGATAACTAAAAGTAACATAAAATTAAAACTTATATAAGTTACTCTTCCCCAATCTAAAGCAACAAGATAAATAGGTAATGATAAAATTATTAATCCAAAAAATATTTTTTTTGATGTAACTTTAAATGATAAAAAATTTAGATTATTTTTAAATCTTATAAAATATAATAAAATAGCGATGTTTATTAATAGAATGTATCCATATCTTAATATTGAAATAAAAGAGATTTTATCTTTGATTATTGAAAAATGATGAGAAAACGGCTTTCCTAACCAC
>CACJLM010000037.1 GCA_902594245.1 uncultured Pelagibacteraceae bacterium | reverse complement strand
TTATGAACCAATAGAAAATACACATGAAGATCAAATATTAAAATATTCAAAAATACCCGCAGAAATTAGTAAAGAAATATTTGATCAATCAAAAGATTGGGCAATTAGGATTTCTGAAGAACTTAAATATATCGGAACTTTGTGTGTAGAATTTTTTATTGATAGAAATGAAAATTTATATGTAAATGAAATAGCACCAAGAGTCCATAATTCTGGTCATCTAACTATAAACGCTTTCAACGTGAGTCAATTTGAAAATCATTTAAGAGCTGTTTGTTCTCTTGAAAAAATTCCTTTGAAAAAATTATCTAATGCAAAAATGGTTAATTTAATAGGAAACCAAATTGAGCCGTATAGACAAAATATCAAATTAAGTGATAACGAATTTTTCTTTGATTATTTAAAAAAAGAGATTAAAGACAAAAGAAAAATGGGTCATATAACAACTTTAATTAAATGATTAAAACTATTGAAGGAAATTTTGATCATCCTGAAGTAAATGAGCTTCTTAGAAAACATTTTATTGAACTAAGAAAAGCATCTCCTGAGGGTAGTGCTCATGTATTGGATATACCTGGTTTAAAGGTGTCTTCTATTAAATTTTGGAGTTTATGGGAAGATGATAAATTAATGGGTTGTGGTGCTTTAAAGTTTTTAGATAAAGGCCATGGAGAATTTAAATCAATAAGAGTTCATGATGTTTATAGAAATAAAGGAAATGGTATCAAAGTTATAAAACATCTCATAGAAGAGGCAAAGAAACTCAATATTAAACAAATAAGTATTGAAACAGGAGCTGGAAAGTTTTTTGAACCTGCTAGAAAATTATTTCAAAAGTGTAAATTTAAACCTTGTGAGCCATTTGCACATTATAAAAAAGACATTAATTCTCTTTATTTAACTAAGTTTATAGACAACGATTAGAATTTAAAATCAATAAATCAATCAATTTAGTTGACAAAACTCCTAAAATTCTAAAGAAAGCGTTAATTACTTAATTATAAGTAATAAATTAACGTAACAATAAGTAAGAAAAAAATATGAGTCTACAAGGTAAAGTTAAGTGGTTCAATCCAACCAAAGGTTATGGTTTTATTGAAAGAGAAGATAAAGAAAAAGATGTGTTTGTACATGTTTCAGCTGTAAGAGATGCTGGTATGAACGGTTTAGATGAGGGTCAAGCTTTGACTTTCGATGTTGAAGATGGTCCAAAAGGTCCTTCAGCAGTTAACTTAAAAACTGCATAATTTTCACAATATAATTTATTGGCTATATTAATTAAATAAACTAAAGATTTGATTTATTTTTATAGCCAATAATCTATTCTTTTACAAAATGAGTAAAAGAAAAATAACAAAACTAAATAATCTAAAATTCAAACCTTTCAATAAATATGGCAAACCTATTAAAGGTTGGTCTTGGCATAAAATAAGTTTTGATAAAAAAACAAATTTTGGAACCTATGTATCAAAACTCAAACCTGGAACAAAAACATTACCTCATATTCATTCTGGATATGAAGAATTTTTAATTCTCAAAGGAGATTTAATAGACTCTGATGGCAAGGTTTTTAAAAAAGGAGATTTTATTTCTTATAAACCTAATAGTCACCACTCATCTTATACAAAAAAAGGTTGTTTAATCTTAACTTTTATGAGAGGACACAATAAACCAACCAAAATAAAAAAATAATATGATCGGGATTCTTGGGGGAATGGGTACACAAGCAGGCTTAGATTTCTGTAACAAATTAGCAATTCAATATAGAGGAAAGATTGATCAAGATTATCCTTTATTTTTTTTATACAACAAATCTAATATCCCTGGAAGACCAGAGTCTATTGGAAAAACTACTGGGGCACTTTCAAATAGATTTAAAAATATATCTTCAAAAAAAAAATATGATAAAGTTTTAAAAAGTTTAGTCGATGGATGTAAAAAATTAGAAAAAGCTAAATGTAAATTTATCGTAATTCCATGTAATACTGCACACTATTGGTACGATGACCTTCAAAAAAAAATAAAGATTCCTATAATAAACATGCCCAAAGAAGTATTTAATCACACAAAAAAAAATTGTAAAAAAAATTCAAAAATAGGTTTATTGGCAACTGAGGGAACTTTGAAAACTAAAGTTTATGATAAAATTTTTAATAAAAATTTTAAATTATTTTTTCCAAATAATAAACTTCAAAAACAAAATGTAAACAAAGCTATTAAAGACGTAAAAATGGGCAAAGTTAAAAAAGCTGCCAAAGAGATACAACCTGCAATAAATTATTTAATTAAAAATAAATGTAAAAAAATTATTTTAGGGTGTACAGAATTACCGATAGCAATTTTTGCCTTTAAATCTATTAAAACAGTCAAATCATCAAAAATTTTCTTAGATCCAAATTTAATTCTAGCTAATTCTGCGATGAAAAAATACAAGAATTAAATGATGAAATTTATAGAACGTCCATATGTTTTATATGTTGCAGAAAAAATTTATTTAGAAATTGTAAAAATTAAAAATAAAAACCCTGAT
>CACJLM010000036.1 GCA_902594245.1 uncultured Pelagibacteraceae bacterium | reverse complement strand
ATTTTAAAATGGCAGGAAAGAATACTGGAAGATTTATTATTAACACTACGTTAGGTATTCTTGGTCTAATGGATGTTGCACAACATCTTGGTCTGGACGGATATGAGAAAGAGGATTATGGTCAGTCATTTGCAGCTTTAGGTGCTGAACCAGGTTGCTATATTGTTTTGCCAGTCTTAGGACCTAGCACAGCAAGAGATACGGTAGCATCCACATTAAACTTTTTTGGAGGAGACCCTTGGTATAATGTTACTGTAAGAAATGATACTCAATATTTTAATGATGCAGATTACTATAGTTCAAAAGTTGGTGCTGGGGTTGACTTTAGAGCTAAAAATTATGACTCAATAAATAACTTGGAAGAAAATTCCATTGATTTTTATGCCTCTGTTAAAAGTTTGTACTTACAAGATAGACAACAAAAGATACTAAATACAAAAAAAATTGTTGATACCCAGGATGATAGTGAATGGGAAGAAATCGAAAGTCAATAATTCATTAGTATAGTAATGAAACTAAAAAAAGTTTTAATATTAATTTTTTTATACATTATAAGTACTAATAGTGTTTATTCGATTGAACCAGACGTGTTTGTTCAATCAACAGTCAATCGAGCATCAAAAATTTTATCTGAGGATATTTCTAAAGAAAAAAAAATGATAGAACTTCAAATAATTGCTAAAGATACTGTAGATATAAAGGGTATTGGTTTTTATACTCTTGGTTCAGCTAGAAAAAATTTAAATAATGATCAAAAAAAAAGATATGGTGAATTGTTTGAAAGTTATTTTTTAAAAAGTTTTTCTAGTAGATTAGCAGAATATACAAATCCTGAAATTGATGTTCAAGAAAAAGAGGTTTTGAATGAAAATTATACTATAGTAAAAAGCCTTCTCAAAGGAACTGAGCAAAGACCAGAAGTTAAAATTGACTGGAGGATTTATACAAAAAATCCAAAGAAGCCATTGATAAGAGATTTGATCATTGAAGGTTTAAGCCTAGCTAGAACTCAAAAAGAAGAGTTTGCATCTGTACTAAATTCTAATGATGGAGACATTAATGCTCTGTTTAAAACTCTTGAAGAATTTACAAAAAATTAAATTCTAAGTTATGGTGGGCCCGCCAGGACTCGAACCTGGGACCAATACATTATGAGTGTACTGCTCTAACCAACTGAGCTACAGGCCCTTGAAATTAATTAGGTATTACACCAATTTTAAAATTCATACAAGTTAACTTTACAAACAATAAATTGTATTTTTCTAAAATTTTAAACACGAACTTTGCATTCGTTGGTAAATAAATTTAGTATTAATCATACAAAAGTCATAATTATTTTCTATATATATTATTGTTAAGTTATTTTTTCATAACTAATACAACCCCAAAATATGGAACAACTAGAACTGTTTGATTACAGAAGAGATTATCTTTTTGATAACAAAAATCAGATTGCTCATTGGTACGATATTCTTCAAGAAACTAAAGACACTATTAGTTATGCTGAACACATAGATCCAAACAAAGGATATGCAATAGCTGGCATGGAATATGAGGAATACGTGGATATAAAAAAAAATAATCTAAAAGAACTTACCTATGATCAAATACTATCTTTTTTAAAAAACACTAAAAAAGAAAAAAGGTTAGAAAAATATAAAGCTTTATTAAAGTTTAGAAATATTCCTTATGAGGCTGATCTTTTTACCTGGCATAATTCTGACATTCTTTAAGTTACGACTTTTCTGAAGTTAATTATATTCTGATGATGATGATTTATTACATAGGAATATGGATACCCAAATGGATACAATGGTTTGGTCTCTTGAAGCAAAACAGTAGTTCCAACAAAATCAAACCCTATATTCTGCATTAAATTTACAACATCTCCTTGCACGTTTTTTTCTTTTTTGTTCACTGTGAAATCACTTATTATAATACTTGTATAAGAACGATTTTTTAATTTCAAAAAAACTTCCGACATTATCTTTTCAAAAAGATTTAAAAAATTTTGGTAGCTTTTTTGATTGCCTAAATCGTTTTTGTTTTCTGAATAATACTCAACTCCTGTTCTCGCCCCTTTTCTATAATTATCTTTTACATCTCTAATTCCATTACCTTTATTCCTTAGAATATTGTGATATGGAGGTGAAGTAACACAGTAATTTATTTCACTCTCAATATTCTTAATTTTGTTAAGAGAATTTCCAAAAATAATTTTTTGATCTTTATAATTAGGTTGATTTTTTAATCTTCTTTTAGCTAAATCGTTATAATTCTTATTCAAGTCTATTCCTATTCCTTTCCTTCCAGTTCTGCAGCAAGCAAGTAAAGTTGTACCTGTCCCATTAAAAGGATCTAAAACTATCTGTTTTTTTTTGGTGAAAAAGGAGACTAACTTAATAATATCTTTAACCATAAATGGAGCTGGATGTTTTAAAGCGATTTTATCATCAACACATTTTTCACTTATCCAATAACTTTTAGTAGATTTAATCCAGTCTTTTCCATTTAAATTATTAAGCTTGTTTC
>CACJLM010000035.1 GCA_902594245.1 uncultured Pelagibacteraceae bacterium | reverse complement strand
CTTTTTGTGTTTGTACTTGTGTGATTTGAATACCACTTGTGTACTCATCTAAAATTTTTTGAATTATATCTTGGGTATCAGTTTCTATTACAGATCTACCTTCAGTTAAGATTGGCTGAATATCAGATCTTGCGATTACTTCTCTCATAGCAGTCTCCGCTGCTGCTTTTACAGTTCCTTCGGGATCTTGAATCTTAAATAAAAAATTTCCTGCATCTTTAATTACCCAGAATACTGAAAAATCAATATTTACAATATTCTCATCACCAGTTAGCATTAAACTTTCTTGTGGAACGTCTGCAACTCCTCCTGAAGAAGAAAATCCACTGTCTCTCTCAGATCTGAAACCTATATCAATTCTATTTACCTTTGTTACTTTAGGTGTCAGAACTGACTCAACTGGAAAAGGAATATGATAGTTCAATCCTGGTTGTGTTGTTTTAACAAATTTTCCAAATCTCAATACAACACCTTGTTCGTCTGGTAGAACTCTATAAAGTCCACTTGCCAACCAAACGAAACCTAAGATTATTAAAACTAAAATTATCTGTTTTCCTCCTGATGAACTTCCACCAGGTAAAAATTTTTTTATCTTTTCTTGAAACTCTCTAATTATCTTATCAACATCTGGTGGAGTTGGTCCTCTTCCGGAGCCATTACCATTTCCACCACCTGGGGGTGATCCCCAAGGGCTTCCGCCTCTTTGTTGAAAATCATCAGACATACACTATCTATATAGTGTTTAATTAATTAAAAACAAGTTAAGATCAATTTATGACAGATAAAAAAACCGAACTAAGTGCCGCAATGAAAAGTAAGGTAGAACCGAAGGTTTTTAAGAAAAACCCAATTATTGGAACGAAATTTACTATAGCAATTTCGAGTGCAAAAGGTGGTGTGGGAAAATCTACATTTGCAACTAATATCGCTCTAGCATTGAAACAAATCGGCTGCAAGGTTGGAATACTAGATGCTGATATATATGGCCCTTCAGTTCCTAAAATGTTTGGAATAAATGAAAAACCAAAAAGTGATGGTCAAAAATTAGATCCTATAACCAAGTATGATATTCAATGTATGTCTATAGGTTTTTTAACTGATCAACAGACACCTATGATCTGGAGAGGACCTATGGTTACAAGTGCAATTAAAACATTTACACAAAAAGTAAATTGGAAAGATCTAGATTTTATAATAGTCGATATGCCACCAGGGACTGGTGATACACAACTTACTTTTTCACAAGAAATAAAAATGGATGGTGCAATAATTGTTTCCACTCCTCAAGAGGTTGCTCTCTTAGATGTTAAAAGAGGAATAAAAATGTTTGATAAACTTGGAGTTAGAATTTTAGGTTTAGTTGATAATATGAGTTTTTTTAAAGCTGATGATGGAAAAAAATATCATTTATTTGGTGAAGGTGGAGTTCGTAAAACAGCAGATGAATTTAATAAAGAATTTTTAGGAGAAATACCAATCAATCCTGAAGTAGGAAAATCAGGTGATAATGGAAAACCAATCGTTGAGGAAAACCCAGATAATGAAATTTCTAAAATTTACTTAGATTTTGCAAAAAAAATTAAATCAACATATCTTTGAGATTAAAAGCTGACATCAGCTCATTCCACTCTCTCTTTGATAATCCAGAATCTTCTATAGAAGCTTTTTCTCCATTAATCAATTTTTGAATAACTAATTTTCCTTTTGCAGATATCTCAGTACCACCAACTCTATAATCCATAAATGCTTCATAAGTGATTGGCACCCATTTTTTTAATGTATCTAGCATTATATCTGCATAAACTCTTATT
Organism: uncultured Pelagibacteraceae bacterium; assembly: GCA_902594245.1. GTDB lineage: Bacteria > Pseudomonadota > Alphaproteobacteria > Pelagibacterales > Pelagibacteraceae > Pelagibacter. The sequence goes on along the minus strand of CACJLM010000035.1, from coordinate 830 downwards.
TCATATTGAGCGTGATGATCTGCTCTTAATCTCAAAAAATTCATTAAATTTAATAAATCTGTTTTCCAATACCATTGTGTATAAGTGTTTAAAGTTAAATTCATTCTTGCAAGTTCTCTTGCTAACCCTTTTTTATTTTGATCAATTGTGGATCCGTCATATCTTTCATTAAGCATTGTTTCATAATTTGCATAAGTTCTCTCTGCATCATTTTTTAAAAGTTCCAAAACTTCTTTTGCTTGAGAACCCTCTAATATGTCTCCTCTTCCTTGTCTATTGCTTGTAGATTGAGCTGCTAAATTTTTAGATGTTGGAAGATAAAATTCTTTATCTAAAATTGAATATCTTGCAGAATACTCATTTACATTGGCTGTTCTGTGTCTAATCCATTGACGTGCTATAAATATGGGTAACTTGATATGATATTTAATTTCACACATTTCAAAAGGTGTACTGTGCCAATGACGCATTAAATATTTTATCAGTCCAGAGTCTGTTGAGACTTGTTTAGTTCCTTTTCCATATGAAACTCTTGCAGCTTGAACTATTGAAGTATCATCTCCCATATAATCAACCACTCTTACAAATCCATGGTCTAAAGCTGGAACCGCTTCATAGAGAATTTTTTCTAATTCCGGAGCAATAACTCTTTTTGTTTGATGATTTTGAGACTGCTGATTCTTAATTTCTTCTGATTGTTCTTTAGTTAATTTCATGATTGTTATTGAATCTCTTGTAATTACTTTTATATTAATAAAGTTGGTTTTCCAACTATGACGATAAACGAATTTCGTAATAACCATTGCGGACGTGGGGGCAGTACCCACCAC
>CACJLM010000034.1 GCA_902594245.1 uncultured Pelagibacteraceae bacterium | reverse complement strand
ATTTTCAAGTGTAATAGGTCTTTCAAGTTTTTTAACAAATTTTACAGTTACTGCTACAAACCGACCAGATTGGTCTGTTTTATCTGTGTAGGCCTCTTTAGTAACTTCAACTATACCGACTATTTCCTTACCAATGTTTGAATGATAAAAAAAACATTGATCACCTTTTTTCATTGATCTTAAATTTTTAGCAGCCTGATAATTTCTAACTCCATCCCACGCAGCTCCTTTGTTTCCAGTTTTTTTTTGTTGATCGATAGACCAAACATCTGGCTCAGATTTTAATAACCAATAATTTTTAGACATAAAATTATAGTTTAACTCCTGCACCTTTTAAAAATGCAGCATCTTCATCTAATGGCCATCTTGGTTTTGCAGGATAATCTAAGTTATTAAATTTTTTTAATTTAAATCTTTCCAATCCAACCATTGCAATCATTGCCGCATTATCTCCACAAAACTCAATGGGTGGAAAAATAGGCATATAGTTTTCTTCTTCACAGACATTAACCAACATTTTTCTAATTTCTTTATTTGCTGCAACTCCACCTGCAACAACAAATTTTTTTTCTTTTGTATCAACATGTTTTTCAAATTCTCTAAAAGCTATTTTTGTTTTTTTATTTAAAATTTCAATTATTGTTTTTTGAAAAGATGCTGCAAGATCAAATTTTTCTTGATCAGTTTTTATTTTTTTCACAATTTTTAACACTGCTGTTTTAAGTCCTGCAAAAGATAAATTACAACCCCCTTTATTATAAATTGGTTTAGGAAGATCATATTTATTTGGATCACCTTTTTTAGCTAAAATTTCTATTTGTGGACCACCGGGAAATTCTATATTTAAAAGTTTTGCAGTCTTATCGAATGCTTCTCCAATAGCATCATCAATGGTTGTTCCAAGTCTTTTATATTCACCTAAATTTCTTACACATAGATACTGTGAGTGTCCTCCTGAAATTAGTAAAAGTAAATATGGATAATTTAGTTTCGAATTTAACTTAGGACTTAAAGCATGGCCCTCTAAATGATTCACAGCAATAAATGGTTTATTCAAAGAAGCTGCAAACGCTTTTCCAAAACTTAATCCAACTGAAAGACAAACAATTAAACCAGGTCCGGCTGTTGAGGCAACAGCATCTAACTCTTTAATATTAACTCCACTATCATCAATTGCTTTTTTGACAATCCAATCAATCTTTTCCATATGTGATCTCGCGGCCAGTTCAGGAACTACCCCGCCAAACTTTTTGTGAACATCGACTTGGCTAGACACAATATTAGATAGGACAACTGGATTACCTAGATCATTTTCAGATATTATTGATGCAGCCGTCTCATCACAGCTTGACTCTATTCCTAGAATTAAGGGTTTTTTACTCATTCAAATAGTTTTGAATAATTGTACAATCTCAATACAAAAAAGAAATAAATTTATCAATGAGTAATAAAATAACAATAGGGACTAGAGGTAGTAAATTGGCATTACTCTATGCGCAGAAAGCTAAGAATACTATTCTTGAAAAAACAAACCTAAGTGACAAAGAAATTGTTATTAAAACAATAACAACTAAGGGTGATCAAATAAAAGACTCAAGGTTATCCGAGTTTGGTGGTAAGGGTTTATTTTCAAGCAGTATTGAAAGAGAACTCCAAGATAAGAATATTGATATAGCAATTCACGCATTAAAGGATTTACCAGCGATTGAAACAGATGGTTTATTGACCGATAATTTTTTAGAAAGAAATAATCCAAAAGAAATTTTAATTTCCAGAAATAAAAAAAAATTGAGAGATTTAGATACGAAATCGATTGTGGGAACATCTTCATATCGACGAGAATTTCAAATAAAAAAAATTCGACCTGATGTTCATTGCAAACTTATTAGAGGCAATGTTGATACTAGAATAAGGAAATTAAAAGATGGCTTATATGATGCAATAATTTTGTCTTATGCAGGAATTAAGTACTTAGAACTTGAAAACGAAATTTCAGAAATATTTACACCTGAAGAAATAATTCCAAGTGCTGGCCAAGGTATTATTGCGCTTCAATGTAGAGAAGATGATTTGGAGATAATTTCTTTGTTAAAAAAAATTAATCATAATGAAACTTATAAAAGAGCTCATGCAGAAAGAAATATTTTAAAAGTTTTAGAAGGGGATTGTGAAACAGCTATAGGTGCACATTCTATAATTGATGGAAAAAATATTATTATTGAGGCAGAGCTATTTTCTTTAGACGGTTCAAAAAGGTTCTATGAAAAGAAAATTGAAAAAGTTGAAAAATTCAGAGAAATTGGAAAAGAAATTGGCCAAATTTTAAAAACTAAATCAAATAATTCATATAAAAGATAATATGCATATTTTATTAACAAGACCTTTGGAAGATTGTTCAGAATTGATTTTGAAATTCCAATCTTTAGGTCATCAAGTTTCCCACCTTCCTTTATTGACTATAGAAAAAACTAATTATGAGGAAATTAATTTTTTTGATTATGGAGGAATTATTTTTACTAGTGCCAATGCAATAAAATTTATAGATTTAAAAAAAATAGACAAAAATATTGTGTGCTTTTGTGTTGGAGATGCGACCGAAAAAAAAGCAAGAACTGCAGGTTTTCAAAATACATTTGCTGCTGAGGGCAATGTTTCAAATTTAAAAGAATTAGTTTTACAAAATTATGATACCAAAAATAAACCACTCCTT
>CACJLM010000033.1 GCA_902594245.1 uncultured Pelagibacteraceae bacterium | reverse complement strand
GGTTGTCCTCCATTAATTCAGCTAAAAGAGCAAGATATTCAGAAAGAATTAGACAAAAGAAAACCAGGCCAATCAAAATTTACAACTCAAAGAAAAGAAAGTGACAAAGTTCAAATTTTATCCGGGGTCTTCGAAGGTAAGACAACTGGTACACCAATATCCTTAATAATTTATAACGAAGACATGAGATCAAAAGATTATAAAAATATTAAAGATAAATTTAGACCTGGTCATGCTGATTTTACTTATTTCAAAAAATATGGAATAAGAGATTATAGAGGTGGAGGAAGATCTTCTGCAAGAGAAACAGCTGCGAGAGTTGCGGCAGGTGCTATCGCAAAAAAAGTTTTAGAAAAAAAATTAGGAAAAAAATTTAAGATTTCTGCTGCGGTTACTCAGCTAGGTATTCTTGGATGTGATACTTCAAAGTGGAATGATAAAATAATTTACAAAAATCCATTTTTTTGTCCAGACAAATCCATGTTAAAAATTTGGGAAAAATATTTATTAGGTATTCGTAAAGCAGGATCTTCTTGTGGGGCAGTGATTGAAGTTAGAGCAAATGGAGTTCCTGCAGGTTTAGGTGCGCCAATTTACTCAAAGCTAGACTCTGATATTGCATCTGCAATGATGAGTATTAATGCAGTTAAAGGGGTAAATATTGGATCAGGTATGAATTCTGCTCAATTATCTGGTGAAGAAAATTCTGATGAAATTTCACAAAATAAAAAAAAGATGAAATTTAGTTCAAATAATGCAGGTGGAATACTTGGTGGTATCTCTTCTGGACAAGAAATAGTTATTTCCTTTGCAGTAAAACCTACATCTTCAATTTTAAAAAGTAGAAAAACAATAAATAAATTTGGAAAAAATACTACAATATCTGTAACTGGCCGTCATGATCCGTGTGTTGGTATTAGAGCAGTTCCAGTTGGTGAAGCTATGCTTTCTTGTGTTTTATTAGATCATTACTTAATGAATAAAGCACAGTGTAGTTAAGTTAGTCTATTTTTGTTTTTGTAAAACAATATTTGAATTTAAAACATCCAAAATTTTTTCCTCAATTGAATTAGAGTCTAAATTAGCAATTTTATACATATTATCTGGTGTATCTTGATCTATGAAAATATCAGGAAGTGTCATTGATCTAAATTTTAAATTTGAGTCAATTAGACCTTTTTTAGATAAAAAATTGACAACATGAGAACCAAAACCTCCTATAGAGCCTTCCTCAATAGTTACAATTGCTTCATGAGTAGTAGCTAATTGCCAAATAAGATTTTCATCTAAGGGTTTTGCAAATCTTGCATCTACAATAGTTATGTTGATTCCCTTTTTTTTTAAATTCTCAGCTGCTTTAAATATTTCGTTAAGCCTTGCACCAAAATTTAAAATAGCTAATTTGTTACCCTCTCTAACAATTTTTGATTTACCTATTTCAATTTTTTCATTTAAATTTGGTAGAGCTGATCCAAATCCTGAGCCTCTCGGATATCTAAATGCACAAGGTCTGTCATTTATTTCGGTTGAAGTATTGATCATTCTTACTAGTTCAGCTTCATCGCTAGCAGCCATTACTACAAAATTTGGTAATGTTGATAAATATGTTGTATCAAAACTTCCAGCATGTGTTGGCCCGTCAGCACCAACTAGTCCTGCTCTATCTATTGCAAATCTTACTGGTAAGCTTTGTATTGCCACATCATGTACCACTTGGTCGTAAGCTCTTTGAAGAAATGTAGAATAAATGGCAGCATAAGGTTTGAAGTTTTCAGTAGCCAAACCAGCAGCAAAAGTAACAGCATGTTGTTCAGCAATTCCTACATCAAAAGTTCTATCTGGAAATTCTTTACGAAAAGCATCAAGACCAGTTCCATCAGGCATAGCCGCTGTAATAGCTACAATTTTACTATCTTTTTTGGCATGTTGAATTAAAGTGTTAGCAAAAACTTTTGTATAAGAAGGGATTTTACTTGAGTTTTTAAATTGTTCACCAGTCTTTATATTAAATTTTGATACCCCGTGATAATTATCCTTTGCATCTTCTGCAAAAGTATAACCCTTTCCTTTTTTAGTTTTTATATGAATCAAAATTGGTCCTTCATGCTTTGAGTCTCTTGCATTTTTTAAAATTGGTATTAAAGAACTTAAATCATGTCCATTTATTGGGCCAATATAGTAAAAACCTAGTGAACTAAATAAAGTTCCACCGGTTACAGCTGATCTAAGTAAATCTTCTGCTTTGCCAGCTTTCGCACTAAATCTTTTCGAAAAAGCTGAGGTAATTAATTTTATTGTCTCTCTTAAACTAAAGTAAATCTTACCAGAAAAAATTTTGGCTAAATAAGTACTCATAGCTCCTACTGGGCGTGCAATTGACATATCATTATCATTTAAAATAACAATCATTTTAGTTTTTGAAGCACCAGCATTATTCATGGCCTCATAAGCCATACCTGCGCTAATGGCTCCATCACCAATGACTGCTACAACATTATCTGATTTATTAGCCAGTTTATTGGCTTCTGCAATACCTAGTGCTGACGAAATTGAAGTAGAACTATGTGCAGCACCAAAAGGATCGTATTCGCTCTCTGATCTTTTTGTAAAACCAGAAAGACCATTTCCTTGTCTCAATGTTCTAATCTTATCTTTTCTTCCAGTTAAAATTTTATGGGGGTAACATTGATGACCTACATCCCAAATTAATTTATCATTAGGTGTATT
>CACJLM010000032.1 GCA_902594245.1 uncultured Pelagibacteraceae bacterium | reverse complement strand
TTTGCTAAGGGAAGGACATTATCTAAAAAACCTAAACCTGGTGTGCATAAAAATAATAATTTATTCATAATTACACTCTAAAAGTAAATTATTTTTTTTAATATACATTTTATCTTTAAAAAAATTAATTTTTTTTTTAAATTTAAATTTATTATACTTAATTATTTTAGATGATTTTATTTTAAATTTTTTATTATTAAATAACAACTTAGCTTCTGGCCCTGGATAGGAAATTGCTCTAATCAAATTATGTATTTTCTCTAAACTTAGTTTTAAGTCAATAATTTCATCTTCCTTGTTCCTTTTTTTATAATAAAATTTTCTACTTTTAAGATTATCCTGGGAAATATAGTTAATTTTTTTTTTTGAAAATAATAAGTTTAAAGTTTTTATTAAAACCTTGGGACAGTTTATTTGAGCTTTTTTTAGTATTGTTTCATAGGTATCATTTACTGCTATTTTATATTTTGATCTCAAAATTATTTTTCCAGTATCTATTCCTTTATCAATTAAATGAGTGCTGATACCAAAATATTTTTCACCATTTGCTAAAGCCCAATTCAAAACATTTCTTCCCCTATAAAATGGTAAATAACCCGCATGACAATTCAATATTTTATTTTTGTACAATGACAAAATATCTTTTTTGAAAATTTGATCATATGAAAGAGAAACAAGAAAATCACATTTATTTTCTTTCATAAAATTTAATGTTTTTTTTGAATTGATATTTCTTTTTATAAAAAAAGGTATTTTTTTTCTTCTACAAATTTTTTTTAATTTAGCATCAAGTTTTACTCTCCCAATTACAAAACATATCTTAAATTTCTCTCTATTAATTTGATTGAGAAAATTATGAGACCATTTACCATCAAGTAATAATCCCAATTTCATTTAATATTCGTGTTGACGCTACTGGGTAAAGTAATCAATCTTCTAAATATATTCATTGTATTTATTAAGTTTCCTTTACTACATTTTTTGTAAGGTTTAAGTAAATGAATAGGATACCATACTGGTCGAGTAGTAATTTTATTTTTTTTTAAATCTTTTATTAAATCGTAAGTATACTTTGCATATTTGCTCTCGATAATTGCACACTGTAACCAATAGTTAGACTTAACATTTTTACTTTCTTTATATAAATCAAAATACTCACTATTTAAAAAACTTTGTGAATATAAATTATAGAGTTTTCTTTTTTTTTTAATAAATTTGTTCAATTTTTTAAATTGAGCAATACCTAATGAAGCATTCAGTGCAGGCATTAATGAGTTGAAACCTATTATGTCATGTTCAAGTTTTAACGATGAAATTTTTTTTCCAACATTTGCTAGTTTAAATGCCTTATCAAAATACTCTTTTTTATTAGTAATTAAAGCCCCTCCGCCTCCTGTTGTTACAATCTTATTTCCATTAAAACTTAAAACCCCAATATCACCAAATGTACCGAAATGTTTTTTTTTAAATTTAGAACCCAAAGCCTCTGCCGCATCCTCAAGAATTTTAATATTATATTTTTTTAGTTTTGACCTTAAACTAATAATATTTACAAATTGGCCAAACAAATGAACAGGAATTATAGCAAAAATTCTTCTTTTAGTTTTTTTATTAAATGTAAAACCATTTTTATGATACGTAATTTTTCTTAAATATTTTATCAACTTTTCATCATCTAAAACAATGTCATTTGATTTTACATCTATGAAATGTGGTTTTGCCCCACAATACGTTATAGCATTTACTGATCCAACAAAGGTAAGGCTAGGCACCAATACTTCATCATTTTCTTTTATATCTAAAGCTAATAAAGATAACCTTAAAGCTTCAGTGCCACTATTAACAGCTATTGTATATTTTGAATTGACAAAATTTGATATTTTTTTTTCAAAGTTTTTTCTATTCATTCCTGCAGTTGAAACAAATGTTTTTTTTATATTTTTATTTAAAGATTTAATTTCATCATTATCAAAATATGGATCATGCAAATTTTTATTATTTTTTGCGACCTTTAAAATATTACTCTTAAGCTCTTGAAATATTTTTTTATAAATTTTTTTCATTGTAGTACCAATCTATATATTTTTTACATCCTAACTCTAAAGATGTTAAATTTCTTTTACCAATAATTTTTTCTGTTTTTGTCATATCCGGACATCTTCTATGCGGTGAAGAGTCTTTTGATTTAAAGTTTATAGCAGTAATATTTTTCTTTAATCTTAAAGATAAAATCTTTACAAGAGATTTAATTGTAGTTTCTTTTTGCCCATTACCAATATTATAAACTTCACAGTTCGTTTTACTTGATTTAGTTAAATTTAATATTTGTGTAATGGCATCATCTATATAACAAAAAGCTCTTCTATGATTTATATTACTAACTTTTAATTTTGAGAAATTTTGGATTTGGAAAATTTTTCTGACTATCTCAGGTATAACGTGAGAATATCCCATTCTTTCACCATATATATTGTGTGGCCTTAATATTATATAATTTAACCCTGATTGATGCAGTAAAGCTTCGCAATATAATTTGGAGAACATATAGCTTGTTCTAGGGTTATCTAAACTAGGCAAAATAATTTGATTATTTTCTGGTGATGGTAATTTCAATTTTCTTTTTTCCAAAGATCCTAAAAAAACTTCAGAAGTTGAAAAAAAAATTAATTTTTTAAGATGTTTTTGTTTTTTACAAAAATCAATACAATTTAAATGAATTAATATATTTTTTTCGAGTGTATCAAAGGATTTAGCAATTACGTTTTTAACCCCAACAATTG
>CACJLM010000031.1 GCA_902594245.1 uncultured Pelagibacteraceae bacterium | reverse complement strand
AAGTTATGGTCATATAAGAGATTTACCCTCCAAGAATGGCTCGGTTGATCCTGATCAAGACTTTAAAATGGAATGGGAAGTTGACAGCTTTTCTAAAAAATATCTAAAAGAAATTACTGAAGCAGCAAAAGACTCGTCTAAAATTATATTAGCTACCGACCCTGACCGTGAAGGTGAAGCAATTGCTTGGCATGTTAAAGAGTATCTAAATGAAAAAAAACTTTTAAAAGATAAAGAAATCGAAAGAGTTGTATTTAATGAAATAACTAAAAAAGCTGTCATACATGGAATTGAAAACCCTAGGCAAATTGAACCTCATCTAGTTGATGCTTATATGGCTAGAAGAGCTTTAGATTATTTAGTTGGATTTAATATTTCACCAATACTCTGGACCAAATTACCAGGTTCTAAATCTGCTGGAAGGGTCCAATCTGTTGCTTTAAAATTAATTACAGAGAGAGAACATGAAATTGAGTCATTTAGACCAGAGGAGTTTTGGACTTTAAATGTAAACTTTACAGATCAAAAAAAACAAAAAATTATCGCAAGTATCAGTCAATTAGATAATAATAAGATTGAAAAATTTTCATTCAGAAATAAAGATGAAATAAATAAAGCTATAGCAAGTATAAGTAAAAAAAAGTTTAATATTACAGATATTTCAAGCAAAGTTGTAAATCGAAATCCATCTGGACCGTTCACAACATCTACCCTTCAGCAAACCGCATCAAGTAGATTAGGTTTTGGTGCGTCTAGAACAATGCAAATTGCACAAAAGCTTTATCAGGGTATAGAAATAGAGGGTGAAACGATCGGTTTAATTACTTATATGAGAACTGATGGAACTAACTTATCTAAAGATGCAGTATCTGCTTTCCGAAGCTATATTCAAAATGAAATCGGTAAAGAATACTTGCCTAAAGATGCTTTAAATTATTCTGGTAAAAAAGCTAAAAATGCTCAAGAAGCTCATGAAGCAATTCGACCAACAGATGTTGATAGAACTCCTCAAAGTATAAAAAAATATTTAAGTACAGATCAAAATAAACTTTATGACCTTATTTGGAGCAGAGCTTTATCTTCTCAAATGGAGTCTGCAAAGTTTGATAGAAATACAATTACTATAACTTCAGATAATAATGATACAATTTGCAAAACTAGTGGTTCAGTTCTTAAATTTGATGGATTTTTAAAAATTTATAACAATCAAAGTAAAGATGACGATGAAAATATATTGCCAGCTGTTTCAAAAGGACCAATTAATATTGAATCATTATTAGATGAGCAACACTATACACAACCACCGCCAAGATACTCTGAAGCAAGCTTAGTTAAAAAACTAGAGGAACTGGGTATTGGAAGACCTTCTACTTATGCAAGTATAATTTCCACTATTGCTAATAGAGGTTATGCTGAAATACTAAATAAAAGATTTTTTCCTACAGATAGAGGTAAATTAATTTCAGCTTTTTTAGAAAAATTATTTTCAAAATATGTGGATTATAATTTTACAGCAGGATTAGAAGATCAACTTGATGAAATTACTACTGGAAAAGAAAGTTGGATTAAAGTTTTAGAGCTTTTTTGGAAAGACTTTAATAATAATGTTTCGGAAGTTAAAGAAAAAAGAACTAGAGAGGTTTTGGATTTACTTAATGATAGTTTGGGTGAATTGATTTTTGATAAAGATAATGAAGGAAATGTAGTAAGAAAATGCCAATTATGCAATTCTGGAACATTAAGTTTAAAAAATAGCTTCAGAGGTGGTGCTTTTATAGGATGTTCAAATTATCCTGAATGTAAGTTTACGAGACCATTATCTAAGGCAAAGGCAGCGGCACAAGCACAATTAGCTGAACCAAAATTAATTGGAAAACACGAAAATGGTAATGATATATATTTAAAAATTGGCAGATTTGGTCCTTATCTACAGTATGAAAAAATTCAATCAGAGGAAGAAATTGAAAAAAACAAAAAAAAGAGGAAAAAAACCAAAAAATCTAAGTCAGATGTTAATGAACTTTTAAAAAACGTTTCTATTCCTAAAGGTTTAGAATTGGAAAGTATCGATTTAGAAAAAGCAAAGTTTTTGTGTTCATTACCTAAATCTTTAGGTCTTAATCCTGATAACCAAAAAGAAATTACTCTAAACAATGGAAGATTTGGTCCTTATCTAAAATGTGAAAACAAATCTGCCCGAATTGAAAATATAGAGGAAATATTTTCAATAGGTCTAAATAGAGCAATAACATTAATAGCTGAAGCTAAGCCAGGGAGAATGTCTTCTTCAATGATTAAAGACTTAGGAGAACACCCTGAAGATAAAAAACCAGTAAGAGTTATGAAGGGTCAATATGGACCTTATATTAAATATAAATCACTAAATGCTACAATACCTGAAGAAAAAGATCCAATAGAACTAACTATGGAAGAAGCATTAATATTGATTGAGAAAAGAAAAGAATACGATAAAACTAAAAGAAAGAAAAAAAAATGATTAAGATTATATTTCTAGTTCTATTTACTTTTACACTCAATCATTATGCAATAAGTAATGAGACAAACTGTGATGAATTTAAAAAATATTCTTCTGAATATTTTAATTGTAAAACTGAAATAATTAAAGATAAAGCCATCTCATTTGGTAAGAATTTTGTAGAAGATACCAAAGAGTATCAAAAGAAAAATTATGAAGATGGTAAAAAACAAATTGAAAATACTAAAAAACAAATAGAAAAAACTGGAGAGAAAGTTTTAAAAAAATGAATTTTGAAGATAACTTAAAAAAAAATGATATAATTTTACCTGAGGCCGCATCACCTGTGGGATCATATGTTGCTACAAAAATTTCAAATAATCTTTTATTTATTTCAGGACAAATATCAATTGATGAAAATGGTAATTTAATTAAAGGCAAGATTGGTAAAGATTTAAATACTGATGATGGTTATAAAGCTGCTAAAAGGTGTGCTTTAAATATTGTTTCACAAGCAAAAAAAGCTTGCGGAGGTGATCTCTCTAAAATTAAATCATGTGTAAAATTAACTGGTTTTGTCAACTCAACAGATAATTTTAATGATCAACCTAAAGTTATAAATGGTGCCTCGGATTTGATAGCTGTAGTTTTTGGTGACGCAGGAATGCATACAAGAGCAGCAGTTAGTACAAATAGTTTACCATTAGGAGTAGCAGTTGAAGTCGACGCTATTTTTGAGTTAAACTAATATTTAATTATCTACCAATACTATAATACCTAAAACCTTGTTCTTTTATCTTTTTTGCTGAATAGATATTTCTCATATCATAAATAATAAATTTCTTGCCTTTTTTCAAACTTTTGAAATTAATTGATTTA
>CACJLM010000030.1 GCA_902594245.1 uncultured Pelagibacteraceae bacterium | reverse complement strand
CAAAAATCAGTAATAGTTTTTTTTACAATAATTTTCATAATTTTACTCTTTTTAACTGTAATTCTTTAATCATATGTCCAATAATTTTGAACAAATTAGTATTAAACCAGGTTTTATGAAACATAACGGTGGTGTTATGTTTAGAAATATCTCTGATACAGAGTATGAATTTAAATCTTCAATAAATGAAAAACATTTAAATGCTGCTGGTATTACACACGGGGGATATCTTTCAGCCCTGATAGACGCTGGTGCTGGAACAGCTGCACATCGTTCAGTAGATAATGCTCCTTGCGTAACTATTTCATTAGATATAAAATTTATCGGAACATCAAAATTAGGTGATGAAATTATTGGCAATGTAAAAATTTTAAAAAAAACTAGAACTTTAGTGTTTTTGTTTTGTGAGCTACGATGTAATAAAAAAATAATTACTTCAGCATCAGGTGTTTGGAAAATATTAAAAATTAAACCTTCAAATTTAGGTCCTGGTGGTTAATATTTTTTATTTTTTTAAATTTAATTTAATTGATTAAAATGAGAACTTTTTTTTGTCCGATTCGGTCATGTTTTAGTCTATTTTTGTTCTTTAGCACTAACAACATCTGGTAGGTTAAAAAAAAAATATACCAAAGATAGAAATGTCTAAATTTAAAATAACAGCAGTTCTTGGTCCAACTAATACTGGCAAAACTCATCTAGCTATTGAAACCATGTTGTCTTTTGAGAGTGGCATGATTGGTTTCCCTTTAAGGTTACTAGCACGAGAAGTTTATGACAAGGTAGTTTTAAAAGCTGGGATAGATAAAGTGGCATTAATTACAGGGGAAGAAAAAATTATTCCTACAAATTCTAAATATTTTTTATGCACTGTAGAGTCTATGCCGATTGATAAAGAATTAGATTTTGTAGGTGTAGATGAAATACAAATGTGTGCTGATCATGAGCGGGGTCATATTTTTACTGATCGGTTATTAAATATGCGAGGTAAAAAATTAACCATGTTAATGGGGTCTTATACAATTAGGAATATTATATCTAAATTAGATGATGATATAGAATTCATTAATAGAGATAGATTGTCAAAACTTTCATATTCTGGACACAAGAAAATTTCAAGGATTGATAGAAAAACAGCGATCATCGCCTTTTCAGCTGAAGAAGTTTATGCAATAGCTGAGTTAATTAGAAGACAAAAAGGTGGTGCCGCTATAGTTATGGGTTCTCTTAGTCCAAAAACAAGAAATGCCCAAGTTGAACTATATCAATCAGGAGATGTTGATTTCTTAGTTGCTACAGATGCAATTGGAATGGGAATCAATATGGATTTAAATCAAGTTTATTTTTCAAATTTAAAAAAATTTGACGGAAAAAAATTAAGAAGATTGAGTCTATCTGAAATTGGACAAATTGCTGGTAGAGCAGGTAGATACTTAAATGATGGTAGTTTTGGGATAACTGGACAATGCAAAGAAATAAACGCGGAAGAGGTAGAGTTACTTGAAAAACATAAATTTGAAAATCTTCAATCATTGTATTGGAGAAATTCTAAACTAAATTTTGAAAATCCTTCGGCACTAATCAAATCATTAGATGAAAAACCTTTAAAAAGTTGGCTTAGAAAAATTAATGAGTGTGAAGATGAAAAAGCTCTTAAATTTTTTTTGAGAAACAAAAATTTAGAAAATTTGAAGTTAGATAAAAAAAAATTGAAAATTTTATGGGAATGCTGTCAAATTCCTGACTTTGTGAAGAAGACTTATGGAAATCACTATGAAGTAATTGAAAATGTATTTAAATTCTTAAACAGCAAAAAAGGTAAAATTACTGATAATTTCATGCGTCTTCAACTCATGAAGCTTGATAAATTGGAGGGAAATGTAGATTCTTTATCAAATAGAATTGCAAATGTAAGAACTTGGTCTTATGTTTCAAATAAGAATAATTGGATAGAAAATCAAAACTATTGGATTGAAAAAACAAAATTTTTAGAAGATAAACTCTCAGACAGACTTCATGAAGAACTTACTAAAACATTTATTGATAAACGAGCAAGTGTTCTTGCGAGAGGATTAAAACAAGACATGGAATTTGATACAAAAATTTTAGAAAACAATGAGGTAATAATTGATGGCCAGTTCATTGGTAAAATAAATGGTCTTAAATTAGAATTGGATTTAAAAAAAGGTGCTCTAGAAACAGATATCAAATCCCTCAAAAAAGCGGCAAGACAAAGTGTAGGTCCAGAATTACAAAAAAGGATCCAAACAGTAGTCGATACTGGTTTAGTTGAACTAAATGATGATTTTAAAATTTATTGGAACAATTCACCTATTGCCAAATTAATAACTGGGAGAGATTATTTAAATCCAAATATAGAATTGATAGTAGACGATATTTTAGAACAAGATCAAAAACAGAAATTAACAAATTTTTTAGAAAAATGGATTGAAAATAAGATTAATAATGTTTTAAAAAGTCTTATTGATTTAAAAAATATCAAAGAAAATAATACTTCGATAAAAGCTTTAGCATTCCAACTTTATGAAAATAATGGTGTGCTTAAAAGAGAACAAGTTTCTGAATATCTAAAAAACCTAGAGCAAAATGATAGAAAAATTTTAAGAGATCTTGGTGTTAAATTTGGAAGATACCATATTTTTTTATATAAATTAATTAAACCAGAAGCAGTTTCTTTGAGAACATTGCTTTGGAAAAACTACCATCAAAAATACTACAATCTAAAACCTCCTTTATTTGGATTAAATTTCATTAACGATAAAAGTAATAATAATAAAAATTTTATGCTCCTTTGTGGATTCGAAAACTTTGATAATTTTTTTGTTAGAATTGATATTTTAGAAAGACTATTTATGAAAATTATAAATTCTAGTTCCGACAAAGATAAAGAAATAAAACTAGTACCAGAAATGTTAAATTTACTTGGCTGTAGTAAAGACAATTTTAAAAAACTTATTAAAATTATGGGCTACGTAGTTAAAGAAAAAGATAGTGAAGTTTTCTTTAAATATGTAATAAATAAAAAATTTAAGAAAACAATCAATAAAAAGACAGCAAGAGAAAATCCTTTTGGTATATTAAAAGATCTCAATCTTAATTAACACATGTTTTTTAAAAAAAAAGATAAAAAAAAAATTAATGAGGATTATATTGATATCTGTGCTTTGCTGATACATGCAGCAAAAATAGACGAAAATTATTCACAAAAAGAAGAGGATATAATTCAAAAAACTCTTTTATTAATCGGTGCCAGAAAAGATCAACTAAAAAACATTATTATAGAAGGGGAAATGATAGAAAAAGACTCAAATCAAATACTTAACTTCACAAAAAAGGTGAAGCATATGACTGAGGACAAT
>CACJLM010000029.1 GCA_902594245.1 uncultured Pelagibacteraceae bacterium | reverse complement strand
TATATTAAAAATAATAAAATCAAAAATGTCGCAAATAGACTTTTATATCTATCCGCTGTGGTAATTCCATTAATTACAATTATATTAATATCTAGATTATGAGTTCATATAAAATAATTGATCATGAATATGATGTTGTAGTTCTAGGAGCTGGAGGTTCTGGTTTGAGAGCTGCAGTTGGATTAAGTGAAGCTGGATTAAAAACAGCTTGCATTTCAAAAGTTTTTCCTACCAGAAGTCATACTTCGGCTGCACAAGGAGGTATATCTGCTGCACTTGGAAATATGGGAGAAGATGATTGGCGTTGGCATATGTATGACACTGTTAAAGGTGCAGACTGGTTGGGTGATCAAGATAGTATTGAATATCTTTGTAAAGAGGCTCCCAAAGCTGTTATTGAGTTAGAAAAATATGGTGTTCCTTTTAGCAGAACAGATGATGGCAAGATTTATCAAAGACCTTTTGGAGGAATGACAAAAAATTACGGGAATGGAATAGTGCAAAGAACTTGTGCTGCAGCTGATAGAACAGGTCATGCAATTTTACACACTTTATATGGACAAGCATTAAAGCATAAAACAGAATTTTTTATTGAATATTTTGCATTAGATTTGTTGATGAAAGATGGTGCATGTAAAGGATTAATTGCTTGGAACTTAAATGATGGAACCATTCATAGGTTTAGAGCTCACACTGTAATTATAGCAACTGGTGGTTATGGTAAAGTTTATTATTCCGCAACTTCTGCTCATACTTGTACTGGAGATGGCAATGCAATGGTTTTAAGAGCTGGATTGCCTTTACAAGATATGGAATTTGTTCAATTTCATCCAACTGGAATTTATGGACACGGCACATTGATAACAGAAGGTGCTAGAGGTGAAGGAGGATATCTTACGAATTCTAAAGGTGAAAGATTTATGGAGAGATATGCGCCTAAGGCAAAAGATTTAGCATCAAGAGATGTTGTTAGTAGATCAATGTCAATTGAAATTAATGAGGGAAGAGGTGTTGGAAAAGATCAAGATCATGTTCATTTAAATTTGAGTCATTTAGATAAAGATATAATTGAAAGTAGACTACCCGGAATAACTGATGCAGCAAGATTATTTGCTAATGTTGATGTTACCAAAGAACCAATTCCTGTTGTACCAACTGTTCATTATAATATGGGTGGTATTCCAACTAATTATAAAGCTGAAGTTTTGACCGTAAATGGTTCAGAAAAAACTGTCCCAGGACTTATGGCAATTGGAGAAGCAGCATGTGTATCTGTTCATGGAGCTAATAGATTAGGATCAAATTCATTAATAGATCTTGTAGTTTTTGGAAGAGCTGCCGCTAAAAGAGCAGCCGAGCTAATTAAACCAGGAACACCTCATGAAGAATTAAGTGAGGCAGAAACTCAAAAGTGTTTAGATCGTTTTGATAAAATTAGAAATGCTAATGGTGATATTGGAACTGCAGAATTAAGACATTCAATGCAAAAAACAATGCAATCGAAATGTGCAGTTTTTAGAACTGAAAAAACTCTTAAAGAGGGAGTTGATGAAATCAGAAAGACTTATGAAGGATTAGACTCTATATCAGTCAAAGATAAATCACTAATATTTAATACTGATCTAGTTGAAACTTTAGAATTTGATAATTTAATAAGACAAGCAGTTGTTACTGTAGATTCTGCTTACAATAGAAAGGAAAGTCGAGGGGCACATGCAAGAGAGGATTTTCCAAAAAGAGATGATGAAAAATTTATGCAACATACTCTTGCCTGGTGTAATGGTAAAAAAACTAAAATAGGTTATAGGGAAGTACATAAATCCACTCTAACAAACGAAGTTCAATATTTTCCACCTCAGGAAAGAGTTTATTAATGGTCCAAATTAATTTACCTAAAAACTCCGAAGTAAAAAAAGGTAAATATTTTAAAGACAAAACTGGTTCAAAAAATTTAAGAAAAATAAATATCTATAGATGGGATCCATCTACTGAAGAAAATCCTAGGGTTGATACTTACGAAGTTGATATGGACAATTGCCCATCAAAAGTATTGGATATTTTAAATAAGATAAAAAATGAAATAGATCCAACATTAGCATATAGAAGATCTTGCGCGCATGGTGTTTGTGGTTCTTGTGCAATGAATATAGGTGGAAAAAATGGTTTAGCTTGCACAACTCCTCATTCTGAAATTAATGGTGATATTAATATTTATCCACTACCCCATTTAAAAGTTAAAAAAGATTTGATTGGTGATTTAGATGGTTTGTATAAACAGTATCAATCAATTGAACCATGGTTGAAATCAAATTCTAAATCAGAAACAAAAGAAATTATCCAATCCAAAAAAGATAGAGCAAAACTAGATGGTGCTTATGAATGTATAATGTGTGCATGCTGTTCAACTTCATGCCCAAGTTATTGGTGGAATGGAGACAAATATTTAGGTCCAGCAGTCCTATTGCAAGCTTATAGATGGATTGTAGATAGTAGAGATGATGAAAGAAAAGCAAGGTTAAAAAAAGTTGCAGATGAACTAAAGTTATATCGTTGTCATACAATTCTTAACTGTACTAGCGCATGCCCAAAAGGTTTAAACCCTGCAAAAGCTATAGCTGAAATAAAAAAAATGTTAGCAACCGCTAATATTTAAACAATAGACTAATAAGAATTTTTACTCTAAAAGATCGTATTCATGAAATTAATTGAACATTTTGTAGGTGGAAAAATTATTCCTGGAAAATCAGATAAAAAAGGAAAAGTTTTCAATCCAGCCACAGGTGAGCAAGAAAAAGAAGTAAATTTAGCTTCTAAAGGTGATTTAGATCAAGCAGTTGAAATAGCCAAAAAAGCTTTTGAAGATTGGTCACTTAAACCTTCACTTCAGAGAGCTAGGATCATGTTTAAGTTCAAAGAGTTGATTGAAAAAAATTCAGATGAACTTACTCAATTAATTGTCTCAGAACATGGTAAAGTTTATGAAGATGCCAAAGGTTCTTTAACAAGAGGTTTAGAAGTTGTAGAATTTGCTTGTGGTATTCCTCATTTGTTAAAAGGCGAATTTTCAGAAAATGTTGGCACAAATGTTGATAGTTGGTCAATAAGACAACCATTAGGAGTTGTTGCTGGTATTACACCGTTTAATTTTCCAGCAATGGTACCAATGTGGATGTTTCCAATAGCGATTGCTTGTGGAAATACTTTTATATTAAAGCCATCAGAAAAAGATCCATCGTGCTCAATAAGATTAGCAGAACTTTTAAAAGAGGCTGGTTTACCAGATGGTGTTTTTAATGTTGTAAATGGTGATAAAGAGGCAGTAGATGCAATTCTCACAAACAAGGATATCAAGGCAGTGAGTTTTGTCGGTTCAACACCTATTGCAAAATACATATATGAAAACTCTGCAAAAAATGAAAAAAGAGTTCAAGCTCTAGGTGGTGCTAAAAATCATTTAGTTGTTATGCCAGATTGTGATTTAGATAGTGCTGTTAATGGTTTGATGGGGGCAGCTTACGGTTCAGCAGGTGAAAGATGTATGGCTCAATCAGTCGCTGTTGCTGTTGGAGATATTGGAGACGAATTGGTATCAAGATTGTCAAAAAAAGCAGAGGCTTTAAAAGTTGGTCCTGGAATGGACAAAAATTCTGAAATGGGTCC
>CACJLM010000028.1 GCA_902594245.1 uncultured Pelagibacteraceae bacterium | reverse complement strand
TAATTGTTTAATGTTCGAATTTGATCTAATAAAACTAGGAAGAACTAGAATTAAAACAGCAATCAAAAAAAAAGCTGGAATTATTTGTTCTAGTCCCATTATCAATTATTCCAAAAATCTTTAGCTTTTTGAAAAAATTTTTTTATACTTGGATTAGATCTATCATTTTCAATTTCCCTAAATTTTTCTAATAGTTCTTTTTGTTCTTTATTAAGAGATATTGGAACTTCTGTTTTGACTTGCACATATAGATCTCCGAAATCACCTCTTCTCATGAAAGGCATACCTTTTCCTTTTAATCTAAATTGTTTTCCACTTTGAGTCCCTTCAGGTATTTTAATTTTAGCTTTACCACCATCAATTGTTGGTATTTCAATCGTTGTTCCAAGTGCTGCATCTGCTATAGAAATTGGAAATTCGAAAAATAGATTTACATCTGATCTTTTAAAAACTTGATGAGATTCTACGTTTACAAACAAATATAAATCTCCACTTGCACCACCCCTAGTTCCAGCTTCACCTTTTCCAGCTAATCTAATTCTAGTTCCATCATCTACACCTTTTGGAATGGTAACTGATATTTTTTTTGAGATCTGTTTATTTCCTTGACCATTACAATCATTACATGGGTTTGTAATTTCTTCTCCACTTCCAGCACACTGTGGACAAGTTTGTTGAACAGTAAAAAAACCTTGATTTGATCGCACTCTACCATTTCCACCACAATATGTGCATCTATCAGGACTATAACCAGGTTTAGATCCATTCCCTTTGCAAGTATTGCACTTTTCTGTAGTTGAGAATTGTATATTTTGTTTTTTACCAATAAAAGCTTCTTCTAGAGATATTGATAAATCATATCTTAAATCAGAACCTCTATTGTTGTTTCTTCTAGAATTTCTTCGACCACCACCAAAGTCTCCAAAGAAGTCCTCAAATATGTCTGAAAAATCCGCACCACTAAAACCTCCAAAGCCACCTCTGCCTCCACCACCATTTTCAAAAGCAGCATGACCAAAATTATCATAATTCTCTTTTTTTGATTTGTCTGAAAGGATGCCGTAAGCTTCACTTGCCTCTTTAAATTTGTCTTCAGCAACTTTATCTCCAGGGTTTTTATCAGGATGATATTTTACAGCTAATTTTCTGTAAGCAGATTTTAATTCGCTAGGAGATGCGTTTTTATTAACACCCAGGACATCATAGTAATCTCTTTTAGCCATTTTTATATGGACAAATAGATGTCAGTTAAGCGCTTTTTTCTTTGTTCTCGTCTTTTACTTCTTCAAAATCCGCATCAACAACATTATCGTCTTTTTTTCCTTTGTTATCATTTCCATCATCTTTACCAGACTCAGGTTTCGTATTTTGTTGTGATTTATAAATAGCTTCTCCGAGTTTCATCGATGCTTGAACTAATGCCTCAGTTTTTTTCTTGATATCCTCAATGTCTTCACCTTTTAAAGCTTCTTTTACGGTCAATGATGCATCTTCTATTGCTTTTTTCTCTACATCAGAAATCTTTGATCCATGCTCTTTTAAATTTTTTTCCGTAGAGTGAATTAAAGTATCTGCCTGATTTCTAACATCAACAGACTCTCTTTTCTTTTTATCAGCTTCCTTATTTGCTTCTGCATCTTTTACCATTTTTTCTATTTCTTCATCACTTAAACCACCAGATGCTTGAATTTGAATTTTTTGTTCTTTTCCTGTTCCTTTATCTTTTGCAGATACATTAACAATACCATTTGCATCAATATCAAAAGTAACTTCAATTTGTGGAACACCTCTAGGAGCTGGTGCAATACCAACTAATTCAAAATTTCCTAATGCCTTATTATCAGCTGCCATTTCTCTTTCACCTTGAAGAACTCTAATTGATACAGCGGGCTGATTATCTTCAGCTGTAGAAAATACTTGGCTTTTTTTAGTAGGTATAGTGGTATTTTTTTCAATTAATTTAGTTGAAACACCGCCAAGCGTTTCTATGCCTAATGATAAAGGTGTAACGTCAAGAAGAAGAACATCTTTAACATCGCCTTGTAAAACTCCAGCCTGAATAGCAGCTCCCATAGCAACTACTTCGTCTGGATTTACACTTTTATTAGGATCTTTTCCAAAAAAGTTTTTTACTTCTTCAATTACTTTTGGCATTCTAGTCATACCACCAACCATAACTACCTCATCAATTTCACTTGCAGTAACTCCCGCATCCTTTAAAGCAGTTTTGCATGGAGGCATTGTTCTAGATATTAAATCTTCAACTAAAGCTTCAAGTTTCGCTCTAGTCATTTTTAAATTAATATGTTTCGGACCTGTTTTATCAGCAGTAATAAAAGGTAAATTTATATCTGTTTGTTCGGCAGAAGATAATTCTATTTTTGCTTTTTCAGCTGCTTCCTTCAACCTTTGTAAAGCAAGTTTATCTGATTTAAGATCTATACCATTATCTTTTTTAAACTCAGAAATTAAATATTCAACTACTGCATTGTCAAAGTCTTCACCACCTAAAAATGTATCACCATTAGTTGATTTAACTTCAAAAACTCCATCACCAAGCTCAAGGATGGAAACATCAAAAGTTCCTCCACCCAAGTCATAAACTGCAATTTTTTTATTTTGTTTTTTATCCAAACCGTAAGCTAGTGATGCTGCAGTTGGTTCATTGATAATTCTCAATACTTCTAACCCAGCAATTTTTCCTGCATCTTTTGTTGCTTGTCTTTGCGCATCGTTAAAGTATGCTGGAACTGTAATAACAGCCTTTGTTACAGCTTGACCCAAATATTTTTCAGCTGTTTCTTTCATTTTTTGTAAAATAAATGCAGATATTTGAGAGGGTGAATATTTTTCACCTTTAGCTTCAATCCAAGCATCACCTTTTTCAGAATTAACTATTTTAAAAGGAGCAGCCTCTATATCTTTTTTTACAGTTGGATCATTAAAATTTCTTCCAATTAATCTCTTAACTGCAAATATAGTGTTTTCCGGATTTGTGACTGCCTGTCTCTTCGCAGGTTGTCCTATTAATTTTTCATTCTCGTCATTAAACGCAACTACTGAAGGAGTTGTTCTAGCCCCCTCTGCATTTTCTAAAACTTTTGCTTGTGTTCCTTCCATGATGGCAACACACGAATTTGTTGTTCCTAGGTCAATTCCAATTATTTTACTCATAATTAATAGCTCTCTTTCCTCATATAGGGTTTAAATGTAAAACTACAAGTTATTCGCATAATTATTTATCTTTCAAATTTTCAGGGTTTTCTTTGGTTTTTTCCTCTTTTTTTGATACTCCAACCAATGATGGTCTAAGTAGCCTATCTTTTATAGTAAATCCTTTTTGAATTTCTTGAATTATTGTGCCAGGCTCTTTCGTGTTATCTTCTATTTCAATCATTGCTTGATGAAAGTTTGGGTCTAGTTTTTTGTTAAGGCTATCAATAGGCTTAATGTTATTTTTTTCAAAAATAGAAATTAGGTCTTTCTTTATAATATCTAAGTGTTCAAGTGTCTTTTTTAATGCTTCCGTTTCTTTTAGCTTATCGTCATTTTCTAAAGCATATTTAGATCGATCTAAGTTATCAATTAAGTTTAATGCTTCTTTAGCAAAACTATAGCCACCATATTCAAATGCATCTTCTTTTTCTTTTTCAAATCTTCTTCTCTGATTTTCCATTTCAGCAAAAGTTCTCGTTACTTTATCTTCGAGCTCAGCAATTTTTTCCTCTGGAGTAGTTTCTATATTTTCTTTTTTAGGCTCTTGCACTTCTCCTTGCTTATTTTCAGCATTCAAATTTTTCTCAGGTCCAGAATTTTCTTCTTCTGCCTTTTGATTTATATCAGTATTATTTTGGTTTTCTTCTTTTTCCATACTCTCTAATATGGTATGAAATTTATAAATTTCTAGATGGCTAAGCAAAAAATTAATAGATTAATTATTGGGACCAATAACAAGGGAAAACTGCGAGAAATTAGGCGTTTATTGCCAAAAAACATTAAAATTCACTCTACGTCTGAATTTAATCTTAAAAGCCCAATTGAAAATGGCAAAACATTTAAAGAAAATTCTTTGATTAAATCTAAATATTTTTCTAAAAAAACAGGATTGATATGTTTAGCAGATGACTCAGGCTTAGAAATTAATATTTTAAATAAAAAACCAGGAATTCATTCAGCTAGATGGGGAGGTAAAAACCTAGATTTTAATAAAGCTATAAAAAGGGTTTATCGAGAAATAAAAAAAAAAGATAAAAATTGGAAAGATAAAAAACTTAAAGCAAGATTTGTTTGTGCATTGTCATTGTGTAACTTAAAAAAAAAAATTGCTTGTGTTGAAGGAATAGTTAATGGAATAATTTCAAAAAAACCAAAAGGAAAAAATGGATTTGGATACGATCCAATATTTATTCCTGAAAACAAAAATAAGACTTTTGCAGAAATCTCACCAAAAGAAAAATATAAAATAGATCATCGCTTTTTAGCTTTTAAAAAAATTAAAAAATTTCTTTAATAGAACCATCTTTTATTTCATAAAGATTTAACCTATGATTAATTTTATTATTTTTGATATCAAAAATACCTATTTTGCCTTTAAAAGAATTTTCTTTTTTAAATAAGTTATTTGTTTGAGACAAATCCATTTTTAACGATAAGTAGTATATTAATCCAACAAGATCGTAGCTTAATAAAGCC
The DNA here is from genome assembly GCA_902594245.1 of uncultured Pelagibacteraceae bacterium. GTDB lineage: Bacteria > Pseudomonadota > Alphaproteobacteria > Pelagibacterales > Pelagibacteraceae > Pelagibacter. Next base: position 392 of record CACJLM010000028.1, on the reverse strand, counting down.
AAGTGATTTGGTATCTCATTATATATTTTTAAAAACTTTTCATTAAATTTATCTAAATTTTTTTTGTTTATAGATGGATAATAAATAGGTTGTAAAGTTTTTTCAGATAGTAAACTTTCATTAAACCATTGATTAAATACAATAAAATTTTTATCCTCAGGCGAAACATCAGTATATAAAAGAGACGTAATTACACTTTTTAAACTTTCATCAAAATCAGAAATAATTACTGAGTCAAATTTTACTTTTCCAATTGTGTATCTTTTTTTTAATCTTTTTATTCTCCTTTCTTTAGCGTCTTCATTTAAATCAGACTTTTCAATTCTTGTAATTTCATCAATAAGATTTTGTTTTCTAATTTTATAATTTGTTATTTCCTCAATCTGTTTGGT
>CACJLM010000027.1 GCA_902594245.1 uncultured Pelagibacteraceae bacterium | reverse complement strand
AATTTTAAGCAACTTATTGCCTAAAAATATTTCAACGCAAATATTTAAAGCAATGTTAGAGAATTCAGCTAGCGAACAAGGAGCAAGAATGAGTGCAATGGATAATGCTACTCGAAACGCAGGTGAAATGGTTGACAAACTTACTATTGAGTATAATAGAAGTCGTCAGGCAGCAATTACAAAAGAACTAATAGAAATTATATCAGGAGCAGAAAGTTTATAGATATGAGCAAAGGAATAATCACACAAGTTATTGGAGCAGTAGTGGATGTTAAATTTGAAGGAGAACTTCCAGAGATTTTGACTGCGTTAGAATGTAAAAATGGCAATAATCGTTTAGTTTTAGAAGTTGCTCAACATTTAGGAGAGTCAACAGCAAGAACTATTGCAATGGATGCTACAGAGGGACTAAAAAGAGGAGATGAAGTCGTTAATACTAATGCTCCAATCAAAGTTCCTGTAGGACCAGAAACTTTAGGTAGAATTATTAATGTGATTGGTGAACCTATTGATGAAAGAGGTGCTGTTAAAACAAAAGAAAGCTGGCCTATTCATAGACCTGCACCTGAATTTAATGATCAGTCAACCGAAACAGAAATTTTAGTTACAGGTATAAAGGTAATTGACTTGCTGGCACCTTATGCCAAAGGTGGAAAAATTGGATTATTTGGAGGAGCAGGAGTTGGAAAAACTGTTTTAATTATGGAATTGATTAACAACGTTGCTAAAGCACATGGAGGCTTTTCTGTTTTTGCTGGTGTTGGTGAAAGAACAAGGGAAGGTAACGATCTTTATCATGAAATGATAGAGTCCGGTGTAATAAAAAAAGATGGTTCGGGGTCGAAGGCAGCATTAGTATACGGTCAAATGAATGAACCGCCAGGAGCTAGAGCCAGAGTTGCTCTTACAGGATTGACTGTAGCTGAATATTTTAGAGATCAAGAGGGCCAGGATGTTCTTTTTTTTGTTGATAATATTTTTAGATTTACTCAAGCTGGTTCTGAGGTATCAGCACTTTTAGGAAGGATACCCTCAGCAGTTGGTTATCAACCTACTTTGGCGACTGATATGGGTAACTTGCAAGAAAGAATTACGACAACAAACAAAGGATCAATTACTTCTGTACAGGCTATTTATGTTCCAGCAGACGATTTAACTGATCCAGCACCTGCCACTTCATTTGCTCACTTGGATGCAACTACAGTCCTTTCAAGACAAATTGCTGAAATTGGGATCTATCCAGCAGTGGATCCATTAGACTCTACTTCTAGAATTCTTGATCCAAGAATAGTTGGAGATGAACATTACAGAGTTGCTAGAGAAGTTCAAAAAGTTCTTCAAACATATAAATCTTTGCAGGATATTATTGCAATTCTAGGAATGGATGAATTATCGGAAGAAGATAAATTAACAGTAGCAAGAGCAAGAAAAATTCAAAGATTTTTATCACAACCCTTCTTTGTTGCTGAGGTATTTACTGGATCACCAGGTAAACTTGTAGATTTAGAGTCAACAATAAAAGGCTTTGATGCAATATGTAAAGGTGAATATGATCATCTTCCAGAGGCCGCATTTTACATGGTTGGTACAATTGAGGAAGCAATTGAAAAAGCTGAAAAAATGAAAAAAGACGCTGCATAATGAGCGAAGAGTTCAAGTTAGAAATTGTTAATCCTGATAAGTCTTTTTTGTCAAAAGAAGATGTGACTGAGGTCGTAGTCCCGGCGTTTGAGGGAGAAATTGGAATTCTTAAAGATCATATTTCTATTATTTCTTTTTTAAAACCTGGAATAATAAAGATTTACTCAAAAAATGGAGAGGAAAAATTTTATATTGAAGATGGTATCATAGAGTTTAAGAACAATAATTTATCAGTTCTTACAAGTTCTATTTTTAATTTAAAAGATATGGAAAAAAGTAAAATTCAAGAATTATTAAAAGCAGCAGAGGATGAAACTTCCAAAAAAGAATTAAATGATCAAACTAAATATTTGATTGATCAAAAAATAGAGGTTTTGAGATCAATTAACTAGTAATTTTTTTATTTTTTTTTGCAGAGTTTTATAAACATCAAGTTTAAAATCGACAACAACATCAGTAATCATATCTAAATCAATCCATTTCCATTCTAAAAATTCTGGTTTATTAGTATTAATATTAATTTCATTATCATTCCCCAAGAATCTCATTAAAAACCATTTTTGTTTTTGACCCTTATATTTTCCTTTCCATATAACACCTAGTAAATGCTTTGGTAGTAAATAAGTTGTAATTTCATCTATTTCATAGATTAATTTGACACTTTTTATACTAGTCTCTTCCTCTAACTCTCTATAGGCAGCAGATAAGAAATTTTCACCTTCATCTACTCCTCCTTGTGGCATTTGCCAAAAATTTTTTGGATTATCAATTCTTTTTGCTACAAAAATTTTGTTATCTTTGTTTAGAACAACAATTCCTACACCACTTCTTAATGGTAAATTCTTAAACTTATCTTCCATGTTTAACCGTTAAGTAGTTTTAAAGCGTAGTTTAATTGATTATCTGTTTCAGTTTTTATTTTAAAATCATCTAACTTTTCGTCAATTTCTATGTCTGGTGATACCCCAACCTCAGAAATTGATTTACCTGAGGGCAAATAATATTTAGCAACAGTTAGTCTTATTGCACCTTTATTCTTTAAAGGGATAATTGATTGAACAGAACCTTTTCCATAACTATTTTCTCCTAATATTATTGCTCTCTTATGATCTTTTAAAGCACCAGCTACTATTTCTGAAGCTGAAGCTGAACCATAATTAATTAACACAATTAAAGTTTTACCATTAGTAATATCGCCTTTTTTTGCAAACCATTTTCTATTCTCAGATGATTTCCTACTTTTTGTTGATACGATCTCACCATTTTCTAAAAAAAAATCTGAAATAGTTATTGCTTGCGATAGAAGACCACCTGGATTATTTCTCAAATCTAAAATGTAAGCTTTTAACTCTTTGTTCTTTTCTAATTTTTTTATTTCATTTTCAATTTGTTGTGCGCTATTTTCGTTAAAAGAAGTTAATCTTAAATAACCAATATTTTTATCTAAAAGGTCAGCTTTAACAGACTTAATTTCAATTATTTCTCTTGTAATTTCAAATATTAAAGCTTTCTTTTCTCCACGTCTTCTAATAGTTAGCTCAATACTTGATCCAACTGGACCTCTCATTAAATCAACAGCTTCACTAAGAGACTTTCCTTGAACCTGTGTATTTTCAATTTTGACAATATAATCACCAGCTTTAATGCCAGCTCTAGATGCTGGAGTATCATCGATTGGAGATATTACTTTTACTACTCCTGCCTCCATAGTTACTTCAATACCAAGCCCTCCGAATTCTCCACTAGTATCAGTCTGCATTTCATCAAAAATTTTTGGTGGCATATATCCTGAGTAAGGATCTAATGACTGAAGAAGACCATCTATAGCTGCATCCATGCTTTCTGATTGATCTATCTCATCGACATATTCTTTATTTATTTTTTCTAAAACTTCACCAAAGAGGTCAATTTTTTTGTAAATTTCACTGTCTGATGAAAAGGAATTTTTTAAGAAAATGAAATTTATAAAAAATAATATTATTAAAATTTTTTTGAATTTCATATTATTACCTTTTCTTTAGGAATTAATTCAGACCACATTTTTTCTAACTCATAAAATTTTCTTTTTTCTGGGTGAAAAATATGTACAATTAAATCAATACCATCAACCAATTTCCATTCACTGCTATCTTTACCTTCTATTTTACATTCGTTAATACCATTGCTTTTTAATTTTTCTAAAACTTGTTCAGATAATGCTTGTATATGTCTTGAAGATGTACCACTTGCTATTATCATAAAATCGGCCATAGAACTTTTGTCTTTTAAATCTATACTAACAATGTCCTGGGCTTTGTTAATGTCTAAAGTATGTATTATGATTTGTTTTAAATCTGAAATTTTATCCATTAATTAAATTTACCTTATCAAATTTTCCTTAATTGAGAAGATGAAATTTTGACCTTATTAAATTTAATAAATTTCAATTTTTTACCTTTTAGTCTTTTAAATGATATTGAATTTAAAGATTTTTTTTTATATCCATGGCGATCAAAAACAATTAAATTACATTTTTCAGCAATCATGTTCCATTTATGCCATTTATGAAAATTTATAAGACTATCTGCACCCATTAAAAAAAAAATTTCAGATGTAGTATTTCTTTTAATATAGTTTATTAAATTTATTGTTTTGTTTGATTTTATAATTTTTTCATAAAATTTTACTTTAATTAAATTATTTGATTTTATAATTTTTTTGCATCTTTTGATTCTATCAGGAATACTTGTTTCACTTTTTTTCTTAAAAGGATTTTTTGCAGTAATGGCCCATATTATCTTTTTTAATTTAAACTTTTTGATAGCTTTCTTTGATATTGCTAAATGACCTTTATGTGCTGGATCAAAAGATCCACCAAGTATGCCAATTCTATTTTTTGATTTTAAATTACTTCCTAATTTTGCCATTACTTGTAATTTGATATTTATATGAGACTAATTGATTTAAACCAACAGGACCTCTTGGAGGAAGTTTATTAGTTGAAATTCCAACTTCTCCTCCAAAACCAAACTCACCACCATCAGCGAATTGAGTTGATGTGTTGTGCATTGCTATAGAACTTTTAACTCCTGACAAAAATTTTTTTGCAGTCATTTTATTTTTTGTAATAATAGAATCTGTATGCATAGTACCATATCTATTAATATGTTTAATAGCTTCATTTAGATCACCTACTGATTTTACAGATACGGTAGGTGATAAATATTCTTTAGACCAGTCTTTATCAGTAGCTTTAAATATTTTTCCTTTATAAAATTTTCGAATTTTATTATCTCCAATTATTTTGCAGCCATTTTTTTCTAAATCATCTAATATATAATTACATGATTTGGCTAAAATCTTTTGATGTAATAAAATTGTTTCAGTTGCACCACAGATTGCGGTGTTTCTAAGTTTTGCATTATAAACAATTTTTTTGGCAATCTTAAGATTTGCATCTTTATCTATAAAAGTATGACAAACTCCTTCTAAGTGACCAATTATTGGTAAATTAGATAAAGTTTGAACTTTTTTTACTAATTGTTTACCCCCCCTTGGAATAACCACATCAACATGTTTACTCATTTTTGTTAATAAAAAATCGACAACTTTTCTATTTTTATTATCAATAAATTGAACAAAATTTTCATCAATATTATTTTTTCTTAATGAAGATCTAAATAACTTTGATAAAATTTTATTTGAATTGTATGCTTCTTTTCCACCCTTTAAAATCACAGCATTTCCAGATTTAAAACATAGAGATGCTACATCAGAAGTTACATTAGGTCTACTTTCATA
>CACJLM010000026.1 GCA_902594245.1 uncultured Pelagibacteraceae bacterium | reverse complement strand
TGCCCTTATCAGAAACTGAAACATCCGTAGTTTATTCAGTTAAAGGTATTGAAAAAATGAATCTCGAATATTTTGTTAAGAAATATAATATCAACTATAAAATAAAAAAAATAAGTAATTATTCCAAATTTAAATTAAATTCATCTAATTTAAGAACTTACTATAAAAATAATATTTTAGCATTTGGAGACTCGCTGCATAAGGTACATCCTTTAGCGGGACAAGGATTTAATATGATTTTAAGAGATATTAAAGAAATTCTTAATTTGATCAAATCAAAACAAGATAATGGTTTGGTGGTAGATAGTTCAATTTGTGTCGATTTTGAAAAAAAATCTAAAAATAGAAATTATCTTTTTTCGAATGGCATAGATTTGATATACGAATTTTTTAATTTAGAAAATAAAATGAATAATAATTTACTAAGTAAATCAATTAGACTTTTTGGAAGAAATCAAAATATAAATAAGACTTTTATTAAAATTGCAGATAAAGGTATTATCTTTTAGTATTATTGAACAGTTGAATTATTGTATTGATCAAAAGTGTAAGTAGTTAATATATTGGTTATTTTATTCTTCCTGATTTCTAAATCTTTCGCCTCAAGTAGAACTTGCTTTTCTTCTAATGTAAACGGAGATGCCATAGCGAGAGCATTTATAATTTCATCTAAACTCTGTTTTTCGAGTGCTCTCCAATTAATTATAAAACCTTTTTTTTCAAAAAGATTTTTTAGATCTTTAAATATTAACTCAAGGTCAGAAAATTTAAGATTTTCTTTTTTTTCTTTTAAATCATCATAAAATTTTTCAAAATTTATTTCAAATTCTCTATACTTTTTGCTTGATTGAATTTCTTTTGAAATCTCAAATCTTATAATTCCTTTAAGTTCAATTAAAAAACGCCTATCCTCAGTTTCTTTAAAACTTACTATTTTACCCATACATCCAATATCATGTAATTTAGGTTTAATGTTTATTTCATTCTTAATTGATTTGGGTTGGATCATTCCAATATATTTATTTGTTCTCATAGAGTCGTTAATCATATCAATATATCTAGGCTCAAAAATGTTTAATGGCACAGTTGTTTTTGGAAAAATAATAAAATTACTTAACGGAAATAATGGTATTTTGTTTGGAAGATCTGTTTTTTTCATAAAAAAAATTATAGCATACTTAATATTTAATAATATTTAAATAATGAATAAAGAAAATTCAAATATTAATCAGTTACTAGATTTAGCTCAAAAAGCAGTCCAGTCAAAAAAATTTAATGACGCAAGGGATTTGTTTAAAAAAATAATTATTATTGATAAAACCATACCTGAAATTCATAATAATTTGGGTTTAGTATATCTAAATCTATATAGTTATGAACAAGCGATAGAAAGTTTTGAATGTGCAATTAAATTAAAACCAAAATTTTCAATTGCATTTTGCAATCTTGGAATAGCTTATAGCAAGAATGGTAATTTCGAATTGTCAGAGCAAAATTATAAAAAGTCTATTCTTTTAGATAAAAAAAATATACTAGCTCATTATAATCTAGCAAATCTTTACAAAGATAAAAATGATTTATTAAATGCAGAAAAATATTATGTGTCAGTATTAGACTTAAAACCAAATATGATCCACGCATATAGGAATCTTTTTTTTATTTATAATAGATCTAATCAATTGGTGAAATTGAAAAAAATTCTGATTAATGCAAGATTAAATTTAGGAGAACATTTTATTGTTGATTTTTTTCAAGGTATTTATGATTTTGAGAATAAAGATTTTAAGGCTGTAATAAAAAATTTCCAAAAGCTAAAAATTGATAAAAATGAAATAGAAATTATTATGATTAAAAATGAACTTTTAGCAAAGAGCCATGATAATATTGGCGAATACGACAAATCATTTGATTATTTTGTTGAAGCAAATAATTTAGTTTATAAGAATTATAAATATAAATATAAAAAAGAAAATTATATAAACTTTATAACTGATCGATTAAATTTTTACTCAAAATTTGATAAAAAAAAATGGAAGTCAAAATTTCCATCAGAAAAAGACCCTATTTTTTTAATTGGTTTTCCTCGCTCTGGTACTACTCTTTTAGACACGATTTTGAGAACTCATAATTTAATTGAAGTTATTGAAGAAAAACCAATAGTTGAAGAATTCATTAATTATTTAAAAATTAAAATAAATAATGATCTTTCAAATTTAGAAAATATAGATGAAAATTTTTACCATCAAATGAGAGATATCTATTTTGAAAAAAGAAATAAATACACAAAATTTGATAGAAAAAAAATTTATATTGATAAGTTGCCTTTGAATTTAATTTTTATTGGAGAAATATATCGTTTTTTCCCAAATGCTAAATTTATATTTGCTGCAAGGAATCCATATGATGTTGTTTTAAGTTGTTTTATGCAACAATTTGCACCAAATGATGCAATGATGAATTTTACTAATTTAGATGACACATTTAAATTTTATGATTTATCAATGACTTTGTATAAAAGATATAAAGAATTATTTGAGTCAAATTTATATGAAATAAAATATGAAGATGTAGTGAAAGATTTTGATAATTCTATAAAAAAATTATTAAAGTTTTTAAATATAGAATGGCAGGATGAAATTAGAAGATTTTATGGTACTGCAAAAAAAAGAGGCATTATTTCTACTCCCAGTTATAATCAGGTCAATAAACCTATCTATGAAAAATCTATAAATAGATGGAAAAATTATGAAAAAAAATTTAAAACAGCAAAACCAGTATTAAACAAATGGCTAGATGAGTTCAGTTATTAACTTTTTAAAATTTATATTCAGAAATAAAATCTTTAAATTCAAAATTTAATATTTCTATTTCTTTTGATGAAAATGATTTATCCCAATCTCCCGAATTACGATTTGAAATATGATTAGTTTGGAATCCTGTTGTTGTGTCAAAAGATCTATAGTTATCTTTAGAAAAATATACAACACTAGACTTATCTATCTCTTCTTTATTTTTAATTTTAGAAAGTAAATTTTCATCATTTCTTTTTATTAAGTTTTTAACTTTTTTTTTATTATATTTTAAAGATATTTCTTCTGCATCTTTGTAATTAATTTTATAACCAATAAAATTTGCGATTTCCAAAATAGCTTCAATTGGTTTATTTTCAATATTTTCATATCTAAAAAATCTAAGATAGCCTTTATCAAAAGTTTTATAAATTTTTTCAAATTTTAATAATGTTTTTGCAGCTTTCAGAGCTGTATCAAAATCAGTCTTCATAAACTCTTTGAAGGAAATACAAATATCTCTCGGATCTCTAATTGTAGTTAAAATCTTTGATCTTGGTAAGTTGGGTTTTAAAATTTGATGAATTTTAAATACATATTTATTTGAGTCATTTTGATCCATAAGACTCTGCTTTTCAAATATTTCAAAACACTCTTGGTCACTTTTTGGTACTTTTATTGGAAGAACATTTATCTTAGAAAGTTTTAAAATTTCTCTTGTTACATTATACAGCCACATCGAACCTGTTCTTGCTGTTGTTGATATCCAAAATGAATTTATACTCATTATTATTTTTATCATAATCATCAAGGTCAGTCGATAGTGTCTCCTTATGAAATAATTCTGACACATTCACGACAGACCTCATATTAAATTTTGATAATTTTCTTATTACTTGCATTTATAAAACCCCTAACTATAATGTTTAATAAATAAGCGGGCATAGCTCAGTGGTAGAGCGTCTCGTTGCCAACGAGAAGGTCGAGGGTTCGACCCCCTTTGCCCGCTCCATTTATATTATGACAGATTTAATAAATAAAAAATGTACACCATGTGAAGGAGGAGTAATCCCTTTTGATGTATCTGAAATACATAAATATCAGAAAAAAGTAGACGGTTGGTCACTTAAAAAAGATGAAAAAGAAATATTTTTTTTAGAAAAAGAGTTTAAGTTTAAAAATTACTTAGATAGCCAAAATTTTGTAAATAAAGTAGGAACTATTTCTGAGTCAGAAGGTCATCATCCTGATATTCTCTTTGGATGGGGTTATTCAATAATTAAAATTACTACTCATGCAATTAAAGGTTTATCTGAAAATGATTTTATTTTAGCTGCAAAAATTGACCAGATTTAATGTTTAAAATGTCTAGTTTTAGAAAAAACTAGAGCTGTGTTAGTTTCATTTGCAAATTTAATTATATCTTTATCGTTAATGGATCCCGAAGGTTGAATCACAGCTGAAACTCCTGATTGTACTAATTTTTGAATTCCATCTATAAATGGGAAAAAAGCATCAGAAGCTGCAACAATATCATCTTGGTATTTTTGAAATTTTTTCATTTTATTTATTGCAATTGTACAACTGTCTATTCTGCTTGGTTGTCCCGATCCAATCCCCACAGTACTCTCATTTTGTGCTAAGACAATTGCATTTGATTTAACATATCTACATACATTAAAAGCAAAAATTAAATTTTTCATTTGTTGCAAAGTAGGTTTTGTTTTAGATACAATCTTAAAATTTTTTAATTCAAATCTGAATTTATCTTCACTTTGTAATAATATAGCTTTATCAAAGGAACTCATTCTAAAATCTTGATCTAATGAGAAATTGCCAGAGTCTATTAATCTCAAGTTTTTTCTTTTTTTAAGAATTTTAAGAGCATTTTTATCAAATTTTTTTGCAATTATTACTTCTAAAAAAATCTTGTTTAATTCCAAAGCTAATTTTGTGCTTATTTTGAAATTACATGCTACTATTCCACCAAATGCACTTATTGGGTCACAAGACAAAGCTGATTGATAACATTTAACTCTATCTTTAACAACTGATACTCCACATGGATTAGCGTGTTTAACTATAACAACACCTCTGTTTTTTGGTAATGACTCTGAAATAGTTAAAGCAGAATAAATATCATTAAAATTATTATAACTAAGTTGTTTTCCGTTCAATTGATTTAAATTAAGTGAGTTTTCTAATGAGTAAATAGCACTTTGTTGGTGAGGGTTCTCTCCATATCGAAGTTTTTCTATTAACTTTGATTGAAATATTTTTTTTTCAGGAAAATAGTTATTTGTTATAGTATTAAAATAATTTGCAATTAATGAGTCATAATAAGCAGTTTCCGAAAATGCAATTTGAGACATTTTTTTTCTAAAATTTAATGTGGTTGACCCATTATTTGAATTTAATTGCTTATTAAGTTCTTCGTATTGATTAGTTGAGGATATTACTGTCACATAATTATAATTTTTAGCTGCTGCTCTAACCATTGTTGGTCCACCAATATCTATATTTTCAATAATATTGTTATGATTAATTTTATTTTGAATTACTTTTTCAAAAGGATAAAAATTCACAACGACCAAATCAATATTTTCTATTTTATTGTCTTTAAGATTTTTTAAATGTTTTTTATTATTTCTTTTGTTGAGAATTCCACCATGAATTTTAGGGTGAAGTGTTTTAACTCTCCCATCAAGAATTTCAGGAAAATTAGTATAATTAGAAACTTCAGTGCATTTAAAACCTAGTTTTTTTATTTCTTTAAAAGTTCCGCCTGAACTAATGATCT
>CACJLM010000025.1 GCA_902594245.1 uncultured Pelagibacteraceae bacterium | reverse complement strand
AAATTTCACCCTGATATGAATTCGGGAAATAAAAAATATGAAGAAAAACTTAAATTAATTACTCTTGCATATACACAATTAAAAAATACATATAGAGATAAAATTGATACCTAACTTAGATACTAAACCTGATATAAAAGTTTCTATAAAACAGACTTTTGGAATTGACTCTGAAATGGAAGTTGATGCTTTTTCAAAAAAAAACGAGTACGTACCTGAAATAGATAAAAATTATAAATTTGATAAAGATACGACCTTGGCAATAATTTCTGGTTTTGCTTATAATAAAAGAGTCTTGGTTCAGGGATATCATGGCACTGGAAAGTCTACACACATTGAGCAAATTGCAGCAAGATTAAATTGGCCCTGTATAAGAGTAAACCTTGATAGCCACGTAAGTAGAATAGATTTAATTGGAAAAGATGCTATTGTTTTAAAGGATGGAAAACAAATAACTGAATTTAAAGAAGGTATTCTTCCATGGTCTATACAAAATCCTGTTGCTTTAGTTTTTGATGAATATGATGCGGGAAGACCAGATGTAATGTTTGTTATTCAGAGAGTTTTAGAAGCGGAAGGAAATTTCACACTTCTTGACAAGAATAAGGTGATAAAACAAAATAGATTTTTTAGATTATTTGCAACTTCTAATACTGTTGGGCTTGGTGATACGAGTGGATTATACCACGGAACTCAACAAATTAATCAAGGTCAGATGGATAGATGGAACATAGTTACAACGCTGAATTATTTAAGTTTAGAAAAAGAAATGGAAATTATTTTAGGAAAAAATAAAAATTTGAATAATCAAAAAGGTAAAGAAAATGTTGCAAACATGATAAAAGTTGCCTCGCTTACCAGGAAAGGTTTTATGGCTGGTGACATATCTACTGTGATGAGTCCTAGAACAGTTTTACATTGGGCCGAAAATTCAGAAATATTCAATGATACAGGATATGCGTTTAGAGTAACATTTCTAAATAAATGTGATGAAATAGAAAAAAATACCATTGCAGAATATTATCAAAGATGTTTTGGTGAAGAGTTACCGGAGTCTCTTGCTAATATTCAAATGTAAATGAGCAATAAACCTAATGTTTCAAATCTAAGAGAAAAACTTAAACAAGCTTTAGAGTCAACTGTTAGAGTTATCTCTGAAGATTTTAATGTAAAGAGTGAAAATAAGGATAATAAAAGTTCAAAAAAGTTTGATTTTTTTGAATTAGATAATCTTAATACAAAAAGTGATTTTATTAAAGCAAGAGCTAATTCAGACTCTACAGCATTAAAAAAAAAATTCTCAAATGAGGATATATATAAAAAAAATATTCCAAATAATTCTTCATGTAAAAGTCTTTATTCTATAGCTGAAAAAATAAGATATGAATTATTAGGAAGTCAGATGTTAAAAGGGATAGAGAAAAATTTCAAAGATAACTATAACCAAATTATTAATTTAAAGAGAAAAGACCAATTAAAAACAAAAGATGACGTACCTGTATCAGAAGCATTTGAGTTATACATGTTAAAAGAATTTCATAATATTGAATTAAACTCATTAACTTCAAAAATGTTAAGTTTTTGGGAAAAGGATTTCAATAAATCAATAGGTGATCATATGGATTTTTTGAAAGATAACTTAGAAAACCAGAATACTTATTCATCAAAATTTTCTGAAATCCTAGATCAAATGGATATTTTTCAAACTGAAAATGAAGATGAAAATACTGAAGAAAATCAGGAAAATGATCAAAATAATCCTTCAAATGATGATCAAGAGAGTGAGGCTGACGACAATAAAGATCAGAACAAAGATGAGGAAACAGAAGCCAGTTTAGACAGTGATTATGATATAGATGAATACAAAATGGAAGAGCAGTTAATTGATACTGACTCTAATAAAGAAAGTGATGAACAAGTTATACAAAGAAAAAATTTAAATGACTTAAACCTAGATTATAAAATCTTTACAAATAAATTTGATGAAACCACAAAGGCTGAAAATTTAGAAAATTCAGAAGATGCGATTAAACTAAGAAAGACCCTTGATCAACAATTAATAGGTTTTCAAGATATAATTACAAAACTAGCAAATAAATTACAAAGACAGTTATTAGCTAAACAAAATCGAGCATGGGAATTTGATTTAGAAGAGGGATTACTTGATAGTTCAAAATTACCTAGAATTATAATGGATCCTTATAATTCATTATCATTTAAGAAAGAAAAAGATTTAGATTTTAAAGATACTATTGTTACATTGTTAATAGATAATTCAGGGTCAATGAGAGGTAGACCCATAACTATTGCCGCTATATGTGCTGATATCTTATCAAGAACATTGGAGCGATGTTCTGTTAAAGTTGAAATTTTAGGTTTTACAACAAAAAATTGGAAAGGTGGTCAAAGTAGAGAATACTGGAACAAAAATGGCAAACCCAAGACGCCTGGAAGATTAAATGATTTAAGACATATAATTTACAAAAGCGCAGATAGTCAATGGAGAAAAGCTAAAAACAATTTAGGTTTAATGTTGAAAGAAGGTTTATTAAAAGAAAATATAGATGGGGAAGCTATATCCTGGGCTTTTAGTAGATTAAAAAAAAGGAAAGAGGAAAGAAAAATTCTAATGGTTATTTCAGATGGTGCACCTGTCGATGACTCGACATTATCCGTCAATTCTGGAGATTTTCTAGAGAAACATTTAAAAAAAACAGTAAAATTTATTGAAGACAAAACTGATGTTGAAATTTTAGCTATCGGAATTGGTCATGATGTTTCAAGATATTATGATCGGGCAATTAAAATTACCGATGTTAATGAACTTGGTGATGTGATGATTTCTCAACTGAGCTCATTATTTGATAATAAAAATAAACTTCATTAAATTTTAAATAAATCTTTATTTTTCCATTTAATAAATACCTCTGCTCCTCCCCTTGTTTTGGAGTTCCAACAATTTACAGATGCGAAATTTTTTTCTAACAATGTTTTTCCAATAAATAAACCTAAACCTAATCCTGATTTTTCTTTATTGGCATTTTTTATTGATTTTAAATATGGCTCACCTATTTTTGATATTATGTCGCTAGGATAACCATCACCATCATCCTCAATTGTTATTTCTGTATTTTCATTGTTTGATTTCAAAGTAATGTAAATCTTACTTTTGCAAAATTTATTTGCATTACCTATGAAATTCCTTAGACCATATATGATTTCTATTGATTTAGTAAATTTTTTTGGATTAGAATCTTGATCAGTGTTTAAAATAAAATCTTTGCTACTTGTTTCTTTAAATAAAGAAATTATCTCTTTTAGATAAGTCCTCATATTAATATCAACATCAATAAAACTATCTTCTTCTGAAGGATTTAAAGTCAGTCTTTTTAAGATTTCATTACACCTTTCAACTTGACTTGACAAAAGTTTAATATCTTGAATGACATCTTTTTGATCTTTTAATTGGTTTGTAAGTTCTTGAGAAATAATTTTTATTGTTGATAAAGGAGTTCCAAGCGAATGGGCTGCTGCTGCTGCTTGACCACCTAATGACAACATTTCATGTTCTTTTGCCATTACTTCCTCCATCTTATTTAAAGCTTCTTTTCTTAACCTAGACTCAGCTCCAAAAATAATTGCAAAATAATTGAGGAAAATTAAAGCAATTATCAAAGCTACAGGTATTGAATAATAGTAATATGGACTTACATGAAAATGATCATTCAACGGGTTAGGAAGATCTTTTGAGAAGAATGTAAGTAAAATTATTACAAATAATGTAAATAAGACTAATAACAAATTAGTTCTTAAACCTAAATTTGAGGAAGCAAACACACTTGGTATCAATAAAAATATTGAAAATGGATTTTTGATTCCTCCTGTTAAATATATTAAAACTCCAAGTTGAATTATATCTATAATTAAAAAAATTAAAGCTGATCTATCTGATAATTGAGTTTTTTTATAAGAAAAAATTAAAAAAAAATTACTCAAAACTCCTACAAAAATAACCAGATTACAAATTAGAAAATTAAAATCAAAATTGAAATAAAAATATACTAAATTTACAGATAATAATTGACCAATTATTCCAATCCATCTTAAATTTATATATGTTGATTTTTTTAAAGAATAAAATTTTGAAGTCTCAAAAAACTTCATTTTTAGATGTCTAAATTTTGAACATTTATTGCATTAGAAACAATAAAATCCTTTCGTAATGCAACGTCGTTCCCCATCAATGTATGTATCAAATTTTGATCTTTTTTTAAATCTTTTGAATATTGAACTTGAAGTAGATTCCTTGTTTCAGGATTCAATGTAGTGTTCCATAATTCTTCTGGGTTCATCTCACCAAGACCCTTGAATCGTTGAATATTCATTTTTGATTTTTCTATTTCTATTCTTTTCAAATATTCTTTTGAACCTTTTTTTAATTTTTTAAGATCTTTATCATTTTTAAATATATATTCCTCAAGCTCTTTTTCGTCTTTAATATAAACTCCCTTAGATCCTTTATTAATTTTGAATAAAGGTGGTTGAGCTAAATATATATGTCCATTCTCAATTAGTTTGTTAAATGGTTTATTATTAAAAAATGTTAAAAGCAAAGCTCTTATGTGTGATCCGTCAACATCTGCATCAGTCATAATGATTATTTTTCCATATCTTAGATCCTTAAGATCAATTTCTTGTGTTTTTGGATCTAATCCTAGTGCATTAATTAAAGTAACTATTTCATTTGATGAGATCATTTTAGATAATGCTTTCGTTCTGTGCTCAGAACTATTACCGTTTCCATTTTTTTTAACTTTTAAATCCTCAACATAAGTATTCAAAATTTTTCCTCTGAGGGGTAAAACTGCCTGGTTAGTTCTATCTCTTCCCTGTTTCGCTGACCCCCCTGCTGAGTCTCCCTCAACAATAAATAATTCTGTGCCTTCTTGCTTTCCAATTTGACAATCTGCTAATTTTCCTGGAAGACCACTTAATTCTAATGCACCTTTTCTTCTTACATTTTCTCTTGCTTTTCTTGCAACATCTCTAGCCAATGCAGCCTGAATAATTTTTGCTAAAATGATTTTAGCAACTGATGGATTTTGATCAAACCATATAGATAACTTTTCATTTACTATTGTTTCGACAATCATTCTAACTTCTGAAGAAACAAGTTTATCTTTAGTTTGAGATGAAAATTTAGGATCTGGAATTTTTATTGATAGTACGCAAGTCAAGCCTTCCTTTATATCATCACCAGATATGGTTAATTTATTTTTTTTAAGAAGGTTATGTTCATTAGCATATTTATTAATAACTCTTGTTAGAGCACTTCTAAAACCCAATAAATGTGTACCACCATCTTTTTGGAAAATATTATTTGTGTAAGGAAAAACTTCCTCAGTATATGACGAATTCCATTCTAATGAACACTGAATTTCTATATTATCTTTATTTCCCTCTAAATATATAGGTTTCTTAAATAAATCATTTCCATTCTTGTTCTGTAATTTTTCTTTTTTCTGATTTAAAAATTCAACAAATTCTAAAATACCACCATCAAACTTGAATATACTAATTTTCTCTTTTTTCTGAGTGGCATCAACAAAGGTAATTTTAATTCCTTTATTAAGAAACGCTAATTCTCTCATTCTCTTAGTTAAAATTTTTTCACTAAATTTAATAGAAGAGAATATTTCTTTTGAGGGTTTAAATGTTATCTGGGTACCAGTTTCTTTTGATTTTCCATTGACTTTTAAAGGTGACTTGGCCTCTCCATTTTGAAATTCAATATAATGTTTTTTGCCATCTCTATATATTTCAAG
>CACJLM010000024.1 GCA_902594245.1 uncultured Pelagibacteraceae bacterium | reverse complement strand
CCATCAAGCCCAGGCGTTGCTCCTAAGGGATTAAAGAGCACAGGTACTGCAGAATTTAATAAAGTATGGTCTTATCTCGGAACACCATGCATTTCTCTCCCTTTACTTGAAGGTGAAAATAATTTACCATTAGGAGTTCAATTAGTTGGTGATCGATATGACGATCATAGATTTTTAGGAGTAGCTAGATGGTTAGAAAAGGAGTGTCAGGAATAAATGAATAAGATAACTACAATAGTTGGTTTGTCTTTTGCAATATTTTTTTTAGTTGGTTTAGCAACTACATTGACAAGATCTATGATGATCGGGTTTTTAGATGTTTTACCAGTATATCTACTCATGGGTATTGCTATAGTCATGATGGTTTACGAAGCTTTTTTTGATAAAAATTAATTTTTTTCAATTTGAAAAATTTTAAGATTAATTTCTTCCCACTTTCTCTTTTGTTTATTCAGCCAATTTTTATGGCAAGCAATTTAATAGTTGCAAGAGGTGGTGTAGAGTTTGTGCCACCTATTTCATTAGCTTTTTGGAGGTGGACTGTAGTTTTTTTTATATTATTACCTTTTACATATGTGGCATTAAAAAAGAATTTTTACATAATTAAAAAAGAATATAAAAAACTTTTTTTTCTAGGATCAATGGGATGTGGTATTTGTGGGGCTTTTCCATTTTTAGCTGGTGAAACTACTACGGTTACAAATATGGGGATTATTTATACATCATCACCTGTTTTTATAATTTTGATCTCATATTATTTCTTTAGTGAAAAAATAAATTTTATTAAAATAGTAGGCCTAATTACATGTTTGGTTGGTGTTTTAGTAATTATAATGAAAGGTGATATTAATTTATTAATTAATTTACAATTTACAATTGGTGATTTATGGATGTTGGCTGCAGCAATTGGTTGGGCTTTATATTCAATTTATTTGTTTTATTGGAATTCTAAATTAAAAATTTTTGAAAGATTTACTGTTATATCTTTTTTTGGAGCATTAAGCTTGCTACCCTTCTACATTGGTGAAGAGATATTTTATAAACAAACAGTCTTTATTACAGAATTTTACTTGTGGGTATTTTTCGCAGCTATTTCGCCAGGAATAATTGCATTTACACTTTACACCATGGCTCAAAAAAAATTAGGTGCATCTTTAACAGGTTTTACACTTTACATATTTACAGTTTATGGAGCAATTTATGGTTATTTTTTATTTGATGAAAAATTTGAAGATTATCATTTCATAGGAACAATCTTGGTATTTTTTGGTGTATATTTAGCAAAAAAAAATAATGTTAAAAAAGTTTAGGAACATTTTGTTATTATTTTTACAAATAGTTATTTTTGTTTACATTTTAATGTTGATATTCCTATACTTTTATCAAAGAAATTTGATGTATCACCCCAATGAAAATAACTACTCAGATGATCAGATAACAGTAAATATTGAAAAGGTAAAAGTTAAAACTAGTGATGAAATTGAATTATTAGGCTGGTATCATAAGAAGGATTTAGAAAGATATAAAACTATTCTTTTTTTTCACGGTAATGCAGGTTCTATAGAAAACAGAATTCATAAATTAAATCATTTTCAAGGAATGGATGTGAATTTTTTGATTATTGCTTGGAGAGGTTTTAGTGGAAATAATGGAAGCCCAACTGAGAAAGGTTTATATGAAGATGGAAAAAGTGCAATAAGTTGGCTGATTGATAAAGGTGTAAAAGAGGAAAATATTGTAATATATGGTGAGTCTCTAGGAACTGGTGTTGCAACGCATTTGTCTCAAAATAAAAATTTTGCAGGCATTATATTGGAAACTCCTTTCACATCTATGGTAGATGCTGCAAAAAATTTTTATCCTTACATACCTGTTGGCTTATTATTAAAAGATAAATTTGATAATAAAAATAAAATAAAAAATATTAATGTTCCAGTTTTAATTATGCATGGTGAGGCTGATCAAATAGTCCCTTATGCTATGGGAAAAAAAATGTATGAAATTGCAAATGAACCAAAATTTTCTTATTTTACAAAACATGATAATCATATGATGGAATATGATGAAAACCTTTTAAATACTCTTAATTCTTTCTTAAAAAGTTTAAATTAAACATTAGTTAATTTGAGTAAAAGCGTCAGCAAATTTAACTGCATCAAATAATTGTAAATCATCCACTTTTTCACCTAATCCTAACGCAATAATTGGAAGTTTATACTTTTTTGCTAAAGCTAAAAGAATACCACCCTTTGCTGTTCCATCTAATTTGGTCATTACAATTCCTGTTACAGGAATGATTTTGTTAAATTCCTCAACTTGGTTGATAACATTTTGCCCTGAAGTTGCATCTAAAACTAAAATTACATCATGTGGTGCATCAGGGTCAATTTTTTTTGTTACATTGGCAATTTTTTTATATTCCTCCATTAAATTTTTTTTATTTTGAAGTCTTCCAGCAGTATCAATTAAAACCTGATTAAAATTATTTTTAATTGCTTCATCAATTGCTTTATAAGCAACAGATGCTGGGTCAGAACCTTGAGATGATTTGATTATTTGAGCATCTACTTTATTAGCCCAATTTTCTAGTTGTTCAATTGCTGCAGCTCGGAAAGTATCTGAAGCTGCAAACATAACTTTATTTCCTTTGGTTTTTAAAATTTTACCAATCTTCCCTATAGTAGTTGTTTTACCCACACCGTTTACCCCTGAGATTAAAGTTGTATTAAGTTTTTCTTTTTTTTCGAAGAAGGCATTATTTTCTAAAGGCTTCATTAAAGAAATAATATATTCTTTTAAAATAATATTTATTTCTACTGATAGATCTTTATTAGGATCGATCTTTTTATTTGAAATGATTTCTTTTATTTCTGATGCTGCCTCTACACCAACATCTGATTCTATGAGAAATTCTTCTATCTTATTTAAGTTTTCATCGTCTATTTCTTTTTTTATAATTATTTCTTTTAGACCAGATGTAAACGCTGAAGCACTTTTTTTGAAACCAGATTTAAATTTATCAAAAATTCCCATTATAAATTAATTTCAATTTCTTTTATATCTGAAACAGGACCTTTCATGTGGATTGAGTTTTTTTCATCTATCGAAATTGATAACTTTCCATTTTCAAACTCTATATCTGTTTTATCATTACAAAGATTATTTAATTTAGCTGCAAACGCTGTTGCACATGCAGCGGTTCCACATGCTTTAGTTAAACCAGCCCCTCTTTCCCACACTTTAACTTTAATTAAATTTTTATTTATTACTTGTGCAATTGTGACATTACATTTTTCAGGAAAAAATTTATTATTTTCAATATTTGGGCCAAGCTTTTTGATATCAAAATTATTAATTTCATTTACGAAAAAAATGATATGTGGATTTCCAACGTTTACCGCCGTGCCACCTGAGTACTCTTTATTATTTTTATCATTAATTTTAATATTCAAATTTTTTGTATTTAATTTTTCTGATAAAGGTATTTCATTCCAGTCAGTTTTGGCTACACCTATTTCAGTAGTAACAATATTATTTTCCAAAATTTCAGATTTTAAAATTCCCGATAATGTTCTTAAAACTATATTTTTACTTTTTATTTCTTTTGAAATCAAATCTGCAACACATCTTGTTCCATTTCCGCATGCGCCAGACTCACCACCATCAGAATTAAAAAACTTTAAGTAAGCATCTGTGGATTTATCAGTTTCAATTGTTATCAGTTGATCACAACCAATAAAATTTCTGTCACAAATTTTAATTATTTGTTCTTTTGTAAGTTTTGTAATTTTTTGTCTATTATCAATGATTACAAAATCATTACCTAATCCATCCATTTTATATGCTTTAATGTCCATATATAGTTATTTAACTTATTTATTGACTTTTTGAACCTCTATTATAGTTTGTGGCAGTTTCCGCAAAAACATTAAATTTGCGGTGTCTTTGGAAACAAAGAGATCGACACTAGTCAGCGAGGGTTCGCCCACTAGTGCGATTACTGCTGTGTGTAATAATTATGTTTGAAAACTTAACAAATAAATTTGAGGAAGTTTTTTCCTCCCTTAAAAAAGCACCATCACTTGATGAAAATCAAGTTGATGAAGGATTGAGAGGTATAAGGCAAGCTTTATTAGAGGCAGATGTATCTCTTGATGTTGCAAAAGACTTTATTGAAAAAGTTAAACCAAAAGCTCTAGGGCAAGAAATAATTAGATCAACATCTCCTGGAGATATGGTCGTTAAAATTGTTTATGACGAATTGGTTAACCTACTTGGTGAAAAAAATAATGATATAAATCTTAACGCAGTACCCCCAGTGCCCATGATGTTAGTTGGATTACAAGGTTCTGGTAAAACCACCACAACTGCAAAATTGGCAAGATATTTAGAAAATACAAAAAAAAAGAAAGTAATGATGGTTAGTTTAGATATCTATAGACCAGCTGCCCAAGAACAATTAAGGTCTTTGGGTGAACAAAACAACATTCTTACTCTTCCAATTATAGAAGGACAGCAACCAGCCGATATTTGTCAAAGGGCGATAAGTGCTGCTAATTTAAATGGGGCTGAAATCATACTATTTGATACCGCTGGCAGAACACAAATTGACTTGCAGATGATGAGTGAAATTAAACAAATTGAAAATACTATAAAGCCCGCAGAAACTTTCCTAGTTGCTGATTCCTTAACCGGACAAGTTGCAGCATCAGTTGCAAAAGAATTTAAAAATACGGTTAATCTTTCGGGAATTATTTTAACAAGAGCAGATGGTGATGCAAGGGGTGGAGCTGCTGTTAGTATGAAATTTATTTCTCAGGTTCCAATTAAGTTTTTAGGTATTGGTGAAAAAATTGAAAATCTTGAAGTATTTCATCCAGATAGAATTGCAAATAGAATTCTTGGAATGGGAGATATAGTATCTCTTGTTGAGAAAGCAGCGCAAGATTTAGGTGAAGAAAATATAAAAAAAACAGAAGAAAGTTTAAAAAAGGGACAATTCTCGATGCAAGATTATTTAACTCAACTAAGACAAATGAAAAAAATGGGTGGTATCGAGGGTATTATGTCTTTCATGCCAGGTGTTTCAAAAGTAAAATCACAAATGGATGCGGCTGGAATTGATGAAAGTATTATCAATAAAAACGAAGCTATAATTTTATCGATGACAAAAAAAGAAAGAGAGAATCCAAAAATAATTGATGGTTCAAGAAAAAAAAGAATTGCTAATGGTTCTGGAACCGATCCAGCCACTATCAATAAATTGTTAAAACAATTTAAAATGATGTCTGAAATGATGAAAAAGATGTCAAAAGGAAATCTGAAAGGTATGTCTGATAAGGGAATACCTCCAGAATTATTTAATCAACTAAAATAAAAAAAGGAGAGTAAATGTTAAAACTTAGATTATCAAGAGGTGGAACAAAGAAGAGACCTGTTTATAAGGTTGTAGTTGCAGACAGTCGTTTTGCAAGAGATGGGAGATTTATTGAGAAAGTAGGTTTTTTCAATCCATTACTACCAAAAGAAAAAAAGGAGAGAATTGGATTAGAAGCAGAAAGAATTAAATATTGGTTGGGTCAAGGCGCACAACCTACAACAAGAGTAGCTAGAATTTTAGGTGAGAATGAATTGATGCCTATGCCTGCTAACGGCAATAATCCTCAAAAAGCAATTCCAAAAAAAGATAGAAAAAAAGAAGGCTCTGAGGAAGTTAAAAAGGAAGAAGCTACAAAATCAGATGCAGCTCCAGCAGCAGAAGCTAAAAAAGAGGAAGCTCCAGCAGCAGAAGCTAAAAAAGAAGAAGCTCCTAAAGCAGAAGCTAAAAAAGAAGA
>CACJLM010000023.1 GCA_902594245.1 uncultured Pelagibacteraceae bacterium | reverse complement strand
TATTCAATAGCTTTTACAGTTATACAAAAATAATAATGTTCGATAAAAATTTTTTTATAGATAATTTCAAAACATTATTCTATGCATTACTGATTGCAATTTTTATAAGATCAATATTAGTCCAACCTTTTTACATACCTTCATCTTCAATGGAACCCAATTTGTTAGTAGGTGATAGGCTATTTGTTACCAAATATTCCTATGGTTACAGCAAACACTCTTTTCCATTTAGCCCTCCTTTATTCAATGGTAGAATATTTTCAAAAAATCCAAAAAGAGGAGATGTAATAGTATTTAAAACTCCAGCAGATAATAGAACAGATTATATAAAAAGACTAATTGGTTTACCAGGCGATCAAATTCAATTTATAGATAATGAATTATATTTAAACAATAATATAGTTTTCAAAAATTTAAAATCAGAAAATGATCAAATTTTTTGTGGAAAAAAATTAATAAATGTTTTCACATACGAAGAAAAATTAGATAATGGTAAAAAATATAAAAGCACATATCTCAAAAATTCATCATATGGTGATACTGATGTTTTTATAGTACCTGAAGACCATTATTTTTTTCTTGGTGATAATAGGGATTGTTCTAAAGATAGTAGATTCTTATCTAGTGTAGGCTATGTTCATAGAGATAATCTAGTTGGAAAAGCCCAGTTCGTTTTCTTTTCTTCGGATAAGTCGGTTGGAAGTATTTTTTCTTTTTGGAAATGGAATAAATCCATAAGGATGGATAGATTTTTTAAAATAATAAATTGATGAAAATTCTTTATCAAAATTTAGAAAAAAAAATTAAGATAAGTTTTAAAAATAAAAAACTTTTAATTAAATCATTGACCCATAAAAGTTATGATAATTTAGAAAATAATGAAAAAATGGAATTTCTTGGTGACCGTGTTTTAGGTTTGGTAATTGCTAAGAAACTTTTAGAAATTTATCCAAATGAGAAAGAGGGTATATTAGATAAAAAATTTGCTTCATTAGTAAATAAAAAAACTTGTTTGGAAATCGCAAAAAATCTCGATTTACAAAAATATATCTTAATTTACAATACAAAAAATAAGAATATTCCAATTGAGGACAAAGTTGTTGCTGATGCATGTGAGGCTTTAATAGGATCAATTTATTTGGATAAAGGTTTTGTGGTTGCAGAAAAAGTTATTCTTAACCTATGGAAAAAACATATTGATCAAAGTATTATTACTCAAATAGACGCAAAAACTAAACTACAAGAATTATCATTAAAGAAATTTAAAAAATTACCAATTTATAAGACTATTTCTAATACTGGACCAAGACACAAACCTATATTTAAAGTTGGAGTAAAATTAATTAGTACAAAATTTTATATTTCTGAGGGTAAATCAAAAAAAGAAGCTGAACAAAATGCAGCAATTCTTTGCTTAAATAATTTAAAATAATTATGACTTGGGATGATGAAGGATTTTTAATATCAAAAAATAAATACAATGAGAATTCTTTAATTGCTGAAATTTTTACAAAAAATCACGGTAAAATTACTGGTATTATATTTGGTGGAACTTCAAAAAAAGTTAAGAATTATCTGCAAATTGGAAACAGATTATATGTAAACTATAACTCTAAAAATGAAAATAAATTAGGATACTTTAAAATTGAAATTCTGAAAGCTTATTCGCCGTTTTTTTTTGATGATCCTAAGAAATTATTATGTATCTCTTCAGCAATGCAATTGATTAAGATTTTAACAGCCGATTCACAAAAAAATATTAATATTCATGAATTAATCATTAATTTTTACAAAATTATAGAATCTGAAAACTGGATAAAAGAATATATTTTTTGGGAGTTAGATTTACTCGCTCTTGTGGGTTATAGTTTAGAGCTTAAAGATCTGGTGAATAAAGATATACTAGATAATAAGATAATCTATAAAGTTAAATCATTAACTGGAACTAAATTAATTCCAAATTTTTTAATTGAGAGAAACAACAAAGATTATACAGATGTTAAAACTTTATTAGCAGGACTAAAGTTAATTGGCGATTATCTTGAAAAGAGTATTTTAAAACCTAACAATTTAAATTATCCAATTAGCAGGCTTCAATTTACCAATTCTTTAAAATAGTTATTTTAGGATTTTATCTAGACGATCAGCATAATAGCTTATAATAGCATTTGCTCCTGCTCTTTTAAAGGCTATCAAACTTTCTAAAATTGAATTTTTATCAATTAATTTTTTTTTAATACTATTTGATAATAAACTATATTCTCCTGATACTTGATAAGCTAATACAGGAATTTTAAAATTATCTTTAACCAATCTTATGATGTCTAAATACGGCATTCCAGGCTTGACCATTACCATATCTGCTCCCTCTTTTATATCTAGTGACATTTCTCTAAGAGCTTCATCAGCGTTTTTGAAATCCATTTGATAGTTTTTCTTATCACCTTTTAAAAGTCCTTTTGATCCAACAGCATCTCTAAAAGGTCCATAAAAGCTTGAAGCATATTTTACAGCATAAGAAAGTATTTGAGTCATTTCGAAACCGTTATCATCAAGTGATTTTCTTATTTTTCCTATTCTACCATCCATCATATCTGATGGTGCAATTACATCACATCCCATTTGTGCTTGTAAAAGTGATTGTTTGATTAATATATCAATAGTTTCATCATTTAAAACATATCCAGATTCTATTAGTCCATCATGACCATGAGAAGTGTAAGGATCTAATGCTACATCACACATAATACCAATTTCATTTTTATATTTTTTTTTAATAAATTGTATTGCTCTACAAACTAAATTATCATCATTTAAAGCTTCACTACCTAATGTATCTTTCCTTTTACTTTCTGTATGAGGAAATAGTGCAATCATAGGTATTCCATCCTTGATTGCCTTATCAACAATTTTACCTAAGTAATTTATTGTATATCTATAAACATCTGGCATAGATTTGATTTTTTGTTTTTTATTTTTTCCTTCAATAATAAATACAGGGAGAATGAAATCACTTGGTGATAGTGTATTTTCTTCAATTAAGCGTCTAGACCATTCATTTTTTCGACTGCGTCTAAGTCTCAAGCTGGGGTATTTTCCTGTAATCATGTTTAAAAATATTTATAATATGCGACAAATGTTATATACAAATATATCTTAAAAAAGATAATAAACAATATTAGGAGACAATTAATTGCAAATGAATTTAAATTTTAATGATTTTCAAAAACAAGATGTCAAGTTCGATATAAATGAACTTAAAAAAGCATATAATGAAATATTAAAAATTTGTGACTTTAGTGGTCCAGAGGGTATTTCGAATTTCGGAGCTATTTCCTTAACACAAATACCTGGTGATCCCGACTCAATTAAAGGACATAAGGCAAGAGGTATATTTTGGACAAAACCAGATGGATCAGGTAAAGAAGTTATTCGAGATGAAAAAATTGATGAAGCAGCTTATTCGGAATTTATTGATGACTATAAAAATACTTATTTTAAAGAAGTGTTTGATGTCTTATCTGCTAAATATAAACTTGGAAGAGTTAGAATTTTATTAAAACAACCAAGGTCAACCTTAAGCTGGCATAGAGATCCAGAACCAAGATTACATATTCCAATAATTACAAATCCAGGTTCAATAATGGTAATAGATAATGTTGCAAAACATTTACCTGCAGATGGATCAGTTTGGATTACTAATAACACTAAATACCATAACGCTTTCAATGGTGGTGAAGAAAATAGAATACATTTAGTTGCATGTGTTCTAAATCATAAATTTAACTAGTTTGAAAAAATTATTTATTTCATCGGATCATGCTGGATTTAACCTTAAAGAGCAAATTAAGAATAATTTTAAAAAAAAATATTTTTTTATAGATTTAGGTACAGACAATTCAAAGATTTCTGTAAACTATCCAGACTATGCACATAAGCTATGTAAAAAAGTATCCAAAAACAGTAAAAATATTGGAATTTTAGTTTGTGGATCAGGGATGGGCATGTCTATGGCGGCAAACAAACACAAAAAAATAAGGGCTGCCGTGTGTTATTCAGTAAAAAATACAAAATTATCTAGATTGCATAACAATGCAAATATTATTACATTAGGATCTAGATTAACAAAAAAAAATACAGCATTTAAATGTATAGAAACTTTTATTAAAACTAAATTTGAAGGTGGGAGACACAAAAAAAGAGTAAGAAAGATTTGAAATTAAATGTCGAGTGAAAGTAAATATATAAATTCAAACTATGAGGATTTTTTTGAAAAAAGTCTTTCAAAAAGTGATCCGGATCTATTTAAAGCTATTAATGATGAATTAATAAGACAACAAAATCACATTGAACTGATTGCTTCAGAAAATATAGTTTCTCAAGCTGTATTAGAAGCTCAAGGTTCAGTGCTTACAAATAAATATGCTGAAGGATATCCTGGTAAAAGATATTATAATGGTTGTGAACATGTTGATGTAGCTGAACAGTTAGCATTAGAAAGAATTAAAAAACTTTTCAATTGTAATTATGCAAATGTTCAACCACACTCTGGAGCACAAGCTAACGGTGCAGTATTTTTAGCTTTATTAAAACCAAACGATACATTTATGGGTATGAGTTTAAATTCGGGAGGTCATATAACTCATGGATTAAAAATTTCAATGTCTGGAAAATGGTTTAACGCAATTAGTTATGATGTAGATAAAGAATCTGAGCTAATTGACTATGACAATGTCGAAAAACTTGCCCTGGAACATAAACCCAAACTCATAATTGCCGGTGGAAGTGCATATTCAAGAGTGATTGATTTCAAAAGATTTAGAGAAATTGCTGACAAGGTTGGAGCTTACTTAATGGTAGATATGGCACATTTTTCTGGTTTAGTAGCAGGCAAAGGTTATCCTAATCCATGTGATTATGCACATGTAGTTACATCCACAACACATAAAGTTTTTAGAAGTGCTAGAGGTGGTATTATTTTATCAAATGATGTTGAGCTTGGTAAAAAATTCGATACAGCAGTTTTTCCTGGATATCAGGGTGGCCCTTTAATGCACATCATTGCTGCAAAAGCAGCCGGCTTTTTCGAGGCATTAAAACCTGAGTTTCAAACTTATATCAAAAATGTTTTGGCTAACGCAAAAATACTTGCTGAGACTTTAAAAAATAATGGATTTAAAATTTATTCTGGTGGGACTGATACACATTTAATGTTGGTTGATTTAAGACCATTTGGTGTAAAAGGAAATTTAGCTTCAGAGAGTTTATGCAGAGCAAATATTACTTGTAATAAAAATGGAATACCATTTGATACTGAAAAACCAATGATCACCTCAGGAATTAGACTTGGATCACAAGCAGCAACAACAAGAGGGTTTGGATTAAAGGAGTTTGAAAAAGTTGGAGAGTTAATCACGAAAGTTATAAAAGGCTTGTCAGAAAACCCTAATGATAATAGTAAAGTGGAAAATGAAGTAAGAAATGAAGTTGTAAGTTTGTGCTCTAACTTTCCAATTTATAAAAATTTGAATAAATGATTTGCTCCATATGTAAAAAGGGTGAAACATCAGTTGTCGACTCGCGTCCAACTGAAGATGGTACTGCTATACGTAGAAGAAGGTTGTGTGTTTGTGGAGCTAGATTTACCACTTTTGAAAGAATTCAATATAGAGAGTTAATGGTAGTTAAAAAAAATGGAAGAAAATCAGCATTTGATAGAGATAAGCTTGCAAAATCGATTTATATTGCTTTAAAAAAAAGACCTTTGGATACCGAAACAGTTGAAAAATTTATTAGTCGTATATCAAGATCTTTAGAAGAACTTGGTCAAAGTGAAATTTCAAGTAATGCTATTGGAACAATGGTAATGGAGGGTTTAAAAGAACTTGATCCAGTTGCGTATGTAAGATTTGCCTCTGTCTATAGGAACTTTAGAGAAGAAAAAGATTTTGTGCAATTTGTGGACAAAATAGATGTCTTCAAAAAAAGATAAATTCACATTAAAAGATAAAAATTATATGAAAATCGCTATTAATTTAGCGACAGCAAGAAAGGGACTTACAGGCGAAAACCCTTCAGTTGGTTGTGTAATAGTTAAAAATGATAATATTATTTCAATAGGACAAACAGGTTTTAACGGTCGACCACATGCTGAAACAAATGCTATCAATAATTCAGTTCAAAATTTAAAAGACGCAAAATTGTATGTAACACTTGAGCCTTGTAATCATTTTGGAAAAACACCTCCCTGTACTAAAAATATTATCAAAAGTGGAATTAAAGAAGTCATTTACTCAATGAACGATATAGATAAAAAAGTAAAAGGTAAAAGTTTTAAGATTTTAAAAAAAAGTAACATTAAAGTTAAAAAAGGTATTTTAAAAAAAGAAACT
>CACJLM010000022.1 GCA_902594245.1 uncultured Pelagibacteraceae bacterium | reverse complement strand
TTTTCATCAAATTTTTACCATATCATCTTTATGAACAATTTCAGATTTTGAAACATAGCCAAGAATTTTTTTAATTTCATTAGAGTGACATCCTAAAATTTTGCTTATTTCATTTGAAGAAAAAGAACTTAAACCCCTTGCAAATTCTTTTCTCTTATTATCTAAAATTTTTATATGATCTCCTTTTTTAAAATTTCCTGATACTTTTTTAATACCAGCAGCAAGTAGACTTTTTCCATTTGTAAGCGCTTTTTTAGCTCCATCGTCAATAACTAGCTCACCTTTTGGAGAGACAGAACTGATGATCCATTTTTTTCTTGCATCTAATTTCAGTATTGAAGATATAAACCACGTACAATTATTTTTTTTCTCAATACGTTCTATAGGATTTAAATATAATCCATTAGCAATTATCATATTACATCCAGCTAAATTACTTATTTTTGCTGCTTCAATTTTTGTATCCATCCCTCCACGCCCAAATTCTGTAGTGCCTTTCATATTAATATTTCTAGTATCTTCATTTAAGTTAGAAATTTTTTTAATGAGTTTTGCATTTTTGTATTTTTTTGGATTTTTTGTAAAAAGACCATCTACATCAGATAATAAAATTAATGTATCTGCACCAGTAATTTGAGCTACACGAGATGCAAGTCTGTCATTATCACCATATTTTATTTCCGAAGTTGCAATAGTATCATTTTCATTAACTATTGGAACATAATCGAGTTGAAATAAGTTTTCAAAAGTCCTTCTAGCATTTATTGATCTTCTTCTCTCTTCAGTATCGTCTAATGTCAAAAGAATTTGCGATATGTTAATTTTGTATTTGGAAAATGTTTGTGAAAATAAATTCATTAATTCAATTTGACCTATAGAAGCTATGGCTTGGCTCTTATCTAGTTTTAAATTTGCTTTATTATAATTCATTTTTTTACATCCAAGAGCTATTGCTCCAGAGCTAACTATCACCACTTTTTTATTATTTGATCTGAGTTTCTTAATATCTTTTGCAAAGCTCGATAACCACTTTTTTCTAATTTTTCGATTTTTATCTACTATCAGTGATGATCCTATTTTAATGACAATAATTTTTGAATTTTTAAGATGCATATGAAATTAATTTGGATTTAATTTTAGATACTGAATTTTTTTTTAACGTTGATAGTGTTAATACTTCACATTTTTTATTTTTAGAAAAAACCTCTATTTTCTTTTTTACAACATCATCATCTACTAAATCTATTTTATTTAAAACAATCAACTCTTTTTTCTTGGTAAGTTCAGAGCTATAATTTTGCAATTCTTTTTTGACTTGGTTATAGGACTCTATTAAATTTTCATTAGTAATATCTATTAGATGTAAAAGTGATTTACATCTTTCTATATGTTTTAAAAATTGTGTACCAAGACCAGTGCCTTCATGAGCTCCTTCAATTAAGCCAGGTATATCAGCCAGGGTAATTTCTTTATCGTCATAAGTAGCAACTCCCAAGTTAGGATTTAAAGTAGTAAATTGGTAATTTGCAATTTTTGGATTAGCATTTGTTACAGCAGCTAACAAGCTAGATTTTCCAGCGTTAGGTAATCCAATTATTCCAATATCAGCAATAGTTTTCAACTGAAGCCAAATTACAAACTCTTCACCAGCTGTTCCTTTGGTATATTTTCTTGGAGCTCTATTAGTTGAACTTTTAAATCTTGTATTACCTAATCCACCTTTACCACCATTAGCTGCCACAAACTCCTCACCAATTTTAGTAAAATCATATATCAATGTTTTATTATCTTCCTCAAATACTTGTGTTCCTATAGGAACCTTGAGAATTAAATCTTCACCACCTTTTCCTGTACGATTTTGACCCGAACCATTTTCCCCTCGTTGTGCTTTATGATGTTGTTGATATCTATAGTCTATTAAAGTATTTAAATTTTGTTCAGCTCTTAAAATAACTGAACCACCTTTTCCACCATCTCCACCATCAGGTCCTCCGAACTCAATAAACTTTTCTCTTCTAAAGCTTGGAGAACCATCCCCACCGTTTCCAGCTTTAATATAAATTTTTACTTGATCTAAGAATTTCATAATACAACGCTTTTTTCAGTTGTACTATTAATTGGGTTTTACTGAAACAAAAGTTCTATCTGATTTAGTCTTTTTAAAAACTACTTTGCCTTTTATAACTGAAAATATCGAATGATCCTTGCCCATTCCAACGTTTTCACCAGGAAATATCTTTGTTCCCCTTTGTCTAACAATTATATTTCCAGGAATTACAGTTTCACCACCATATTTTTTAACCCCAAGTCTTCTCCCGGCACTATCTCGTCCGTTTCTTGATGATCCACCTGCTTTTTTTGTTGCCATAACTTTTTCCTAGTTACTTACTAGTTTTCTTTTCCACAACTTCCTTTTTTGAAGTTTTAGAAACTTTTTCAGCTTCTGATAAAACTTTACCATCCTTTGAAAAAATTTTGTTTATTTTAATCATTGAATATTGTTGTCTGTGTCCATTTTTTCGTCTTGAATTTTGTCTTCTTCTTTTTTTAAAAATTAAAATAGTTCTGTTTTTACTATTTTTTATTAAATTTGCCTCAACTTTAGCACCTTCTACTGTTGGAGCTCCAATCTCAATTACTTTTTCATCACCATACGCAAGAATTTCTTTAAATTCTATTTTAGTATCAGGTTTAGAATTTGGCAATTTTTCAATTTTCAAGATTTCACCTGATCTAACTTTGTATTGTTTTCCACCTGTTTGTATTACTGCGTAAGACATAAAGAATATGTATTTTTTAATTATCGCAATATAATCTCAGCCAAACCATAGTCAAGCTATATAAGCTAGAAATTATCCTTTAAATCCCTTAGTTTTGAAAAAGTTTTCAGATCATTTGCTTTAAGAAATATATTACATTCAAGCTCATCTTCTAAAATAGTTGGAATAGTGGGTAAATTTTTATTAAGATTATTTTTGATTTTTGCAATTTTTTCTTTAAGTTTCAAATTTTCAGGATCATTAGCTATACAAAAATTTGAATTTTGTAATGTGTATTCATGACCACAATAGATTTCTGTATCTTTAGGAAGTTGCTTAATTTTTTTAAGAGAGTTAAACATTTGTTCATATGTACCTTCAAATAATCTTCCACATCCAAGAGAAAATAAAGTATCGCCAGTAAAAATTTTTTTTTCTTTAAAGAAATGAAAAGCAATATGTCCTGATGTATGACCAGGAATATGATAAATTTTTGCTTCAAAGTTATCTTTTTTCCATGTTTGATTATCTTCCAATAGAATGTCGATTTCTGGAATACGATCTTTATCTCCTTTAAAGCCTACAACACAAGAGTTGTATTTTTTTTTTAATTCCTTATTTCCTCCCACATGATCGTAATGGTGATGAGTATTAAGAATATATTTGAGATTTATTTTTTTATTATTCAAAAAGTTAATAATAGGTTTTGCCTCACTAGGATCAACAACACATGCTATCTGAGTTTTTTCATCAACAATCAAATAACTGAAATTATCTTGTAGACATTTAATTATTTCAATTTTCATTTATTTCTCAATTAGGAATATTCCAAGTTCTCCAAACAGATTTTTAAAGAATAAATTTGAATTATTAATATTGGAAATATTTTTATTTTTTAAAGCTAAGGATTTATAAATCTTAAAACCGATTATTTCAGAAAATTTTACAAAATCTTTGATTGTGCACATATGAATATTAGGAGTATTGTACCATTTGTGTGGTAATGAATTTGTAATTGGCATTGTACCCTTAATCAACAAATTTAGTCTTACCCTCCAATGTCCAAAATTAGGAATAGTTACAATAGCTTTTTTACCAACCCTTAAAAGTTCTTTAATAACTAATTCAGGATTTACAAAAGCTTGTAAAGTTTGTCCAAGAACAACATAATCAAATGAATCATTTGGAAATTGTTTTAAATCAAATTCTGCATTTCCTTCTATAACAGTTAATCCCTTTGCAATACATATTTGAACTTTTTCTTTGGAAATTTCGATACCTCTAATATTGGTGCTTTTATTAGCTTTTAAAAATTCCATTAAGGTTCCGTCATCACATCCCACATCTAATATACTTGAATTATTTTCAATAATATCAGCAATGATTTTGTATTCAGTTTTCATTATAATTTTTCCAAGAAAGATTTATCTAAAAAATTTTTAACAGCTTGCAAAAAGTCTGGGACATCTAGTAAAAAAGAGTCGTGACCTTTATCAGACTCAATTTCCACAAAACCTACATTCGCATTAATTGCATTTAGAGCAATAACAATTTCTTTATTTTCTTGAGTTGGATAAAGCCAGTCAGAGGTAAAAGATATTACAAAAAATTTAGTTTTTGTGTTTTTAAACGCATTAGATAAATTACCATTAAATTGTTTTACTAAATCAAAATAATCCATTGCTCTAGTAATATATAGATAGCTGTTTGCGTCAAACCTATCTACAAATACTGAACCTTGATATCTTAAGTAGCTTTCTATTTGAAAATCAGCATCAAAACCAAATTTAAGATCATCTCTTTCCTGCAACTTTCTTCCGAATTTTTCTTGAAGCCCTTTTTTTGATAAATAAGTGATGTGTGCAGCCATTCGTGCAACTGCTAATCCTTTGTCGGGTACAGTGTTTTTTGAGTTATAATTTCCATCTAACCAATTGTGATCAGCTGTAATGGCTTGTCTACCTAGTTCGTTGAACGCAATATTCTGGGCAGAGTGACTAGATGTGCAGGCAATTGGTATTGCAGTTTTAGCTTTGTCAGGAAAATTGCTTACAAATTGTAAAACTTGCATACCACCCATTGAACCTCCTACAACTGAAAAAAGTTTTTCAATACCAAAAAAGTCTAATAAATTTACTTGGGCATTTACTATGTCATTGATTGTAATGACTGGAAAGTCTGTTCCATAAATTTTTTTTGTTTTAGGATTTTCATGGCCAGGTCCGAAAGATCCCATACATCCACCAAGTACATTTGCACAAATAACAAAATATTTATTTGTATCAATAGACTTATTTGGACCTACAGCATATGTCCACCATCCATCTTTTTTAGTTATCGGATTTATACCAGTAACAAATTGATCTCCTGTTAAAGCATGGCAAACCAAAATTGCATTGTCTTTATCTTTATTAAGATTTCCAAAGGTTTCATAGGCCAATGGAAAATTGCTGATAGTTTGACCACAATCCAATTTAAGTGGTTTCTCAATTATCAATGTTTTAATATTTTCTTTAATATTCATAAAAGTGCTGATTGGTGAATTATGCGAGAAAAACTTTTTTAGCGGTTTTTTTAAAGCGCTCGCAATTCAGGTAAATCAGCGCATAAATTTTTTACAAGATGTTATTTAGTATGTCAAATTTAAAAAAAATTTGCACTTAAAACTATATAAAAAATTCTTATTTTAATTATAAAGGGCATAAATATTAAAAAAATAAGTATCATGAGATTTAAAAAACTAAATATTGAAGCTTATAAACCAGGAAAATCTAGTATAAAGAAATTTAGAAAAATTATTAAACTTTCTGCAAACGAATCTGCTCTAGGTATGAGTTCAAGAGTTAAGAAAGTTATGTCTAATAAAAGATTAAATTTTTTTAGATACCCAGATGGAAAATCAAAAGAACTTAGAAACCAAATTGCAAAAAAATTTAAATGCAATAAGGACAGAATTATTTGTGGAGCAGGTTCAGATGAGGTTATTCAAATGTTGTGTCAATTATTTTTAAAACCTAAAGATGATGTGATTGTACCACAATATAGTTTTTTGATGTACAGAATTTATGCCAAAATAGTTGGTGCAAATGTTATTTTTGCTAAAGAAAAAAAATTCAAAGTATCTGTTAAAGAAATAATTAAAAAGATTACTAAAAAAACTAAGGTTGTTTTTTTAGCAAATCCAAACAATCCAACAGGAACTTATCTTACCGAACTTGAGTTAATTGAATTAAGAAAAAAATTGAGAAAAAATATTTTGTTGGTTGTAGATGATGCTTATACAGAATATATGAAAAACTCTGATTACAAATCTGGTTTAGATTTATTTAAAAATAAACATAACGTTTTTATACTGAGAACGTTTTCAAAAATTTATGGCTTATCATCACTACGAATTGGATGGGGTTATGGTTCAAAGAAAATTATTGATGCACTTAATATTATCAAACCGCCATTTAATGTTAATGAGGTTGCACAAAAAGCAGCACTGGAATCTTTAAAAGATAGTAAATTTATTACTAGATCTATTAAGCACAATAGTTTCTATGCTACAAAATTGAAAAATTTTTTAAGTAAGTATGATATTAGTTCAAATGAAGTTTCTGCTAATTTTTTATTATTAAACTTTACGAAATGTA
>CACJLM010000021.1 GCA_902594245.1 uncultured Pelagibacteraceae bacterium | reverse complement strand
CGACACTTAAAAGATAAAAAAGATAAAACTGCAATTATTTGGGTAGGAGATGATCCAAAAGATACTCAAAAAATTTCATATAAACAACTACATCAAAAAGTTTCAAAAGCAGCAAACGGTCTTAAAAAACTAGGAATTAAAAAAGGCGATCGAGTAACAATTTACTTAACTATGATTCCAGAATTAGCAATTTTAATGCTAGCTTGCGCACGAATTGGAGCAATTCACTCAATTATTTTTGGAGGTTTCTCAGCGGAATCTATTTCGGGCAGAGTTA
Source organism: uncultured Pelagibacteraceae bacterium (assembly GCA_902594245.1). Classification (GTDB taxonomy): domain Bacteria; phylum Pseudomonadota; class Alphaproteobacteria; order Pelagibacterales; family Pelagibacteraceae; genus Pelagibacter. The sequence continues at coordinate 6,709 of CACJLM010000021.1, read as the reverse complement.
ATGATTGCGAATCTGAATATATAATTACTGCGGACGAAGGTGTAAGAGGTGGTAAAACTATACCTCTTAAAGCAACTACTGATGAAGCTCTTGCGAATTGCCCTAATGTAAAAAAATGTATTGTAGTCAAAAGAACTGGAAATTATGTTTTTTGGAACAATGATAGAGATGTTTGGTACCATGATTTAATTAAAGATGTTTCAAATCATTGTGATCCCGAGGAAATGAATGCAGAAGATCCTTTGTTTATTCTTTATACATCGGGATCTACTGGAAAACCAAAAGGAGTATTACATACAACTGGTGGGTATATGGTTTATGCATCAATGACCCATCAATATATTTTTAATTATAAGCCAAAAGATATTTATTGGTGCACGGCAGATATTGGTTGGGTTACCGGCCACAGCTATATTATTTATGGACCACTATCTAATGGGGCAACAACTATAATGTTTGAAGGTGTTCCAAATTATCCTGATAGTTCGAGATGGTGGCAAATAGTTGATAAATTTAAAGTAAATACATTTTATACCGCTCCAACAGCAATAAGAGCATTGATGAGAGAAGGTGACGAACCAGTTAACAAAACTTCAAGAAAATCTTTAAAATTACTTGGAACAGTTGGTGAACCAATAAATCCAGAAGCATGGATGTGGTATTATAAGACAGTTGGAAATTCAAAATGTCCAATTGTAGATACCTGGTGGCAAACTGAAACAGGTGGAATTTTAATTGCACCTCAAACAGGAGCTATACCTTTAAAACCAGGTTCGGCAACAAAACCTTTTTATGGAATTAAACCTTCTCTTGTTGACAAAGATGGAAGAGAGATCAAAGGAGCTGGGGAAGGAAGATTATGTATTTCTCAATCATGGCCTGGGCAAATGCGAACAGTATATGGAGACCACCAAAGATTTATAGATACTTATTTTTCTCAATTTGATGGAAAATATTTTACTGGAGACGGTTGTAGACGAGACAAAGATGGCTACTACTGGATAACTGGAAGAGTAGATGATGTAATTATTGTTTCTGGACATAATCTTGGTACTGCAGAAATTGAAAGTGCCTTTGTAGCACATCCAAAAGTTGCTGAAGCCGCTGTTGTTGGATACCCACATGATATTAAAGGAAATGGATTATATTGTTATGTAACTCTCAATGCTGGTGAAACAGGAACAGGAGATCTAGAAAGAGAATTAAAGTTATGGGTTAGAAAACAAATTGGGCCTTTAGCTACACCTGACCTAATTCATTTTACACCTGGTTTACCAAAAACAAGATCAGGCAAGATCATGAGAAGAATTTTGAGAAAAATTGCAGCTAATGAACATGGTCAACTAGGAGATACTACAACCTTAGCTGATCCGAGTGTTGTTGACAGTTTAGTAGAAAATAGGAAAAATATTTAAAAATTTATTCTCTCTTTAAACTCTTTTTTAACTATATCCCATTTTAAAATTACTGAGTTAAGAACTATTTTGCGATCTAATGTTTTTAAATCTTCTGCAATAGGGGCCCACTCATATAATGATAAGGCACTTGGATTGAACGGAAGATCATTGTAATAACTTTCCCAATTTATATTTTGATATCTTTCACTAAAATTTTTTTTAGCTTTGTCTATAATTTCTAGAGGCATCTTGTTTGATATTTCATCATCTAAAATTTTTAAAAAAATTTCTTTAGCATTACCTATTTCATTGTAATGATGATTAGCTTTTAAATAAGAAATTGTAAAAAAAGTAAGATCTTGGAGTGCAACAGCATAAATATTCCACTTAGCTAAATTAACAGAGCTCATGAATTCATCATTTTCAAAATGAAGAACATATCTAGTTCCCATTCTAGTCTTTAAATACCCATAAAGAGTTACTTGTGTAACCCAGGCTGACTTAGTTTGAATAAATGTCTCAAGATCGTCTAAATTTTTAATTTTTTTCTTTGGGATAAAAGCTTTAAATAAAGCAAATAAGTAAATCTTAAAATCATTCCAAGAGAGATCTTTCCAAGATAATTTATATTTTGCCATAAAATGCGGTATTTTGCTTACTTATAACCCAAAAAGTCCCTTATTATTAACAATTTTAATACTTTCCATCTCTTTCATAATAAGTATGATTTTCGCCAGTTATAACTAAAAGAGAGAGGTATATAATGTCAAAACAAGCACAACACTGGGAAAAAACCAGGGGATTGTTAATGGTTACATTAGCAATTTGGTTTGTATTCTCAATTGGCATCTTCCTTTTCGGAGCAGAAATGAACGAAGTTACGGGACCATTTGGTTATCCGCTAACTTATTGGTTCACTTGTCAAGGTTCTCTTGGAATTTTCGTAATCCTAATTTTCTGGTTTGCGAATAGACAAGAAAAAATTGATGAAGAGTTCGGCTTCAGTGAGAGAGGAGACGACTAATGATAAAAGGTAATTTTATAGACAATTTGCCTAAAGTTTATGGAATCTATACAGGTGGATTTTTAGCTTTCATAATCATTATGGCGATCGCAGAACAAATGGGTATGTCTGCAAAAGTAATCGGAATTTGTTTCGTTGCTTTTACAGTAGCCATTTATGCGATAATTGGTTGGCTATCACGTACAGCGCAAGCAGATGCGTATTACGTAGCTGGAAGACAAGTACCTACCGTGTTCAACGGAATGGCGACTGCAGCAGACTGGATGTCTGGTGCATCATTCGTTGCAATGGCTGGTGGTATTTACTTTAAAGGTTACGGCTATATGGCACTACTTGTTGGTTGGACTGGTGGTTATGTATTGGTTGCATCTTTATTAGCACCTTACTTAAGAAAATTTGGCTGTTACACAGTTCCAGATTTTATAGGTACAAGATATGGTGGTAATTTAGCTAGGTTACTTGCAGTAATAGTTTTAACTGTTGCTTCATTTACTTATGTGACTGCACAAATTAACGCTACAGGTACTATTGCATCTGTTGCTCTTGATATTCCATTCCAATACGCAGTTTATGTTGGATTAGTAAGTATCTTACTATGTTCAATGTTAGGTGGTATGAGAGGAGTAACTTGGACACAGGTTGCACAATATATCGTACTAATTATAGCTTACTTATTACCAGTATTCTGGATCAGTAACAAAATTGGTGCGGGATTCTTCCCACACTTTATGTTAGCTGATGAAGTAGCTAGAATTGGTGAATTAGAACAACAGTTTGGTTTTGTAGCAAATTCTAAAGAGAATCTTGCTATGGTACCAAAAGGCTTGGCTGGAATAACTAAAGCTCACTCAGCGGTTAACGCTACACCTTGGGCATTTATTTCATTAGCACTAGCGATGATGATGGGAACAGCTTCATTGCCTCACGTGATGATGAGATATTTTACTACTCCAAGTGTAAAAGCAGCTAGAAAATCAGTAGGTTGGTCATTATTCTTTATCTTCCTACTTTATTCTTCTGCTCCAATGTTAGCGACACTGTCTAAGTTGTCATTGATGGACCCTTCTTTACCAACTGGTATTATCGGTAAATCAGTAGCAGACGTTCAAGCGATAGATTGGTATCAAAACTGGAACCAAGCAAACTTAATGTTTATCAGCGACTTTAACGGAAATGGAACTGTTGAATTAAACGAGTTCTTCATGGGTGGTAAAGCCGTTGTATTAGCAACTCCAGAGATAGCTGGATTACCATACGTAATCTCAGGTCTAGTTGCTGCTGGAGGTATGGCTGCTGCCATGTCAACAGCTGATGGTTTGATTCTAGCGATTGCAAATGCTTTATCTCATGACTTGTATTACAAGATCATTGATCCAAAAGCAGAGACTGCAAAACGACTAGTTGTTGCAAGGGTATTACTTGTAGTAATTGGTTTTGCTGGAGCAACTATTGCGGCAATGGAGATCCAAGGTATCTTAGGTTCAGTTATCTGGGCTTTTGACTTTGCGATGTCTGGATTATTCTTCCCACTTGTACTTGGTGTATGGTGGAAGAGAGCTAACAGAGAAGGTGCTATAGCTGGTATGGCTTTAGGATTAATTTCTGGTGCTGGTTACCTAATTTGGGTAAGAAACGGCGGAAGTGGATTCTTAGGTATTACACAATTAACGTTTGGTATCTTTGGTTCAGCTGTCAGCTTAGTAGCTATGGTAGTAGTAAGTTTAATTACTTCAGAGCCTAATGCTGCAACGCAAAAAATGGTTGATGAGGTTCGTGTACCGTCAGGTAGAACGATCCTTGGCAAACAATAAAAAATCTTTTAAAGGGGCGATTAATTTCGCCCCTTTTAATTTCTAAGTTTTTCCAATATACATTTTAAATGTCGGCCAACTTTCATCCCTTAGTTTATATAATTGACTATATTCTTGGAGTAATTATGTGGACTTTAATTGGAAGAGTAGCAATGAACATTTTTCAAAGAGAAGACTCACAATTCTTTTTTATGAGAGTATTTGTAAAATTTACAAATCCTTTGTTGACTTTGTTTAAACCAATAACACCTTCATTTATAATAGGGCCATTAGTTCCTTTATATGTTGCCTGGTTTTTTTTTATGATTAGATTTTACTTGATGCCATGGATTTTAGGATATTCAGTTATGGGAATGTTGTCTTTTCCATTGGAAAGTGAAATTTCGAGACAAATTTACCAATTTTTTAATTCAATTAAATTTTAAAAATTGATACTAGTTATTCTGGTTATCAATGAAAAAAATACAAATTTCACCTTCAATTTTATCCGCTGACTTTAGTCAGTTAGGGAATGAAATTAAAAAACTAAGTGATGCTGGTGCAGACATGATACATGTTGATGTAATGGATGGTCACTTTGTACCAAACTTAACTATTGGACCACCTGTTATTAAAGATCTAAAAAAATATTCATCTATTCCTTTCGATGTTCATCTAATGATTTCTCCAGTACATAAATATATCGAGGCCTATGCTGATGCTGGGGGCAGATATTATTACGATTCATCCTGAAGCAACCGATGACCTTCAAAAATCAATTAATAAAATTAGAGAATTAAATAAAAAAGTTGGAGTTTCATTAAATCCTAAAACTAAAATCGACTTAATTGAGAAAAACTTAAATCAAATAGATTTAATTTTAATCATGAGCGTTAATCCTGGATTTGGAGGACAAAAGTTTATGCCAGAAGTTTTACCAAAAATAAAAGAACTAGTTGATATACGTAAAGAGCAAAAATTAAATTTTGATATTGAAATTGATGGTGGTATTAATTTTGATAATTCTAAATTGGCAATTGAAGCTGGAGCAAATATTTTAGTTTCTGGGACCACCATTTTTAAAAGTAATAATGGAAATATCAAAAAAAATATAGATTTATTGAGATCAGTCTAATTTGTAATCTCGATAATCTTTTCTATTATGTTGGATATTTTTAGAAGAATTTACCTTAAATCTTTTTTATACGATAAAAAAATATCTAAAATTTTTAAAACAAATTTGGAATATAGTCCTAGTCCTCACTTTCTTAGTTCAATTGTGAGAATTAAAACTAAGAAATTTAATATTGACGATTTTTCTCTAGAAAGTGTTTGGAATAATAATAAGGTCAATCAGAAGCAATTAAATAAACTTAATAATTTTTTTTGGCTTTTTAGTTTAGATCTAAAATCATCAAATGTGTCAGTTCAATCAATCATAAAAAATTGGATAGAAATTAACTATAAATTTAATTCTAAAAGTTGGGAATTTGAAACCACTGCTAAACGATTGATTTCGTGGTTGTCAAACTCAAAACTTACATACGAGGAAAGTAATGAACAATATAAAAAAGATTTCAGTCAAATTGTCCAAAAACAAACTTTACATCTTTTAAATCAGATGGATAAAATTTATGATCATAAAAATAAATTATTTGGTACTACTGCAATAATACTAACAGGTCTTTGTTATAGAGATGATAAAAATTTTACTCAAAAAGGGTTAAATTATTTAAAGAAAATAATCAAAAATTTTCTTGATGACTCTAGTTTTCCTAAATCAAGAAATATAAATACTGCAATCTTTTTTTTGAAATATATGATCATAATTAGAGAATGGTTAAGAGACTCTCAAACAGAGATACCTGAATTTATCAATGAAAATATTTTTCATCTCGGTCAATCATATGCTTTTTTTAAAAAAAATTTAAATTTTGATCCTTTATTCAATGGAAATAATATTTCAGATAACAATGAATTCGATCATTATCTGAAAAGATTTGGATATTCATTTAAAAATGATAATTATGAATTATCTGATTATATTTGTCTTAGAAATAAAAAAATCAATTTAATAATAGATGCTGGTTCATCTCCAAATAAAAAGTTTTCATATGATTATCAAGCAGGAGCGTTATCTTTTGAATTTGTTTCAAATGGTGAAAAAATTTTTACTAACGCTGGATATCATCATAAGAAAAATTTAAAATTAAATAAACTATCAAAATCATCTGCTGTTCATAATGTTTTAATTGTTGATGACAATTCATCTTGTAAATTCAAAAAGATAGGTTCTAATTTCGAAATTAACGAGGGATTAAAAGTTATAAAAAAAAAAATTAAATATGATAAAAATTATTGGAAAATTGTTGCATCACATGATGGTTATTTAAAAAAATACAATATCATTTATGAGCGAGAATTAGAATTTTATCCTGAAATTAATAAATTAATTGGTAAAGATAGATTAATTTCAAAAAAGAATATCTCTAATTTAA
>CACJLM010000020.1 GCA_902594245.1 uncultured Pelagibacteraceae bacterium | reverse complement strand
CCAACTTTAAAACTAAAAAGAAAAAAAATTTTAGAAAAGTATAAAGAAGATTTAGAAAAACTTTATTAATTAATTTTTAAATTATTGATTATAAAGCGCATAAACATTAAGTTTTTTACACATAAAAATTATAAAAAATTTATTTAATTTTAAAATTAAATTTGAAAATTAAAACTTTAATTAAAGAATTGACATAACGTGTATAAAAAAATAAAAATAAGGTAAATGCGAATCAATTTGATTCGTTTAACTTAAAGGGAGCTAAAGATGGCTAAAAGAAGAAAAAAAGCAAAGAAGGCTAAGAAAAAAGCTAAGAAAAAAGCTAAAAAAAGAAGAAGAAGATAGTAACTTAGTATTCTTTATTAAAAACGCTTCTCATAACGCTTATTGTGTGAGAGGCGTTTTTTTTATTCGTCTAATGGTTCTACAGTAACAGTTTCAGACAAAGTCTCTTCTATTGGAAGATCTGAAGTAGGATTTTTTTCTACAGGTGTAGTATTTTTGTTTTGGCCTTCAATATTTCTTTTTAATGCTTTATCAAGTTTTTTTTGTGTATCTTCTAAAGAAATATCTAAAACTATTTTAAATTCAGACAGTATTCTATCATAAGCTTTTTCAAATAATTGCCTTTCACTATAGGACTGATCTACCATAAGATCATCTCCTTTATTTAAATCTCTAACTACTTCAGCTAATTCATAGACTTTACCTGAAGAAATTTTAGCCTCATATTCTTGAGCTCTTCTACTCCACATTGATCGTTTAATTTTAGGCTTACTTTTAAGAATAGATATACATTTGTTCACCTGATTAATTGTTGACAAAGGACGCAGATGAGATTGTTTATTAACAGGTACCATTCCATTTGCTTTATCTTTTTCAAATTTAATAATATAGGTTTCAACATCGATACTACCTATATTAATTTTTTTAAATTCAGTTATTTGACCAACACCATGCTTGGGATAAACCACATAATCTTTAATTTTGTACTCTCTTTTTGCTGTCTCTTGTTTTTTTACTTTCTTAATTTCAGGTTTTAATTCATTATTTTTAGAAATTCTTAAATTTTCAGATTTTTGTTCTATTTTTTTTTCCTCATTTTTTTGAGGCTTTTTAGATATACTTTTTTTAGCTTTAGATTTGATTACTTTTTTTTTTGATTTAATTGTAGATATTTTTTTTTTGATTTTTTTTTGTGATTTTTTTTTGACTTTTTTTTTAAATGTTTTCTTTAAAATATTTTTCAAACTTATTTTGCTCATTTTTAAATTTTTCGTGATCCGATGGTGGATCTTTTTTTTCACTTATATTAGGCCAGATCTCAGAATATTTTTTATTGATTTCTAACCATTTTTCGCTTCCAGGTTCTGTATCAGCTTTGATAGCATCAACAGGACATTCAGGTTCGCAAACGCCACAATCTATACACTCATCAGGTTTAATTACAAGCATATTTTTACCTTCATAAAAACAATCAACAGGACAGACCTCTACACAATCCATTAATTTACACTTAATACATTTGTCATTAACTATATAGGTCATTATGAGTTTTTCTTTCTAGTTTTTTCTTTAATATCCCCCATAGTCTTATTGTCAATATATAATAAGCCAGCAAGCCTTCTCATCAAATTTGTTTCATAAATATCCGCATCATTCTTCAAGCTCTGTAATATCTGCCTCATCGTGATTGGTAACGTGAGGAATATTCGTCCACGAATTCATTAAATATTTGGATGATAATTTTTTTACTCTTGGTATATCTTTGATTTCTACTTCTCCAAATTCAGAATGGGTGTAGTCTTGTTTTATCTTTTCATTATTTTTAGTTTCGTTATTCGATGTAATATTTGACCTTGATGCAACAAACAACTTAACATCACTCTCTATAACTCTACCTTTTCGCTCACTACCAACAACTTGATTTATATCAACACCTAGTTCTCTTGCAAATTTTCTTACTTTTGGACTTGCAGATGAAATATTAGTAACCTTATTTTGATTAGTCGTTGTTTCATTAATTTCAGGTTTTATCACCTGAATTTTCTTGAACTCTTTTTCAATTACTGGTTTTTTTTGAACCTTTTCTTGAATTGTTGATTTATTTTCTAATATTAATATTAAATCGCCTTCTGAAACTTTATCTCCAACTTTTAATTTTACTGTTTTAATTTTACCTTCTAAATTTGATGGAATTTCTACACTTGATTTATCACTTTCTATTGTTATCAAAGGATCATTTCTTTTTAATGTTTGGCCTTCCGAGACTAAAACTTCTATTACTTCGACATCTTTAAAATCTCCAATATTAGGTACTTTAATTTCAATTTCTGGCATTATAATTTAGTTGGCATTGGCTTATTTGGATCAATTTTATATTTTTTGATAGCATCTTTCGCAAATTTAGAAGCAATTAGTTGTTCTTTGGCCAATACACTCAAACCATAAGAAACAACATGTTCTTTATCAACTTCAAAAAAATTTCTTAAATTTTTTCTAGTATCACTTCGTCCAAATCCATCTGTTCCTAATGAATAAAAACTTTTATTTACATAAGGTCTAATTTGATCAGAATTCATTCTCATATAATCAGATGCAGCCAGAATAGGTCCTTCAGTTTTACCTAAACACTTTTCAACATAAGATTTTTTTGGTTCTTTATCTGGGTTCAAAAGATTGAATCTTTCTACCTCTAAACCATTTCTTCTTAATTCATTAAAACTTGTTACACTCCATATTTCACTATCTATTTGATATTCTTTTTGTAAAATTTCAGCACCCTTAATCATTTCCCTTAAAATTGTTCCAGAACCTAAAAATTGAATTTTAGTTTTTTTGTACTTATCAAATTCTTTAATTTTATACATTCCTTTTAAAATTCCTTCCTCACAAGATTTATCTTTTGGCATTTCAGGATGTGGATAATTTTCGTTCATAGTTGTTATGTAGTAAAAAACATTTTCGTTTTTTTCATGCATTCTTTTTAGTCCTTCTCTAAAAATAACTGCTAACTCATAGTGAAAAGTGGGATCATATGTTACACAATTAGGAATAGTTGAAGCCATAATATGACTGTGACCATCTTGATGTTGTAAACCTTCTCCTGCTAAAGTCGTTCTTCCAGCTGTGGCACCAATTAAAAATCCTCTAGACTGACTGTCTGCACCTGCCCAAGCTAAATCTCCAATTCTTTGAAATCCAAACATTGAGTAAAAAAGGTAAATAGGTATCATTTCAATATCGTGGTTCGTGTATGAGGTGCCGGCTGCAATCCAAGAAGACATTGCTCCAGCTTCTGTAATTCCTTCCTCTAATACTTGTCCACTTTTTTCCTCTCTATATGAACTTAATTGTGCAGAGTCTTCAGGTTCATACTTTTGACCTTCATGGGCATATATTCCAACTTTTTGGAAAAAACCCTCCATACCAAACGTCCTTGCTTCATCCGGAATAATTGGTACCAATCTTGGTGCAACATTTTTATCTCGTAAAAGATTTGTTAGCATTCTTACTAAAGCCATAGTGGTAGACATCTCTTTTCGACCTGTTGAAACTTTCATATTATCAAAAATATCTTTTGGAGGAGCTTTGATAGGTTTTGCAAAAGTAGTTCTTTCTGGAATAAAACCACCCAATTGAAGTCTTCTCTCTTTAATATATTTTATTTCAAGGGAATTTTGATCAGGTTTATAATATTCAATATTTTTAACCTGCTGATTAGTTAAAGGAACATCAAATCTATCCCTATAATACATCAAATCATCAACATCTAGTTTCTTGGTCTGATGTGTTGTATTAACACTTTCTCCACTTTTACCCATTCCATAACCTTTAATAGTCTTTGCAATAACAACTGTTGGACTCCCAATATTTTTAGAGGCCCTATCATAGGCAGCAAATACTTTGTGTGGATCATGACCGCCTCTATTTAATCTCCAAATATCTTTATCTGAGAGACTTGAAACTAATTCTTTAGTTTCTTGATATTTTCCAAAAAATTTTTCTCTAACATAGGCTCCATTTCTTGCTTTCATTGCTTGGTATTCGCCATCAACTGTTTCGTTCATTGTTTTTACTAAGTGACCTGTTTTATCATTTGCTAGTAATTGATCCCAATAAGAACCCCATATAACTTTAATGACATTCCATCCTGCACCCCTAAAAATTCCCTCTAATTCTTGTATAATTTTCCCATTACCTCTTACAGGTCCATCCAATCTTTGAAGATTACAATTAACAACAAATATTAAATTATCTAATTTTTCTCTTGCTGCTAAACCAATTGCACCTAGAGACTCTGGTTCATCCATTTCTCCATCACCTAAAAATGCCCAAACCTTTCTACCCTCATCTTTAATCAAACCTCTGTTAATTAAATACTTCATGTATCTGGCTTGATAAATTGCTAGCATTGGACCTAGTCCCATTGATACAGTTGGAAATTGCCAAAACTTCGGCATCAACCATGGATGTGGATATGATGACAGGCCACCTGGATTAACTTCTTGTCTAAAACTATCTAGTTGATTTTCAGTTAATCTTCCTTCAAGAAAAGCTCTTGCATACATACCGGGCGCACTGTGGCCTTGAAAATAAACCAAATCACCTCCAAATTTATTATTTTTAGCTCTCCAAAAATGATTCATCCCAACATCATAAAGAGTTGCTGCAGAAGCAAAGGTTCCAATATGACCACCGAGTTCAGGAAATTTTTTGTTAGCTCTCACAACCATTGCCGCAGCATTCCATCTTATTAATGATCTTATTCTTCTTTCTATATTTTGATCACCATTAGATTTCTTTTCTTCACTTGCAGGAATCGTATTTATATAAGGTGTGTTTTGTGTATACGGAATATTAGCGCCCTCCATATATGCTTTGTTAATCAATTCTTTAATAAGATAATGAGCTCTTTGATTTCCATCTTTTTTAATGACATCTGAAAGAGACTCTAGCCACTCGGTTGTTTCTAATGGATCAATATCTCCTTTGTTAACAACCTGAATTATTTCTGTTTTTTCCTTTTTAATTTTTTGGGTTAATAGGTTTTTTTCTTCATTTTTTTTTAAAAAATTTTCAGCTTCTTGAATCAAATTTTCTGTATTTTTCGGAACATCTTCAGATGGAGAAATTTTTTTGTCAGTGCTTGATATATTTAATATCAAATCACCTTTTGAAACCTTGTCTCCAACTTTGACATTTATAGTTTCTATTTTACCTGAAAAAGTTGATGGAACTTCAACACTAGATTTGTCACTTTCTATCGTTACAACCGGATCATCTTTTTTGATTTCTTGTCCTTTTTTAACAAGTAATTCAATTACCTCGACATTTTCAAAATCACCTATGTCAGGAACTAATAATTTTTCAGTCATTTTTAAGTCTTATACACTATTAAATGCAGTTAATTGCAAATCTTAACACATTATGTCCAATTTTTTGACACTCTTTAGGTACATGCTTCAAAAATGATAAAAAAGTTATTAAAAACACTTATTCAACCAAAAGTTAGTACTTATATAGATGCTAAAATATGGGTTCAAAAAATTTTATTAGAGGAGAAATACGGAAAGATTAATTCCTAATTCTCTCAATACACAAAGCTATACCCATACCACCACCTATACAGAGTGTTGCACAACCTTTACTTTTTTTTTGTTTATTCATTTCATGAATGAGGGTTACAAGTATTCTTGCCCCAGAAGCACCTATAGGATGACCAAGAGCTATGGCTCCACCATTAACATTAACTTTATTTTGATCAATGCCCAGTTCACTAATTACTGCAATACTTTGAGCGGCAAAAGCTTCATTGATTTCAAATAAATCAATTTCATTTATTTCCCATTTTGCTTTTTTAGCAGCTTTTCGAACAGCATCTATAGGACCTAAACCCATCAAAGAAGGATCTACTCCAACTGATGCCCATGAAACTATTTTTGCTAATGGCTTAACAGATTTTCTTTCTGCCTCTTCCAAAGAAGTTAATAATAAAGCTGCAGCACCATCATTTATTCCTGAAGAATTACCTGGTGTAACAGTTCCATTTTCTTTAAAAACTGTTTTTAATTTTTCTAAATCTGACATTTTTAAACTTATTCTTGGATGTTCATCTTGATCTAAAATATTACCATCTTGATTTATTTTAATTAATTCCTCACTAAATCGATTATTACTGATAGCAACTTGAGTTTTTTTTTGAGAGTTAAAAGCAAATTCATCTTGTGCTTTTCTTGAGATGTTAAATTTTTCAGCAATATTTTCGGCTGTCATACCCATGTGATAGTTGTTAAATGCATCCATTAATCCATCATTTAACATTACATCTAAAAGATTATCAGCTAGAATCTTTTTTTCATCTCTATAAAAGATTGAGTGTGGAGTAATTGACATATTTTCTTGACCACCAGCAATTACATTTAATGAATCTCCTAATTTTATTGATTGATATCCTGAAATAACAGCTCTAAGTCCAGATCCACATACTTGATTAATTAGATGGGCTGGTTTTGAAATTGGTATACCAGCATTTATGGCTGCTTGTCTTGCAGGGTTTTGTCCAGCACCTGTGGTCAATACCTGCCCCATTACAACTTCATCAATCTCATCTCCTAAAAATTTTGATTTCTTTAAAACTTCTTTAATAACTATGGATCCAAGATTGTGTGCACTCATTTTTTTTAATGAACCCTTATATGTGCCAATTGGTGTTCTAATAGCACAAACAATTACTACCTCGTTTGATTTATTACTCATAAGAATTATTATACTATAATTGATAAAATTAAGAAATGCACTCGTAGCTCAATTGGATAGAGCGACTGACTACGGATCAGTAGGTTGAGGGTTCGAGTCCTTCCGAGTGCGCCAATAATCAATAATATTTAAAAATATTTTTTTTTACAAAGTTTTCTTTAAACATTTCTTTATAGTAAAATCTTTGTATATGAAAATTTTTCTGATTATCGCTATTTAACATTTCATGAATTTTCTGGTCAGTTTTTTCTTGGTGAGATCTCTTTATTAATTTAATCAACTGAACATGATCAGGATTAAGATCTCTT
>CACJLM010000019.1 GCA_902594245.1 uncultured Pelagibacteraceae bacterium | reverse complement strand
CTAATATTACGTTTATGGCTATTTTTCATGAATTTAATTTAAGATTAAACCCTTTGTTTGAACATATCTCTTTTTATAATCATCATCATATTTAAAATTTAACTCAATTAAATGTTTAGGTTTTATTTTTATTATTTGGGGCCATTCTATAAGTGTAATAATTTTTGAGTTTTCTTCGAACAAATTGAGACCATCCAGTTCACTAGCATGTTTTACTCTATAAAGATCGTAATGATTAATTTGAATTTTATTAATACTATACTCATTCAATAAATTGTATGTTGGACTCGTAACCTCTGATAATTTAACTTTATTTTTTTTCTCGTAAAAATTTATTAAATATCTAACAAAAGTTGTTTTACCAACACCAATATCTCCATATAAGAAGATTACATCTCCTAGTTTGAGTTTTTGTTGAATTTTTTTAGCTAATTCTTCTGTTTGCTTTTCTGAAGATATTTCTATTTTATCACTGCTAGTAGCGGTATGCATTAGGTTTAAAAGGACCCTCTACTTTTACACTTATATAATCTGCTTGCTCTTTAGATAATATAGTTAATTTCGCACCAACTTTCTTAAGATGAAGAGTGGCAACTTTTTCATCTAAGTGTTTTGGCAATACATAGACTTTATTTTCATAATTTTTATGATTATTCCAAAGTTCAATTTGCGCTATCACTTGATTTGTAAATGAAGCACTCATTACAAAACTTGGATGACCAGTAGCACACCCTAAATTCACCAATCTTCCTTCAGCTAATAAAATTATTCTTTTACCACCTGGAAGCTCTATTTCATGAACCTGAGGTTTAACTTCTGTCCATTTGTAATTTTTTAATGCCTCAACTTGTATCTCATTATCAAAGTGACCAATATTACAAAGGATCGCTCTATCTTTCATATTTCGCATATGATCTGCGGTAACAATATCTTTGTTACCTGTTGCGGTTACAACAATATCTGCTTTACTTATCGCATCATCCATCAAAACTACCTCATAACCCTCCATTGCTGCCTGCAATGCACAAATTGGATCAGCTTCAGTTATTAAAACTCTCGCTCCACTTTGCCTTAAAGATGCGGCGCTTCCTTTTCCAACATCTCCAAAACCTGCAACAATTGCTACTTTTCCTGACATCATCACATCTGTAGCTCTTCTAATTCCATCCACTAAACTTTCTCGGCAACCATACAGATTATCAAACTTTGATTTGGTAACAGAGTCATTAACATTTATAGCTGGAACCAAAAGTGTTTTATTTTTTTCCATCTTATTCAGAGCTTTTATTCCAGTCGTAGTTTCTTCAGAAACACCTCTTACTTCATTCAAAAGATCTTTATATTCATTATGCATTAGGGCTGTTAAGTCTCCTCCATCATCCAAAAGCATGTTTGGTTTCCACCCTTTTTTTCCGACAATTGTCTGTTTTATACACCAAAGATACTCTTCTTCTGTCTCACCTTTCCATGCATAAACAGGGATGCCAGCTTTTGCAATTGCTGCTGCCGCATGATCTTGTGTTGAAAAAATATTGCATGAAGACCATCTTACATCTGCGCCTAAATCAACTAGTGTTTCTATAAGTACTGCCGTTTGAATAGTCATATGCAAACAACCAATAATTCTTGCACCTTTTAAAGGAGACTTTCCTTTATATTCTTCTCTTAAAGCCATTAAACCTGGCATTTCACTTTCAGCAATCAGAATTTCCTTACGACCAAATTCAGCTTGAGATAAATCTTTTACTTTAAAATCATTCATATTGTGGATCTTCTAACAACAAAGAATTAATTAATCAATACAACTTTATACCATAGGAAAAATAACTTCCATTCTTGCACCTTTTTTATCGGTTCGATTAGATGCCTTAATAGTACCGTTATGTAAGTCTACTAAATTTTTAACTATATTTAAACCTAAGCCAGAGTGTTGGCCAAATTTGTCAGGTCGATTGCTATAAAATCTTTTAAAGACTTTAGTGGTATCTTTTTCTTTAAAACCTTGTCCCTCATCTAAAATATTAATATTTATTTTTTCTTTATTTAATTTTGACACTTTTACGATTATATCTCTGTTGTCTTCACTAAATGAAATTGCGTTATCTAAAAGATTTGCAATAATTTGCTCTATTCTATTTTCAATTCCATTAATGAAATATTTATTTTTGCCATCGTTTTCATATGAAATATTTATTCCTCTTTTTACTTTGTAAATATTATTAAAATCATCTACTACAGATTTTATAATGGGTTCAATATCTAATTTTTTTGCTTTTTCTTTACTCAATGCTACTTCATCTTTTAACATTTGTGAATAATCAGTTATTAATCTCTCAATTCTTTGCACATCATGACTCAAAATATTA
Organism: uncultured Pelagibacteraceae bacterium; assembly: GCA_902594245.1. Lineage (GTDB taxonomy): Bacteria > Pseudomonadota > Alphaproteobacteria > Pelagibacterales > Pelagibacteraceae > Pelagibacter. The sequence continues at coordinate 5,627 of CACJLM010000019.1, read as the reverse complement.
ATTAATTTCATCCTTTGATTTATATCATTTGTATCATGTAAAATTTCAGATGCGCTTTTAAGCGAAGCTAATGGATTTCGTATTTCATGAACTAAATCTGTTGAAAAATTTTCAGCTTGAGAAATTCTTTTTTGTAATTCGTGTGTCATATCATCTAAAGATTTTGATAATAATCCTAATTCATCATTTCTCAGTTTCAATGGCTCAATATTCGTGATTTTCGGTTTTTTTTCTTTTATTGTTTTTGTATAAGCAACAAGATTCCTAATTGGTTTAAGAAAATATCGATTTAAAACAAATGAGAAAATCAATATTACGATCCCTACTGCAATGGCAGTCCTTATAACAAAAGTTTCTCTTTCACTAATAGCAGCTTTAACATCGTTTGCATTTTCACTTATCGCTAAATAACCAATGTTTTTACCATCTTTCATAACATTTTTAATCGTAGTCAGTTTAAACTTATTAAATTCCTCTTGTGTAAATGTAAATGGAATTCCATAATTCTTTGATCCAACATAATTAAACAAAACATCTTTTAATGATACAACATTATCATTACCTACATTTATATTTTTTGTTTCCGTTATCTCTTTTGTCTTCTCTTCATTCAAAACTTCCAATTCAACTAAATCTAATCTTGTTGAAAATGATCTTGGATCAAGATCTAAAGTATCTGTATCACCAACTAAATTTAATTCATTATCAAAAAATATAACTCTATCTAAGTTTTGAAAAAGAAATCTTGTAGAAAAAAGAAATTTTCTAATATCTTCTTCAATAAATACAACTTCTAGCCTTATTAAGTTATCGATTGTATTATTTATTATTTCTATGTGATTAGATGATTTTTTTTTTATAAGATTTGGTTGAACATTTTTTAAATAAGCAAATGTAAAAAGCCCAATAATTGTAAAAAATATCAAGTTGATAAATAAGAAGATTGTTGAACATTAGCTAACATTCCATCTATATCCACTTCCGTACCTTGTTTCTATAGCTGAAAAATCTGGATCAACTTTTTTAAATTTTTTTCTTATTCTTTTAACATGACTATCGATAGTTCTATCTTCAATATCTGTATCCTCTCTATATGCTATGTCCATCAATTGAGCTCTTTCTTTGATAATTCCTGGTCTCTTTGCTAGTTCTTTAACCAGTAAAAATTCTGTAGTTGTTAGTTTGTCTGGCAATTGTTTTCCATCCCATTCACATTCTAGTTGTGAAGGATCTAATTTTAATTTTCCATGTGAAATTATACTTTTGTTTTCCTCAATGTTATCTTTTGTTTCATTTTTTCTTAATTGGACTCTAATTCTCTCAATTAGCACTTTTATGGAAAAACCTCCTGATTTTTTCACAAAATCATCAGCACCCAATTTTAAACCAAGTAACTCATCAATTTCATCATCTTTTGATGTTAAAAATATAACTGGTAACGACGTTTTTTTTCTTAATTTTTTCAAAAGCTCTTCCCCATCCATTTTAGGCATTTTAATATCAATAATTGCTAAATCAGGCGGTGTTCGCGTGAGTCCAATAAGAGCACTTTCTCCATCTATGTAAGTTTGAACTTTAAATCCTTCTTTCTCTAATGCAATACTTAAACTTGTTAAAATATTTCTATCGTCATCAATTAAAGCAATGGTTTGTTTATGCATACTTTAATTATAAAAATACTAAATTGTTCTAATTTGGGCAATATTATTAAATTAATGTAGGGCCCCCCAATTTTCGCCTATATTAATGTCAACTGTTAAAGGTATTGAAAAGGAATGGTTATCACTATCAGCAACGCTGGACATTTCATCAATTATGACTTTACTGATTCTTTTTGACTCCACTTTTGGTGTTTCGAAAATTAGTTCATCATGAATTTGTAATAACATCTTTGTTTGCTTAAATTTTTCATCATTTAATCTTTTTGATAATCTTATCATCGCTAATCTCATAATTTCTGATGCAGAACCTTGTATTGGAGCATTGATAGCTGCACGCTCTTGAAAATTTCTCACATTATAGTTTTTATCGTTAATATTGATAAAATGAGATCTTCTTCCAAAAATATTATTTACGTAACCACTTTTTCTACAAAATTTTATTGTCTGATCCATATAAACTTTTATTTCTGGAAACCTTGCAAAATATGCATTTAGAAATTCCTCGGCTTCATGATTTGTAACATTTATTTGCTTTGCTAAACCATATTGTGATATTCCATATATAATTCCAAAATTAATTGCTTTTGCTTTTCTTCTTTGCTCTTCACTAACCTTTTTAATGTCGACATTAAATATTTGGCTGGCTGTCAAGGAGTGAATGTCTTCTTTATTTTTAAATGCTTTTTTAAGCTCTTTCACATCTGCTAGATCTGCTAGAATTCTCATTTCAATTTGATTATAATCAGCAGAAATTAAAACTGAGTCTTTATCTGTAATAAAAGCTTTTCTAATGTCTTTTCCATCCTCAGATTTAATTGGAATATTTTGTAAATTTGGATCACTAGATGCCAACCTACCAGTAGTAGTGGCTGCTAATAAAAATGATGTGTGAACTCGTTTTGTTTTAGGATTTATATGTTCGGGCAATGTATCCGAATATGTATTTTTTAATTTAGATAATTGTCTCCAATCTAAAACTAATTGAGGAAATTTATGCCCCTTAAATGCTAAATCCTCTAAAACAGACGCACTAGTTGCAAAACTTCCTTTTTTAGTTTTTTTAAGATTTGCTATCTTTAAGTCATTATAAATTATTTCACCTAACTGCTTAGGAGAAGCAATATTAAACTCCTTGTTTGAAATTTTAAACACTTCATTTTGAATTTTCTTTATCTTTTTTTCAAATTTTGATGATAAAATTTTTAGAAATTTACTATCAATCATAATTCCCTCTATTTCCATTAATGCTAGAATCTTGATCATTGGTTTTTCGAAGGTCTCATATAAATTGGTCATTTTTTCTGTCTTCAGGTTTTTTTTAAATTTTTGATATAATCTTAATGTAATATCAGCATCTTCTGCTGCATAATCTTTTGCTTTTTCTATATCAACTTCACTAAAATTAATTTCTTTTTTTCCGGTACCTACTAAATCTTTAAATACTATAGTTTTATGATCCAAATGGATTTCGGCGAGTGTATCCATATTATGTCGATTTTTTCCTGCATCTAATACATAGGACATTAACATCGTATCCTCCATTGATGTAAGTTCAATTCCTTGTTTATAAAATACAATAAAATCAAATTTAATATTTTGCCCTATTTTTTTAATACTAGGATCCTCTAATAAAGGTTTTAATTTTTCTAAAACTAAATTTTTGGTAATATTTTTTTTTGATTTATGTCCTATTGGTATATAGCAAGCTTTACCAATCTTTGTGCTTAATGAAATCCCAATTAAATCAGCTTGATGTGGATCTAGAGAACTGGTTTCAGTATCAACCGATACCTCACCAATCTCTTCAGCTTCTTTAACCCAATCATCAATTTCATTCACATCACCAATTAAATAATAATTTTTTTTATCAATTGGATTTTCTTTTTTTTCAACAATATCATTATCTTTAGTAGTTAAAAAATCTGGTTCTCCATATGCTGAAATTGCTGAACTTAATAATCTGTTAAATTCCATTTCCCTTAAAAACTTATAAAGTTTATCTTTATCAATCTCTTTAAGATAAAGTTGGTCTAACTTTATATTTGTTGGAGCATCGTTTTTTAAAGTAACTAATTTTTTACTTATTAGAGCTTTATCCTTATTTTCAATAAGGGTTTCTCTTCTTTTATTTTGTTTAATTTCATGAGCTGATTCTAGAAGTTTTTCTAGTGTTCCGTATTTATTTATTAATTCAGCCGCTGTTTTCACTCCAATTCCGGGAACCCCTGGAACATTATCACTACTATCCCCTGCAAGAGCTTGTACATCAATAACTTTACTTGGGTCTACTCCAAATTTTTTTTGAACATCTTCATCCGTTATAAATTTATTTTTCATTGGGTCATATATTCGAACGTCTTTTCTAAATAATTGCATCAAATCTTTATCAGAGGAAACAATGGTTACTTTTGCACCTTTTTTTAATATTTCTTCAACATAGGTTGCTATTAAATCATCAGCCTCATAATTAGGTAGTTCAACAGAAGGTAAATTAAATGCTAAGACAGATTTTCTTATATAGTCAAACTGTGGCGCTAAATCATCAGGAGCTTCAGCTCGATTAGCTTTATATTCACTGTAAATTTTATTTCTAAATGTTTTCCTTGCTGAATCAAAAATTACTGCAAAATGAGTTGGCTTCTGAAGATTTTTATCTGATTTTGAGTCCTCAAGAAGTTTAAACAACATGCTACAAAAACCACTTACTGCTCCAGTTGGTAATCCATCACTTTTTCTGGTCAGAGGAGGTAATGCATAATAAGCTCTAAAAATATAACCAGATCCATCAATAAGATAAAAATGATCTGTTTTTTGAATTTTGCTCATTATAAATTAATATAGATTATCGATTAAAATAAGAGTATTATTTTTTATGGAACTAATAAAGCAAAATTCTCAAACAAGAATATTTAAATCATTAATTGTAATTTTTTTAGGCTCAATACTTCTTGCTATTTCAGCGAAAGTAAAAATACCTTTTTATCCAGTACCAATGACGATGCAAACGTTTGTTGTATTATTTTTAGGTTTAAGTTTTGGATATAAAATAGGTTTAGCTACAGTAAGTTTATATTTAATTGAAGGAATAATAGGTTTACCTGTATTCTCTAATTCACCCGAAAGAGGCATAGGTCTAGTTTACTTTACTGGACCAACAATGGGTTATTTGGTTGGTTTTCTGTTTGCATGTTTATTGGCATCTTTTGTAAAAATAGAAGATAATTATGTAATGATTTTTTTAAAACTCATATTATCTGTATCGACTATTTATATACTTGGGATTGTGTGGTTAGGAGTGATTATAGGTTGGGATAAACCTCTTATTGAATTAGGCGTAAAACCATTTTTATTAGCAGAAATCTTTAAAATTATTTTATTAACAGTTTTAGCAAAAAAAATATTTAGATTTAGAAAATTTATTTAGGAGATCTTTTAGATAATATCCTTTGAAGAGTTCTTCTGTGCATTTTTAATCTTCTCGCAGTCTCGGATACATTTCTATTACATAATTCAAAAACTCTATGTATATGTTCCCATTTAACTCTATCTGCTGACATTGGATTTTCCGGTGGGGCAGCTTTTTTTGCTGGATCGGCTAATAGAGCTTTTTCAACATCATCTGCATCAGCTGGTTTTGCCAGATAATCAATTGCACCCTCTTTAATGGCAGCAACTGCAGTTGGAATATTTCCATAACCTGTTAACATTATTATTCTGCTTTTAGAGTTATTTAATTGAATTTCTTTCACAACTTCCAGTCCATTACCATCGCCTAATCTCAAATCAACAACTGCGAATCCTGGTTTTTGCGTCCTAACTGATTCAATGCCTTTCTGTACACCTTCAGCTTGAATAACCTGAAAACCCTTTTTTTCCATTGCTCTCGCCAATCTTTCTCTAAAAGGATTGTCATCATCGACTATTAATAGCGATTTATTCTGAAATTCACTTAAATTTTGTAATGTA
>CACJLM010000018.1 GCA_902594245.1 uncultured Pelagibacteraceae bacterium | reverse complement strand
AATAATAACATCTTCCTATTTTGGACTTTGATAAATCTCTGCAAGTCATCAGCTGAACAAGTTTTGCTGCATCTTTACCAGAAATTTCTACTTGTCTTTCAGCTGCTACATCCCAAACTTGAACTTCTTTTTTTAGATGGTTGCATGAATCTTCTATAGATCCGAATGCAGCTGGCAACAACATGTGATTATAAACCGTATATGCTGTTACGCCTTGTTTTTCTATCCTTGAGGTATAAGGAGTGCTTCTGATCCTTCTTGATTTTGCAATTGAATAATTTTTCATGTATTTAAAAATTTTAGGATCTTTTCTCGCATTTCGAAAGCTTTTTCAATCATAATCATATGTCCACATCCGTTAATTACATGTGTCTTTGAATTTACTAACAAATTTGAAAATTTTTTTCCTACTTCTAAGTTAACCATTTTATCTAACTCTCCTAAAATTAATAACGTAGGCAATTTAATTGTTTTTGCAGCCTCAGAACCATTAGAATAATTATTACATGCATTTAAATCGACTGCTAATATTTTGCTTATATCTCTTGGTGACTGAATTATTTTTTCTACTGGGTTTCCCCCTATAAATTTTTTTGAACCCTCGTAACCCCATTTCATCATTAATTTAACAGCATCAGAGTCTCCATTTTGTGCTAAGTCTATTAAATCAGGATGAACAGGCATTTTGTTTGATCCTCCAACGAAAACTAATTTCTTTAATCTTTCTTTGTATTTGAAAGCATATTCAAGTATCTCTAAGCAACCTTGAGAATGACCAATCAAAATTAGGTTTTTTAAATTTAATTTTTCGAATATTGTTTCTAACCACTCAGCAATTTTTTCAATACTATCTAAGCAAGGCCCATCTGAATTTCCATGTCCAGGTAAATCTACTGATAATACATTAAAATTTTTATTTGAAAAAAATTGTTCAGTAAGAGACCAAACTATATGTGAAAGTCCACTGCCATGTAGAAATACAATTGTTTCTTTCTGAGAGTCTATTCCTCGGCCTGCATCAGATGCATGGATATTTTTATTTTCTATTTGGAATATCAATTATTTACCTAAAATTTTTTTCTAAGCTCAAACTTTTGAATTTTACCAGTTGAAGTTTTAGGTAAATCACAAAAAACAACCTGTTTTGGTACCTTAAATCCAGCCAGAGTTTCTTTGCAAAAACTAATTAGCTCTTTTTCTGTTACAGGTTTATCTTTTACCATTTCAATAAAAGCACAAGGTACTTCACCCCATTTATCATCTGGCTTAGCCACTACTGCTGCAATAGATACCGAAGGATGTTTTGCTAAAGTATTTTCTATTTCAATCGAAGATATATTTTCACCTCCTGAAATTATAATATCCTTTGACCTATCTTGAATTTTAACATATCCGTCAGGATGCATTACAGCTAAATCTCCAGAATGGAACCAGCCTCCATCCATAGCTTTGGATGTTGCATCTTTATCTTTAAAATATCCTTTCATTACAATATTTCCTTTAATCATGATTTCACCAATTGTTTTTCCATCTTTGGGAACTTCGGTCATCGTTTCAGGGTTCATAACTGCTATCCCCTCGGTATTTGGGTATCTCACCCCTTGCCTTGCTTTAATTTCATTTTGTTTCTCTTCATCAAATTCATTCCATGCATCGTTCCAAGCACATTGAGTGACATGTCCATACGTTTCTGTTAATCCATAAACATGCATTACTTCAAAGCCTAACTCATTCATTTTTTTAAATATAATACTTGGTGGTGGTGCTCCAGCAGTGAGCACATAAACTTTTTGTTTTAATTTTTTTTTATCAGTCTCTGGTGCTCCGGTAATCATATTCAATACAATTGGCGCTCCACCAAAGTGCGTTACATTATATTTATCAATTAATTCAAATATTTTTTTAACGTCAATATTTCTTAGACATATAGTCCTTCCATTTAACATGGGTACAGTCCAAGGATAACCCCAACCATTACAATGAAACATTGGAACAATTGTTAAAAAATTTAATCTATTTGGCATATTCCATGCCACTGCACTTCCGGTAGACATCAAGTATGATCCTCTATGATGATAAACAACACCTTTTGGATTTCCTGTAGTACCAGATGTATAACTTAATGATATTGCTTGCCATTCATCTTCTGGCATTTTCCAATCATAATTTTCATCACCAGTATTTAAAAAACTCTCATATTCTAGTTCACCAATTTTTTCACACTTAGATTGATCTGCAAATTTATCGTTGATATCAATTATTATAATTTTTTTTTTTATAGAACTTAAAGCCTTTTTTACTTCTACGTGAAGTTGTCTATCAACAACTAATACTTTTGCTTCACTGTGATCTAAAATATAAGCAATTGTTTTGGCATCTAATCTAATATTGATAGTATTTAACACTGCTCCTGTCATCGGCACAGAATAATGACCTTCAAAAATTTCTGGGGTATTGAAAGCTAAAAAAGATACTGTATCTCCTTTTCCAACACCCATCTTACTAAGCGCACTAGCAAATTTAACTGTCCTTTTATAAACCTGATCCCAAGTATATTTACGGTCCTCATAAATAACCGCTTCATAATTTGGATAAATTTCTTTAGCTCTTTTAAGGAAAGTCAAAGGAGTTAATGGAACATAATTTGCATTATTTTTATCCAAATTAGTATCGTAATGGCTCATTTTAATTAAATTTGAAATTCATTAAATTTGAACTACCAGAGATACCTGATTTGTAATGTTGTTCAACTCTTGGTAATACTTTGTCAAAGTAAAATCTTGCAGTATCTATTTTATCATCATAAAAATTCTTATTTTCATTATAATTTTCGAAACTTACTTCTAAAACCTTAATCCATGCATATGCAATTGACACATAACCTAAAGTTTTCAAATAGTCATTTGCAGCTGCACTCACATCATCTTTTTCTGTTTTTACTCTATCCATCATCCAATCACTAAATTTTTTTAATACACTCAGATGGTTATTAAATTCTGATATAAATGGTTTAATTTTTTCATTATTAGATTTACATTCAGATTTTACCTGGTCTAAAAATTTATTAATTATACTCCCGTTTTTATTTGATAATTTTCTAAATGCTAAATCGGCAGCTTGAACTGAGTTAGTTCCTTCGTATATAGGTGTAATTCTGTTATCTCTATATAACTGTTCTATTCCTTGATCTTTTGTATACCCATAACCTCCATGAATTTGCATTGCATCACTAGTTATTTCCATAGCCAAGTCTGTAAATAATGATTTTACCACAGGAGTCATCAGAGAAACATAATCAGATGCTTCTTGACGAATTTTTTCGTCTGGATGATACAAGCTAACTTCAGTCTGTTGAGATAGCCAGAAGCATAAAGCTCTTTCACCCTCAATAATTGATTTCATATTTAATAGTGTTCTTCTAATATCTGCGTGATCAATAATAAAATCGGCTCCATTTTTTGATTCTGACTTATTTGTTTTTCCTTGTTTTCTCTCTTTTGCATAAGACAGAGAGTTTTGATAAGCAATTTCTGAGATACCCAAACCTTGAATACCAACCACTATTCTTTCAAGATTCATCATCGTAAACATTGCGCTCAGACCTTTTTCTTTAGCACCAATCATATATCCAGTGGCATCATCAAAATTCAAAACGCAAGTAGCTGAACCTTTTATACCCATCTTGGTTTCAATCGATCCTGTTGATATCCCATTTCTAGGTCCTATAGTTCCATCATCTTTAACAATAAATTTTGGTACTAAAAATAAACTTATTCCTTTTGTTCCAGCAGGAGAGTCATCAGCTCTTGCTAAAACTAAATGAATAATATTTTCTGTAAGATCATGATCACCAGAGGTAATGAAAATTTTTTGTCCAGTTAATTTATAAGTTCCATCAGATTGTTTTTTTGCTTTAGTTTTAAGTAAACCTAAGTCAGTTCCACATACCGGCTCTGTTAAGCACATAGTGCCACTCCATTTACCTTCAACTATTTTTGGTAAATATTTATTCTTAATATCGTCTGTTGCATGATGATTTATACAATTATAAGCACCAATACTCAGTTCACTATAAAGTTTAAATGAAAGACTAGCTGAGGATAACATTTCATCGAAAAAAGCACTTACAGTTTTTGGCATACCTTGTCCTCCATATTTTGGATCACAAGATAATGATGTCCATCCATCCTCAATATATTTTGTATATGCTTCTTTATAACCAGGAGGAGTTCGTACAACCCCATTTTCTAAAACTGCTGGATTCTCATCTCCAGCTTTTGCAAGCGGTAATATAAGATTTTGATTTATCTTTGCTGCTTCTTGTAAAATATCTTTTACAAGGTCTGGACTTACATCTTTATATTTTTCTAATTCATTATAATTCTTATTGTTTCTCAATTTTTCAAAAAGAAACATCATATCTTCTACTGGTGCTGTATAGCTTGGCATAAAATTAGTTTAAAATAATTAATTGATTATTGCAATTTTGAAATTATCGCATCACCCATTTGGGATGTAGAAACTTCCTTCGTTCCATCGGATAAAATGTCTTTTGTTCTCAATCCATCATTTAGCACATCTTGCACTGCTTTTTCTAGTGCTTCAGCCTCTTTATCTAAATCTAAAGAATACTTTAAAGCCATGGCAAAACTCAATATTGTTGCAATAGGATTTGCAATACCTTTCCCAGCAATATCTGGCGCAGATCCATGAATAGGTTCATACATGGCTCTCATCTCGCCATCTTTATTTTTAGCACCCAATGATGCAGAAGGTAGAAGACCTAATGAACCTGTCAACATAGATGCTTGATCTGATAACATATCTCCAAATAAATTATCTGTTACAATCACATCGAATTGTTTTGGATTTCTAAGTAGTTGCATTGCACAGTTGTCAGCAAGCATATGACTTAATTCTACATCTTTAAATTCTTTTTCATGTAGAGCTTGCACTTCTTCTTTCCAAAGTTGACCAGCTTCCATCACATTTGATTTTTCACATGAAGTAACTTTATTAGATCTTTTTTTTGCTAAATCGAAAGCAATTCTTGCTACTCTAATTATTTCACTACTTGTATAAGTGTGTGTATTAATTCCTTTTCTTTCACCGTTTTCTATAGGTTTAATTCCCCTTGGTTCTCCAAAATATATACCTCCTGTTAATTCTCTTACAATCATAATATCTAAACCAGAAACGATTTCTGGTTTTAGAGTTGATGCATCAACTAACTGTTTAAAACATATTGCTGGCCTTAAATTTGCAAAAAGCTTTAATTCTTTTCTTAACTTTAACAGTGCTCTCTCAGGTTTTTTTGAAAATTCAACATTATCCCATTTAGGTCCACCCACAGCACCTAACATAACTACAGCACTCTCTAATGCTTTATAGAAAACTTCATCGGTAATTGGAGTACCATGTTTGTCGTAAGAACACCCACCTGCCAAATCTTCATCTATTTCAAAATCTAAAGATTTTTTATCGTTAAACCAATTAATTATCTTTTTAACTTCATCAATAACTTCAGGTCCTATTCCATCTCCAGGAAGTAATAATATTTTTCTTTTTTTGACTTTAATCATTAATAATCCATGGCTTTTGATTTTTTAAATTTTTTTCAAACTTCTCAATTTTATCAGACTTTTTTAAAGATAACGCTATATCATCTAAACCTTCTAGAAGGCACTTTTTTTTAAATTTATCAATCTCAAATGTGACCTCATTATTTCCATAAATTATTTTTTCTTCATTCAAGTCTATAAAAATTTCTTCTTTTCTGTTCGCATATTCTGACAACTCCTTAATCTTATCTTCATCAAGAATGATCGGTAAAATTCCATTTTTAAAACAATTGTTAAAAAATATATCAGCAAAACTTGAACTTATTACACATGTAATACCAAAATCTAATAATGCCCATGGAGCATGTTCTCTAGATGACCCGCAACCAAAATTTTTTCCTGCTATTAATATTTTTGAATTATTAAAAGGATTTTGATTTAAAATAAAATCATCTATTTTTTTTCCTTTTTCATCATATCTCATCTCATAAAATAAATTTTTACCAAGCCCTGTCCTTTTAATGGTTTTTAAAAATTGTTTAGGAATAATCATATCCGTATCAATATTTACTATTGGTAAATAAGCCGGAATACTTTTTAATGAAGTAAATTTTTGCATTAATTTTGATACTTTCTAACATCATCTAAGTTTCCTGAAATCGCTGCTGCAGCTGCCATTCCTGGGCTTACTAAATGAGTTCTGCCACCTCTTCCTTGTCTACCCTCAAAATTTCTATTTGATGTAGATGCACATCTTTCTTCTGGTTTTAATTTATCCGCATTCATTGCTAAACACATTGAACATCCTGGTTCTCTCCATTCAAAACCTGAACTAACAAATATCTTGTCTAATCCCTCTTGTTCTGCTTGCTCTTTAACCAAGCCAGATCCCGGGACCACCATCGCATGAACATGTGAGGCTATTTTTTTATCCTTTAAAACTTTTGCTGCCTCTCTTAAATCCTCAATTCTTCCATTAGTACAGCTACCAATAAAAACTTTATCTATTTTTATATCTTTTGCTGCCATATCTGGTTTTAAGCCCATATATTTCAGAGCTCTTTCTAAGGAATTTTTCTTATCTTCATCTTTTTCTTTATTTGGGTTTGGAACTTTGCCATCAATTGTAATTACATCTTGAGGTGATGTTCCCCAAGTTATCATGGGTAAAATTTCGTTTGCTTGCAATGTAATTTCCTTATCAAAATTTGCATTATCATCCGATTTTAAGCTTTTCCAGTATTCTAAAGCTTTTTCCCATTTTTCACCTTTTGGTGACATTGGTTTTCCTTTTAAATAATCAAAAATTTTTTCATCAGGTGCAATTAACCCTGCTCTAGCTCCACCTTCTATAGTCATGTTGCATATGGTCATACGTTGCTCAACACTAAGTGATCTGATTAAATCACCTGCATACTCAACAACACAGCCTGTACCTCCAGCTGTTCCGATTTTCCCAATTATTTGTAAAATTACATCTTTAGATGTTACCCCAAGTGGAAGTTTTCCATTTACATTAATTTTAAAATTTTTTGCTTTTTTTTGAACTAATGTTTGAGTTGCTAAAACATGTTCTACTTCTGATGTACCAATCCCAAAAGCTAAGGCACCAAAAGCACCATGCGTAGCAGTATGGCTATCTCCACAAACAATTACTGTTCCTGGTTGAGTAAATCCCTGTTCTGGTCCAATTATATGAACTATTCCTTGTCTTTTATCGTCCATACCAAAAAGTTGGACACCAAATTCTTTGCAGTTTTTTTCTAAAGTATCAACTTGAATTTTAGATTCTTTATCTGCAATACCATTAGTTCTATCTGTAGTTGGAACATTATGATCTGCCACTGCCAAAGTTAATTTTGGATGTCTTACTTTTCTATTAGAATTTCTAAGACCTTCAAATGCCTGTGGACTAGTTACTTCATGAACAAGATGTCTATCAACAAACAGTAAGGTTGTACCATCAGATTGTTGATCAACTAAGTGATCATTCCAGATTTTATCGTAAAGTGTATTAGGCATTGAAAAAAAAATTATTTTTTTTCTAGTGAGCTTTCTGTTTTCTTTTCAGCTTCTGCTTTAAGAGCTTCCTCATTTTTAGCTTCTGCTTTAGGAGCTTCCACTTGAGTATTTACTGTTTCTGCAGTAACTGGAGCTAAATTTTCTTCCGTTACTGTCTCGGGTTTTACATCAACATCTATACCAATTTTTTTTCTTATTTTTTCAGCAATTCTCGCTGATTTACCTGTTCTGTCTCTTAAATAATATAATTTTGCTCTTCTTACTTTTCCTGAACGAATTACTTTAATAGAGTCAATAACTGTTCCAAATAATGGAAATGTTCTTTCAACACCTTCTCCAAAAGAAATTTTTCTTACAGTAAATGAAGAGTTTAAATCTCTACTTTTTTTAGCGATACAAACACCTTCAAAATATTGAATTCTTTCTTTTTTACCTTCTGTAATTCTTACACCAACTTTAACTACATCACCTGGAAAAAACTCAGGAATTTTCTTTTCCGAAAGGATTTTTTTTACATTAAGTTGATTTATTTCCTCTATCGTTTTCATATTATTATTTAACAATTTAGTTCTTCTTATATTTTTGCCACATATCTGGTCTTCGGTCGCGTGTTATAGCCTCAGATTGAGATAAACGCCAGTCTTTAATTTTAGCGTGATCCCCTGATAATAACACATCTGGTACCGATTTTTCCTCCCAAATCTGTGGTTTTGTGTATTGAGGATATTCCAAAAGACCATTTTCAAAAGTTTCCTCAGAGGCTGATTTTTCATTACCTAAAACTCCAGGCAAAAGTCTTAATACACTATCAATAACTACAAGTGCAGCTGTTTCTCCACCTGACAACACATAATCTCCTATACTTATTTCCTCTATATTTCTTGTAGTTAAAACTCTCTCATCAACACCTTCAAAATGTCCACAAATTAAAGAGAATGACTTTTCCTTGGATAATTCTGTAGCAAGATTTTGATCAAATCTTTTACCTTTAGGTGAAAGATAAAAAATTCTCTCCCCTTTATTTATGTTCTGATCGATAGATTTTGCTAAGACGTCAGGCTTTAGTAACATTCCTGTTCCACCACCATATGGTGTATCATCAACTGTCTTATGTTTATCTGTTGCCGCATCTCTAATATTAATAACCTTCAAACTCCACAATTTTTTAACCATTGCTTTACCATAAAGACCTTTATCTAAAGGCCCAGGAAAAATTTCTGGATAAAGTGTAAATACTTGCGCTTGCAACA
>CACJLM010000017.1 GCA_902594245.1 uncultured Pelagibacteraceae bacterium | reverse complement strand
AATCAAATAATACTAGTCTTGTAGTACTGGAAAGGCTTGTCTAACTTTCAAGAAATGGGTTTGATACTCCATTTTTGTGCATTTGTTTTCTATATACTCAATATTATTAGTTTCCATTAATTTTTTAGCCTCTTCACTTCTAATTCCTAATTGAAGCCACAGAACCTTAGCTCTAATTTTAATTGTATCTGCTGCAATAGCTGGTACTTCTTTTGAAGGTCGGAAAACGTCCACGATATCAATTTTATCTTTTATATCAGTTATTTTTTCGAAAACTTCTTCACCTAAAATTTTTTGTCCTTTAGCACTCGGGTTAACTGGATAAACTTTAAATCCATATTTTTGCATATATTTCATCACGATTGTTGAAGCTTTTGTGTGATCATTACTTACGCCTATCATCGCAATAGATTTATATTTTGATAGAATATCTTTAATATCACTCATTAGTTATTTTTAATCTTTTCCTCACAGAAGTTTTTTGCTTCCTCTATGGACATGGGCTGGTCAAGCTTTTGACTACCTGCAATGCATGCATCTATAGCTCTTTTAGAATTATGATCCCTAAAAGTAAAAATGAAATAAAGTCCAAGGACTATCAAAATTATAGTAATAATATTTTTAATTTTCACTTATTTTTCCATTTTGGTTTTCTTTTTTCTAAAAAAGCTGAAATTCCCTCTTTCGCATCCATCGCCATCATATTTATTGTCATCATTTTACTTGTATAAGCGTAAGCCTTTCTCAAAGGCATTTCTAATTGTTTGTAAAAAGCTTGTTTACCAATTTTGATTGTTAAATTTGATTTGGATGAAATTTTTTTAGCTATCTTTAAGACTTCACTATTTAGTTTAGATTTTGAAAAACAATCATTAATTAGGCCAATTTCTTTTGCATAATTTGCTTTAATTGGTTCTCCAGTTAATAACATTTTCATCATTGGTTTTCTGTTTATTTTTCTACTCACAGCAACCATAGGAGTGCTGCAAAATAATCCTATGTTCACTCCAGGTGTTGCAAACAAAGCATCATTTGTACTATATGCTAAATCACAGCTAGCAACTAATTGGCAACCTGCAGCGTAAGCTGCTCCGTGTACTTTAGCTATAACAGGTTTTTTTCCTTCGACAATTTGAAGCATTAATTTTGAGCAAAGATTAAATAACTTTTGATATTTGTTTCTAATTTTTAAATTTTTTACCTCTTTTAAATTATGTCCAGCACTAAAACCTTTTCCTGCACCTTCAAGAATAATTACTTTTGTTTTTTTGTCATTATCAAGTTTTTGAAAAACTTTTATTAAATCTGTCAAATTTTTAAATGACAGTGAGTTATATGTTTTTGGTTCATTGATGGTAATTACAGATATCCCACTAGGCAAATTTTTAACTTTTAAATTCATTAAAAATTCTATTTAAGTTTTCCTTCTTCTCTCATTTTAGCCCTTATTTTAGTGGCTGAAATTTTTTGTATTTCCTCAGGTAACACTATTTCCTCAATCTTATATCCAACACCTCTACCATAACAAATATTTGTAATATTGGGCACCAACATAATTTTAAATCTTCCTTCAAATTCTGGATTTAATCTGTCTTCTATGTTTTTTTTTACTGTTTCAAAATCAAAAGGATTATCATCAACCCCTTGAACATCTCTTATTTGAATACAAACTTGACCTGTTTTTTTTATTATTTCTTTAAATAAAGTATAATGACCATCATGAAATGGTTGCCACCTTCCTAACATTTGTGCTGTTGGTTTTTTGCTATCCCATTTGTAAGTCATTATTTAATCTCCTTATATATTTTTGGTGCCCAGCTTTTAGCATCTTGTGTAGTAACATGAAAGTCATACTTCTCAGGATTTACAAACATTTTATTTGTATCATCAAATCTTCCTTTTTTAATTGTATCAACCCAAACAGTATAATCTGCTGGAAATAAACTTCTTGCTTCAGGAGTTGGACAAATAAAATCTGCAACTACGTAATTTCCCTCAGCTTTTAAATTAATTGCAAAATCTGCCATTCTTTTAGCCTGTCTTTTTCTTCCCTCTTCTGAAAAATCCCAATCATTCGCTGCTTTCCTTACTTCATCTGCATTTAATCTTTTTGCATTTAACATTGGAGCTAATTCATTAGCTAAAGTAGTTTTTCCAGATCCAGGTAATCCCATTATCAAAATTATTTTCATTTCAAATTATTAGCGATCCATTTATGAAATTGGTGGGTTGGTTGATCCATGATAGGTGAGAAATTTCCACCATTATAAACTGGTGAATTTCTCCCTTTTTGCATTCCTTCAATAGCATTTACATCTTCTAACATAACATCTTTCCAAAATCTTGAGTTTTCTTTTCTCAATTCTTTTAAATCTTCACCATTTGCACTTTCATTACCAACATAATACATTTGCATATGTTCTTTAGTTTTATTCATTGATAAAGGTTCTAGCCAAAAAATATAAAAATGATCTATATGTAATCCTATCATTACATTTGGAAATAAAGCGATATACTCAGAATTCTTTAACATGTTTTTATCCCAATTAGAGAAAGTATTAAACTTTTTATTTCCTTTCATAGGTTGTTCGTATTTTTTACTTCCTTGACCAGCAAATCTGTTAGGTAATCCCTGTATATGATAATGATCATCTATATTTGAAACTTTATTTAACTCTGGATGAATTGTTGGTAAATGATAACTTTCACAATAATTTTCGATTGCAAATTTCCAATTACAATTTACCTCTAAATTAAAATAACCATAATCTTTTGAATGAACTAAAGATTTTTGATCTTTTGAGTTTATGAACTTTGACCATCTATTTTCT
The DNA here is from genome assembly GCA_902594245.1 of uncultured Pelagibacteraceae bacterium. Taxonomy (GTDB): domain Bacteria; phylum Pseudomonadota; class Alphaproteobacteria; order Pelagibacterales; family Pelagibacteraceae; genus Pelagibacter. The sequence continues at coordinate 6,437 of CACJLM010000017.1, read as the reverse complement.
AATGGTTTAATGTATTCATCAAATTCAATTTCAGTTGAATTAATATTAACAAAGATTATATCCATCCAAACTTTTGTTTTTACCTCTTTTAAACTACTTTTATTTTTATCAAATTTTTCTGATTGATGATTATTGAGCCCTCCAATATGGGGGGTGGCCACAAGTTTTCCATTAAAATCATAAGACCAAGAGTGATAAGGACATCTAATTACATTTTTTAGGGTACATGATTTGTCCAAAAGCTTAAAACCTCTATGACTACAAACATTATGGAATACTCGAATTCTCTTGTATTTATCTCTTACCACAATAAGCGGTACCCCTAGAAGATTATGAGGTCTAGCATCTCCAGGATTTGGAGTAGAGCTTGCTACACCAATTACTGTCCATTTATTGAAAAAAATCTTCTCTTTTTCATGCGCAAAATAATCATCATTTACGTAACACTCATTGGGTAAACCATTGGCTGTCTCTATAGATTTATCAACATTATCCAGTTTTTTGATATCAATTATTTCGGAAAGAGGTATTTTTTTGAGATTTCGGTTCACAAAAAAAATTATCATGCGCATATTTTTTGGCAACAAATTTCGCCACACCTTTAAATGAATTTCTTTGACAGCTTTTTTAAAAAAGATAATGATCAAGAAATGAAATTTTCTTTGGAAATTGGTCCCCAAACTGACCTATCAACAGTGCCTCCAGTAAAGGATGTTTATATAACTATGTTACCTGGAGGGGACTATAAAGAGACAGCTCAACAAGCGGTTGAGCTCGTAAAAAAAGGTTTTAATCCAGTACCTCATTTTCCTGCAAGATCAATGCATGATGAAAAGCAGCTAAAAGATTATGTTTCAAGATGCAAAGATGGAGGGGTTAAACAGGCTCTAATAATTGGTGGAGGTAGAGAGCCCCTAGGGAAATTTGATAGCTCGTTTCAACTTTTAGAGACTGGTTATTTTGAGAAGATGACAATAGGAATTGCTGGACACCCTGAGGGGAGTCCTGATATATCCGATTCAGATTTAGAAAAAGCTATGATAGATAAAAAGCCTTATGCTGATTATATCGTAACCCAGTGGTTATTAGATCCTCAGCCTATTATAGATTTTATATCTAAACAAAGCGTACCAGTGCATGTGGGAATTACTGGACCTCTAAAAATATCTAGCTTAATTAAATTTGCTAATATTGTAGGAGCAAAAAATTCCATTAACTTTCTTAAGTCTAATTTTAGTAAGGCGTTAGATTTATTGAAACCTAAAGACCCTAATGATTTAATTGGGAAAGTTAAATCGCATACTGATTTCTTCCACATTTATACATTCGGCGGCTTGAAGGAAACTAACAAGTGGTTGAAGGAGAATGGTTATGTCTAAAGAATTTGACTATACTAAACTAAAACATGTTACTTCTGTTGATCAATCAGATCGGAAAGTACCATACAATTTAAGACAAAGCGGGCCAACTAAAGTTGAAATGTTGATTTCTACAAGGGTAAGAAAATCACCTTATTGGCATTTATCAATGCAGGCGGGTTGTTGGAGAGCTACAGTTTATAATCGTATTTATCATCCAAGAGGTTATGTAAAACCTGAAGATGGTGGAGCGATGGTAGAATATGATGCTATCGTAAATCATGTAACAATGTGGAATGTTGCTGTTGAAAGACAAATTCAAGTAAAAGGTCCAGATGCAGAAAAGTTTGTTGATTATGTTATAACAAGAGATGCAACAAAAATTTCTCCTATGAGAGCTAGATATGTAATTCTATGCAATGCATATGGCGGAGTATTAAATGATCCTATTCTTTTAAGAATTTCAAAAGATGAGTTTTGGTTTTCTCTATCAGACTCAGATATAGGAATGTATCTTCAAGGAGTTAATGCAGATGGTAGATTTAATTGTACTATTGAAGAAATAGATGCATGCCCTGTTCAAATTCAAGGTCCTAAATCAAAAGCTTTAATGAAAGATTTATTAGGTGATCAAGTAGATTTAGAAAATATGCCTTTCTATGGTTTAGCAGAGGTAAAAGTTGCAGGTAGAAGTTGCGTAATTTCTCAGTCAGGTTTTTCAGGAGAGGCCGGTTATGAAATATATCTAAGAGATGCAACTTTGTATGCTGATGACATGTGGAATGCTGTTCTTGAAGCTGGAAAAAAACATAATTTAATGGTCATTGCTCCTGCACACCATAGAAGAATTCAAGCTGGAATTCTTTCATGGGGACAAGATATGGATCAACAACATAATCCGTTTCAGTGTAATTTAGGGTATCAAGTTTCTTTATCTGGAAAAGGTGAATGGAATAAAAAAGCTGATTATGTTGGTAAAGCCGCTCTAGAAAAAATGGGTGCAGAAATTAAAGCTGGTAAAAAACCATATAAGTTACAATTAGTTGGTTTTGAACTTGGTGGAAAACCAATCGATGATTATGCGCCAGATTTTTGGTTGATATCAAATGAAAATGGTAGCGACCCTGTGGGATTTATAACCTCGCCATGGTATCACCCTGAAAAGAAAACTAATATCGCCATGGGTTATGTTCCATTTGACGGAACTTTAAACCCTAACGGATTTCCAAAAGGTAAGGTTGGAACAAAATATAAAGTTCATTTACCTGAAAAATACTCGGAGACTCCAGGCAAACCTGTAGATGCAGTTATAGTTGATATACCATTTAAAGAGTCTTTCAACGCTAATACTAGAGAAGTTGTAAAAGGTTAATATTTCTTGGGAGGGGAATTCAATCCCCTCCCTTTTTAATTTAATGTCTAAAGCCTTTTTAATTGCAATTTGCATTATTATTATTATTGCATTAATAATCTTTCCATTAATAGTTTCTTATAATGATCAAAAAAATAATAAAAAATAAATGTTAGCTGAATTTTTAAGTATAATATTAAGATCAATTAAATTAGATAAATCACTCTATAAAGATAATAAAAACTTTGGTGAAGCATCTATTTATTATGCAATCTTAATTATTTTACTTGGATCAATCATAAGTATTATACCTAATAGTTCTTTCCTTAACTACATGAATCTCAATTTTAATCTGGGAGTGATTAAAGGACCAACTTTAAAAGCTGTAATGTTGTCTTCTTTTATAATGTGGGTTCTAAAAACAACTTATTTATATTTTGTTGGAGTAACTTTATTTCCAAATAAAAAAACAAATTGTAATTTTAGAAAAATTATTATTGTAGTTGCTTTTGCACAATCTCCGTTACTTCTTAATTTTATTGTAATCAATCAAGTGTTTTTATTTTTTATTCTAATTTCATACGTATGGTATAATATTTCATTAATTATTGGTTTAAATATAATTTTGAATTATGATAATTATTTTAAAACCACATTAATTTCTTTAGCTCCTCAGATTATTTTCTTTTTGTATATACTTTCGCTATTTCAAGGTGCAAATGGTGTTATAAGCTAAATTGGAAATATAGTCTTTGATACTCTACAAGATTTACAAATCTTAAAACCTGTTAAAATCAAATTTTGAGAAACGCTCTCATCTTTTTCTTTACATTCATCACATATATTATCTAATTCCTTCAGATCTTTTTCTTTTAAATCTTTATCCTCAATCATTATCAGTTAATCCAGCTCCAGCAGCACCTTGTTTTAAACTATCTGTTTCTTCAACAAAAGTTTCTTCAGAAAGTTTGTAAAGATTAATCCATTCTAATTCGCTAAAGTTATCTTTATTATCTAAAAAATTAATTTCTACATCTTTCGCTATAAGTGGGCATTGTTCTTGAGTAAAATTTGATGAGATACTTGTGTTAAAATTTAATAAAAATAGATTTTTATCAAAATTAAAAATAATTTTTTTTCCAATCACCTCTGAAGCCCGACTTAAAAAAGGTAAAAACAAAATTGGATAAGCGATATTCTTAAATGAACAATGCTTGAATGTTTCTAAAGTTCTAATTTGGTCTAAAAAACTTACTCCAAGATTTATCGGGCAAAATGTATTTTTTTGAGGTTGATTTTCTTTATTAATCAACTTTAAATCTTCAAAGTTATTTAGTTTTTTTTCGTTAAAATAAGAATTTAAATTTTTAATGCCAGGAAGACCAAAAAGTTCTAGTAATCTAATACATTTTCCAACTTCTTCTGAAACACCCCATGAAAATCCAGCTGCTCTAGTTGCTCTTTTGGATGTAGTTTCGATTTCACTAAGAGATTTCATAATTTATGAGTTTAACTTATAAACCCAATGATCATCATAATTTTTTAATTCCGTAGGTAGTGGTGCACCCTGGAACATGCATATCCTCAGCCATTTATCAGAACGAGGATCAAATTTTAATGCACCAAAAAAAGATAGTTTTAATCTTAACATATCAATTGGAATTGTATTTTCACTAATTGTATTATCTTGAATTTCAGAATATGGAAATTTTTCTATAATAAAAGCTCTTCTAACCACATGTCTTAAATCTGGATTTTCACATAAAAATTTATCAATAGTCATATCTTTTTTTGTAATTAATAATTTTTCATGTAAGTTTTTAATATCCCTCGCAATTGCAAGAGGTTGTTCTAATTCGGACCCCTGCTCTTCAAATCTATCTGCAATTCTAGGTTCTTCTTTATTTTTCGAAATAAACCAAAATTTTTTATAATTTTGCTTTTTTTGAAAATCTACTGATAAAATATTTGAATATTTTGACTCAATTATCAACCTTAATTCCTCAACTTTTCTATTTGTTGGTATTGTAAAATACTTATCTTCTTCAGAGCTCATTTGTTTAACAAGTGGTTCAATAATTTTACTATATGGCTCCATCATTAAAGAAACGATATATTCTATACATTCTTCACAAGTTTTTTTTTCAACCCATAAATACAATTCATTAAATGGATAATCTGTCTCAAAATCAAATTTTGTCTCAATAAAATCTAAAAGTTTTTTTACATCATTTAATAAATCTTTTATCTTTTTTAGCTGGTATTCACTCTCAGTATTCCAACTTGTTATATTCTTAATGGAATTTCTAAGACATTGTTTGAATAAATTACTATCTTGTAGATTTACCTTTTTAATTTCTCTGATTTTTTTTAGCGCTTTTTCTCTGCTCATAATCCAATTATTCAATAATGTTGGATGATTAACTATGAATGGAGCCATGCCCAATCCTGTTGAATTACCAATACCAAGGTTTTTACAAATTTTAGGATCTAGTTTGACAGCTTTTTTTGGGTTCTTGTTTTTTGCTACATGGTTAACTTGATCAAACGTGAACTGTCTTACCAAATAAACCAACATCATCTCTAATCTAAATGGACCATTTATTTCATCTCTATTCTTTATTCTAAAACGATCTGCAAGTCCAAATTTGCCCGAACCATAGACCGCTGTAGTTCTATAAAGATAGCCAACCTTTTCTAATAAATCTAAATTTGGTTGTTTACCATTACTTAAATTTTCTACCACATGATCAAAAACTCTTACTGATTTATTTGCTCTCGATAAAGTTAACTCTTTATAGGATAATCTACCAACTTCCTGTTTAGGCACTTCTTTTTTTAATCTTTCAATATCATTTTTATTTGGAACACCGTCATGCAGAGTAAAAGCTGCATCCCATTTTGTTGCAATTACTCGATCTGATCTTTCATCATCCTGTATTTTATTTGCAAAACAAATTAAAGAATAAACTCTGTCTTTTTTTTTGAATGAGTAAACTACAACTCCAAATCCATTTTTATCTAGATCAAACAAATCTCTGTTGTACTCCCAATCCTTAAATTCATTTAAAAAACTTCTTAGAAATGATAGTTTAGACTGGTGAAAAGATCCAAGTCTTGAAAGTTTCATGATTATATTGGGATCTCTTAATTCTACTTCCATATTTAAATTGTTTTATAAAAATTATACCAATTATTTCCAAGTATACCGTCAATTTCTGTATCTTTAAAACCTACTTTACTTAATCCTTTTTCTAGATTTGCAAAACCTCTTGCATCTTCAAACCAATCTGGTTGTTTTGGAAAACCAGGTTTGTTCTTTGTTCCCTCTCCATAATTTTTACTTTTTGACCAAGTTCCATTTCTCATCCATTCAACAATCTCATCAGGTTGATTTAAACAAAGATCAGATCCTATTCCAATATTTTTTACATTCATAATATCCGCAGTCCTGGCAACCATTTCACAAAAACTATCAATTGTACAATTGGTATTATCTTTTAAATGGTGAGGGTAAAGTGACAATCCTAGAATTCCTCCACTATCACTTAGTACTTTTAACAATTCTGAGGATTTATTTCTTTTAGCAGCATGCCAAAAGGTCGGATTGGCATGAGTGATGGCAATTGGTTTTTCGCTAAGTTCAATAGCATCAAAAGTGCTCTTTTCTGCAGAATGAGACATATCAATAACAATACCAATTCTATTCATTTCTTTAATTACCTCTC
>CACJLM010000016.1 GCA_902594245.1 uncultured Pelagibacteraceae bacterium | reverse complement strand
GCTTTTTAAGTGAGTTTTGTTGATTTATAGGAGAATTTTCATAATAAAAGGTTTCACCCGTTTTAGAGCTAATTGCACAATTCAGATTTATATCTCTAGGCCGAGCTATTCTAAAAAGATCTATAGAAGCTTTGCTTAAATCAATATTTACTCCTTGCCAGCCCTTTTTATAAAGATTATATGTCAATGAACCCTTGTAAGGATGATACGCTCCTATATCTATATAGCACCCATTTTTGATATCATTAAAAATTATACTAACAAATATGTCCTCACCAAATTGTGCAAAATGTTTGTTGGGAAATGAATTTTTGTATATTTTTTGAATTTTGTAGATCCAATTAAATAATTCAAATTTTTTTAAGAAATTTTTCAATCAATTAACTCCATAATATATTCATCTTTCTTTGTTAATCTTTAATACACCTATAAAAGCCTCTTGAGGTATTTCAACTCTCCCAAATTGTTTTGACCTTGCTTTTCCTTTTTTTTGTTTTTCTAATAATTTTCTTTTTCGGTCTGTAGCTCCTCCACCATGTATCTTTGTTAAAACATCTTTTTTAAATCCCTTGATTGTCTCTCTAGCTATAATTTTTCCACCTATTGCTGCTTGAATGGGTATCATAAAATTATGTCTAGGAATTAAATCTTTTAATTTTTCACATACTTCTCTTCCAGTTTTTTGTGCAAAGTCTTTATGAATCATCATAGCAAGTGCATCGACTGGTTCACTATTAACTAAGATGCCTAATTTTACTAAATCTCCTTCTCTATGTTCAATAATTTCGTAATCAAAACTTGCATACCCACTTGTCATTGATTTAATTCTATCGTTAAAATCAAATACAACCTCATTCAATGGTAATTCATAAGAAATAACTGCTCTGTTTCCAGAGTAGCTTAAATTTGTTTGAATGCCTCTTTTATCCTGGCACAACTTGATTATAGAGCCTAAATAATTATCCGGAGTTATAATTGTCGCTTTTATCCATGGTTCTTCAATAGATTGAATTAATGTTGGATCTGGTAAACTAGATGGATTTTGTAAATCTTTTATTTCTCCATTATTAAGTTTCAATTTATAAACAACTCCTGGAGTTGTTGTGAGTAAATTAACATCAAATTCTCTTTCTAATCTCTCTGTTATTATTTCAAGATGTAAAAGTCCTAAAAAACCGCATCTAAAACCTAAACCCAGAGCTGATGAAGATTCGGGTTCAAAAGAAAAACTGGCATCATTAAGTTGTAGCTTTGCTAATCCATCTTTTAGTTTTTGATATTCAGAACTATCTACAGGAAACAAACCACAGAAAACAACTGGTTTACTTGGTTTAAAGCCTGGTAAAGCTTCTACTTTTGATTTTGAGGCATCACAAATAGTATCTCCCACTTTTGTATCTGATAAGACTTTTATACCTGTCGTTATAAATCCAATTTCACCAGAATTAAGTTCGCTTACATCTTTTGGTTTAGGTGTAAATAATCCCACCTTTTCAACAATATAATCTTGATTAGTAGAAAGCATTTTAATTTTCATATTTTTTGTAATTTTACCATTTATTACTCTAACCAATATTACAACACCTAAATAAGTGTCATACCAACTATCAACTAGTAAACATTTCAAATCTTGATTAATGTTACCTTGAGGTCCAGGCAATTGATTGACTATTTGTTCTAATATGTCGTCTATGCCCTCTCCTGTCTTTCCTGAACAAGGAATAGCTTTTTCAGTATCAATACCAATCACATCTTCAATTTGTTTTTTTGTTCTCTCTAAATCTGATGCTGGTAGATCAATCTTATTTAGGACCGGTATAATTTCATGATTAATATCCAAAGCCTGGTACACATTTGCTAATGTTTGTGCTTCTACACCTTGAGTACTATCGACAATCAGAATTGAACCTTCACAAGCATAAAGCGATCGACTTACTTCATAACTAAAATCAACGTGACCTGGCGTATCAATTATATTTAGAATATATTCTTTGCCATCTTTAGATCTGTAATTAAGTTTTACTGTTTGAGCTTTAATGGTTATTCCTCTTTCTCTTTCAATATCCATTGAATCTAGAACTTGAGCTTTCATCTCTCTTTCTGTTAGTCCACCACACCTATGAATTATTCTATCTGCTATTGTAGATTTGCCGTGATCTATATGGGCTATAATTGCAAAATTTCTAATGTGATCAATTGTGCTCATTTTTCTCAAGAACGAATTTTAGCACCAGTTTTGTTTTCTACTGTTTCAATGATTAATTTATTTACTTTTTCCAAATCATTTTCATTCAAAGTTTTTTCTAAAGACTGTATAGTTACGCTAATCGCTATTGATTTCTGATTTACAGGAATATTTTCACCCTCATAAACATCAAAAACTTTAATATTGCTTATTAAACTTTGATCTACGCTAGAAACTGCATTTATTAAATCTTGTACATTAACATTTTTATTTACAATAAATGCAAAATCCCTCTCAGATTTTTGATAATCTGAAACATTGAATTTCTTTTTTTGGTCATTTAGTGTTTTTTCTGATAATTTTAAATTATCTAAAAAAATTTCAAAACCTACTAAAGACTCAGTTTTCATATCAATTTTTTTTTTTATATTTGGATGAATTTCACCAAAATAAGCCGCTACCTGATCTGTTCCTCTTTCAAGAAATAGTCTACCGGATTTACCAGGGTGGTAATAATTAGGTACCTCAGTATCTATAAAAAATTTATCTGAACTATATCCTGCTTCATTTAAACTTTGAATAACATCTTTTTTGACATCAAATACATCAACATTTCTCTCTTTTTCAATCCAGGATAATCTAGATTTTTTTCCTGACGACAAACCACAAACAACTATATTTTGTTCTCCTGGTTTTGAGCCATTAAAAATAGGACCTATTTCAAATATTGATAAATCTTTAAAACCTCTATCAAGATTTTTATTCATATACATTATTAAATTTGAGAATATCGAACTTCTTAAAACATCTAGTTCTGAGCTAATTGGATTTATAATTTTAATTTCTTTTTTTGATCCCCTAAAATGATCATTGTAATTTGAGTCTGTAAACGACCAAGTAATTGCCTCTAGGTATCCTTTTGATGCAATTGATCTCTGTAAAAAATGAAATAATTTTTGAGCTTTGTTTAAAGTGGGTTTTTTTCTTTCTTTAACTGGTTCAATAATTTTAATCTTATTATAACCGCTTATTCTTACTAATTCCTCAACAATATCTACTTCTTGTGAAATATCAGGTCTCCATGATGGAACTACTAACTCTAGATTCTTTTTTTTCTGTTTAAATTTAAAGCCAAGATTTTCTAAAATCTTTAGCATTTCTTTAATAGAAATTTTAAAACCAGATATTTTTTCAAATAAACCAGGATCAAATGTAATGGATTTAGTTTTGTATGTTTTAATTTTTTGAATATCTATTTTGCTTATTTCTCCACCACAAATTTCTTTAATTAATAATGCCGCTTTATTTAAACCATCCTCAATTGATAATGGATCAATACCTCTTTCAAATCTAAACTTTGCATCAGTATCGAGATTTAACTTTTTTGCAGTAGTTCTTATAGACTCTGGATTAAAATAAGCTGACTCTAATAGTATATTTTTGGTATTAAATTCAGTTCCAGACCTTGTTCCGCCAATAATTCCCCCCAATCCTAGAACTCCTTTATCATCACTGATTACACACATTCCTTTTTCTAACTTATAACTTTTATTATCTAGGGCAGTAAATTCCTCTCCTGATTTTGAATTTCGAACTATTATGCCTTTCTCAATTTTATCAGCATCATATGCATGTAGTGGACGATTTATATCTATCATTACATAATTTGTAATATCAACTATTGCAGAAATGGGTTTTTGACCAATCGAAATTAATTTATCTTTAAGCCACTGAGGACTTTCAATATTCTTTACATTTGTAATTAAACAACTTCCAAAAACATCACATCCTTGATTTTTTTCTTTATTTAACTTTATTTTTAAAGTTTGTTTAATATTCGATTTAATTTTTTTTTTTTTTAAATTTATCAATTTTCCAAAACCTGATGCCGCAAGATCTCTTGCAATCCCCCTAATACCAAGACAATCTGGTCTATTAGGTGTTATTGATAAATCAATTAGATTAGAAGATGATTTTGAAAAATAGCTCTTGCCGATATTATTTTTATATTTTGATGATAATTCTGCTATTCCTTCACTTTCATTAGATAAATTTAATTCAGATTCTGAACAAAGCATTCCATAAGATGTAACTCCTCTAATTTTAGCTACAACTAATTTTGTTTTAGTTTTAGGGATAACTGCTCCTGGAGGTGCATATATCGTAATTAATCCCTCTTTAGCATTAACAGCTCCACATACAACTTTTTTTAATTCTTTTTCTCCAACATCAACATCACAAACTTTAAGTCGATCTGCATTTGGATGTTTTTCAGTTTTAGTAATTTTAGCTACTTTAAAAAGCCCATTACCTGAGGAAAGATTTTGTACACTCTCTACTTCTAATCCAATATTGGTTAGTTGCTCTAAAAGATTTTTTTCTTTTAAACTTGTCTTTAAGTGATCTCTGAGCCAATCAAATGTGATTTTCATCTACTTAAACCTCTATAATTTGTAGGTACGTCTAATGGGTCAAACCCAAAGTGATTTAGCCATCTATAATCACAGTCGAAAAAAGATCTTAAATCATTAATCCCATATTTTAACATTGCCAGTCTATCAATTCCAATACCAAACGCATATCCTTGAAATTTAGTCGGATCAACTTTTACATTTTTTAACACATTTGGATGAACCATTCCGCATCCTAAAATTTCAAGCCATTTATTACCTTCTCCTATTATTATTTTTCCATCTTTAATTTCATATCCAATATCAACTTCTGCAGATGGTTCTGTAAAAGGAAAGTGACTTGGTCTAAACCTCATTTTAATTTTATCTATTTCAAAAAACTCTTTGATAAAGTAATTTAAACATCCTTTTAGATGACCCATATTTATATTTTTATCTATATAAAGACCTTCAACCTGATGAAACATAGGTGAGTGAGTTTGATCGCTATCTGATCTATAAGTCCTTCCAGGTGCAATAATTTTAAAAGGAGGTTGGTCTTTTAACATTGTTCTAATTTGAACAGGTGAAGTATGTGTACGTAATAGTTTTTCCTTTTTTTCATCAAGATAAAATGTGTCATGCATATCTCTTGCGGGATGGTTGTCTGGTGTATTTAATGCTGTAAAATTATTGTATTCATTTTCGACATCTGGACCTTCTTCAACACTGAAACCTATTTCAGAAAAAATAGATGATATTTCATCAATGGTTTGTGACACTGGATGGATTTTGCCTCTTACAAATGGCCTTTCGGGTAGAGTAATGTCTACTTTTTCCTTCTGAAGCTTTTCATTTATTTCAGCGTTTTCTATTTCGTTAATTTTTGAATTAATTAAATTTTGAAGTTCATCCTTGATTATATTGAGGTCAGAAGCAAATTTTTTTCTTTCGGACTCAGCTATTGTTCCAATTTTTTTGAATTGTAGTGAAACTAATCCACTTTTACCAAACAAGTCTGATTTTATTTGATTAATCTCTGAAAGATTTAATTTATTATTTAGCTTTGATAGAAATTCTTCTTTTAATTTTTTAAGATCTGACATTTTTACAGATTATTTCTTCAGTAAAATAAAACAATAGAGAAGATTAATTTAATGCAGATTGTGCTTTTTGGACAATAGTTTTAAAGGCTTCAGGACTATCATACGCTATCTCAGCTAGAATTTTTCTATCAATTTTTACGCCACATTTATTCAATCCATTTATAAATTTTGAATATGTTAGACCCTCAGCTCTAACCCCAGCGTTGATTCTTTGTATCCATAAAGATTTAAAATCTCTTTTTTTATTTCTTCGATCTCGGTATGCATATTGCATAGCTTTTTCCATCGCTTGCTTAGCAACCCTGATGGTATTCTTTCTTCTTCCCCACTGTCCTTTAACAGCTTTTAATACTTTTTTATGTTTAGCTCGACTTGTTACACCTCTTTTTACTCTTGCCATATTAACCTCTTAAACTGTACGGCATATATGATTTAACAATTTTACCATCTTGCTTAGACATTGTTGTCGTACCTCTTAATTTTCTTATTTGCGAATTAGTTCTTTTAATCATACCGTGTCTTTTGCCAGCCTGAGCCATTATAACTTTACCTCTGGCAGAGATTTTAAATCTTTTTTTTGCTGAGCTTTTTGTTTTTAGTTTTGGCATAATAGTGCGAGGTTATACATAGAAAGGAATAAATTTACAACCTATATTAAAGCCTATAAAGGCTGAATTACCATGATCATTTGCTTACCATCAAATTTTGGTTGCAACTCTATTTTTCCAATATCCTTCATATCCTCTTTAATTTTAGCCATCAGTTCATTTCCTAGATGAGAGTGTTGAAGTTCACGACCTTTAAATCTTATCGTAAATTTAACTTTATCACCTTTTGCAATAAATTTTTTTGCATTTTTAACTTTGAACTCATAATCATGAGTTTCGGTTACTGGTCTCATTTTGATTTCCTTTAAAGAAATTATTTTCTGTTTCTTTTTTGCGAGGTTTGCTTTTTTTTGAGCATCATACTTGTATTTGCCCATATCCATAATTTTACATACTGGTGGATTTGCGTTGGGAGCTATTTCTATTAAATCAAGTCCCTCATTTTTAGCCATACTAATTGCTTCGTTGGTATTAATAATTCCTAAATTATTTCCATCACTTCCAATTACCTGAACTTCAGGTGACGAAATTCTATTATTAGATCTAGGACCACGATCCTTAGTTCTTTTTTGAAAATAATTTTGTTTGAAATCTGCCACTTAATTTGAGGATACTTTATTTAAAGCAGAAAAAGTTTTTAAAAATAAATCTAATTTCATATTTTCTTGTTTATTAGAGTCCAATCTTCTAATAGTTACACTGTTAGTGTCAACTTCTTTTTTACCACAAATCAGCAAAATTGGTATTTTTGCCAAAGAATGTTCTCTAATTTTGTAATTTAAATTATGATTTTTTAAATCAACCATTGAACTCATGCCTGCTTCTATAATTTTTTTTGAAACTTTTTTGGAATAATCTTCAAAATCTTCTGATATTGGTATAATAACTGTTTGCAATGGGGAGATCCAAAAAGGAAATTTGCCCGCATAATTTTCAATTAAGATTCCAATAAATCTTTCAAGAGATCCGAACAATGCTCTGTGTAACATTACTGGAACTTTCTTAGCTCCATCTTTGTCTACATAAGTAGCGCCCAATCTACCAGGTAAATTAAAATCAACTTGTAAAGTTCCACATTGCCAATCTCTTCCAATTGCATCTCTCAAAACAAACTCAATTTTCGGTCCATAAAATGCACCTTCACCTTTATTAATGCTATATTCTAATTTAGTTGCTTTAACTGCTTTTAATAAAGCGGTCTCTGCTTTATCCCATACGCTATCATCACCTACTCTTAATTCGGGTCTATCAGAGTATTTTAAGATAACATTTTTAAATCCTAAATCTTTATAAATTTCTAAAATAAGATTTGTTACTACTAAACATTCTTCTGTAATTTGATCTTCTGTACAGAAGATATGAGCATCATCTTGAGTAAACGCCCTCACTCTTAGTAGACCATGCAACGCTCCTGAAGGCTCATAACGATGTACTTTTCCAAATTCAGACATTTTTAAAGGTAAATCTTTATAACTTTTAAGGCCTTGATTAAAAACTTCTATACATCCTGGGCAATTCATAGGTTTAATTGCAAAAACTTTTTCATCTGGAGTGGTTGAAGTATACATATTTGCTCCAAATTTTTCCCAATGTCCTGATTTTTCCCATAAAGTTCTATCTAAAACCTCTGGTGTATTTATTTCTTTATAACCAGCAATATTTTGTTTCATTCTCATATAATCAATTAATTTTTGAAATAATATCCAACCTTTTTCATGCCAAAAAACTGAGCCTGGACTTTCTTCTCTAAAATGAAAAAGATTCATCTCCTTGCCTAATTTTCTGTGATCTCTTTTTTCGGCTTCCTCTATTCTTTTTAAATGCTCGTCTAAGTCTTTTTGTGAGGCCCAACTAGTACCATAAATTCTTTGAAGCATTTCATTTTTTGAATCACCCCTCCAATACGCACCAGAAACTTTTGTTAATTTGAAATATTTTCCAATTTTTCCAGTTGATGTTAAATGAGGACCTCTGCACAAGTCGTGCCAATCTCCATGGAAATAAATTGAAACCTCTTCACCTTTGGGAATACTTTCAATTAATTCAGCTTTATAAATTTCTCCTTTTTCTCTGAAGTGACTAATAGCTTTATCTCTGTCCCATACTTCTCTTTTTGTAACTTCATCTCTATCAACTATTTCTCTCATTTTATTTTCAATCTTTTGTAAGTCCTCTTCAGTAAAAGGTTCTTTCCTTGCAAAGTCATAATAAAAACCATTATCAATAACTGGTCCTATTGTAACTTGTGTACCTGGAAAAAGCTCTTGGACAGCCATTGCCAATATATGAGCAGTATCATGTCTGATTGTGTCGAGACCCTCTTCATTTTTTGCAGTGAAAATTTTTACTTTACAATCTTTTTCAATTAAAAAATTCAAATCTTTTAATTCATCATCAACACTTATAACCATTGCTTGTTTGGCTAATGATTTGCTTATTTTTTCAGCAACTTCTAATCCTGAAACTGCTTTTGAAAATTTAAGATTATTCCCGTCTGGTAATGTTATTGTTGGCATTTAGTTTAACAATCTTTTATACTCTGAATAAGTAGAAAAACACATTTTTTCAACATTAAATTTCTTAATTATGTTTTTTCTACCTTCAATCCCCATAGTTTTCAATGTACTTTCGTCCATTGTTAAAGCTCTAATAATTTTTTTACTTAATGATTTTGAATCACCAGCTTCAAACAATAGTCCAGTCTTCTCATCTATAATCGTCTCATTCGAACCACCTATATTACTTGCAATTATTAATCTTTGCATTGATTGAGCCTCAACAGAAACTCTTCCAAAAGCTTCTGGTTCTATTGATGCTGAAACAACAATATTTGAAATTTTATATGCTAAGGCCATATCTTTACAATGCTCAATGAACTTTATTTGTTTAGAAATACGGTATTGTTCACATAATCTATTTAATTTTTTCCTATACAAATCTCTTCCTTGATCGCTACCTAAAATTACAGCATGAAAAGCTTCATAACCAAGTTCAATATTTACAAGATTAACTGCCTCAATAAATAATTCTTGTCCTTTCCAAGATGTAAGTCTCCCGGGCATTAAAATAATTTTTTTATTATCTAAGATATCCCATTTTTTTAAAAGTTTTTTTTCTT
>CACJLM010000015.1 GCA_902594245.1 uncultured Pelagibacteraceae bacterium | reverse complement strand
AATTTAAAGTCATTAATTATTCCAAAAGTTGATTTCCCATCCATGGAAGCATTAAAAATACTTTGATCAATACCATTATTTCTTAATTCTGTATTAAGCTGTCCAACGATGGTTAATTCCTCAGGTGTAAATCTTTGATTTCCAGTACTGCCCCCTATAAATATTATTTTTTTATATTTTGGATCTACATCATCTCCTCTGAATCCATAAAAATTTCTTTTATAAAAATGTTGGTACTCTTTACCATCAAATTTCACTTTATATTCAGATTTATGGAGTCTTTGTTTTTTCATCAAAATACCAAAATTATTTGCATCAAACCAATAACCAAAAAAAATTTCTATTAAAAATAATAAAAAAACAAAAATCAATGCGTTAATGAATATTATTTTTTTCATAGATTTATTTGATATTTTTTAATTTTATCCTACATCAAAAAATTAATATTGAACAGGTTCATCGTCTATAGATCTCCATAAATACCAGGTTGCCACCGAACAATATGGTGAATATCTTTTTCGCAAAAGTGTTACAAATTTATCTGGTGGTAAATATTTTTTTTTATAATTTTTTGATATTGCTCTTAAAAGACCGATATCTTGTATAGGCCAAATATTAGATCTATTATAAGTAAATAACAAAATCATTTCTGCTGACCATCTTCCAATTTGTTTTAAATTCGAAAGATATTCTATTGCTTCCTCATCAGTCATTTTACTAATTAATTTTGGTTTAAAAGTTTTGTTTGAAATTTTTAAAGCTAAATTTTTTATTCCGTTTACCTTTTGTTTACTTAATCCACATTTTTTTAATTGAGAATTTTTTAACTTTAAAACTTTCTTGGCATTAATCTTATTGCCACATAGCGATCTAAATTTTTTAAAAACTGAATTAGCTGCAGCTATACTAATTTGTTGACCAACGATACTTTTGCATAATGAATAAAAGATATCTTTTCTTGTTGTAAGAATTGTTTCAGATGGAGATTTATATTTTTCAATCAAATTTGACATGATTCTGTCTTTTTTTGAAAGATGCTTTTTAGCTTTATTCCAATACTTAGGAATTTTAGTCATTAACAGTTTTGGAAGTAATAAGTTTCTTATTATAAATTTCTCTTCTAAAAATTATCATTGTTGAAACAATAACTAATAATGCACCAAATAAAGTCTTAATAGTTGGAATTTCATCCCAAATGAAATAACCAAATATTATTGCAAATAATAGTGCCAAATATTTCAGGGGTGTAACTAACGAAACTTCAGAATATTTATATGATTGTCCCAACCACAAGTTGGCAACTCCCCCAAAAATTCCAATCATTGATAAAATTAAAAAATCTTTAAAATCTGGCATTACCCAGCCATAGGGAATAGTTAGAAAACTCAGTAAAGTTATTGATAAAGAGAAATAAAATGAAATTAACCATACAGGTTCTGTTGTTGATAATTGTCTTATTGCTATTGCAACATATGAAAGACCTAAACAAAAAATTATTGGAAAAATATAATAGATGTTAAGAGAACTTATTCCAGGTTCAGTAATAACTAAGATCCCAATAAATCCAATTATTACAGCAAGCCATCTATACATACCAACCTTCTCGTGTAGTAAAAAAATTGAAAAAATTGTAGTAAAAATTGGTGCAGCAAAAGATATGCTTACAACTGTTGCAAGTGGCAAACTTCTAAGTGCAATAAATATTGCTACTAAAGCTATTAATCCAGAAAAACATCTTAAAAAATGTAAGCCAGCTCTTTTGGTCACATAAAAGTTATGGAATCTATCTCTGGGTATTACAAAAAAATAAAAAACTATACCAAAAAAACCTCTAAAGAACAAAACTTGTCCTATTGGATAATCTACAGACCATTTTACAATTACATCCATTATAGAAAATGCACAAATGGATAGAAACATGTACAAAAAACCTAATTGATTTTTACTAAGCATATGAATAATTTGTAAATTAATTTAAGTTATAATCAATGGAAATAGCAGTATTAGCTCTTGGATGTTTTTGGGGACCTGAAATTAAATTCAGTAAAATTGAAGGTATCATCAAAACCGAAGTTGGTTACTGTGGGGGAAATAGTTCTAAAACAACATATAAAGAAGTGTGTACAGGAAATACCAATCATGCTGAAGTTGTAAAACTTGATTTTGATGAAAAAATTATTTCATATGAAAAAATATTGAACATTTTTTTTTCAATTCATGATCCTACAACTTTAAATTCTCAAGGACCAGATTTTGGAACACAGTATAGAAGTGAAATATTTTATTTAAATGATAATCAAAAAGAAATTGCTGAAAAAGTGCTCAATGAAACGAATGAAAAACTATCCGGTAGGGTTGTAACTAAAATAACATTATTGAATAACTATTGTGTTGCAGAAGAATATCATCAAAAGTATTTAGAAAAAAGATAGGATGTCATTAGTAGAAACAGACTGGTTATTTAATAATCTTGATAAAGTTAAAATCATTGATTGCTCATGGCATATGCCTCAGACAAAAAGAAATGGATTTGAGGAATATGAAAAAAATCATATTCCCGGTGCTATTTTTTTTGATTTAGATGAAAATTCAAAAAAAAATACTGATCTTCCTCACATGCTCACTGATAAACAAGATTGGGAAAAAATAGTATCCCAAATGGGAATTGGTCTAAATGATAAGATCATAATTTATGACAATTCTGATGTAATAAGTTCTTGTCGATGTTGGTATAATTTTATCTATTTTGGGCATGACCCAAAACTAGTTCATGTTTTGAATGGAGGATTAAAAAAATGGAATAAAGAAAATAAGATTACAAATAATGAGAAAGTCGTTACTAAAACCTCAAAGTATTCTTGTATAGAAAATGTAGCTCTAGTTAAAAGTAAAAAACAAATAGATGAAAATATTAAGAAAAATGAATTTCATGTTGTCGATGCAAGAAGCATAGACAGATTTGAAGGTAAAGTCGCTGAACCAAGAAAAGGTCTGAGAAGTGGTTCAATAAAAAATTCTCTTTGTTTACCATATTCAGAATTAATTAATGAAGACCACACATTTATAAGTAAAGATGAAATCTTAAAGAAATTTAAGTCACTGAAATTTGACTTTAGTCAAAATTTGGTATTTTCATGTGGCTCAGGCGTTACCGCAAGTGTATTGGCACTAGCATATTCTTTAATAAATGATAAATATCTTCCTTGTATTTATGATGGCTCTTGGGCTGAATACGGAAAAATTTAATTAAATGAAAAGATCTACAAAAACTATTTCTATAATACTAATATTTTTCTTTATTATTGCGGCTGTAATTGTTGGTAGAACAATGATTGGAAATCATTTTAAGAAAAAATTCAGCAAAATACCTCCACCAGGAATTATAGTTACAAAGGTTGTTCAAAAAGAATTCTCAGAAAAAGTTGATACTTTTGGTACTGCAATTTCAAAAAGATCAGAAACTTTTAAAATTAAAAAAGATGATCTATTCGAGGACTTAAAGTTGAAAAATTATGTTAAAAAAGGAGAGGTTTTAATCAAATTAAAAAGTGGAAATATTATAGCGCCATTTAGTGGAGCTCTTGGATATACGGGACTTACTGAGGATATATTAGTATCAAATAATATATTTATTATTACGCTTGATGATAATTCCACTATCTATTCAGATATAAAAATTCCTGAAAATTATTCCTCGTTTATAAAAAAAGGACTTCCAGTTGAGGTTAGATTATCAAGTTTTAAAAATAAAATTTTCTTAGGAAAAATAGATTTTGTTTCAAGTAGAATAAATGCAGATACTAGAAGCTTGCTATCTCGTATAAAGATTGAAAATAAAGACTTAGAGCTAATTTCAGGATCTTTGTTAGAAGTGAGTGTTAAATTTAATTTAAGAAATGCACTAAGTGTACCTGATACCAGTGTCATGGTAGAGGGTGATAAATCCTATGTTTATAAAGTAAGTAAAGAAAATATTGCCAATAAAACAGAGGTAAAAACAGGTCTTCGAAGTAATAAGAATATTGAGATAATTTCTGGCCTCACTGAAGGTGATACAGTTGTGGCTGAGGGTTTGAAAAAAGTACGACCTCGTGGAAAAATAAAACCAATTAATAAATAAATGTTTATTACAGAATTAAGTATAAAAAGACCGACTGTCTCTTGGGTAATGTCTCTTATTTTAATAATTTTTGGTTTATTTGTTTTTTGGAAATTACCAGTAAGAGAGCTGCCCAACGGAATTCAGCCACCTGTTGTTCAAGTTCAGGTAAATTATGCATCTGCTTCTGCGTCTATAGTTGATCAAGAAGTTACCCAGGTAGTTGAAGATGTGATAGGTGGTGCAGAAGGTATAAAAAATATTGACTCAAAGTCTGAAAATGGGAGGAGCACAATTAATGTGGAGTTTGATACTAATATTGACTTAGATAATGCAGCGAATGATATAAGAGAAAGAGTTGCGAGAGTTGTAGATAATCTACCATCAGAATCTGATCCTCCACAAATACTAAAAAGAGCTGCTGGTTTTACAACAACAATGTGGTTATCATTATCTTCATCTACTTGGAGTGATCTCGAGCTTGGAGATTATGCAGAAAGATATCTGGTTGATCAATTTTCAAGTATAAAAAATGTTGGAAGAATTTTAGTTGGTGGATTAAGAGAACTAAGTATTAGAGTTTGGGTTGATCCAATTAAACTTGCCGCAAATGATTTAACTATTAAAGAAGTAGAATTAGCCATACGTGGTGAAAATATAAGTCTCCCAGCTGGTACACTTGAAGCTGACAATATAGATTTAACTCTTAATCTAGATAAATCATATAATGATATAGACTCAATTAAACAACTTCCAATAAAAAAAACACGTAATAAGGTAATCTTACTATCAGATGTTGCAAATATTGAATTTGGACCAGTGTCAGAAAAAACTCTTTTTAAAGCACAGACCAAGGACCAAATTAATTTAAAGACTGTCGGGATTGGTATTTATGCTAGAAGTGGAGCATCCACTGTTGAATTGTCTAATGATATAAAGAAAAAATTACTTGAAGTTAAAAAATCTTTACCAGAAGAATTAGATTTGAGAGTTTCATTTAATAGGGCCAATTATGTAGAAGCAGCTATAGAAGAAGTTTATAAAACTCTCTTGATAGCTTTTATCTTAGTGGTTTTAATAATTTATTTATTTTTAGGAAATTTAAAAGCTGTCATTGTACCAGCTATTGCTCTCCCAGTAAGTTTAATTGCATCTTTTTTAGGACTTTATATTTTTGGATTATCAATAAATATATTTGTTCTTTTAAGTTTTATTTTAGCTATTGGAATTATCACTGATGACTCCGTGATAATGACAGATGCAATTTATAGAAGGATAGAAAATGGTGAAACACCACTTGTTGCTGCCTATAAAGGATCTAAACAAATTTCATTCGCAATTATAGCTACAACACTAATATTAGTAGCTGTCTTTCTTCCACTAATTTTTATTGAAGGAATTTCAGGAACATTATTTAGAGAAACAGCAATTGCGTTGTCATTTTCTATAGTTATATCGTCTTTTGTTGCATTAACTTTATCACCTATGTTGGCGAGTAAATTTTTAAACAAAAGAACATCTAAAAAATTTTTCATACAAAAATTTGAAAAAATCTTTTTTAATTTTTCTAATTTTTACAAAGAGACCCTTGAAATTATTGTTTATAAAACCAAAACAATAAGTAGTTTCATTATTCTTATTGTGGTTGCTTCTATATTATTATTTAGTTTTTCAAAAAAAGAGTTGCTTCCAAAAGAAGATCGTGGTGCATATTTAATAATTGGTTCAACAGATGAAGGGAGCTCATTTGAATATACTCAAGAACAAGCTCAAAAAGTTGAGGCAAGATTATTACCTCTACTTCAAGCAGAAGATAGTCCATATTCAAGATTTATTATGAGAGTTCCAGGTTTTGGTGACTCGGCAAATTCTTTTAATAGTTTTATAATTATCGCACTATTAGATGATTGGAAAAATAGAAAAAAAGGACAACAAGTAATTTTAAGAGAAGCGATTGGTAAAATTGTTACTCTTCCTCAAGCTTTAGCTTTCCCAATTTCTCCCCAATCCATTAGGGTCTCTAATTATAATAAACCAGTTCAAATGGTAATTTATGGCAGCAATTATGAGGAATTAGAAGAAATTCAAAAAAAAGTAATCAGAAAACTTAGATCGAATAAAAATCTTTCAAGAATTGAATCTGATTACAACAGAAATAAACCAGAGGTAAAAATATTAATTAATAAAAACAAAGCTAAAGATTTAGGAATTTCTAGTAAATCAATAGGTGAAACTTTGGAAACTCTATATGGAGGTAAAAAAATTACAACATTTAACAAACTGGGTAAAGAATATCCAATTGTTGTACAGCAATATTTATCCGATAGAAGAAATAAAGAGGGAATTTCAAAAATATTTGTTCGCTCTGAAACTAATGGAAAGCTTATTTCGTTAGCTAACCTCGTAAGTTTCAAAGAGGAAGGTGCAGCAAAAGAACTTACAAGATATAACCGTCAAAGAGCCGTGACAATCTCGGCTAACATAAATGAGGGTTATACTTTAACAGAAGCAATCAAGTTTTTTGAGGATGTTATGACAAATTTAGCTCCTGATAATCAAATCACTTGGAAAGGTAAATCTGAAGAAATAAAAGAAACAAGCAATGAATTATTTATAATTTTTGCTTTGGCCCTGCTTACAGCATATTTAGTTATGGCAGCCACATTTAATTCTTTTATTCATCCTTTTATAATTGTTCTGACTGTACCATTAGCTATTTTTGGGGGGTTAGTGTTTATTTTATTCCTCAATAGCTCAGTAAATATTTTTTCCCAAATTGCTCTTATTATATTAATAGGTATTTCTACAAAGAATAGTATTCTAATTGTCGATTATGCCAATCAAATTAGAACTACAGGAAAAAATATTGATATGGCTGTCAAAGAAGCTTGTTCTGTAAGATTTAGACCTATAATTATGACATCACTTAGCACAATGATTGCTATGTTACCTTTGGTTATTGGAAATATTGGTCCTGGAGCTGGCGAAGGCTCTAGGCTTGCTGTTGGTTCAACTATCTTAGGAGGTATGATTATCTCAACCTTTTTCACACTTTATGTCACTCCATCGATGTATTTAGCTTTAGCCAAAAATACGAAACGTATAGATGCAGTTGATTTAGAATTAAAAAAAGAACTACTTAAAAAATAATATATTTATTTTTATTTAATAAATTTCCACATTCAGATAATTGTTTTTTGTAAATTTTTGCTTGCTTTTCAACTTTTTTAGCAAGTTTAATAACTTTTTTATTCTTTTTATAATTTTTGTAATTACCCCAACCTTCGTGATACGCCAGATATTGTTTAAACGCATCTTTTTTAGAAATTCTTAGTATAGTTTCTGTTTTATTGGTATACCAACCTATAAAGTCGACACTATCTTTAAATCTAACTCTTGTTGCTAATTTATTTCCAGTTTCTTTCTTATATTGCTCCCATGTTCCTTTTACTGCTTGTGAATAACCAAAGGAACTTGAAGGGCGTTTAAATGGTATTACTTTAAAAATTTTTTTTCTTGCAGGTTTTGCTAACCAATCAAAATCTGACTCCATCTTAATAATTGCTAATTGAATATAAATTGGGGTTCCCCATTTTTGTTCCACTTTTTTAGTATGCTTATACCAAAGATACCTTTCGTTAAATATAGAACAACTATTTGAGGTATTTCCAGGAATTGAAGAACATGCTGTAAATAAAAGGAAAAATGAAAGAACGATTTTATTTTTTAAAAATTTCATTTTTTTTTATAATAAAGTTTATTAAAACTACAATCAACACACCTAATAGATTTCCAAATAAATCTGTAAATTGAAAACTTCTTTCGGGAATAACGATGTGTAATATTTCAAGTATAATTGCTATGAAAACCAAATAGTACACAACTACCATTAGTCTTTTTGATTTAAAATAAGTCAAATAACCTAAAACTGTAATAAAAACAAAAGCATAAAAATGATTAGAGGATATAATAAAATCTGATGTAATTTGAGGTTGAACCTTGCAATTATCAAAAAAAACACATCCCAATATACTTCCTGGAAATAAATATAAAATAACCAATGTTAAATTGATTAAATAAAAAAATATTTTATATTTTGAAAAAAAATTTATCATTTAATTGATAGTTTTATTTATAAATTTAATTTAGAAATAACAACATGAGTTTTTTAATTTTAATTAGGCATGGACAAAGTACTTGGAATCTTGAAAAAAGATTCACTGGATGGGTAGATGTTGACTTGACCGAAAATGGTAAACTTGAGGCTGAAAAAGCTGGCGAATTAATAAAAAAAACGAATATCAAAATTGATGCTTATTATTCTTCCCTGCAGTTAAGAGCAAAAAATACACTTAATATAATTCAAAAAATCTTAAATGAAGAAAGTAAATCTTTTTCAAGGATTTGGCAATTAAATGAAAGACATTATGGAGCTCTTACAGGCTTAAACAAAATGGAAACTATAAATAAAATTGGTAAAGAAAAAGTACATGAATTTAGAAGATCGTGGGATATTAGACCTGATCCTCTTGAAAAAGAAAGTCCATATCACCCAAGTAATATTGATACTTATAAAGATTTACCAAAAGAAATTATACCTAATACAGAGTCTTTAAAAGATACTTATGAAAGAGTTACAAAATTTTATGAAGATGTTTTAAAAAATGATCTTAAAACTAAAAATATTTTAATTTCTGCCCATGGAAATTCAATTAGAGCTTTATGTAAATTTTTATTTAAATTAGATAATAAACAAATCTCAAAACTAGAAATACCTACTGGTAACCCATTAGTATTGGAAATTGATAATCAGTATAATATTCAAAATTGTAAATATCTTGATCAAGAAAGAGCTAAAGATCTTGTAGTTTTTTAAATATTTTTAAATCTGTTAAATGATAAAACTTATTAGAACTTTCAAAACCATTTAATTTATTATTTTTTAATAATCCATTCCATATTTCTGCTACTGAAAAATTTTGAACGCTAAAATTTTCAAACAAACTTTTATTTAAAATTTGACAACCGATGAAGATAAAATCTTTATTTTCTTTTTTAATTAAATCATTCTTAAGACTAAAATCCCCAATTAAACTTTTGTCAAAACTTAAATCTTTTTTAGCAAGTAAAAGAATATTATTTAGATTTTTAGAAAAATAAGTGTCTTGCATTTTTAAAATTTCATCAACATACCTTTCATCCCAAACAGTATCAGGATTGAATATAATATGATCATTTTCAGACGAGGAACTAATCATGTTTAATATTCCACCACCAGTATTTAAGATTTGAACTCCATCTTTGATTATTTGAATTTCAATAGGAAATTTTTTTTTACTTATAAATTCAACAATTTTTTCTTCTAAATAAAAAGTATTTAAAATTATTTTATCTATTCCTAATTTAATTATTAATTTAATACAATTTTCTAACATTGTAATATTTTTCAATTTTAATAGAGGTTTTGGATTTTCTAATGTTAAGGGATTTAATCTCTTGCCTAAACCTGCACACAATATCAATGCTGTTTTTATTTTCATCTTATTTTTTTCTTAAAAAATTTTTTAATAAAATTGATAGATCATCAAAAATTCTATTTTGGTTAATTCTTAAATCAATCAACTTCCATGCATAAGGAATTAATTTTAAATAATCTCTTTTATTATCTCTTATTGCCAATCTAGTAAATATTCCAATTATCTTTAAATTTCTTAAAACTGATAATATCTCAAAATCATTTTTAAATTTTTTTCGATTAATCTTTTTATTTGTATTTAAATAATAATCATAAATTTTT
>CACJLM010000014.1 GCA_902594245.1 uncultured Pelagibacteraceae bacterium | reverse complement strand
TTAATTCAGATCTAGTTATTTTTTGTACGCCTATGAGTGAGTATAAAAAGCTTATTATCAAAATTAATAGATTTATTTCATCAAAGACAATTATTACAGATATTGGTTCTTCAAAAATTGAGTCATCAAAGGTAATTAAAAAATTTTTAAAAAGAGGTATTCATTGGATACAAAGCCATCCTATAACAGGATCAGAAGTAAGTGGACCAGAGCATGGTAAAGAAAATATGTTTAAAGATAAGTGGTGCATATTAATTAAAGATAAAAAAACTAACTTAAAAAACTTAAAATTTCTGAATTCTTTTTGGAAAAAGGTTGGTTCCAAAACAGTCATGATGAATGTAGAAAAACATGATAAAATTTTCTCAATCACAAGTCATTTACCTCACTTGGTTGCTTACAATTTAGTAAAATCTGCTCAAGATTTTGAAAAAAAACAAAAATATGATTTAATTAAATTCAGTGCAGGTGGCTTGAGGGACTTTTCACGTATAGCAGCATCGAATGAAATAATGTGGCGGGATATTTTTTTCGATAATAAATTTAATGTTTCAAGAGCTATTGATATGTTTGTTAAAAATTTAAAATCATTCAAAAAGGACATCAATTCAAGAAATAGCAAGTCAATTATAAAGAAATTGATACAGACAAAAAAAGTGAGATCTAAAATCTTGAAATTAAAACAGGATATAAACAAACCTGATTTTGGAAGAAACTAATATTTTTCTATATTAGTTACCTTTTTAACTTTTAAATTAGCTGTTTTTTCTATTAATTCTATTGTTCTATTCGTAGGCATTATTAATACTTTTTTTCTAGGTCCATAAGCATGAATAAATTTAGATTTATTTAAACATATACCAACATGACCCTTCCAAAAAATTATGTCACCTTTGTCAAATTTTTTACTTCTTTTCTTTCTACAATATTTGATTTGATCTTTTGAGTCTCGTGGAAAAAAAATTCTGTTATAGTAAAAATATATTTGAATCAAGGCAGAACAGTCAATTCCATCTAAAGTTTTGCCACCCCACAAGTATTTAGTATTTAAGAATAATTTGACTATTCTTAAAAATTTTTTTTCATAGTGGTTAATAACCTTGGTATCCTTTTTTTTAATCCACTTATTTTTTTCAAATTCTAAATATTTTCTATTTTCACTTAATACTGATACACCTGAAGCAAAATAAAGAAAATTATTTGAGGGAGAAAATTTGTTTTTTTTCTTAATATAAATCTTGGATTTCGGTTTAAAAATCTTAAATTGAGGTTTAAAATTTTTTCTGAATTTTTGTTTCCTAATATAACCTATATAATTATCAAAATAAGTTTTAATCTTAAGCCAACCTTTTTTTTTGTTTAATATTTTAAATTTTTCTCCATATAAAATTTGGGTACTTACTTCTGATCTGACATCTGGTTTAGTATAAATGTTACTTACAGGAATATTTAAAAAATTACTTTCCATTTAATTTTTAACTGGTGCTACTTTGCCAATCCAAATTATTAAAAAGAGGACTGGTAAACCTAAAAAAGCTGTTAATGAGAAAAAATATGGATACCCCATAAAATCTACCCAACCACCAGCATATCCTGCAATTAATTTTGGGATAAAAAGCATGATCGAACTAAATAATGCATACTGTGTTGCTGTAAATTTTATTGAAGTTAATCCAGATAAATAAATTACAAATGCAGCACCTGCGAATCCACTGGATATATTGTCAGCAGTAATTACAGTAATTAAAAAATTAATACTTATTGGTGAAATAGCTAACCAGGCGAATAGCAAGTTGCTTGAAGCTGCAATTACAGCTCCAAAAAATAAAGATTTCATTGTACCAAATTTGTAAGAACAATAACCACCAATAAATCCACCTAATATTGTTGCAAATACACCAAAAAATTTTGAGTAAGTTGCGATTTCAGAAATTTTATAACCTTTTTCTAAATAAAATATATTAGCCATTACTCCCATTACGATATCAGCAATTCTATAAAGAGAGATTAGAAGAAGTATTAAAAAGGCGAATTTTCCATATCTTTTAATAAAATTAAAAATAGGACCCAAATAACTTTTTGAAATCTTATCTTTTGGAGCAAATTCAATCAAGATTAACAAGGAAATTATTAGATAAGAAAAAATAAAACAAATTATTAATCTTGCTGTTGAAAAGAGAAAACTAAATAAAACTTCTTTTTTTTCAAAAGGATTATCAATTATGGAGTACAAAAATATAAATCCCATAACTGCAATAAAGATAGTGAGTAAAAATTTTATATGATTATCAGAATTAAATTTTTTTTTTAATTTAGGTTCATCTGAAATAATTGTTGCAAAAACACCAATTAACATGAAAATAGACATTATCAGATATACTTTTTTCCAAACATTTTGATTATAAATTTCAGTTCCAAAAAATGAAGCCAGCCATAAACTTCCAGCACCAGCAACAAGCATTGCAATTCTGTATCCAGCAATATACATTGATGATAAAGGACCTTGTAAAGACTGTGGTGCAGATTCAATTCTAAAAGCATCAATTAAAATATCTTGTGTTGCACTAAAAAAAGCTAAAATTGTTATAAATAAAGCTGTAAAAAACAAACTTTCTTTTGGATCTGTAAATGCTGTTAGTATTAATGCTGTAATAATAAGAAATTGAGATAATAAAAGCCAACTTCTTCTATGACCAAATTTTTTGAGTATCGGCAATTTGTAATTATCTACTAGTGGTGACCATAAATATTTAAATGCATAAGCAAAGCCTGCCCAACTAAATAATGTTACAGTGCTTCGACTAATCCCTGCCTTTACTAACCAAACTGAAAGAGTTGAAAAAACTAAAAGTATTGGAAGACCTGATGAAAAACCCAAACAGATCATTTTCAAAGGTTTTTTTTCAAAAAAAATACTTATATTTTTCATTAATTAATTTCTCCAAAAAGAAGGCAAAAATAAAACTAGTATAGCAAATAATTCTAATCTTCCTAAAATCATACCGATGCTTAATATCCATTTAGATATATCTGGTAAGGAAGAAAAATCACCGTTTGGACCGATAATAGATCCCAATCCCGGTCCAACATTAGATATGGCTGTTGCAGCGCCAGAAATGGATGTAACAAAATCAAGACCAGTAAGTGAAAGTAATGCAGTGATAAAAAAAAATATAATCAAATACATATATATAAAAGAAATGATTGATGAAATAAACTTGTTATCGATTGGACTACGATCATATTTTAAAACAAAAATTCCTTTTGGATAAATTATTTTTTTTAAACTATTTACAATAAATGAATAAAGAATTTGAATTCTAAATATTTTAATTCCACACGTTGTAGATCCAGCACAACCTCCAATGAACATCAAAATTAAAAATAGGACTAAAGAAAAATTTCCCCAATTATCAAATTGGGCATTAACATAACCAGTGCCTGTCAAAATTGAAATTATATTAAATAAAACTGCCATAAAACTGAAGGTATCTAGATTACTGACAGCAAGATATATCGATAAAATCGCTATACTTACAACTATTACTTTTAAAAAAGTTTGAATTTGAATGTCATTAAAAAAAATCATTTTATTTCCATTAATAAATTTTATGTATGCTATAAAAGGAATGCTTCCTAATAAAATAAAAACCATAGCTGATATTTCTATAGATGAACTATTAAAATAACCAATAGATTCATTGTAATTTGAAAAACCCCCAGTCGCGATAGTTGTCATAGAATGTGTGATGCTGTCAAACGCACTCATTCCAAAAATAAAATAAAAAATTGCACAGAGTGAAGTCAAACCAACGTAGATGAATATTAGCCTTGTAGCTATTTCTTTAGATTTTGGAAGAATTTTTTCAGAAGAATCATTATTTGAAATTTTGAATAACTGCATACCTCCAACATTCATAATTGGCATTAACGTTATTGCCATGATGATTATTCCAATTCCACCTAACCATTGTAGTAGAGCTCTCCATAACAAAATACCTTTTGGCATTTCATTTAGATTAGAAATAATAGTTGAACCAGTTGTTGTAATTCCCGACATACTCTCAAAAAAAGCATTTGTAAAAGAAAAGCTAACGCTTGAAAATATGAAAGGAAGAGAACCAAAAATTGCTATACTTAACCAAGATAACGCAGTTAAAAGAAATGCTTGTTGTAAATTTAATTTTTTATCATGATCTAAATTTGATAGGAAAAATAAAGTTCCAAATATTATTGTAACAATTGAAGCACCAAAGAAAGAAGAATCAAATTCTTTGTAAATAAATTGAGTAATTATTGGAATCAGCATAAAAAGTCCCAGGATTATTTGAAGAATTCCTAGTGTAAAAAAAACAGTTTTATAATTAGGCATTTTGAAAGAACATTATTTTATGGTAAATAAATTTCAACTCTATATGAATTAACTTAATCATATATTTGAGATTTTATAAGAAATATTAATGATTAAAAAAGAAAATTTAGATAAAACAAGCGCTTGGCCTTTTGTAGAAGCAAAAAAATTGCTTCGAGAAAGAAAGTTTTTTATTGAAAAAAAAGGAAAAATTATACTTCAAACAGGGTATGGGCCAAGTGGTTTGCCACACATAGGAACATTTGGGGAAGTTGCAAGAACTTCAATGATTGTTAACGCATTGAAAAATCTAACAAATCTTCCCACAGAAATTATTACTTTTTCAGACGATATGGATGGACTTAGAAAAGTTCCAGATAATGTACCTAATAAAGAATTATTAGAAAAAAATCTTCACAAACCACTAACTGTTGTTCCTGATCCATTTGAAAAATTTAATAGTTTTGGTGAACACAATAATCAAATGCTCAAAAATTTTTTAGATAATTTTAATTTTAAATATAGTTTTAAAAGCTCAACTGAACTTTATAAATCAGGTTTTTTCAACTCATCTCTTCAAGTCATTTTGGAAAATTATGATGGTATTATGAATATAATTTTGCCTACTTTAGGAAAGGAACGTCAAAAAACTTATAGTCCCTTTTTGCCTATTTGTCCTGAAACCGGTCATGTTTTAGAAATTCCGGTAAAAGAAATAAATAAAAAAAATTCAAAAATTATATTTGATAATAATGGAAATGAGTTGGAGAAAAGTATTTTAGATGGAAATTGTAAGCTTCAATGGAAAGTTGATTGGGCTATGAGGTGGTATGCTCTGGATGTAGATTTTGAAATGTACGGAAAAGATTTGATTGAAAGTGCTATTCTCTCAACAAAAATAATCAAATTAATTGGAAAAACTAATCCATCTGGATTTGCTTATGAATTATTCTTAGATGAAAAAGGTGAAAAAATTTCTAAATCAAAAGGAAATGGGATTACAATAGATCAGTGGCTTGAGTATGCATCCCCAGAAAGTTTATCTTTATACATGTATCAGAATCCAAAAAGAGCAAAAAAATTGTATAAAGAGATAGTTTCAAAAACTGTTGATGAATATTTAGAATTATTAGAAAAAACAAAAAACCAAGATGAATTACAGCTTTTGATGAACCCTGTTTGGCATGTTCATAATAGCGAGGTGCCAAAAGAACGAATGATAATGTCTTTCTCTATGCTACTTAATTTAGTCGAAACAAGTAATGCTGATAACAAATCTCTTCTTTGGAAATTTGTTAAAAAATATAAAAAAGATATTAATGAAAAAGATTATCCGATTTTTGATAAATTAGTTGGATATGCAATTAAATATTTCAATGATGTTATTAAAAAAGATAAAAAGTATAAAAAACCTAATAATCATGAAAAAAAAGCTCTAGAAGCTTTAATTAAAAAACTTGAAAATTGTAATGATGAAATGTCACCTGAAGACATTCAAACATTAATATACTCAACTGGAAAAGAGAATGGCTATTCAAAAAATTTAAGGGATTGGTTTAGATTAATTTATGAAGTTGTATTTGGTGATGAAAATGGACCAAGAATGGGTTTTTTTATAAGTTTTTTTGGTGTTCAAGAAACAAAAGATCTTATAAAAAATAAAATTAAATAATGTTTTCAAATATAAGATCATTAATATTCAAACTAGATCCTGAGGCAGCACATAATTTAGCAATTAAGTCTTTAAAATTTAATTTTGTGCCAAGTCTGCCAGATGAAAATAAATTTGATCCAATTTTTAAAACAGAATTGTTTGGAAAAGAAATCGAGAATCCTATTGGAATGGCAGCTGGGTTTGATAAAAATGCAGAGGTATATAATTCTTTATTTAAATTGGGCTTTGGTTTTGTTGAAGTAGGAACTATTACGCCATTAAAACAATATGGCAATCCTAAACCTAGAGTTTTCAGGTTAGTTGAAGATGAAGCATTAATTAATAGACTTGGTTTTAATAATCTTGGTGCAGAAAATATAATTAGTAAGATAAAAAAAAATAAAAAAAATGGAATACTTGGAATTAATATTGGACCCAATAAAGACACAGAAAATAGAATAGAAGATTATTTGAAATGTCTGAAAATTTTTCATCAAGAGGCAGATTATATAACAATTAATATTTCATCTCCAAATACTGAAAATTTAAGAAAATTTCAAAATCAAGAGCAATTAGATAATTTACTAAAAAGTATCAAAAAAGAAAAAGAAAATCTAAATTCAAAAATTCCTATTGTTGTAAAAGTATCGCCAGATGTTGTTGATAGTGAAATTGATGAGATATCACAAGTTCTTTTAAGTAATAATGTTAATGGAGTAGTTATTTCAAATTCATCAGACTCAACAAGAGAAAATTTAATAAATATTCAAAAACATCAAAAAGGTGGGTTATCTGGAAAACCAATAAAAACAAAGTCCACTATTCTAATCAACAGATTTTATAAATTACTTAACGGCAGAATTAAAATTATAGGAGTAGGTGGAGTAGACTCTGGTGCAAGTGCCTATGAAAAATTTGAAGCTGGAGCAAATTATGTCCAGTTGTATACTGGCATGGTATATAGAGGCCCAAATATTGTCAGCATGATTAAAAAAGAGTTAAGAGAATTATTATTAAAAGACAGAGTTAAAAATTTTAGCGAAATTGTAGGAAAAAAAACAAATACTTAAATGTATTAAACTTGACGTCATCAATATCACGCCTTATATAGTTTTCAGTTTTATGGCAAAAAAATGTGAATTAACCGGAAAAATACCAAT
The DNA here is from genome assembly GCA_902594245.1 of uncultured Pelagibacteraceae bacterium. Classification (GTDB taxonomy): domain Bacteria; phylum Pseudomonadota; class Alphaproteobacteria; order Pelagibacterales; family Pelagibacteraceae; genus Pelagibacter. Next base: position 3,790 of record CACJLM010000014.1, on the reverse strand, counting down.
GAAAGGTCACAATGTTAGTCATGCTAACAACAAGACCAAGAGAAGATTTTTACCTAATTTAAAAAGAGTAAAATTTACGAGCGAACTTTTAAAGAGAAGTTTAAAATTAACAGTAAGTAATGCCGGTGTGAGATCAGTAGATAAAAAAGGTAGTTTTGATGAGTACTTAAAAAGTGTCAAAAATAAAAATTTATCCCCTAGACTTAAAAAATTAAAAAAGAATTTATTAATTAAATCTCCATATCAAAAAAAAATAGTTCAATCTAAAACTGCATAATGAACAAACTTTTTATTCTTCTATCATTTTTGATGGGAGTAATTGTTTTATCCTCAAACTATCTTGTTCAATTCCCTGTAAATTATTATGGTCTAAGTGAAATATTGACTTATGGAGCATTTAGTTATCCATTAGCATTTTTAATTACAGATTTAGCTAACAGATCATATGGAAAATTAGTTGCAAGGAAAATTGTTTATCTTGGTTTTCTATTGGGTATTGGTTTCACAGTTTTATTTTCTACAGACTTTGCAGATTTAATTTCTATTAGAATAGCAATTGGATCTGGATCTGCTTTTTTAACGGCTCAATTAATAGATGTCCAAATATTTGATAATCTAAGAAGAAAAAAATGGTTTATAGCTCCATTAACTTCTTCGATGATTGGATCAACAGTTGATACTTTTTTATTTTTTTCAATCTCTTTTTACGGGACAAGTATACCATGGTTTACTTTGGCGTTGGGAGATTTAGGAGTTAAAATATTTGTTGCAATTATGATGTTAATTCCATTTAGGTTGTTGTTAAAAACATTTAAACCAATCTAGATTTAATACAGATATTTGTAAGCTAAAATTTTATAAGCTAATTTTGCAACTAAAAAATTATAAGAATTAAAACCTTTAATCGGGGACAATTCATTAATATCAGCCCCTACTATATTTGAATTTTTTGCTGCAATTCTAATAATATCTAAAGTTTCATCCCAAAGCAATCCACCAGGTTCAGGGGTACCAGTTGCTGGCATTATACTTGAATCTAGACCGTCAACATCAAATGTTAAGTAGACTGTTTTATTTTTAATTAATCTTTTAAAATTGTTCATATTCCATTTAGATTTATCCTTAGCCCAAAAAATATTTATTCTTGATTTATTTTTTTTTAAAAAAGGTATTTCACTTTCTGAAATATTTCTTATTCCGAATGAAATTATTGATACATTTTTATGATCAAGACATCTTCTAATAGCGGAGGCATGTGAAAACTTTTCACCGTTATAACTATTTCTTAAATCTGCATGCGCATCAAAATGTAATAAGCAAATTTTTTTAAATTTTTTAACGAAAGGTTTAATACATCCAGGGGTTATTGAATGTTCACCACCTAATGTCATTGGAAAAAGTTTTTTATCTAAAATTTCTTTATTAACATCTGCCATTTTTTTAAGGGCTTTGTTAATATTCTTATTAATTTTGAAAGGTTTTAGGGTTTTGATACCTATTTTTTTGTAAGGTTCACAGTTTAATTCTTCATCATACAGCTCTACTTGATGAGATGCTTTTATAATTTCTTTTGGACCATTTCTAGTACCCCCACCATAACTGACAGTTTTTTCTAAACCAAAGGGAACAATAACTACTTTCTCCTTAAAATTAAACTTGTTATCAACTCCAAGAAATCCTTTTTTATTTGATAGATATTTCAATTTATTTATCCGAAAATTTTAGAAAAATTTTTTCTTTTTCTATTTTTCCACTCACCCTTATGATAAGCATCACTAGCAATCAGTGGCAATACACTAGTCGCCTCTGCAAAAACCATCTGTTCTTTGGTTACATCTACTTTACCCCAAGAACTTGCTTCTTTTAAAGTTGAACTGCTACAAGCGCCATCTCTTGAGTCCGCAACTGTAATTTGTACCGCATATTTATGCATATCAACTTCTTTCCCCAATAATTCTGCACAGATTACTGTATCTTGGATAAAATTTTTTGGAACTCCACCCCCAATCATAAAAAGACCTGATCCTTTTGAAAGAATTTTAATCTCTGTTAATTCACGAAACTCTCTTATTGAGTCTATCGTCATATGTTTTTTGGGATTTTTTTCTTGGTGAATAACTAAACCAAAGCCAGCACTAGAGTCAGTGAAAGCAGGACAAAAAATTGGAACATTGTTGTCAAAGGCGGTTTCGATTAGCGAATCCTTTTTTACTGAGTTTTTCTTTAAATATTTGCCCATTTCATAAATAAACTCTCTAGAGGTATAACTCCTTGGTTCCAAAGTATCTGCAATTTCACATATTTTCTTGTCACATATTTGAAGTTCATCCTCATCAATATAGGTATCATAAATTCTATCTATGTAGTTCTTTCTTAATTCAGTATCATCTTGGAATTGAGAACCTTGATAATGTTTAAATCCCAATGCCTCAAAAAAATCCATGTCAATTATTGATGCGCCAGTAGCTACAATAGCGTCAACCATATTATATTTTACCAAATCTTTATAAATATTCATACATCCTGCTGCAGATGTTGATCCAGCCAAAGTTAAAAATATTGTGCAATCTTTATCTTTAAGCATTTCATTATAAATATTTGCAGCATTTGCAGTTTCTCTCGAAACAAATGACATTTTTTCCATTGAAGAAATTATTTTTCTAGAGTCAAATGAGGTTATATCTATATGTTCAACGGGATTTTTTAGAAAACTTTTTTTTATGTTATGACCTACTTTTTTTTCAGACATTAAGCAACTAAAGTAGCTTTATTGATGTCTTTGTCATAGAGACTCATTATTGGATTATCTTCGACCTCATAAATTTCATCAGAAAAAAAACCATTAAACTCTGTTCTAAATGTTAATCCATATGCTCCTAATTGACCAAGTTCAATATAATCATTTTCTCGAATATTATTTGGTAGAAGAAAAGGACCTTTCATATAATCCATGCTATCACAGGTTGGACCATAAAAATCAAAAGCAGTTAGTTTTTTTGAAATAATTTTGTTTGAACTATCTTTAATCATTTTAGATGGATAAACAATATTTGGAGTCCCAGCATCAAAAAGCGTACCATACGTTCCATCATTAATATAAAGCTTTTGTTTTTTTCTTAAGTTTACTCTCACAATTGTTGATCCACTCTCTGCAACTAATGCTCTTCCAGGTTCACATATAATCTCAGGTAAGTTACTCAATTTTAAATTTTCTAAACTCTTAATTATTTCATCAAAATAGCTATCTAATGATTGAGGAATAAGATCTGGATAAATAGTTGGAAAACCACCACCAACATTAATATAATCTGGAATAATCTTTGTCTTTTTGATTATATTTCCTATTTCAGTAATACCTTTGGCGTATGAAATAGGGTGCATACACTGTGAACCAACATGAAAGCTTAATCCAATTTTATTTGAGTATTGTTTGACTAATCTTAATAATCCTGCAGCCTCTGTATTAAGTGCACCAAATTTTTTTGATAAATCAATTTCTGCATGTTCATTCGATACTGCTACTCTTACAAAAAGCTCAAGGTCTCTTGCTCCACTTGTGCTTTCAATTATTTTTATTAATTCATCTTTAGTGTCTAATGCAAATGTTTTGACTCCATATTTAAAATAAGCATCTCTTATACTTTCACGACTTTTTACAGTGTGCATAAACGAGCATTTTGCTAATTGGCTAAATTTTCTTACAGATTTTATCTCTTCAACTGAAGCAACATCAAATTGATCAATTCCACTTTTAATAAGTGTTTTTATAACTTCAGGATTTGGGTTAGTT
>CACJLM010000013.1 GCA_902594245.1 uncultured Pelagibacteraceae bacterium | reverse complement strand
GATACTAAAGAACATCAAAAAAAACTTTTTGACGAAATAAAAGGTAGAATAAAACTTGACGATACATCCCTTCCTTTTAAGGACAAAAAATATGAATACTGGACGAAAACAACAACTGAAGGAAATTATTCGATCAAATTAAGAAAAAAAATTAACTCTAAAATAACAGAAGAAATTTGGAATGGAGATAAAGAAAAAGAAAAATTGAATACAGAATATTTCGGTATTGGAGATCTAGAGGTAAGTTATAATGATCAATATTTGGGATATTCACTAGATATTAAGGGATCAGAATATTACACAATTTATTTAAGAGATATAAAATCTAAAAAATTAATTTCAGAAAAAATTGAAGAAACTGGTGGAAGTATCACTTTTAGTTTAGATGATAAATTTATATTTTATTCAAAACTTGATGAATTTCATCGTCCTAGAAAAATCTTTAGACACAAAATAGGTACTTCAACAAAAGAAGATGAGCTTATTTTTGATGAAAAAAGTGAAGCATTTACCGTTGGTATAAGCTTGAGTGCTGATGAAAAATATTATTTTATAACAACCTCAGATCATAATACGTCTGAACAATATTATTTTTCTGTAGATGAAAAAATCCCAGAACCAAAATTAATTAAAAAGAGAAGTAAGGGAATAATTTACTCTGTAACTTCTTGGGATAATTTTTTTTACTGTCATTCTAATGAGAATGCTGAGGATTTTAAGATTGAAAAATGCACAGATTTATCAAATCAAGTTTGGGAAACTTATATTGCCCCCAAGGACGAAGTACTTATTGGTGGACTAATATTCCTAAATGATTGGATTATAAGATCTGAAAAATCAAATGCTTTAAGTAAATTATTTGTGAAGAATAAACAAACAGGTTTAGAGGAAGAATTAGTATTTTCTGATGAAAAAGTAATAGTTCCCGGTATTTCGTTAACTCAAAGAGATAAAAATACAGATTTGGTTTATCTATCATATTCATCTCCTAAGACACCAGGCAAAACATATTTATATAATTTAAAGACTAAAGAAAAAAAGCTAGTCAAAGAACAAGAGATACCTTCTGGTCATAAGTCCAATGATTACATTGTCGAAAGATTAGAGTGTCCGTCACATGATGGTAGGTTAATACCGATTACAATTACCAGACATAAAAAAACTAAAATTGATGGATCGTCAAATTTACTACTTTACGGTTATGGCTCTTATGGGAGTTCAATGTCTCCTGATTTTTCTTCTACCAAACTTAGTCTAATTAATCGAGATATTATTTGGGTTACTGCTCATATTAGAGGTGGAATGGAAAGGGGTATGAAATGGTGGAAGGAAGGCAAACTTTTAAATAAAAAAAATACTTTCGAAGATTATATTGCTGTAGCAAAATTTTTGATTGAAAAAAAATATACCTCTAAATCAAAGATAGTTGGGATGGGAGGTTCAGCTGGAGGTTTGTTAATGGGTGCAGTTGTAAACCAAGCACCTGAACTATTTTTAGGAATAATTATGGCAGTTCCTTTTGTAGATTCTTTAACAACTAATTTAGATCACTCTCTTCCACTAACTGTTGGTGAATTTGATGAGTTTGGGAATGCAAAAGACAAAAAAGAACACTTTGATTACATTTATTCTTATGCACCATATCATAATATTAAAAAAATGGATTATCCGCATATTCTTATAACAACTAGTTTAAGTGATAATAGAGTTTTATTTGATGAGCCTGCCAAATTTACAGCAAAACTTAGGGACCACAAAACCGACAATAATCTTCTTTTATTAAAAACAGAAATGAATGCTGGTCATGGTGGAAAATCAGGTAGAGATGGTGCTATAGAAGAAATTGCTTTCGATTATGCATTCATACTTAAAATTTGTAATAAATTTTAATTCAAATACTTGAAAATTTTCAATTGATTACTATATCAATTTTGTATGTCGCCTTATGGGACTTACATAATAAACTTGCTTAATAAAAGGAGGATATATATGACAAGTAAGGATCTATCTATATTCAACTCATTAAGACCTTTTTCAATTGGTTTCGACGATATGTTTGATCAATTTGAAAATATGTTGGGCAATGGAGGTTTGACTATGCAATCAAATTATCCACCATACAACATTAGAAAAACAGGTAAAGATAACTACGCAATAGAAGTTGCTCTTGCTGGTTTTACGAAAGATGAAGTTGAAGTTGAGTTTGAGGACAATTTGTTAACTGTAAGAACTAAACAAGTTAACAAGTCTGATAACAAAAATGAAGATGGTGAAGTAATTCATAGAGGTATTTCACAAAGACAATTCGCTAGATCATTTACAATTGCAGACGATGTGAAGGTAAATGGTGCAGAGTTAAAAGATGGTCTTTTAACAGTAGCTTGTGAAAGAATTCTGCCAGATCATAAGAAAAAAAGACTTATTGATATCAAATAAGAAACTAACCTTGCTTGTGGGGATTTCTCCCCACAAGTTTAAATTTAAATTATTTTTTTGCCATAAGAGCATTTAATACAAACGCTAATAACCCAGCTGGTATAAGTCCTGTTGTTAATAAAAGTTTAAGACTTATTCCAAAATCTGGAATATTTTTTACAAAGTCTGGTAATAAAGACATTCCAATACCAAATGATAAAGAAAGAGCTAAAATTAACATATTTCTTTGACTCATTTCTGATTTTGAAACCAATTTAATACCTGCGGATGCAATCATTCCAAACATTATAATTGCAGCTCCACCAATAACAGACTCTGGCATTGCAGCTATTATCCCTCCAAGCTTAGGGAATAATCCCATGAGAACTAATATAACTCCAGCCACTGTTCCTACATGTCTACTTACCACGCCAGTAAATGCAACAAGCCCTGCATTTTGTGAGTAAGACGTGTTTGGCATTGCATTAAAAAGAGCTCCAAAAATAGTACCAGCTCCATCAGCCATAATACCACCTGACAATTCTTTATCTGTAGCTTCTCTTTTTGCACCACCCATTGTTGTTGCACTTATATCTCCAATAGTTTCAATTGTTGTTACTATTGACATAAACAACATAAGAATTATTGCGCCAGGCACAAAATCAATTCCATATTGAAGTGGCATTGGAAGTGCAAACCAAGACGCAGATGCTATTTTTCCATAATTAACCATGCCTAATGCCATAGCAACTAAGTATCCAGCAATTATTCCAATTAAGATTGAAGCAGAAGATGCCATTCCCTTGCCTTTAATATTAAAAAACAAAGAAACAATTAAAACCGTAAACGCTATAGTTAAATGATTTGCATTTGCAAATAATTCAGGTTTATTGTTCATTAACCATCCACCGCCACCTGCATACATAAAACCAACTTTTAATAAGCTAAATCCAATCATTAAGACTACAATTCCAGTCACTAATGGTGGAAATAAATGTCTTATTGGTTTCAAAACTTTACCTATAAAAAATTGGAAAACTCCACCAATGAATGCAGCCGTCAGAACTGCACCTAGTCCTGCAGCTTTAAACGGTAACATTATTGGAATGAATGCAAAACTTGTTCCTTGAATAATAGGTAGTCTTGAACCTATATCTCTATAACCAATAGTTTGAATTAATGTTGCTACTCCTGCAACAAACAAAGCCATTTGTATAAGAAATATTTTTTGTTCAGGTGTCTGACCAAAAACTCCAGCAACAATAATTGGTACAGTGATGTTTCCAGCAAACATTGCTAGAACATGCTGAATTCCCAAAGGTATCGCTTTATTCATTGGAAGTTTCTGATTAGTATTTCCTGAAGATCTTTGATTTGATCTTTTTGATGCCATATATCCTCCCTGTATGATAAAACCTTAAAACAATTGAATATGAATGTAAAACAATGTTAATTTTGTTTTAGGGGGTAAAATTAAACATTAATGTTCAAATTGGGCTAATTTTTTATATGCACCCACTTGATGTGAAGCTTATGACAATTTCATTTTGATCTATTTCAAATTTTCTATCGCAAGGGATTCCATATTTTTTTGTTTTATAAAGTAAAATTTTATTACCTAGCTCATTTTTAAAATCCTCAGTTGGATTTCCTAATTCTATTTTTAATTCAGTAATATTTTTTCCAACAAATTTTCCATATTCTTGATTTTCTTTTTCAGCTACAGCGTCAGACTTTTCTTTAATTGTTTGACAGCTTGTAACCAGGAAGGAAATAAAAAAAATAATTATTAATTTTTTAATATTCATAAGTTAATAATACCACATAGTTTGTCATATTAATTAACCTCAAGGTTGTAAATATTATTGAATTAACAACAAATTCAAGAAATTGAACACACTCCAAAAGGATTTTTTGATTCGAATCAAATACTGTACTGAAAAATGGAGGTCTAATGTTAGATAACTACTTTAACTATAAAAAACATAAGACTGATTTTAAAACAGAGGTTGTAGCTGGGGTTTCGACTTTCTTGACCATGGCCTACATAATGTTTTTAAATCCAGTCATATTAGCTGATGGTGGCTTTGACTTTGGCGGTGTATTTACTGCTACAGCGTGTGCGACGGCACTTGCATGTTTTATTGCTGCTTTCTACGCTAAGACCTGGCCTGTTGGACTTGCGCCCGGTATGGGAATAAATGCATTTATTGCATACGGTGTTTGTCTTGGAATGGAATACACTCCTGCGGAAGCTTTAGGAGCTGTATTAGTAGCCGGTGTGGTGTTCTTAATTATTTCACTTACACCAATAAGAGCTTGGTTAATTAACTCAATTCCAAAAAGCTTAAAACTTGGTATTGGAGCAGGAATAGGAATGTTTCTTGCAATAATTGGATTTGAAATTATGGGATTAACTGCGGATAACCCTGTAACTTTAGTTCAATTAGGGGATTTATCAAATCCTCTCCTTTTACTTGGTGCTGGTGCTTTTGTCTCTATGATCGTGATGGAGAAAAAAGGAATTAAAGGAAACATAATCATAGGTATACTTGTATTTAGTGCAATAGCTTGGCTAACTGGTGTCGGAAAATTTAATGGTGTTGTATCTTCACCACCTCCGATGACTTATTTATTTGAGTTTGATCTTGGTGCTGCACTATCTGCTTCAATGGTAACTGTTGTTTTTACTTTATTCTTTATAGACTTTTTTGATACAGCTGGAACACTTACTAGTGTTGCTAATGTGGCAGGAAAAATTGGTAAAGATGGTAAAATTCAAGACATTGATAAAGCCATGCTTTCTGACAGTGTTTCTACAGTAGCAGGTGCTATGATGGGTACATCTACTGTAACTACATATGTAGAGTCTGCAGCTGGTGTAAAAGCTGGTGGTAAAACTGGAATGACTTCATTAGTAATTGGAATACTTTTCTTACTATGTTTATTTTTCAGTCCATTAGCTACAAGCTTACCTAAAGAAATTGATGGTGCTGCTTTGATTTATATTGCAACACTATTCGTTAGAAATATTACTGATATTGAATGGGATGATATTGCTGAGTCAGGACCTGCTGTCCTTGCTATGTTGGCAATGCCATTTACATACTCTATTTCTCATGGAATAGCTTTAGCATTTATAGCTTATGCTGCTATCAAAATTCTTACTGGTAGATTTGATGTGAGCCCAGCTATTTGGGTGATTGCTGCACTAAGTATAGTCAGTTTTGCGGTAGCTTAAAAAGTTAATTTTATGAAAGAGGCGGTCTAGATTTTTAGATCGCCTTTTTTATTTCTGGTGTTTTTTTTTTATTTCCTCAATCCTTATTTCTTCATAAATTTCGAATGGTTGAACTATCCAAGGATTATCTTTTAATCTTGTTGCACAGAAATCAGGCTCAAATGTAGATTTTTGTTTTTTCCAGAGAGTTGCAGTTCTAATTTCATCTATCTTACCTTTAATTGGTTCATATTGTTTCAACCAATCTATACTTTTGTTAAAAGTTATTCCTGTGTCTGAAAGATCATCGCACAGCAATATTCTTCCTCCCATATTAGGCGCTATAGAACTCATTTCTCTTGAAAAAACTATATCACCTTGTTCATCCTCAACACCTTTTCCACTGTATGACTCTACTGCTAAATAAGCACATTTTAATTTAAATATTCTGCTTAAAACATCTATCATTGGAGCAGCACCTCTCATAATACCAATTAATATGTCAGGCTTATAACCACTCTCATCAATCATAATTGCAAGTTTTTCTACTGTTCTATTATAATCTTCCCAACTGACAATTAATTTTTCTGACATTCTCTAGACTATGTTTTGAATATAAAAATAATACCAGCAAGTATTATTAAAGCAATTATTGAAATATATAAAAAACTTATCTTGTGGATATTTCTACCTCTCAAATTAAAGTAGTGTCTTGCTAAACCAGAGATTATTCCAATTAATACAAGTATTGCCCAATTATATTTATGATAAACAAGAAAACTAAAATGCCCAGAGAGCATAATAAATAATACTAAAAAGGTTGAATAATTATTATGGATAGATCTTTTTTTAGCTGCCAAAGAAAGGCTCATATCAAATTTTTGTGATTTTTTGCTACTATTAATAATATTCATTTGATTTGGAATTATAACTGTAAAAACGTTTGCAAACATGTTTGATCCAATTACTAAACCAACACTTAAAAACGCAAATTTTGGACCAAAAATTTTAGTTAAACAAAATGATAAAATAGTTAATAAAAATAAAATTACTAAAAGAAATAAAGTGTCATTTTTAATCAACTTAGATTTGCATAAATAGTCATATATAAACCATGACAAAATCATAGATGATACTGAATATAAAACTGCAGTTGTTGGAGAGATAACTAGTACTCTTTTATCTACCATTAATACTCCTGCATTATAATAATAGATTACAAATAAAAGCAAAATTCCGGTCACAAATGTAAGATAACTTTGCCACTTAAATATAACTAATTGATTTAGATAGGTACTTTGAGGGGATTTTTTTAGTCTAGTAAGTTTATAAAAAAAACCTGAGTGCATTAAATAGCCTTCTCCATCAATATCTTCACTCTTTATTTCTTTATTTAATTTATTATCTAAGTAATTAAATAAAAAACTATTACCAACCCACAAAATTGCAAACAATACATGACCCCATCTTAAAATAACTTCAGACCATTTTAGTATATAAGTTAAAATTTCCATTAATATTTTATTTTATCCTTTTTATTATCCCAAATCTTAAAAGCCTCTAATGCTTCATCACGATGCATTTGATGCATCTTAATCTTTCTATCATCAATTTCTTTATTTATTTCAGAATAAATAAATGAGTCATCAAAGTCTATATTCTTTGCATCTAATCTGGTGTTAGCGTAAAAGATATTATCTATATGAGCCCAGTATATTGCTGATAAACACATTGGACATGGCTCACAAGTAGAATATAAATCACATCCTTTTAAAAAGAAATTTTTCTGATTTTTACATGCATTTCTAATTGCCACAATTTCTGCATGTGCAGTTGGATCATTATTTGAGGTTACTTGATTAAAACCTTCTGCAATAATTTTGTTATCCTTAACAATTACACAACCAAACGGGCCCCCTTTTGTTTTTGCACTTTGAATTGATAATTCAATTGCTCTTAACATAAATTTTGATTCATCTGTCATCGTATTAGATTTTTTTCTTGAGTTTATTTATACTAATCAGTATTTTTTCTGGAGTTGCTGGTGCATCTAGCTCTGGTGCCTTTTTATAATTAGATAAAGAGGCGATCGCATCTTTTATTGCGAAAAAGACGCTCATTGCAAGCATCAAAGGCGGTTCCCCAGTTGTTTTTTGTTTATTTACCACATTTTCAACGTTAGATCCTTTCTTAAAAATCTCTACATTAAATTTTTTAGGCGTATCACTAATTGCTGGAATTTTATAAGTCGAAGGTGAAAAAGTTTTTAGTTTTCCAAACTTATCCCAAACTACTTCTTCCATGGTAAGCCATCCTTGTCCTTGAACAAAGCCACCCTCTATTTGACCAAGTTCGAGTGCAGGATTAATTGCATTCCCTGCATCGTGAACTATATCAACTCTGTCGATTATATTCTCTCCAGTGAGAGTATCAATTGTAACCTCAGTAACTGCTGCACCATAACAAAAATAGTAAAATGGTCTTCCGTGAAATTTTTTTTTGTCAAAATTAATTTTTGGAGTTGAATAAAATCCCGATGAAGATAATGAAACTCTATTAAGATAAGCCTCTTCTATTATTTTTTTAAATTTAAATGATCTATTTCCAAAATAAATATACTGATTTTTATAGATAGGTTCAGCACTTGAATAAATTTTATATTTATCTCTTATAAAATCATTTAAATTTTTTTTAATTTTCCCTGCTGCATTTAAAGTAGCAGCACCATTTAAATCAGTAGTAGAAGACGCAGCACTTGCTGATGTGTTAGGAACCTTAGAGGTATTTGTTGAAGAAATTTTTACTTTTGTAAAAGGTAAACCGAAAGTATTGGCTACAAGCTGAGCAATTTTAATATGAGTGCCCTGGCCCATTTCGATTCCTCCATGATTTAAATAAACGCTACCATCGGTATATACATGCACTAATGCTCCAGCTTGATTTAAATGAATTGTTGTAAAAGAAATACCAAATTTTACAGGTGTTAACGCTATTCCTTTTTTTTTAAATTTATTTTTTAAATTAAAATTTCTAATTTCTTGATATCTTTTTTTATAATTCGATTTATCTAACAAATTTTTAAAGATTTCATGTATTACATTATCATTAATTTTCATTCCATAATGAGTGGTGTTTCTCTCATTGCGACCATAAAAATTATTTTTTCTAACTTCACTCGGATCCTTTTTTAAAAATCTTGATATATTATCAACAACATTTTCTATAGCCATCATTCCTTGATTGCCACCGAAACCTCTGAATGCTGTTGAAGAAGAGGTGTTAGTTTTACAAAGATAGTTTTTGACTTCTAAATCTGAGAGATAATAAGCATTATCTAAATGTAACAATGCTCTTTCATTGATGGCATACGATAAATCAGGTGACATTCCACATCTAGAAGCTAGTTTCAATTTTAATCCCTCAATTTTTCCATCATCATTAAATCCAACTTCATATTCAGAATAAAAATCATGTCTTTTACCAGTTATTATAATGTCATCATCTCTATCTAATCTTAATTTTATTGGTCGATTTGTTTTATGAGATAACAATGCACAAATTGCAGCTGTCATAAAATTTGTCTCTTTACCCCCAAATCCACCTCCAATTCTTCTAACCATGACAGTAATTGAATTACTTTTTTGATTTAACATCTTAGCTACAATTTGCTGAGTTTCAGATGGATGCTGTGTAGAACTATAAACTGTTAGATTATTATCCTCTTGTGGAACAACTAAACAAACCTGACCTTCCAAATAAAAATGTTCTTGGCTTCCAGTGTTAAATTTACCTTTTAATTTATTTCTTGATTTAATTATTTTATTTTGAGGGTCTCCTTTTTTGATTATTCTAGGTTCGAATAGATAATTATTTTTTTTTAATGCATCCTTAATGGTAACAATCGGTTCAAGTTCTTGATAAATGACTTTAGCTTTTAAAACAGCTTTTCTAGCTAATTCAGTTGAAATAGCTGCTACAGCAAATAAAGGTTGGCCAAAATATTCAACTTTTGTTTTTGGAAATATTGGATCTCCATCAAATACTGGACCTACATCATTTCGACCAGGAATATCTTTATAAGAAACAACAGATATTACACCTTCACTTTCTTTAACCTCTTTTAAATCAATCTTTTTAATTATTGCATGAGCTTTTTTACTCCATCCAATAGCTCCATGTAGGGTATTTATAGGTTCACTAATATCGTCAGTATATTGAGCTAACCCAGTTACGTGCTTATTTGCACTATCATGTGGAATACTTTGACCCTTCAATAACTCTTCATTTTTCATGAGTGTATTCTAATATTTTTTTTATCCTTAATTTCATAAAAAGCTTTTAACAATAAATTTTTTGCAACAGTTAATCTATAATTTCTGCTGGCACGCATATCATCTAAGGGTGAAAAATCTTTATCCATAAAATTTATAGCTCTATTAAATGTATTTTCTGAAAATTCAGAATTTATCAAATTTTTTTCTAAAATTTCTGCCCTTTTTGGAATTTCCGACATTCCCCCATAAGCAATAGAAGCTTTTGCAATTTTATTCTTTTTTATCAAAAAACTAAATGAGCCACACACAGATGAAATATCATCGTCAAATCTCTTTGAGATTTTATAAGCTCTAAATATATTTTCTTTATCTAAAGGAATCTTTATTGAATAAATAAATTCAGCCTTTTTTAATTTTGTTTTCCTGTAAGATATGAAAAATTGATTTAAAGGATAAACTTTTTTTTTATTTGTACCTTGAATTATAATTTTTGCATTTAATGATAATAGTAATGGAAGTGCATCTCCAATAGGAGAGGCAGTTGCAATATTACCAGCTATAGTTCCTACATTTCTAATTTGAAGCGAGCCATATCTTTTAAGTACATCATAAAAGTCTCTAAAATATTTTTTGATCAGATTTTGGAAATCAAAAAGAGAGGTTGTGGCTCCAATTTCTATTAAATTTTTGTTTTTTTTTATAAAATTCAGTTTGTTAATAGAATTTAATGAAACAATCGTTTTAATTTCTTTTCTAAATTTAGTTACCTCAAGAGAAAGGTCTGTTCCTCCACTCAAGATTTTTGCATTAGGATTTTTTTTTAATATCTTTTTTAAGTTGGGTATAGTTTTTGGTGCAAAAAATTTTCTACCTTGATAGTCAATTTCAATATCAACATCTTTTATTTTTTTTAATAATTGGATAGTTTTATTCTGATTTCTTTTAAAGTGATCTTTATCTTTTTTATTATTTAAACTTTTTGCAGCATCAATAATCGGTCTATATCCTGTACATCTGCATAAATTTCCAGACAAAGTCTCTTCAATTGTTTCATTATTGATTAGTTTATAATTTTTTTGCATCGAGAATAAAGACATTGTGAAACCTGGTGTACAAAATCCACATTGAGATCCATGAAATTTGACCATAGCTTCCTGGACCATATGAGGTTTATTTTTATGAACTAATTCTTCAATTAAAATTAGTTGTTTACCATTCAAGGTGGGCAAAAAGCTTATACAAGCATTAATCGATTTATAAATTATTTTATTTTTATTTAATTCACCTAATACAATTGTACATGCTCCACAACCTCCCTCCGCACAACCTTCCTTTGTACCAGTCAATTTTAAGTCATTGCGAATATAATTTAAAATTGTTTTATTTGGATCAGGATTTTTGATTTTATAAATCGTATTTCTAAATAAAAATTGTATAGTATTGGAAACCATTAGCTTCCTCTATAAGTTGAATAACTCCATGGTGAGACTAACAATGGAACATGATAATGTTCTTTGTTATTTGATATACCAAATCTAATAACAACATCATCTAAAAATTTAAAGTCGTTATTTTTTGTAATATCCTTAAAATAATCTCCTACAAAAAATATCAATTCATATTTACCTATTTTAAATTCATCATTTTCGACTAAAGGTTGATCGGCTCTCCCATCATTATTCAAAACTAGACTTTTTATTTTTTTTCTGTTTCCTTCTGAAATAAAATATAATTCTACTTTAATCCCTTTTCCTGGTTTTCCCGAATATATATCAAGAACATG
This sequence comes from uncultured Pelagibacteraceae bacterium, assembly GCA_902594245.1. Lineage (GTDB taxonomy): Bacteria > Pseudomonadota > Alphaproteobacteria > Pelagibacterales > Pelagibacteraceae > Pelagibacter. The sequence goes on along the minus strand of CACJLM010000013.1, from coordinate 1,206 downwards.
TGTTGTAAGTTTAGTCATATATTATTTATATACTATACAAAAATTACATAATAAATATATTAAATCTTATATTCAAACTTCGATGAAATTAACAAAGAATATTAACTTACTTGAAAAAAAAGAATTCTTATCTATTTTTGGAAATATATTTGAAAAATCAGATTGGATTGCAGATGAGGTTTTTAATTTAAAGCCTTTTAAAGATTCATATGATTTAATTATTAAAATGATAAGTATTTATGAAAATAGCAACAATGAAAAAATAATCAAAATCTTTAATTTACATCCTCAATTAGCTATTGAAAAAAGTTTAACTTCTTTTTCATCTAAAGAACAATCTGATGCAAAATTAGATCACTGTACAAAAGAAGAATTAGAGGAGTTTGAAAGATTAAATGCAGATTATAAAAAAAAATTTGGATTTCCTTATATAATAGCTGTCAAAGGTAAAAATAAAAGTGAAATTCTAAATAACTTTAGACAAAGAATAAGAAATAGTTCTAAAATTGAATTTGAAGAAGCAAAAATTCAGGTTAGAAAAATTGCATCAATTAGATTAGAAGAAATATTGGAAATTTAAAACAATTAATTATATATGAAAAAAGGTTACTGGATTAGTTTGTATTTCAAAGTTGATAATCAAGATAATTTAAAAAAATATGCAGAGACTGTTACTCCTATTATAAAAAGTTTCGGAGGCAAACCTCTTGTAAGAGGAGGAAAATATGAAACTTTTGATGGTGACAATTTTGTAAGAACTGTTATCTGGGAGTTTCCAAGTTATGACACTGCTTTGAAGTGTCATAACTCAAAAGAATATCAAGCTGGATGGGATCTAGCAAAAGACACAACAAAAAGACATATGCAGATTGTTGAGGGATTTTAAAAAATCTAAAACGAAGTATTTAAAATTTTGTTGATTATAACTTCACTTATATATGAAGTAATTTTAGCACTTCCAGCAATAGTTGTATGCCATGGATCATAAAAATCATCTTTTTGCATTTTTGCTATTTCATCAAGAGGAATTAGAGTATATCCATTTTCTTCACAAAATTCTTTTATTGCTTCATTGGCAAAGTATAAAGGCCTATTACTTAAACCATCATGCTGAACTTGAGTTATATAAATTGCCTCAGAATTATATTTTTCTACAAACTCTGAAATTTTTTTTAGTCTCTTCTTTAATTCAAGTTCAATAAAAAT
>CACJLM010000012.1 GCA_902594245.1 uncultured Pelagibacteraceae bacterium | reverse complement strand
AATCAAAGAAAAAAGTTATCAGATAAAGGAGGAATTAATTGTGATATTTTGTTAATGTCAGCAACTCCAATACCTCGTACTTTAACAATGACCATATATGGAGATATGGACCTTTCCATAATTCGGGAAAAACCTAAATCAAGAAAAGATATCATTACTTATAGTAAATTAGATACTAAAATTAATGATATTATTAAATTTATTAAAAAAGAAATTAAAGTTGGAAATCAAATTTTTTGGGTATGCCCACTTATTGAAGAGTCAAAAAAAATTGATCACTCATCAGCTACAAAAAAATTTAAATTTTTAGATAATCTTTTTCCAAAAAAAGTTGCTCTTCTTCATGGTAAAACAGATCAAAATCAAAAAGAAATTATTTTAAACAACTTTTTAAAAAAGAAATATGATATTCTAGTCTCTACAACAATAATTGAGGTCGGAATTGATTTTCCAAATGCAAATATAATAGTAATAGAGAATGCTAACAAATTTGGATTATCTCAATTACACCAATTAAGAGGAAGAGTTGGACGAGGAGATAGACAGGCTACATGTATACTAATGTTTAAATCTTCTCTTACTGAAAATGCTAAAAAAAGATTGAAAATTCTCAAAGACTCAAATGATGGTTTTAAAATTTCTGAAGAAGATATGAAACTTAGAGGATATGGAGATATACTTGGTTTTAAACAAAGTGGTATAAAAACATTCAAACTTGCAGATCCAGTTCTTAATGAAGATTTATTTAATTTAGCAGAAAATGAAATTAAAAAAATTGAGAAAAACAATGAGGATATAAGTAGGTTTAAAACTTTAATAAAATTATATGACCAGGCTGATATAATTAACGATATAGTTTAACTTTTACCTGAGGATGTACCAGCGGATACTATAAACTTAGAAGCTTCTTCAAAACTCATATCTAAATAAATCACATCATCCAAAGGAAACATCAATAAAAATCCACTTGTGGGATTTGGAGTTGTTGGAACAAAAACATTTATTAATTTTTGATTTGTTTTTTTTGCCATTTCTCCAGTATTTTCTTTGGTAGCGAAACCTACTGCCCAAACTCCTTTTCTAGGATACTCTATTAAGACAACACTTTTTTTATCATTATCTTTATTGGAGAAAGTTTCAGTCATTTGTAATATTGCTGAATAAATTGTTCTTAAAAATGGAATTCTCTTAAAAAGATCATCTATAAGTTTGAGAATTCTTTTTCCTAAAAATGATAAAGATAAACCCCCAACAATGGTTATAAATATTACAGATATTAAAATTTCAATCCCAGGTATTTCGTAAGGTAAATAACTATTTGGATTTATATTTTCAGGTAGGATTTTAGAAGATAATCCTATCAAAATTTTACTCAAATAAAGAGTAAATCCTATTGGTATAAGCACCACAACACCAGTAATGAAATAATTTCTTAAAATAAGTGTTAAAGATTTTTTTTTTCTATTTTTCGCCATAAATTAGTTAAAACTTGAATATATCACAAAAACGATTGCAATTATAAATAACAATATTAGAATTTTATTATTAAGATTCATATGTGGTTATATTATCAATGAAAAAGAAAATAAATAGAAGAAAATTTTTAACTTATATGGGCTGTAGCTGCTGTGGTTTCGTTTTAAATTCATGCGCTAGTGCCCCTATAACTGATAGAAAACAATTAAAAATTGTAAATGAAGCTAAATTAAATGCTCAAGCAGCTAAAATTTTTGAAAAAGTAAAAAAAAAAGAAAAATTAAGTAAAGATACAAAAACTCTTAATCTAATAAAAGAAATTGGGAAAAAGATGGAAGATTCTATTGGAGAATATTTTTATCAGGCAAAATTAGATGACCCAACAAAATATTTTGAATGGGAATATATATTAATTGAAAATAGAAAAGTAAGAAATGCTTGGTGCATGCCTGGTGGAAAAATCGCAGTCTATACAGGTATATTAGACGTTACAAAAAATACAAATGGTCTAGCAGCAGTGATGGGTCATGAAATTGCTCATGCTGTAGCAAAACATTCTGTTGAAAGAGCAAGTAGAGGGACTCTTTTAAATGTTGGTACAAAAATTATTGATATAGCTAGTGGTGGAGTTTTATCAGATATTAATCAGGCTACTGGTATGGATACTGTTGGTTTATTATCACAATTAGGAATAATGGCACCATTTAATAGAAAACAAGAAAGTGAGGCTGATTATTTGGGTATGATTTTTTCATCTTTATCAGGTTATGATATAAGAGAAACACCAAAAATTTGGGAAAGAATGAAAAAATATAATAAAGGTAAACAACCACCTGAATTTATGAGTACTCACCCGTCCGCTGAAAATAGAATTAAAAAAATTAATGAATGGACAAATAAAATTATTTTGGAATACCCACCAATTAAAATATCATAATTGAATGGTGAGCCGTGATGGACTCGAACCATCGACCCATTCCTTAAAAGGGAATTGCTCTACCAACTGAGCTAACGGCCCACATTTTTTTAATGAACGAGACTGTGTATACATAATTATTTAAATAATTCAAATGGGAATTTGTGAGACAAATAGTAAATATATTTACAACTTATCTATGTATTTATCATGAAATTCATTGAAAGTACCATTATCTATATTTTCTCTTATTGTAGACATTAATTCTTGATAAAAATTTATATTATGCAATGTCAAAATCATAGATCCAAGTATTTCATTTGTATTAAATAAATGATTTAAATAATTTTTTGAATATTTGCATAAATCAAGATTTTTAACATTTGAGTCAAGTGGTGAGTCGTCATTTTGATATTTGTTATTTCTTATATTTACCCTTCCATTCCACGTAAATGCTAAACCTGTTCTTCCAGATCTTGTAGGTAAAACGCAATCAAACATGTCTATACCCCTTTTCACAGCTCCTAAAATATCAGATGGTGTTCCTACTCCCATCAAATAATGAGGTTTCTTGTCTGGAAGAATTTCTTTCAGATTATCTAATACATCAAACATTTCTTTTTGTGTTTCACCAACAGCTAGTCCACCCACAGCATAGCCATCAAAATCTATTTTAACTAATTCATTAAGAGACTCTTTTCTTAAATCTTTAAATAAACCTCCCTGTATAATTCCAAATAATGCTTTATGAGGATTTAAACCAAATGCTTTCTTTGATCTCTCTGCCCAATAAAGAGATAATTTCATTGAGTCTTTTATTAAATCATAATTATTAGTATTTTTTGGACACTCATCCATTATCATTAAGATATCAGAATTAAGTCCAAGTTGAATTCTGATACTTTCCTCTGGACTTAATACGAATTTTTTACCATCAACATGAGAATTAAAGATTGCGCCTTTTTCTTTATCAATTTTATTTAATTTAGATAAAGACATTACTTGGAAACCTCCGGAGTCAGTAAGTATAGGCAAATTACAATTCATAAAATTATGTAGACCACCTACTCTTTCAATTCTTTCCACACCAGGTCTGATCATTAAATGATATGTATTAGATAGAATTATTTCTGAACCAGTTTTTACAATATCCTCAATCTTACAAGCTTTTACAGTGGCTTGTGTGCCAACAGGCATAAATGCTGGTGTTTGAATATTTCCTCTATGAGTTTCTATCAACCCTCTTCTAGCAAAATTATCTTTGTTTAGAACTTTAAAGGCAAAATCTTTTAATGCCATTAATATTATAAGGATTTAAAACTAATAATTTTATCTGGATCTGTTACAGCCCCATTATTATTTTCATCGCCACGTTTTATTTTATCAACAAACTCCATACCTTCAATTACTTTTCCAAAAACTGTATATTGTCTATCCAAAAAAGGAGCAGGCTTAAAACAAATAAAAAATTGACTATTCGCACTATTAGGATCAGAGGATCTTGCCATAGATAAAGTTCCTCTATCATGTGGTAGACTATTAAATTCTTGTTTTAAGTCAGGTAGATCTGAGCCGCCCATACCAGCCATTCTCAAATTAAAATCTGGTGAATTTGAATTACCAAATTTTATATCTCCTGTTTGAGCCATAAATCCATCTATAACTCTATGAAAAACTACATTGTCATATTTACCAGCGTTAGCTAACTCTTTAATTCTTTTCACGTGTAGTGGAGCAACATCTTCAAATAATTCAATTTTTACTTCACCATCTTTAAGTTTTAAAATCATAATATTTTCCTCTGCAATTAATTGGTTTGTTATTAAGAAAAAGAAAATTGTTATCTTAATTAATATTTTGCTCATATTTTCTTTTTAATAATTTGATTGTACTTTTAGTTGTAAATTTTTTAATATCACCATTTAATTTTACTATTTCTTTAACAAATTTTGATGAAATTATTTGATTTTCAATATCAGACATTAAAAAAACAGTTTCAATATTATTATCAAGTTTTCTATTCATCCCAGCAAGTTGAAATTCATACTCAAAATCTGAAACAGCTCTAAGTCCTCTCAATATGATATTGGATTTGTATTTTTTACACAAATCTGTAGTTAAAGAATTGAAAGTAATAACAACAATCTTTTTTTTATTTAACTTTAAATCTGAAAACAATGCTTTTTTAACAATCTCGATTCTTTCAAAAGAATTAAAAAGATAATCTTTATTGTCAACATCTGAAACTGCAACAACAACTTTATCAAATAATTTAATACCTTTTTTTATTAGATCTATATGACCAAATGTAATTGGATCAAAGGTCCCTGGATAAATTGCAATTTTATTCATTAAATTAAATTATCATCAATTTTATTTGCTGAAACAACTTTTTCTTCTCCAGATAATTTGATTATTCTTACTCCTTGAGTATTTCTTCCGGCTGTTCTTATTTCCTTTACTGCAACTCTTATAACTCTTCCTTTGTTAGTTGATATTAATATTTCATCTCCCTCGAAAACAGGAAAAGATGACGAAATATTACCATTCCTTGGAGAATTAATGATACCAATAATACCTTTGCCTCCTCTATTTGTAACTCTGTAATCAATATGAGAAGTTTTTTTTCCATATCCATTTTCAGTAATTGATAAAATAAATTTTTCTTTGGCTTTAATTTCTGATTTTTCATCTTTGCTTTTTTTTCCATTCTTGTGAATTTTGTCATTATCAATTATTGATAAAGAAACAATTTGATCATTAGGAGCTAAAACTATACCTTTTATACCTTTTGATGACCTACCTTTGAAAACTCTCAATTTTTTTGACTCAAACCTGATACATTTACCAAATTTTGTACTCAAAATGATGTCTTGATCATCTTTACAAATCTTAACACCAACTATTTTATCATTATTATCTAATTTCATTGCAATTTTACCAGCAGCATTAATAGAAGAAAAATCTTCTAGGCTATTTTTTCTAATTTTCCCTTGCGCTGTTGCAAAAACTATTTGAAAATTTTTTAATTCCTCATCTTCAGGAAAAGGCATAATAGAGCTAATAGATTGGTGATTTTTTAGTGGCAAAATATTAAATAAGGATTTACCTTTTGAAGATGATGAACCAACAGGTATTTTCCAAGCTTTAATTCTATAAACAAGACCTTCTGTAGAAAAAAATAAAACTGACGTATGAGTATTTACTGACAAAGTTTGAACAACAGAATCTTCATTCCTAGTTGTAATACCTGTCTTACCTTTACCACCTCTTTTTTGTTGTTTTATACTGTTTAAAGATCCTCTTTTAATATATCCTTGTAATGTAACCGTTATAAGCACAGACTCTTTTTGTATAGTCTCCTCAATATCATAATTAAGAACTGCATCTATAATATCAGTTCTTCTTTTTACTGAAAATTTTTCTTTAATATCATTTAATTCTTTACTAATTACTCTTAATAATTCTTTTTTAGAGGAAATAATTTTTTTGTAACTAATAATCATTTCAGACAATTTTTTAATTTCAATCTCAATTTCATTTATACCTAAAGCAGTTAATTTTTGTAATCTCAATTCTAATATTGCGCTTACTTGAGGTTCTGACAAAGCATAAATTCCTTTTGATTTTTTATTTTCAATTAAAGAAATCATCTTTTGAGATTTTTTAATTTTCCATTTTAACTTAAGCAAAGATTTTTTTGCATCATCAGGTGTTTTTGAAGATCTAATAATTTTAATTATCTTATCTAAATTTTCTACAGAAACAGATAAACCGATTAAAATGTGGGCTCGTTCTTCAGCTTTTTTAAGATCATATTTGGTTTTTTTTATTACAACATCTTCTCTGAAAGCTAAAAAATGCGATAAGAATTCTTTTAAATTGCACGTTTGAGGTTTTCCACTAACGATAGCCAGCGTATTAAAACCAAAAGAACTTTCAATTTGAGTATTCTTATATAATTGTCTTTTTACTGTTTCAGGTTCAACACCATTCCTTAAATCGATTGATACTCTAATTCCCTCTCTATTAGACTCATCTCTTATATCTTTTATTCCTTCAATTTTTTTTTCTCTTACTAACTGGGCTATTCTTTCATTTAAAACTGATTTATTTACTTGATACGGAATTGAAGTAATAACTAATCGTTCTCTCCCATTCTTTGCTTGTTCAATAGATATTTGTCCTCTTACTTTAAATGAACCTCTGCCTTTAGTATAACCCTCTTTTATCATATCTTTACCAATGATTACTCCACCTGTAGGGAAATCAGGGCCAGGAATTAATTTCATTAATTGTTTAATTGTTATATCTTTATTTTCGATCAACGCTAATGTGCCATTGATAATTTCACCTAAATTATGTGGTGGAATACTTGTAGCCATCCCAACAGCAATTCCACCTGCTCCATTGACTAGTAGATTTGGATATTGCGCTGGTAAAACACTCGGTTCTTTTTCTGTTTCATCATAATTACTTTTGAATTCAATTGTATTTTTTTCAATATCATCAATTAAAAATTGTGAAACTTTAGATAATCTTGTTTCTGTATATCTCATAGCAGCAGCTGGATCTCCATCAATAGAACCAAAATTTCCTTGACCCTCAACCAAAGGTAAACTCATAGAAAAATCCTGAACCATTCTAACCAAAGCATCGTATACAGATTGATCACCATGAGGATGATATTTACCAATAACATCTCCAACTATTCTTGCAGATTTTCTAAATTGTTTTGACCAATCATAACCACCTTTATACATTGCATATAAAATTCTTCTATGAACAGGTTTTAAACCATCTCTGATATCAGGAAGAGCCCTGCTAACAATTACACTCATCGCGTAAGACAAATATGACGAACTCATTTCGTCATGCATAGAGATTAATTTAATATTCTTATCGTTTTGATTTTCTGATTTTTGCATAATTTCTAGAATGGTATTTCATCATCCATATCATTTGAAATTTGAGACATGTCATCATTATTATTTGATGTTTGACTAGAGTCGTTAGCAATACCAGAATTCCCCCCACCTAACATTGTAAGTGATGAATTATAACCTTGAATAACTATCTCTGTAGAATATTTGTCTTGTCCTGATTGCTCATCTTTCCATTTTCTTGTGGTTAATTGTCCTTCAACGTATATTTGAGCACCTTTTTTCAAATATTGCTGAACTACATTTACTAAACCTTCATTGAATACAACTATACGGTGCCATTCAGTTTTTTCTTTTTTTTCACCAGTATTTTTGTCTTTCCAGGATTGACTAGTGGCTAAACTAAGTCTAGCTACACTTTTGCCATTTACCATTTGTTTGATTTCAGGGTCTGCGCCCAAACGACCAATTAAAAGTACTTTATTTAAACTTCCAGCCATAATATTTTAATATTTGTTAAATTAATTAATTAGAATTATATCACAATTTACTCTGAATATTAATTTTATTAAGTCAAAGCAACAAAAATTATGATGAAAAAGATAGTTATTAAGGGAGCTAAAGAACATAATTTAAAGAATATTTCTTTAGAAATACCAAAAGATAAATTTGTTGTTATCACTGGTCTATCTGGGTCGGGTAAATCATCACTTGCTTTTGATACGGTATATGCTGAGGGTCAAAGAAGATATGTAGAAAGTTTATCTGCTTACGCAAGACAATTTTTAGATAAGATGAAAAAACCAAATGTTGACTTAATTGAAGGTCTAAGTCCTGCGATATCCATAGAACAAAAAAATACATCAAAAAATCCTAGATCAACTGTAGCAACGGTCACAGAGATATATGATTATATGAGAGTTCTTTATGCTAGAGCTGGAATACCATATTCTCCATTTACAGGTAAACCGATAAAATCACAGACCATTACTCAAATAGTAGATAGAATTAAAGAATTACCTAAAAAATCAACAATCTATTTGTATGCTCCAGTCGTAAGAGGCCGAAAAGGAGAATATAAAAAAGAAATAATGGGATTAAAGAAAAGAGGATTTAGAAAAATTAAAATAGATAATACGCTTTATGATATTGAAAAAGTTCCTGAGTTAAATAAAAAAGTAAAACACGATATATCTATATTAATTGATAGGATCATTCTAAATTCTTCTTTAGGTAATAGATTGGCTGAAAGTATAGAAACTTCAGTAAATTTAGCAAATGGATTAGTTTTTGTTGAATATGAAGATGAAACATTACCAAAAAAATTTAGGAAATTAGAAAAATTGATCTTTTCAACTAAATTTGCATGTCCTGAAAGTGGTTTTACAATTGAAGAAATTGAACCAAGATTGTTTTCATTTAATAGTCCATTTGGAGCTTGCGAAGAATGTGAAGGAATTGGCATTAAACTTAACGTTGATCCAAATTTAGTAGTTCCCGATGAAAAAAAAACTATAGCAGATGGTGCAATAGAACCATGGGCTAAAACAACTACTTTATATTATGCTCAGACATTAGCGTCATTAGCAAAACATTATAGTTTTTCATTAGATGACAAGTGGTCAAAACTTACAAAAAAGGTAAAAGATATAATTCTTTATGGATCTGATGATGAAGAAATAAAGTTTACTTATGATGATGGCTATGAAAAATATTCACATAAAAAAACTTTTGAGGGGGTCATAAATAATTTAGAACGAAGATATTTAGAAACAGATAGTGATTGGAAAAGAGAGGAAATTTCACAATACCAATCAGATACTAAGTGTGAAAGATGTAATGGTTATAGATTAAAAGATGAAGCTCTTTGTGTAAAAATAGATGGATTACATATAAGTGAAGTAACTGAAAAATCAATTTTAGATGCAACTAAATGGTTTAAAGATTTAAAAGATAATCTTGATAAAAGACAATTTAAAATTGCAGAACATATACTAAAAGAAATTAACGAAAGATTAAATTTCTTATTAAATGTCGGACTTGATTATCTAACATTATCCAGAGAGTCTGGAACCTTATCTGGAGGTGAAGCTCAAAGAATTAGACTTGCATCTCAAATTGGATCAGGTTTAACCGGAGTATTATATGTTTTAGATGAACCATCAATTGGACTTCATCAAAAAGATAATGTCAAACTAATAAATGCTTTAAAAAGGTTAAGAGATTTAGGTAATACAGTTATTGTTGTCGAACATGACACTGAAACTATGGAAAATGCAGATCATATTATTGATCTTGGTCCTGAGGCTGGAAATAAAGGTGGTGTAGTTGTTGCTCAAGGAACTTGTGAAGAGATCAGTAAAAATAAAGAAAGTATTACTGGTCAATATTTATCTAATAAATTAAAGATCAAAGTACCACCAAAAAGAAGATTGGCAAAAAATGGAAGATTTTTAGAAATTACAGGTGCAACTGGAAACAACTTAGATAATGTTAACTTAAAAATACCATTAGGTAGTCTTACATGTGTTACTGGTGTTTCAGGAAGTGGAAAATCAACATTAGTATTACAAACATTATTTAATGCTTTAAATCTTACATTAAACAATAATAAATCTAGAAAAATTCCTAAACCATTTAAGAATTTCAAAGGAACTGAATTAATAGATAAGATAATTGATATTGATCAATCTCCGATTGGAAGAACACCAAGATCTAACCCAGCAACATATACTGGTGCCTTCGGACCAATAAGGGACTGGTTTACATCTTTACCGGAAGCAAAAAGTCGAGGTTACAAACCTGGAAGATTTTCTTTCAATGTTAAAGGTGGAAGATGCGAAGCTTGTGAAGGTGATGGAGTTATAACTTATGAAATGCACTTTCTTCCTGATGTTTATATTCAATGTGATGAATGCAAAGGAACTCGTTATAATCGTGAGACATTAGAAATTAAATTTAAAGAAAAAAGTATTGCTGATATTTTAGATATGACTGTTGATGAAGGTTGTGATTTTTTTGAAAATATTTCAAATATTAAGTCTAAGTTACTTACTTTAAAAAAAGTTGGTTTAGGTTATATAAAAATAGGTCAACAAGCGACCACTTTATCAGGGGGAGAGGCTCAAAGAATAAAGTTGGCTAAGGAATTATCAAAAAGATCGACTGGCAGAACAATGTATATATTAGACGAACCGACTACAGGTCTTCATCAACATGATATAAAAAAATTGTTAGAAATTCTGCATACCTTTGTAGCTTTAGGAAATACAGTGGTTGTTATTGAACATAACCTCGATGTAATTAAAACTGCTGATTATATTGTCGATATGGGTCCTGAGGGTGGTGTTAAAGGTGGTAAAATTATCGCAGAAGGGAAACCTGAAGAAATATGTAAAATTAATAATAGTTATACAGGTAAATTTCTCAAACCTCTTTTGAATTAGAAAAAAAAGATAGTTAATTTTATTTTTTTTTAGTATAGAATAATAGTTATGAGTAATTTACTATCATCGCTATCTAAGACAATACATACCTCTCTTGCGCTAGCGATAATAATTTTTTTAGGTTTATTTTATCAAAATGACGGTTTTGCTTTTGATAGATTATTTTGGAGTTGGGTTGCTAGATATACACATGTTGTCGTTGGCATAATGTGGATCGGATTATTATGGTATTTCAATTTTGTTCAAATACCAAACATGGGTAAAATCCCAGATGATCAAAAACCAGCCATAGGTAAAGTAATTGCACCTGCTGCTCTTTTTTATTTTAGATGGGCAGCTGCATTTACAGTTATATCAGGTTTAATTTTAGCTGGTCTTAATGGATATTTACATGATGCAATGACTTTAAGTATTGGTTCGGGAATACCAAAACACACTGCAATCGGTATAGGAATGTGGCTTGGTCTTGTTATGGCGTTCAATGTATGGTTTGTAATTTGGCCAAATCAAAAGAAAGCATTAGGAATTGTAGAAACGGATCCAGAGACAAAAGCTAAATCTGCAAAAACAGCAATGTTATTTTCAAGAACAAATACACTACTATCTCTACCAATGTTGCTATCTATGGTAGCAGCGCAAAATTTGTATTAATTTTTATCCTCTTTAAGAATAGTTTTTTGAGAAACGTTTAATCTTACTAAAACGGTATTAGCTATATAAATAGATGAATAAGTTCCAAAAATTACTCCAAAAATCATAGCTAATGAAAAACCTTTCAAAATTTCACCACCAAAGAAAAATATAGAAAACAAAGCAAGTAATGTAGTTATGGAAGTTATTAATGTTCTAGATAAAGTTTCATTAATTGAAATATTAGTAAGTTCAAAAATCTTAATATCTGAATATTTTTTTAAATTCTCACGTACTCTGTCAAATATAACTACAGTATCGTTCATTGAGTAACCTACTATTGTCAATACAGCTGCAATTATTGATAAATTAATTTCAAGACTTAAAATTGAAAATAATCCTAAAGTAACTATCACATCATGAAACAAAGCAAGTATAGCACCAAGACTGAATTGCCACTCAAATCTAATCCAAATATAAATTAACATTAAAATTAGTGCTACAGAGATCGCAATTATACCAGATTTTAATAGTTCAGCGCTGACTTTCGGACCGACATTTTCTACTCTCCTAAATTCAAAATTGTTACCAAATGAAGAATCCAAATTATTTTTTACTTCTTCGATAATATTTTTTTTATTATCTTTATTTTCAAATTTAATTAAAAAATCTGTATCATTTCCAAATTTTTTAACTGATACATCACCAAGATCCATCTGATTAAATCTATCTCTTAATGATGATACACTTATTTTTGTATCCATAGATCTTAGTTCTATTAAGGTACCACCTTTAAAATCTATACCGAAATTTAATCCCTTGAAAATTAAGAAGAATAGTGAAACTACTATCAAGAATGCTGATAAGATGTTAAATTTTTTATAGTATTTATTAAATGAAATCATTTCAATATTCCCTCTTTCTCTTTATTTTTTGATACATAAAGAACAGTAAGTAATCTGGCTATGAAATAAACTGAAAAAAGTGTAGTAAAAATTCCAACACCAAGAGTTACGGAAAAACCTTTAATTGGACCAGAGCCCATAAAAAAGAGGATGAAAGCTGCTAACAAGGTAGTGATATTAGCATCTAAAATTGCAGTACGTGATTTGACATAGCCACTATCAAAGGCAATTAGATTATTCTTCTCACTTTTTAGTTCTTCTTTAATACGTTCAAAAATTAAAACATTTGCATCAACTGCCATTCCTACGGTTAAAATAATTCCAGCTATACCTGGCAAGGTCAATGTTGCTTCAAAAATCGTCAAAACTCCAATTAGAAGTAATAGATTTATTATCAAAGCTATATTTGTGATCAATCCAAATATCTTATATTTTATAAATATAAAAATTATCACCAACAAAAAACCAATCGCTAAAGCAATCATTCCAGCATCAATAGAGTCTTGCCCTAAATCAGGGCCAACAGTTCTTTCCTCAACTATATTTAATGGTGCCGGTAATGCTCCAGATCTTAATAAAAGGGCTAAATCAGTTGCTGATTGAAAAGTAAAGCCTCCGCTAATTTGGCCTGATCCACTTGCTATTGTATCTCTTATAACAGGTGCGCTAATTATTTTACCATCCAATACGATAGCTAATTGTTTACCTATTCCAGTTGAAGTAGCTTTACCAAATCTTTTAGCACCTACTCTATCTAAGGAAAAAGATACTACTGTTTCATTGGATTGATTATTCATTCTAGGCTGAGCATCTAAGAGATTATCACCACTTATAACAATTCTTTTACTTACATTTTCTTCATCGATACCATTTTCATATTTAAGTTTTTCTGTACCAAAAGTATCCTCATTATTATTTGAAACGAATCTGAATGTTAAATTAGCTGTT
>CACJLM010000011.1 GCA_902594245.1 uncultured Pelagibacteraceae bacterium | reverse complement strand
GAGATTAAATAAAAGAAAAGGATTTGATAAAAATCTGGTCAAATTATTTAGAAAAATGCAACTTCCATTACGTGTAAAAAAGAAAAAATCTCACATAATAATTAATAATAATTTTTCTGATAAATCTGCAAAAAAAAATGTAAAGTATATTCTAAATAAATTTTGAACATGAAAGAAATAGTTCTTGATACAGAAACAACGGGTCTTTCAGTAAAGGAGGGACATAGAATAGTAGAAATAGGCTGTATAGAGTTAAATGATTTAATTCCAACGAAAAATAAATTTCATTGTTATTTAAATCCAGAGAGAAAAGTTTCAGCAAAAGCACTGGAGACACATGGATATACTGATGAATTTTTATCACTGCAAAAAAAATTTCCTGATGTTGTTGATGAATTTTTGAATTTTATTGATGGTAAAAGATTAATCATTCACAATGCAGAATTTGATATCTCACATTTAAACAATGAATTAAAAATAATTAAAAAAGACGTTATCAAAAATGAAATTGTTGATACATTAGTATTAGCTAGAGATAAACACCCAGGTTCATCAATAAGCTTAGATGCATTATGTAAAAGGTATAGAATAGATAATTCAAAAAGAGCCAAACATACAGCTCTAATTGATTGTGATTTATTATCCAAGGTTTACATAAATTTAATAGATCAAAAAGAGCCAACTTTAAATTTTAAAAATCAAGACACAGCCAAAATAAAAACTAATAATGAAAAAATAAATTATTCAAAAAAACTAGTTAAACCATCTGTAGCAGAGTTAGAATTACATAATAGCTTTTTGAAAACAAACCTTAAAAAAAATTTTTTCAATTAAAATTTTTTTTATACAATTCATCAAAATCAACTTTTTTATCTACTTTGATTGATGGATATCCTGAATTATGCAGAAGATTTAGTAAAGTTTTTTCTATGTTAGGATATATATCTTTCTGAACTTCGACTAAAACTATTTTTTCTAAAGTTTTTTTATCATTAAGTTTCTCATCAATCCGAATAACTGTTGTATAAATAAATTCAAAAATTGATTTTTTTACATTTTCTTCTTTATTATTAAATTTGATAGCAGTATCTATTTCTATCATCCTACTTTTAAGAGCTTTAGATGTAATATTTATTCCCAAGTTATATTTCAAAATGTTATCTTTTACATACATATATGTTTCTACATCAGGAGTTTCACTAGACATATCTTTTACAAATTGAGCTAGAATTCTATAATTTTTTGTCATCTTCATTTTCTTTTATATCTTCATATTCGCCATCTATAAAATCAGTTTCAGTTTTATTTTTAAATTCTTTGCTAATTGAAAACTTTTTTAAAAATATTTTTCTTGTTAGAGGAAATAATAATAAAAATCCAATTATATCTGTTGCAAATCCAGGTATTATTAATAATAAAGCTGCAAACGCTATTGCTGCACCAGAAATCATTTCATAAGCAGGTAATTCATTTTTTACTAATTGTGAAAATCCAGATTTAAGAGTGTTCAATCCTTGGTGCCTTGCATAAATTACACCAATTATAGCAGTAATAAATATTAACGAGATGGTATTAAAAGCACCAATTTGAGAGCCTATTTTAATAAATAAATAGATCTCAATAATAGGTATTAAAATAATAGCAATTAAAACTGAGTTCATTTGTCTTTTATTTAATTACTCTGTTGATATTATTCAACAGAGTAATTACTATCAGCTTATGAATTATAGTTTTGAGTATATAGATATTATTTTGTTGGCAATGATTGCTGGTTTTATATTCCTCAGATTAAGGGGTATTTTAGGCAAAAGAACAGGTTTTGAGGGTAAAATAAATCCAGAGTTTGATAACATTATCAAAAAAGCTCAAGTTGATAACAATATTAAATCAAAAGAAAATTTTGATGACAAAGCACAATCAGAATTTTTGAAAGGTGCAAAAATTGCTTATGAAACAATAATTACTGATTTTAGTGACAATGATAATAAGATCATTGCAAGCAAATCTTTATTAAGTAAAAAAATATATGACCAATTTGTAGAGGCCTTGAATGAGAGAAATCAAAGGGGTCATTTTGCTGAAATAACATTTATAGGTGTTAATTCAGCAAAAATCAAAGAACATGATAAGATTGGAACTATGTTAAAGGTAACAGTGGATTTTGTTGCTGAAGTGATAACTTGCATAAGAGATAAAGAAAAAAAGATTGTTTCAGGTGATCCAGACAAAATTAAAAAAATTTACGATACTTGGGTATTTTCAAGAGACATTAAATCTAACAATCCAAACTGGCAATTAGTAGATACACTAACTTAATTGAGCGATAAGATTTCAGATAAAGATAAAAAAGATTGGGAAAACTTTTTATCCGATAAATCAAGAATTCCAAACAAAGATTTAAATATTACAAATAGAAATGTAATCAAAACCAAAACATTTGATTTTCACGGCTTTTCTTTAGATGATGCCAACGAAACAATAGAAAAAATTATTAAAGAATCACAAACAAATGGTATTCGTAAATTGATTATAATAACAGGAAAAGGACTTCATTCAGAAAATGAAAAAGATCCTTATAAATCTAAAAAACTCGGAATACTTAAATATTCTATGCCAGAATATATTAGAAGTAATCCAGAGCTAATGAAATTTATAAATGAAATAAAAGATGCATCTATTGAAGATGGGGGAGGTGGTGCATTTTATATTTTTTTAAAAAAAAGATTATAAAATAAATTTTGATAAATCTGTATCTTTTATAAGGTTATCAAGATTTTTAGTTATATAATCTTTATTGATTATTATTTTTTCACCTGATCGATCTGTTGCTGTAAAGCTTATTTCATCTAAAATTTTTTCAATAATAGTATGTAATCTTCTTGCTCCAATATTTTCTACTGTGGAGTTTACCTCAGATGCAATATTTGCTATTGCATCAATCCCATCTTCAGAAAATTCAAGATCTACATTCTCAGTTTTTAAAAGAGCAACATATTGTTTGATTAAACTATAATCTGGTTCTTTAAGAATTCTTTTAAAGTCCTCACTTGTTAAAGCTTCTAGCTCAACTCTTATAGGTAATCTACCTTGCAATTCTGGAAGTAAATCAGAAGGTTTGGCTAGTTGGAAGGCTCCAGATGCAATAAATAAAATGTGATCCGTTTTAATTGGACCATATTTTGTATTAACTGTTGTTCCTTCAATTAAAGGCAATAAATCTCTTTGTACACCTTCTCGCGATACATCTCCACCAACCCTATCAGTTCTTCCTGAAATTTTATCTATTTCATCTAAAAAGACAATACCATTGTTTTCTGTTGAAATTTTTGCAGCTTTTATAATTTTATCTTGTTCTATTAATTTATCTGACTCATCATTAATTAAAATTTCGTGAGATTCTTTTACACTCATTTTCTTTTTCTTTTCTTTTGCCCCCATTGATTTTCCAAGCATTTCACCAATATTTATCATTCCAACATTAGCACCGGGCATTCCAGGGATTTCAAAAGATGTATTATTATTTCCTGTATCACTAACTGCGATTTCTATTTCATTTTCATCTAAATCACCATTTCTTAATCTTTGTCTAAAACTCTCTCTGGTGGCTGCACTAGCTTTTTTTCCAACCAAAGCATCTAAAACTTTATCTTCAGCAAGCTTTTGAGCTTTTGCTTTTACCTCTTTTCTTTTTTTGACTTTTTCCATTGAGATAGCAATTTCAACAAGATCCCTAACTATCTGCTCAACATCTCGTCCAACATACCCAACTTCAGTAAACCTAGTTGCCTCGACCTTTACAAATGGTGCCTCTGCTAATTTTGATAATCTTCTTGATATTTCTGTCTTACCTACTCCAGTAGGTCCAATCATCAAAATATTTTTTGGTAAAACTTCATTTTTCATTTCACCCTTAAGAGCTTGCCTTCTCCATCTATTTCTTAATGCAACTGCTACAGCTTTTTTAGCTTTGTTTTGACCTACTACAAATCTATCTAATTCTGATACAATTTCTCTTGGTGATAATGAAGTACCCAAAAAACTTTCATTATTCGAATTTTTATCTTTTGGATGTAATTGTGTTACGTTCGATTTGTCCATTATATTTTTTCAATTTTAACATTATTGTTTGTGAAAACACAAATTTCTGCAGCTACTTCGATTGCTCTTTTTGCAAGTTGTTCTGCATTCATATCTGTTCCCATTAATACTTTTCCTGCTGCAAGGGCGTAATTACCTCCTGAACCAATTCCAATCACATCACCCTCTGGTTCTAAAACATCTCCAGTTCCAGAAATGATATAACTATTTTCTTTATCACCAACAGCCATTAAAGCTTCTAGTCTTCTTAAATATTTATCTGTTCTCCAATCTTTAGCCAGTTCAACGGCAGCTCTAGACAAATTTCCTGCGTGTTTTTCTAATTTCGCCTCTAACCTTTCAAACAATGTAAGCGCATCAGCTGTTGAGCCAGCAAATCCTGCAACAACGCCTCTTTTTTCAATTTTCCTAACTTTTGAAGCGGTACTTTTCACAACAGTATTACCCATACTTACTTGGCCATCTCCAGCTACAACTACTTCATTATTTTTTCTTACTAATACAATCGTTGTCATAGCTTATAAATGGATACTAATTTTAATAGTTCAAGACCAGGTTTAGTATTATTGCCATAATTGAATAATATATGTATACCTGTTTTAAATTATGAAGCGTAAAGGCAAAATTAGTAGAAAAACTAAAGAGACAAGCATTAGTGTTGATTTAAATATTGATGGTAAGGGCAAATATAAGATTGATACTGGAATAGGTTTTTTAAACCATATGCTTGAACAATTATCTAAGCATTCATCTATAGATATGAATATTAAAGCTAAAGGTGATACTCATATCGATTTACATCACACGACTGAAGATACAGGAATTGCAATTGGAGAAGCTTTAAAAAAAGCATCTAAAAAGTTTGTTGGAATAAGAAGATATGCTCATGCAATGATTCCAATGGATGAAACATTAACACGTGTTGCAATCGATGTATCAAATAGACCTTATTTAATTTGGAAAGTTAAGCTTAAAGTAGAAAAGCTTGGAGAAATGGATACAGAATTATTTAAAGAATGGTTTCAAGCATTTTCACAAGCTGCCGGAATTACATTACACGTTGAAAATATTTATGGTGATAATAGTCACCACATTATTGAGTCCTGTTTCAAAGGATTAGCAAGATCATTAAGAACAGCATTGGAAATGGACCCAAGGAACAAAAAAACAATTCCTTCTACTAAAGGTTCTTTATAAGTTTAATGAACGTTACAATTGTTGACTATAACTCCGGCAATATAAGCTCGGTGATAAACTCTTTTAAGGAAGTTGCTCAAGGTAAAGTAAATATCGAAGTTACTTCAGATTTAGATAAAATTAAATTAAGCGATAAAGTAGTTTTACCAGGGCAGGGCTCATTTAAAAGCTGTATAGATGCTTTAAATAAAATTAATGGTCTTACAGATATACTAAATGAATTTGCGATAAGTAATAAAAAGCCATTACTTGGAATTTGTGTTGGCTTACAAATGTTTGCTGATATCGGTTATGAAGAAACTGAAACTAAAGGGTTAGGATGGATATCAGGAAAGGTTTTAAAAATTGATAATCAAAATGGAAAATTTAAACTTCCTCACATTGGTTGGAATCAGATTAATATAGTTAAAAATAGTAAGATTTTCCAAAATATAGAAAATAATTCTCATATGTATTTCGTACATAGTTATGAATTTATACCAAATGATAAGAACGTAGTTTCGGCAACAACTAATTATTCATCAGATATTGTTTGTTCTGTTGAAAAGGAAAATATTTTTGGAACACAATTTCATCCAGAAAAGAGCGACAAGATAGGTCTGAAAATTATTCAAAATTTTATAAATTTATAATATGAAAAAAATTTAAAATGAAAATTTTTCCAGCAATAGATATTAAAGATAAAAAGTGTGTAAGGTTAGTTAAAGGAGATTTTGATAATAAAACTGAATATGATTTGTCTCCAGTTGAACAGGCTGGAAAGTATAAAGATCATGGTTTTAAAAATTTACACATTATAGATCTTGATGGAGCTTTAACTGGTGAAACAATAAATTTAGATATTATTCAGGATATAGTCAGTAAATTTAATTTAAAAGTTGAAGTGGGTGGTGGTATTAGAAATTTTGATAATATTAGAAAATATATCGATGCAGGTGTTGAGAAAGTAATTTTAGGAAGTGCTGCTATAAAAGATAAAAATTTTTTAAAAGAAGCATGTAAAAAATTTCATAATAAAATTGCCCTTGGTTTAGATGCTAAAAATGGGTATTTATCAGTATCTGGGTGGAAAGAAAGCTCTAATCAATTAACTTTAGATTATTTAAAAGAAGTTAATAACTATGGTGTTAGTAGATTGATTTATACTGATATTAATAGGGATGGCACGAAACATAGTCCAAATTTTGATGAAACAATGAAAGTTGCTGAACTATCAATTTGTCCTGTGATTATATCTGGTGGAGTTTCATCGATAGATGACATTAAGAAAGCAAAGAATTTAAAGAATGTTGAAGGAATAATAGTTGGTAAAGCTATTTATGATGGTGATATAAAATTAGAAGAATTAGTGAAAGAAGATGCTTAAAAATAGGATTATTCCATGTCTAGACGTTAAGAATGGCCGTGTTGTAAAAGGTATAAACTTTGTGGATCTAAAAGATGCAGGCGATCCTGTGGAACAAGCTAAAATTTACAGTGATGGTGGAGCAGATGAAATTTGTTTTTTAGATATTACAGCTTCTAATGAAAACAGAGATATTATTTATGATGTTATAGAAAAAACTTCTAAGAAATGCTTTGTTCCTTTAACGGTAGGTGGTGGAATTAGAAGTATAGAAGATATAAATAAATTACTTAATTGTGGTGCTGATAAAGTTTCAATTAATACAGCTGCAGTTGAAAATTCAAAAGTAGTTATTGATAGTTCAAAGAAATTTGGATCCCAGTGTATTGTTGTTGCTATTGACGCAAAAAAGAATGGAGATAAATGGGAAGTATTTACTCATGGTGGAAGGAATAATAGTGGTATTGACGCTTTAGAGTATGCAAAACAAATGGAAGAAAATGGTGCAGGAGAGTTATTAGTAACATCTATGGATAGAGATGGTACACAGGTTGGTTATGACATAGATCTGATGTCTAAAATTTCAGCTAAAGTTAATATTCCAGTAATTGCATCTGGTGGAGTTGGTAATTTAGATCACTTAGTAGATGGAATAAAAAAAGGAAAAGCTAGTGCAGTTTTAGCTGCTTCCATCTTTCATTATGGTAAGCATTCTATTTTAGAGGCTAAGCAATATCTATATTCCAAAAATATTCCTGTAAGAATTTAGATAAATTTATCTAAATTTTGGACCATCCATCCAAATAGCTAATGTCGCTCTGGAACCAGAAGTTATTTTTTCAACTTTATGATGCATAAATGATGGAAAAATTACTGCAGTACCTGGATAGAAATTTTCAACTTTTTTTTCACCATCTCTAAAAATGTATAAATCACCTCCATCGTATTTTTCTGTTGAGCAATTGAGAAGACAAGTTAGCTTAATATCGCGAACTGGAGAATGCATTGTTGCATCAACATGCCAGGTATATTCTTCGTTTATTTGATAGGTATTGTAATTTAAGGTTTTACTTGGTGCTAATGGAAATAAATCAAATCCATAATGATGGGTATTTGTTGTCATTATAAAATCGATAAATGGGAGTATCAGTTTTTGAATAGACATTAATCTTATAAATTTCACTTGAGAAGATTTGATAGCTCCACCACTTGGTTGATCGCTACCTTTGACAATGTTTTGATTAATTGTTTCATTTAAAACTTTTAAATGCTCAGTTTTAAATAAATTTGCTGTTATATATGCTGCTTCTCTCATTGAAATATACTTATATTATTAAAATTATTTAATCAACCGATTGAAGTTATAAAAAGTAGCTGTTAAACATTGCTAATGTTAAAATCAATTGAAAATTTATTTAAACTTGCGAGGTCTAGAAAAGAGAATCCAATTAAAGATTCCTATACTAACAAATTACTTAGCAATAAATCTCTTAGTAAAGATAAAGTTTTGGAGGAAATAAATGAATTAATCGAAGCTGTTGAAAACAATTCTAATAAAACTCATGAGGCAGCAGATGTTTTGTATCATTTGGTAATGTACCTTGAGTCAAATGATATAAAAATTGAAGATGTAATGGTAGAATTAGACAAACGAAAAAAATGACTTACGATAATAATAATATTTTTGCTAAAATTTTAAGAAAAGAAATTCCATGTAAAAAAATTTATGAAGATGATTTTGTCTTATCATTTTACGACATAAATCCTCAAAAAAAAATTCATGCCTTAGTAATACCAAAAGGAAGTTATATTAATCTTGACGATTTTAGCGAAAATGCTTCCCCTGAGGAGATTGTTGGCTTAATTAAAGGAGTTAACACTGTAGCAAAAAAACTTGGAATTTCAGCGATTAATGGAAAAGGGTATAGAGCTTTAGCAAATATTAGTGAACATGGAGGCCAAGAAGTTCCTCATTTACACTTTCATTTATTTGGAGGTGAAAAAGTTGGCAAGATGGTAAGTGAATAAAAAAATTAATAGAAATTATCTTGAAATAAATTCATTAAATGAATTAGTTGAATCAAATAAACCGAACACAGAATATCTTGTAGAATTAATTGATCCGCCAGATTTTCAATTAAATAGATTTTTTTATAAAAGTATTGGCAAAAATCATAATTGGGTTGATCGACTTGTTTGGACTGAAAAACAGTGGGTTGAATTTACAAAAAATAAAAACGTTAAAACATTTGTGTTAAAAAACAAAGATGATCTTGCAGGATATTTTGAACTTATATTTCATAAAGATAAAAATGAAATTGAAATTGCATATTTGGGTATTCTTGAAGAATATCAAAATAAAAAGTTAGGTTCTTATTTATTATCAACAGCAATTAAAAAATCCTTTATAAATAATCCAAATCGTGTGTGGGTTCACACTTGCTCACTTGATCATAGGAATGCTTTAAGTAATTATCTTTCAAGAGGTATGAAAATTTTTAAAAAGGAAAGTATAATAATCTAATTTTGATTAGGTAATCTAAATATACTTTCATCTATTTTAGCATTTTTCTGTATTGATGAGAGATGAGTAATACTTAAATTTTGATATACATCTATTGTTTGCCAGCCAATTAAGTTATAATTTTTTTTGTTAAAAAAGATACTTATTTCATTCTCGTTTTCTTTAAATTTGAAATATATAAAATTATCATCAATAATTTTTTCATTTAGATCATTAATTTTATTAATTATATAATCTTTATCTAAAATGAGATTTAATGGGGTTTTTTGTAAAGGATAAATATAATAACTAGATAAAGTTTTAATAACGAGGGATTTACCATTCGATACTAAAATTTTTCTATTTCCTAAATTATATTTACAAAAAATTTTCTTTGGATATTGAATAGTGCAATTACCGTTTTCAAGTTTTCCATTAATATTCTGTTCAAATTCAAAAGTTAGGTTTTCTATATTATTTAGATTTTGTATTATATTTTGTTTATTAGATGATAAAACATTAGTTGAAAAAAAAATAAAAATTAGAATTAAAAAAATTTTTTTCATTAAAGAACATCACGTTTACCAACGTGGTTTGCCTTACTTACAATTCCTTCAGCTTCCATCATATCAATAATTCTTGCTGCACGATTGTATCCAATTTGTAGTTTTCTTTGTAAGAAAGATGTTGAAGCTTTACCCTCTGATTTTATAATTTCTACAGCAGTTGAGTATAGTTCATCTTTATCCTCATGTTTTTTTGAATTTTCGCTTATTTCTTTTTCATCAGCAAAATTTAAAATTTCATCAACATAATCAGGTTCCGCTTGTGCTCTTAGAAAATTATTTATTTTTTCAATTTCATCTTCTGAGACAAATGGTGCGTGGATTCTAGTTATTCTGTTTGCTGACGACATATAAAGCATATCTCCCTTTCCTAGTAGTTGTTCTGCTCCTTGTTCTCCTAAAATTGTTCTACTATCTATTTTTGATGTTACTTGAAAAGAGATTCGAGTTGGAAAGTTAGCTTTAATTGTGCCAGTGATGACGTCAACACTTGGTCTTTGCGTTGCCATAATAATATGAATACCAGCTGCTCTTGCCATTTGCGATAACTTTTGAATATAATTTTCAATTTCTTTACCAGCAACCAACATTAAGTCAGACATTTCATCAACAACCACTACAATGTATGGCATTGGAAGTTTATGTTTTGCATTATATCCATCAATGTTCCTTACATTTTCTTTTGTCATTAATCTGTACCTGCTCTCCATTTCTTTAACAACCCACCCTAAAACAGAAGCAGCTTTTTTAGCTTCTGTAATCACTGGACAGAGTAAGTGAGGTATTCCCTCATAAGCTGAAAGTTCTAGCATCTTTGGGTCTATTAAAATAAATTTACACTTGTCAGAATCATGTCTAAATAAAAGTGATAGAATAATTGTATTTATACATACTGATTTACCTGAGCCGGTTGTTCCAGCAATAAGTAAGTGGGGCATAGAAGTTAAGTCTCTTATGACCGGAGTTCCAGAAATATTTTTCCCCAAGGCTATTGGAAGTTTTATATCTTTATTTTTAAAATCTTGATTATTTATGATTTCACTTAGATAAACATTTTCTCTGTATAAATTTGGTAATTCAATCCCAACTGTATTACTTCCAGGAATTATGGAAATACGTGCTGACTCAGAACTGGTATTTCTAGCAATATCATCAGATAAGTTGATTATTTTTGATACTTTTATACCTGCTGCTGGCTCAAATTCATTCAATGTTACCACTGGACCATTACTGACTTTTTTAATATTTCCTTTCACACCAAAATCTAAAAGTATTTTTTCAAGAAAATCTGGATTGTTATTTTCATTTTTATTTAATTTTAATTTTTCATTTTTAGATGGTACTTTTAATAAATCAATTGATGGGAGTTTAGGTTTAATTTTTTTTGGATAGTAATCATTGCTTGCTTTAATAAATGGCAAGTCTTCTTGAATTAAGTTTTTGATTTCTTCTTGGGGTATATATTCATTTATTAGTTCATTTTTATTAGTGTAGTTTCTCTTTGTGAGAAAAAAATAATTAAATAGATTTTTAACTTTTTCGAATTCTTCCTGAGTTAAAACACCATCTTTTAAAAGATTGTTTAATTTGTCAATTTCCTCACTTAAATTTTTTTTATTATCAAGAGAATTTTCGTTCTCATCATTTTTTAAATTTGCTTCCTCCTTAAGTGCACTTTTAGCCTCTGAACCTTTCATTATCGCACTAACACCTAAATAAAGTACAAAAGCAAAAATTGGGATAACCAAACCAAAAAAAATTATTTTTTCCATAAACTAATCCTCATCCTCTTCTCTCCAGTTTTTTTCATACATCAACCAAGCGGCTAATATAACTGAAAATGTACCAATGATCATACCATAATCGAATCCTGTTTGCTGATCATAAAGATACCAGCCCAATTGTGTCGCTCCAATTGGAGGAATAGTAAGTATGGCCATTATTATAACAATTCTATATGGATACTTAGGTTTTTTCATAAACTAAAGTTATCAAAGATTGTTTGATGGATTAAATATTAAATTTGCGATCTTTTGAAACAGTCTATCGTGTTTTTAAGTAAACAAGCAATAGTCATTGGACCCACACCACCCGGAACTGGCGTTAAAGCTTTTGCATTTTTTGAAACTCCATCAAAATCTACATCGCCTACAATACCTTTATCAGTTTTGTTAATGCCAACGTCAATTACAATAGTATCTTTTTTTACCCAATCACCTTTTACGAGTTCAGGTATTCCAACTGCTGCAACAATAATATCTGCTTCGAGACATTCTGCTTTTAAATCTTTTGTTCTTGAATGTGTAATTGTTACAGTACAATTTTCCTTTAAAAGAAGTTGTGTCATAGGCTTTCCATTTAAATTTGATCTTCCAACTACAACTGCTTTCTTTCCACTTAAATTTGGTTCTATTTTTTTTATCAACAAATAGCATCCTAATGGTGTACAGGGTACCGAACTTTCATAACCAGATGAAAGATTACCAACATTCATAGGATGAAAACCATCCACGTCTTTACTGGGATCAATAGCTTCAATAACTTTTTGTTTATCTATATGTTTTGGAAGGGGTAACTGAACTAAAATACCTGATACCGACTTATCCTTATTTAGTTCCTTAATTTTTTCTAGAACAATCTTCTCTTCGACCGAATCTGGATATTTTATAACATCGGACTTAAGACCAACTTCATTGGCTGATTTTTCTTTGTTTCGAACATAGATCTGACTTGGAGTTAAGTCACCAATTAAGATTACTGTTAATCCTGGCACTTTATTATATTTTGTCTTTAATTCAGATACTTCTTTTTTTAATTCTTCTCTAAGTAGTGCTGCCTCTTTTTTTCCGTCTATTAAAATCATAAATTTTTAAAAAATCATTGGTGCAATGTAGAGCTTCATACACATTTCTACAAACCAAATCAATAGAAGTAAAATTATTGGTGAAATATCTAAGGCGCCTAAATTAGGTAAAAATCGTCTAATTCTATTTAAAAAAGGATCAGTTAATCTATAGGTTAATTCTAAAATTGAATAAACAAATCTGTTTTGTGTATTTAAAATATTAAAAGAAATCAACCAACTTACAATAACATTTGCAATCACGACATAAGAATAAAGTTTTAATATTTGTAAAACTAAATAGAAAATAGCAATCATTTTTTTTCGATATAAATTGACTGACTTGGAAAAGCAAAAGAAGCTTTATTACTTTCTACAATTTGTTTGATTTCTAAAGCTAAACGCTCTTTTACTGACAGCCACTCATTCCAGCTATCTGTTTTTGTAAAACAACGAACATACATGTCTATTGAACTGTCTGAAAACTTATCCACCCTCACAGCAATACCTATACTTGTATTAAAATCATTACTCTTATTAATATGATCCTCAATCTGATTCCTAATAGTTTTTAATTGATCAACTGAAGTGTCGTACTGGAGAGTGATTATCCAACTGATCAACCAATTTGAGGTTTCGCTAATATTTATAACTGCATTTTCTGCAAATTGAAAATTTGGAATAATAGCTAAAGATTTATCAAATTTTCTGATTGTAGTAGATCTAAAACCAATTTTTTCAACAATGCCCTCGATTATTCCGTCAACTAAAATCCAATCACCTATTTTAAATCTCTTTTCTACAAGTACTAAAATCCCTGATATCAAATTTTTAAATAAATCTTGTGCTCCTAAAGCCACTGCTACACCAAATAAACCAAGCCCAGCAATAATAGGTCCAATTTTTATACCCCATAATTCTAAGACTGCCGCCAAGCCCAAAATAAATATAAGAACTTTTAGTGATTTAATTATCCAACCAATTAATTCTCTGGTTAAAAGTTTATCAAGACCACTTAAAATATATGATACTGGTTCTATAATTTGATGAATTATCCAAAAAATCAATATTGTAATTAAAGTTCTATTAATAGTATCAACAACCTCTCTTCCTTCAGTTGAAAATGTCATATAATAGCTAGCAATAAAAAAACCTAGGACGATTGGTAAAAATCTTG
>CACJLM010000010.1 GCA_902594245.1 uncultured Pelagibacteraceae bacterium | reverse complement strand
ATATAAGAAGATTATAAAAAAATTTCCTGATGCAGACTTGATTGATATAATAACAGAAAAAAAACAGGATGATTAATGACTGACTTTTCAAAGATATTAGATAAAGCCAAAGAACTTGAGTCCAAAATGAAAGAGAGCCAAGAAAATATTAAGAAACTTAGAGTTGAGGGTGTTTCTGGATCTAATTCTGTAAAAGTAGTTTTAGATGGAGATGGAGAGATGCAAAAAATTGAAATTTCAAAAGATATCTTATTAGAGGACAAATCTATTTTAGAAGACTTAATAGTTGCTGCTCATAATAAAGCAAAAGCTCATCTTAAAACTAAAACAACTGAGGAAATTTCAAAAGCCACTGGAGGTTTTGGGATTCCAGGATTTAAATGGCCACTTTAGAAATGCAAAGTATAAATGAAATAGACGAATTAATTAAAATAATTTCAAAACTACCAGGACTTGGACCAAAATCAGCAAAGAGAATAGTTTTAAAATTAATTAATAACAGAGATGAATTGGTAAAACCTATGGCGAATATTTTGGCTCAAGTTTACAAAAATGTGAGCAGATGTAATTCGTGTGGTTCCTTAAGGTCAAATTTAAATGGATGTAATAATTGTGAAGAAAGCAAAAATAAATTTAATAAAATTTGCGTAGTAGAAGATATAGCTGATCAGTGGTCTATTGAGAATTCAAATATTTTTAAAGGTTATTTTCATATTTTGGGTGGAACAATATCGTCTGCGGGACAAAGAAAAGAGGACTTGTTGATTAATGCTTTGATAAATAGAGTAAAAAGTGAAAATATAGAAGAGGTTATTTTAGCTACAAGCGCAACTGTTGAGGGACAAACCACTGCATATTATATTCAGGATAGTCTAAAAAATTCTAAAGTAAAGATAACTAAGCTAGCGCAAGGGTTACCCGTCGGTGGTGAAATAGAAAGTTTAGATGATGGAACTTTATATTCAGCTTTCAAAAATAGATCCAAATTAAATTCTAGTTCTAGTTAGCTTTTTTTTTAATTCGATTTAAGTGTAGAAGCGGTTCGGTATAACCAGAAGGCTGCTCTCTCCCTTTAAAAATTAAATCACAAGCTGCTTTAAATGCTAGTGACTTTTCAAAGTTATCACTCATATTTATATAATTTTTATCTCCCTCATTTTGTTTATCAACTACTTTGGCCATAGCTTTCATAATTTCTGTGACCTGAATTTTAGTTGTGATACCGTGGTGAATCCAATTTGCAATATGTTGAGATGAAATTCTCAGTGTTGCTCTATCTTCCATTAATCCAATATTATTAATGTCAGGAACTTTTGAACAACCTACGCCCTGATCAATCCATCTTACGACATAACCTAAAATGGTTTGAGCAGAATTTGAAATTTCAGAATTTATTTCTTCAACTGACCAATTAGGTCTATTTGATATTGGAATAGTTAAAAGATCATCTAACTTAGCCCTTCCTCGATTTTGAATCTTTCTTTGTTCATTAAATATATCTATTTGATGATAGTGAAGCGCATGAAGAGATGCTGCAGTAGGTGAGGGAACCCAAGCACAATTTGCTCCAGCTTTTAAATGACCAATTTTTTCAGTCATCATTTGCTTCATCATATCAGGAGCCGCCCACATACCTTTTCCAATTTGAGCTTTTCCCGAAAATCCACATTTCAATCCTATGTCTACATTATTATTTTCATAAGCAGAGATCCATTTTGAAAGTTTCATATCACCTTTTTTAATCATTGGGCCAGCTTCCATTGAAGTATGCATTTCATCACCAGTACGATCCAGAAATCCTGTATTAATAAAGAAAACTCTATTTTTAAGAGTCCTAATGCATTCTTTTAAATTTGCTGAGGTTCTTCTCTCTTCATCCATAATACCAATTTTACAAGTATATTTTTGTAGTTCTAAAACTTCCTCAACTTTTGTAAAAATTAAATCGGTGAAGGCTGTTTCCTCAGGTCCATGCATTTTAGGTTTAACAATATAAATTGATCCAGTTTTTGAATTTTTTTTTCTTTTAAGATCATGAAGTGCTGCTGCAGTTGTAATAAATGCATCCATTATTCCTTCGGGGATTTCTGATCCATCTTTTAAGATTATTGATGAGTTTGTCATTAAATGCCCAACATTTCTTATTAACAATAAACTTCTCCCACGTAATTTTAATCCTTGTCCATCTTTTGATATGTAACTTCTATCAGGATTTAATTTTCTTTCTAAAGTTTTGCCTTTTTTTTCAAATTGAACTTTTAGATTTCCTTTCATCAATCCTAGCCAATTTTTATAACAAGCAACTTTATCTTCAGCATCTACAGCTGCAACACTATCTTCATTATCACAAATAGTTGAGATAGCTGACTCAGCAATAACATCACTTATACCAGCTATGTCATGAGCTGCACTAAATGCTCTGGGATTAATTATTATTTCAAAATGCAGTTTATTATTTAGCAATATCACTGCCTCAGGCTTATTTGCTTCTCCTCTATGACCTATAAATTTATTAGTATCTTTTAATTTATATTCATGACCATCTTTAAGAATTATCAAATTGCCATCAATTATTTTTAAACTAGCTATATTCTTCCAGCTAGTACCATCAATTGGAATATTTTTATCAAAAAATTCTCTTACATACTTTATAACTTCTTGCCCACGGTTAGGATCATATCTTTCACTCCCACCTTCTTCTGACTCAATTATGTCTGTTCCATATAAACTATCATACAAACTTACCCATCGTGCGTTAGCAGCATTTAAAGTATATCTTGCGTTCATAATAGGAACGACCAACTGTGGACCAGCGATTTTTGCTATTTCATCATCTATGTTTTTAGTTTCAATTTTAAAATCAGGTCCTTCATCTTTTAAATAATCAATTTTTTTAAGAAAATTTTTATATTCATTTAAATCAATTTCTTTTCCTTTATTTTTTAAATGCCAGTCATCAATTTTTTTTTGTAAATCATCTCTCTTTTTAATAAGTTGATTATTTATAGGTGCTAGTTCATGAACTGTTTTATCAAAACCAGACCAAAATTTGGTAGGATTTATACTTGTATCTTTAAGTAGTTCATTGTTAACAAATTCAAGTAATTCTTTTGAAATTTTTAAATTATTAACAACTTCATAATTTATTTTCATAATATCTTTTCTAAAACCCCTGTAAAATGAAGTCAATTAATTTAGTGAAGCATTGACATTTTGTTGTCATTTTTCATAATTATTTAAAATATTTATAAATGAAAAATTATCTCAATTTCGAAGCTGAAGTAAAAGATCTTGAAACAGAGTTGGAAAAATTAAAAGATCCTTATAATCAAGATGGAATAGCGGAAGTTGATACACAAAAAATTTCTAGAACACAAAAAGAGTTAGATGAAAAATTAGAAAATATCTATTCAAATTTAGATCCATGGCAAACGACTATGGTTGCACGACATGAAGACAGACCTAAATCAAAATTTTTTATTGACAATTTGTTTGAGGATTTTATTCCATTGTCTGGAGACA
This sequence comes from uncultured Pelagibacteraceae bacterium, assembly GCA_902594245.1. Taxonomy (GTDB): domain Bacteria; phylum Pseudomonadota; class Alphaproteobacteria; order Pelagibacterales; family Pelagibacteraceae; genus Pelagibacter. Next base: position 11,715 of record CACJLM010000010.1, on the reverse strand, counting down.
GATATTACGGTGAAGATAAATCAGTCTTGTCTGGATTTGCAAAATTTAAAGGTCAATCAATTTTAGTTATTGGACAAGAAAAAGGTGAAGATTTAGATAGTCGAATAAAAAGAAATTTTGGAATGATGAGACCAGAAGGATATAGAAAAACAATTCGTTTAATGGAATTGGCTGATAGGTTTAATATTTCAATCGTATCATTTATTGATACCCCCGGAGCTTATCCAGGAGTTGGCGCTGAGGAAAGAGGTCAAGCTGAGGCAATTGCTAAATCAATTGAATGTTGCATGAAATTAAAAGTTCCAACAATCTCAATTATTATTGGAGAAGGTGGCTCAGGTGGTGCGATAGCACTAGCATCTTCAAGCAAAGTTTTAATGCTAGAAAATGCAATTTATTCAGTTATATCTCCTGAGGGATGTGCAACAATTTTATGGCGAGATCCAAAAAAAATGCTTGATGCTGCAAAGGCAATGAAACTTTCAGCAAAAGATTTATTAAATTTAGAAATTATTGATGAAATAATAGATGAACCATTAGGTGGAGCGCATCGAGATAAAGAAATGATGTTAGAAAAAATCAAAAACTCATTGTCTAAAAATTTAGATCAATTTAAGAACATGTCACCAGATGAAATTTTTAATGATAGAAAAAATAAATTTTTAAAAATTGGTAGAAGCAAAGGATTTATTACTAATCTTGAGGAACTAAGTTCTTTAACGAAACAAGAAAATAATATTTATAGTTTAATTAAGTCTCAAAAATTGATTGTGTTAAGTACGATTTTTTTTGCGATTCTGTTATCACTTTTTTTCTTTTTATAAACTACCACAACATCTTTTATATTTTTTACCCGATCCACATGGACAAGGATCATTTCTACTAATTTTTTTACCTAATTCGTTAAATTTTTTTTTATTATTCTGATTTTTTTGCAATTCATCTTTGGGTGCTTCAACAAACTTTAGGTTCATCAAAACAGTGATATAATCTTGTTTTAATTTATAAAGTAAATTTTCAAAAAGTGTAAAAGCTTCTTTTTTATACTCGATCAAAGGATCTCTTTGTCCATAAGATCTAAGACCTATAACTTGTCTTAATTGTTCTAAGTATTGAATATGGGACATCCAGTTTCTATCTATTGACTGTAAAAATATCCTTTTTTCTATTTCTTTAGACTGTTCTTCACCTAATAATTTAATCCTTTCTTCTCGAGATTTGTTGAATTGGTCTGTAATTTGTTGTTTTAAATATTTATCATTACCGCTTATAAAATTTTGTAAATCGTTTTCATTTAAATTTTTACCCATTAAAACTTTTAATTTATTTTCAAAATCTGTACTTTTTGGATTTGAAAGTTTAATAATTTTAAGTTTAAGAATCTCTTCTTTAACCTCGTTTAAAAATCCATTTGAATAATCAAAAATTTGATCACTTTTCATTGCTTCTTTTCTTTGAGAAAAAACTACATGTCTTTGGTCATTCAAAACATTATCAAACTTAATCAAAGTTTTTCTAATATCAAAATTTCTAGCTTCCACTTTTTGTTGAGCTCTTTCTAATGCTTTATTTATCCAGGGATGGTCAATACTTTCTCCATCTCTTAGACCAAGTTTTTCGAGCATGCTATTCATCGACTCTGAGCCAAAAATTCTCATCAAATCATCTTCTAGACTTACATAAAAAATTGAACTTCCCTCATCTCCTTGACGGCCAGATCTTCCTCTGGCTTGATTGTCTACTCTTCTAGACTCCATCCTCTCAGTGCCTATAACAAACAAACCACCTAGAGATTTAATTTTTTCTTTGTCTTTTCTAAGTTGTTCAGTAGGTAATGAACCTTTTTTTCCTCCAAGTTGAATATCTACTCCTCTACCCGAAATGCTTGTGGTTATGATTACAGATTTTTCTTTCCCTGCGTTAGCGATAATTTCAGCTTCATTTTCGTGATTTTTAGCATTTAAAACAACATGTTTGATATTTTCTTTATTTAATAGTTTTGAATAAATTTCAGATTTATTTATACTAGATGTGAACACAAGCATAGGCTGTCCCAACTTATTGCATTCTTTAATCTTTTTTATTATTGCAGAATTTTTTTCTTCTTCAGTTCTAAATATTTGATCATTAAAATCTTTTCTTATCATCTTTTTATTAGTGGGAATCACCACAACAGGTAAATTATAAATTTCAAAAAATTCTTCAGTTTCTGTTGCTGCTGTACCCGTACATCCAGATATTTTTTCATAAAGTCTAAAATAATTTTGATAAGTGATTGATGCTAATGTTTGATTTTCTGATTGTATTGTAATTCTTTCTTTTGCTTCTAAAGCTTGGTGTAACCCGTCTCCAAATCTTCTTCCCTCTAGAATTCTTCCCGTAAGCTCATCTATAATTTTTAATGAGTCGTCCTTAACAATATAGTCGCGTCCTTTTTGGAATAAGTGATTTGCCCTAAGAGCTTGATTTACATGATGAACTAAATGCAAATTTTCTGGATCATAAAAATTATTATTCTTTAATATTCCAGCCTTAGAAAAAATTTTTTCAACATTGTTAATTCCCTCATTAGTTAAAAGGATATTCTTATCTTTTTCATCTATTTCAAAATCTTTATTATTTAAATCTTTTATTAACTTATCAATAGCCAGATATTGATGAGTTTTATCCTCCGATGCTCCAGAAATTATTAAAGGCGTTCTAGCCTCATCAATTAAACATGAATCAATTTCATCTACTATAGAAAAAAAATGTTCTCTTTGTACCATTTCATTTTTTGAAAACTTCATATTATCTCTCAGATAGTCAAATCCAAGCTCACTATTAGTTGCATAAGTAATATCGCAGTTATAATTTTGTCTCCTCTCATCATCATCTTGATAATTATTTATGAAACCTGAGGTCATACCTAAGAAACTATAAATTTCTCCCATTTCAATCGAATCTCTCTTTGCTAAATAATCATTTACAGTAACTACATGAACCCCTTTTTCAAAAAGTGCATTTAAGTATGCTGCAAGTGTAATTGTTAAAGTTTTTCCTTCACCAGTTCTCATTTCAGCAATTTTAGATTCATGTAAAGCAATTCCCCCAATTAACTGAACATCAAAATGCCTTTCATCTCTGACTCTTTTTGCTGCTTCACGCACAAGCGCAAAAGCTTCTGGAAGTACTTGATCTATATCTTCTTTATTTTTTAATCTTTTTTTAAATTCTTGAGTTTTTAAGGGGAAATCTGAGTCTTTAAGTTTTTTAAAATTTTCCTCTAAGGAGTTTACTTTTTGAGCAATTTTTTCAAGTCTAGCTAATTCTTTTTGATTACCTGACCTTATAAATTTTGAGATAAAGTTAAGAGGATTTAACATTAGTTTTTGATTTATTATTTACTTATATCCTTTAATATAATTATAAAATAAATAATTTAAATACTATGGGCATAAATTTACCTAATTTTTTGACATCTAAATCAAAAAACAAGAGAATGAATGAATTTCAAGATTTAGATCATATTGATGGAGTGTCAATATCAACTTTATCAGCAAATTTATACAAAGATACAAGAGATGATGTAGTTTTATTTTATTTTAGAGAGGGTGCAAATTTTGCTTCTGTTTATACACAGTCCAAGATTATATCTGAAAATATAAAATGGAATTTAAATCAAAAGTCAAAAAAAATTCATTCATTATTGGTCAATGCAAGAAACGCCAATTGTTTTACTGGTAAACAAGGATACAAGAGTTTAGAAAAAATTGCTGAATTACTCTCTCAAAAATTAAGTGAAAGACAATTAGAGGATGAAGAATATCCAAAAAAGATTAAGCCAAAGGAAATTATTTTTGGTTGTACAGGAACTATCGGAGAAACTTTTCCAGAGGATAAAATAAAAAATAAAATTCCCGAATTAATCGACAAAATAAAATATACGCAAAATAAATACATTTGGATGAAAGCTGCTCTAGGAATAATGACTACCGATACTCAACCAAAAATGGCTATGGAAATTTGTAATATCGGCAGCAGTGAGATTAAAATATTTGGAGTTGCTAAAGGCTCAGGAATGATACAGCCCAATATGGCAACGACACTTGCCTATATTTTTACTGACGCAGATCTACCAAATGATTTATTAAAAAAAATTTTAAAAAAAAATATCACTACAACTTTTCATGCAATTACTTGTGATGGTGATACAAGTACGAATGATATGGTTTCAATTTTTTCAACTGGAAAAGCAAAACATTCCAAGATAACCAACATTAATGATGAAAAAATAAAAGATTTTGATCTAGCTTTAAATAAAGTTTTATTAAATTTAGCGAAAAGAGTAGTTGCAGATGGAGAGGGTGCATCAAAATTTATTTCTATAAACGTAGAAAACTGCAAGAACGAGGATGATGCCAAAAAAATTGCTTTTTCAATTGCTAATTCTCCATTGGTAAAAACTGCAATAGCTGGAGAAGATCCAAACTGGGGAAGGATTGTTATGGCAATAGGAAAATCTGGGGTGATACTAAACATTGAAAAATTATCAATAAGATTTGGAGATATATTGATTGTCCAAAATGGAAAAATTAACCCAAACTATAACGAGGCTGAAGCTTCAAGTTATATGAAAGGTGATAATATTGAAATCAATGTAGGTGTATTTAGTGGATCAAAAAAGTTTAGCGCATATACTATGGATCTTACAAATAAATATATTGAAATTAATTCTGATTATAGAAGTTAATCTATTGAATTATTAAAAAATAATAACTAAATATTGAGTATGATTAAGTATAAATTAAATTGTAAAAATTGTGAACTATCGTTTGATAGCTGGTTTGCTTCTTCAATAGAATATGAAAAATTAAAAAAAAAAAATTATTTGAATTGTCATCAGTGTGGTTCAAAAAAAGTTGAAAAAACTTTAATGGCTCCAAAATTAATTAATAAATCTAAATTAGAAAATTCTAATCAAGAAATTTTAAAGTTTAAAGAAGTAAATAAGAAAATTAAAGAATATCAAAAATTTATAAAAAAGAATTTTGAGTATGTTGGTGAAAATTTTGCTTACGAAGCAAGAACTATTCATTACGATAATAAAAAAAAAAAACATAAGGGTATTTATGGAACAGCATCAAATCAAGAAATTAAAGAATTAAGAGAAGAAGGAATAAGTGCTGATGTGATACCTTGGATTGAAGATAAAAAAAATTAATTTTTAATAAATTTAGCAATGTAATTTACAGATTTATCATTACTAATTTTCCATTCGTCAGAAATTAAATTAAATTTAAACCCCTTCAAATCATCTAAATTGAGATTGCATGTTTTTGTGATATCGATTAGCTGTTCTGGTTTAACAAATTTTTCCCATTCGTGAGTTCCAATTGGAAGCCAGCGTAAAACATATTCAGCTCCAACTATTGCAAATAAATAAGATTTTAAAGTTTTATTTAATGTTGCAATAAACATAATCCCATTTTTTTTTAATAATTTAGAGCTTGATTTTAAGAATAAATTTACATCATCTACATGTTCAATAATTTCCATATTTAAGATTACATCAAATTTTATATCAGTCTTAAAATTTTCAGGCGATGTGCAGAAATATTTTATTTTTAAATCGTTTTTTTTGGCATGAAGTTTAGCAACATTCACATTTTTATTTGATGCATCTATTCCAACTACATCTGCACCAAGTCGAGCCATTGGTTCAGATAGTAAACCACCACCACATCCAATATCTAGAATTTTGATACCTTTTAATATTTTTTCTTTTCTCTTAATATTAAAAGTGCTTAATATATTTTCTTTAATGTAAGAAATTCTTATGGGATTAAATTTGTGTAATGGTTTGAATTTACCTGTTGGATCCCACCATTCTTCTGCAATTTTAGAAAATTTTTCTATTTCTTCTTTATTAATTGTGTTAATTTTCATTAGTTAATTGACTTTATATTCAAGATGTATTTTATCAATATCTAAATTGAAAAAAATTATTGATCCATGAAAATTGTAATACTCAAATTTGGAGGAACGTCAGTTGGTAGCATTGAAAGAATAAAAAATGTTGCAAAAATAATCAACGCTTATCATAAAAAAAGGTACAAATTGATAGTTGTTTCTTCAGCAATGAGCGGTGTAACTAACGATTTGATAAGCAAATCAAAACAAATTAGTGATAATTTTTCTTCATCAGAATATGATGTGTTGGTTTCTACAGGAGAGCAAGTTGCCTGTTCTTTAATTGCCGCAAGATTGATTCATTTAGGATTAAAATCACGCTCTTGGTTATCATGGCAAATACCTATAATGACAACTAGTCTTCACAAAAATGCAAAAATCAATGCAATATATAAAAGAAAAATTTTGAATTATCTTAAAAAAGGAGGGATACCAATCGTCACTGGTTTCCAAGGCGTAAATGAAAACGAGAGGGTAACAACTATTGGAAGAGGTGGTTCAGATGCTAGTGCAATTATGCTAGCAAAATTTTTTAAAGCAGAAAGATGCGTTATATATACTGATGTGGAAGGTGTTTATACAACAGATCCAAATAAATTAAAAAAAGCCAAAAAAATAAAAGTGATTTCTTATGAGGAAATGTTGGAGATGGCCTCACTGGGTGCAAAAGTTATGCAGCCTGTATCAATACAAGATGCTAGATTAAATAGAATTGATATTGAAGTAAAATCAACATTCACAAAAAAATCAGGAACACTAATTACCAAGAGATCAAATATAATTAATAATAAAATCATCACCGGAATATCATTAACTCAAAATGATTCAAAAATTTCCCTTATTGGTGTCAAAGATAAGCCAGGGGTTGCTGCCTCTATTTTTAAACCACTTTCTAAAAATTTGGTTAATGTTGACATGGTTGTACAAAATATTTCTGCAAATGGAAAGGAGACAGATTTAACATTTACAATAAAAACAGAGGATTTAAATAAAACAAAAAAAATAATACAATCAAATAAGAATATTAAATTTAGAAAATTAATATTAAAAAAAAATGTTTCAAAAATTTCTGTTATTGGAGTTGGAATGATCACAACACCTGGTGTGACTTTTAGAATGTTCCAAACTCTTGCAAATAAAAAAATAAACATTCAAGTCATTTCAACTTCTGAGATAAAGATCTCAGTTTTAATTGACAAAAGAGATACCAAAAAAGCATTGATTGCTTTACATAAAGAATTCAAATTACATAATAAAAGATGAGCATAAGACCATTTAGAGATATCAAAAGAAGAAAAACAAAAGAAATAAATGTTGGTAAAGTTAAAGTAGGAGGAAATAATCCTATTTCAGTTCAGTCAATGACAAATACTCTCACTACAGATATCAAAGCAACAATTCAACAAATTAATGAAATTCAAAGTGAAGGTGCAGATATAGTAAGAGTTTCATGTCCAGATGAATCATCATCTAAATCGTTAAAAGAAATTGTTAAAAATGTTGATGTGCCAATAGTTGCAGATATTCACTTTCATTTTAAAAGAGCTATCGAGGCTGCAGAAAGTGGGGCCAGTTGTTTGAGAATAAACCCTGGGAATATTGGTGATATTAATAAGATTAAGGAAGTTGTAAAAGCTGCAAAAGACAATAATTGTTCAATAAGGGTAGGTGTTAATGCTGGATCTTTAGAAAAGGATATTTTAGAAAAGTTTAAGGAACCTTGTCCAGAAGCTTTAGTTGAAAGTGCTTTAAGAAATATAAAAATTTTAGAGGATGAGAATTTTGATAATTTAAAAATAAGTGTTAAATCTTCAGATGTTTTTTTATCAATAGAAGCTTACCGTCAGTTATCAAGAACTACAGATTATCCACTTCATTTGGGAATTACTGAAGCAGGTGGATTTATTCCTGGTAGTATTAAATCTTCAATTGGTTTGGGTACTCTATTATTAGATGGAATAGGAGACACAATAAGGATTTCTTTGTCTGACAATCCTGTTGAAGAAGTAAAAGTTGGAAATGAAATATTGAAATCATTGAATTTAAGAGAAAGAGGAGTAAAAATAATTTCATGCCCCTCTTGTGCTAGACAAGGTTTTAAAGTGATTGAAACAGTTAAGCTTTTAGAGCAAAAACTATCGCATATCAAAACACCAATTACCCTTTCAGTAATAGGTTGTGTAGTTAATGGTCCTGGTGAAGCAGCGCTGACTGACATTGGTATTACTGGCGGAAAAAACGGAAATAATATGCTTTATTTATCTGGTGTACAATCAGAGAAAGTTTTAACTCACGATATGATAGAAAAAGTTGTTAGTGAAGTTGAAAAAAAAGCCTCAGAGTTAGAAAAAAATTAAAATGATACCACGTAAAACAGTTGAAGAGTTAATTACCAAACATTCTATGTTAGAGAAGGATTTATCATCAGGGGATTTAGATAAAAGGCTTTTTGCAGAGAAATCAAAAGAATATTCTGACCTTAATGAAATAATAAATGATGCAAAAAAATACATTTCATTTGAGAAAGATAAGACTGAATTAGAAAAAATATTAGAAGATCAAAATTCTGACTCAGAATTATTAAAGATGGCTGAAACTGAAATTAAGGATTTACAAATTCAAAATGAAAAAAATGAAAAAAAATTGAAATTATTTTTATTACCAAAAGATGAAGCTGACAAAAAAAATGCAATCATAGAAATTAGAGCAGGTACAGGGGGTTTAGAGGCAAGTCTTTTTGCATCTGATCTTTTTAAGATGTATGAGAAAGTTAGTCATAAAAAAAAATGGTCTATTGAATTAATTTCAATTTCTAAGAGTGAAGCAGGAGGTTTAAAAGAGGTTATTGCTTCTATTAAAGGTACAAATATTTATTCTACTCTTAAGTATGAAAGTGGAGTTCATAGAGTTCAAAGAGTTCCAGATACCGAAACTCAAGGAAGAGTCCATACTTCTGCAGCGACAGTAGCTGTTCTACCAGAGGCAGAGGAAGTTGATTTAAAAATAAATGAGTCCGATTTAAGAATAGATGTATTTAGAGCTGGGGGACCAGGAGGTCAATCAGTAAATACAACTGATAGTGCTGTAAGAATTACACACATCCCTTCAGGAATATCTGTTTCTCAACAAGATGAAAAATCGCAACATAAAAATAAAGCAAAAGGGATGAAAATTTTAAGATCAAGATTATATGAACTAGAGCGATCAAGAATTGAACAAGAAAGGTCAGCAGATAGAAAAAATAAAATTGGTACTGGAGATAGATCTGAAAGGATAAGAACTTACAATTTTCCACAGGGCAGAGTAACAGATCATAGAATTAATTTAACTTTACATAAATTAGAAGAGTTTTTAGAAGGAGAAGTTTTTGATGAAATGATTGAATCTTTATCTCTTAAAGCACAAGAAGAAAGTTTGAGTAATTTGTAAAAATGAATATTCTATCAGCAATCAGTAAAGGAAATGAGTTATTGAAATCCAATGGTATAGTTTCATCAAAATTAGATTGTGAAATTTTAATTTCAAAAGTTCTTAAAATTAATAGAGCTGATATGATTTTAAATATGAATAAAGATTTAACTATAGATCAACTATCTTATTTTAATGAGTTGATAGAACAAAGATCTAAAAGAAAACCTATAGCTTATTTGACAGGAAAAAAGGAATTTTGGAAATATGAATTTTATGTGACTAAAGATGTTTTAATACCAAGACCTGATACAGAGATTATCATTGAGAAAGTGTTGGAATTAACAAAAAATAAATCAAGCCTTAATTTTTTGGATATAGGCGTTGGATCCGGATGTATTATTTTATCAATTTTGAGAGAAAGAAAAAATTACTACGGAACAGGTATTGATATTAGTAAAAAATCTTTAGAAATTTGCAAAATTAACAGTGATAATCTTGGAGTATTTAATAGACTAAGATTATTTAAATCAGATATTGACAATTTTAGATATGGCAAATATGATTTAGTTATATCTAATCCACCTTATATTAAAAAATTTGATTTAAAGTATTTGGATAAAGATGTAATAAATTATGAACCTCAATCAGCTTTAGATGGGGGTTTAGATGGATTATCAGAATTAAAAAAAGTAATAAATAATTCAACTAAGTTAATAAAAAAAAATGGAATTTTAATATTGGAAATTGGTTTTAATCAATCTGAAAAAATTAAAGGAATTTTGAAAAAAAAAGGTTTTTTTATAAAAGAAGTATTTAGAGATTTGGCTGGAAATAATAGATGTATCATAAGCATTAAAAAATAAAAAATGGTAACCTTTAGAAGCAATAACAATGGAAGAAGAAGTAGTTTTAGAAGAGGCGATAGAAATTTTAAAACTAATGGTGATAGGAATAAATTTACAAATAATTTTACTAATAATGACTCTTTTCAAAGAAAAGCTCCAGGTAGAAATAATCATAACGCAGCAAAATTAATTGAAAAATATAACAATTTGGCAAGAGAAGCTCTTTCAAATGGTGATAAGATTTTATCAGAAAATTATTTTCAACACGCAGATCATTTTACAAGAATATTGAGTGAAAGAGAAACTCAGAGAAAAAATTTTAAAACTAATATTACAAATGAAAATGGAGAAATTACCTCTGAAAAAAAAGTTGAAAATCTAGAAAAAAAAGAGAGTGACCAGATCGAAAAAGTTCAATCTTGACGAATTAATTTATACCAATAATTTTCTCTGATTTAAGTACATCTAATTTTATTTTTTTTGTTTCAAAAATTTTTCTTTCTTCACCTTTCAAAGTTTTTCCTGAAGGAAGTTTAAGAGTTTGAGAATTTATTTTTTTACCATTTACGATTACTTCATAATGCAAATGTGGACCTGTTGACTTTCCCGTAGAGCCTACATAACCAATTATTTGCCCTTGTTTAACTCTTACACCATTTCTAATGCCACTAGCAAATTTGGACATGTGTGCGTAAACTGTTTGATAAGTTGAATTATGTTTTATTACAACGCAATTACCACCACCACCACACCAGCCTGCTTTTTTGATTACACCATTTCCAGAAGCCATTATAGGAGTTCCCATCGGAGCTGCAAAATCGGTCCCACGATGCATCTTATTGAATCCATCAATAGGATGTTTTCTCATACCAAATGGTGACGAGAGTCTTGCACCATTAATTGGAGTCTTCATCAATGCCTTTTGACTACTTTTGCCATTTTTATCAAAGTGACCTTTTCCATTTTTATATTCGAAAAAATATAAAGAATTATTTTCACCACTTAATTTCAAATTTGCAAAAAGAATTTCACCAGTTTCAATTATTTTTCCATTATCATCTTTGAAAACCTCATACATAATCTGAAAACTGTCACGTTTTCTTATATCCCTTTGAAAATCTACTTCAAAACCATAAATCCTAGCAAATTCAATTATTGTATTAGCAGGTATCTTTTTATTCACCGCTGATCTATATAGGCTATTTAAAATTATATTTTCTTTATAAAGAATTTCTTTTTTTAATTTTGTTAGTATAATTTGTTGATTAAAATCATTTTTTTCATCATTTCTCGTAAGATATATCTTTTCAGTCGATGATATTTGAAAGATAAAACTTTTTACTACGTTATTTGTTTGATCTATAGTGAATTGTATTTTGTGATTAGTATTCAATTTATTAAGATTTATCTTTTTAGATAATCTTTTTTTAATATTATTAATTTCAACTCTGCTTACTGAATAATTCTCTAAAATTTGATCAAAAGACTCACCATCTATTATTTTATG
>CACJLM010000009.1 GCA_902594245.1 uncultured Pelagibacteraceae bacterium | reverse complement strand
TACAAAAAGTCATTTCCCTTTAGAAATTTCTCAAAGAGCTTTTGATCATATTTGGAGAATGTGTGAAAGCTATGAATTATGGTGTAGAGAAACTAAACAATCAAAATTAATTAAATTGAATATTATTGATTGATTGATTTTAGAATATTGTTTGTGTTTTGAATACTTTTTTCAACCAGCTTTTTAAAATCTTCACTTTCAAGTGTTTGCTTGTGAATATTAATATTTTCAGTTGAAGCAATTTCAATCAAATTTTCCATGGGTGTTTTTCCTGTATAAGCAGAAACTAGTTCACTAGATCCATAAGAAAACCCTGCTTGAACAATACTTCCACTGGAAGTCAAAGTATATGCTGGACCGAGCATTGCAGTAGGAGCTGTGCAAGCTCCTAACAAACCAAATAAAAATAATCCAAAAAATATTTTTCTGTAAATCATTGTTCTGAAGAATCTTAAGCATTTTGCTATACAACTCAAGGTAGAATTAAATTTTCGCTTTAAATGCCCATTTTTCATGGACAAATTTAACTAAATTTGAGAATCAAATGTAAGAAAATTTTATTTATAAAACCTAAAATGATCAGAGTATATCCATTCATATTCATCCTGCTATGGTCTTCAGCATTCATAACGACAAAACCCATTGTAGATAACAGCGATCCATTTTCTGCTCTGGCATTTAGATTTTTTTTTGTAGCATTGGGATTTTATCTATTTTCAATTTACTCAAAACAATCAGTGTATATTAGCAAAAGAAATTTAATTGAATCTTTATTAAGTGGAGTTCTTTTTCATGGATTGTATTTAGGTGGCGTATTTTATTCTATCTCAATTGGTATGCCAACAGGTATAGCTGCTTTAATAGTAACTCTTCAACCTATTTTAACCAATGCTCTGAGTGGGCCTATTTTAAATGAAAAAGTTACTACTAAACAATGGATTGGAGTTTTACTTGGGTTTTTGGGTGCAGCATTAGTTTTAGGTTTGGATATAGGTACTGATATTCCTTTGCTAGGATTAATTGCTACTATAGTAGCTTTAATTTCAATCACAACTTCAACAATTTGGCAGAAGAAATTAAGTAACAACTTACCTTTAGCAGTGAGTAATTTTTATCAAGCTATCGGTGGATGCTTGTTTCATATATTAATTATAATATTTTTTATCGAACCATATATTGATTTTACTAAAACGTTTATTATAGCAATGGGTCATCAAATATTTTTAGTATCATTCGGTGCATTTACAATACTCATGTTTTTAATCAAAAAAAATTCTGCTAGTAAAACAGTTTCGATATTTTTTTTAATACCAGCCACCTCTGCGGTAATGGCTTGGCTTTTTTTGAATGAAGGTTTGACTAATTTAGATTTAGTAGGATTTTTGATAACCACAATAGGTGTTTATATTGCTACTCGTGACTAAAATTCTTATAATGATCTAAAACCAAATTCTAAAGATGCATCTGTAATAGAGTGATATAAAGACTCTCCAAAACTTCTTAAAGCAAATAATCTTGCCTTATCTGGATTATCATCTAGTAGATCAACCGTGAAAGCTATTCCATTGTAAGTAGAGTTTATAGAATTATTTTTTTTTAAAGAATTAAAATTAAACGGACATCCTTTCTTTAAAACTTCTTTTACTTCTTGTCCTTCTATTTGAATTACAGCTCTTGAATGAGACAGGTCAGTTACAGCAAAATCTGATTCATTAAAATTTTCTAAAATATTTTTAAACAGATCTTTTTTTGTTGAAACAACAAACCAATTTTTTGGTCCATTCCACAATAATCTTGTATCATCATTATTTGTCACATGTAATGGTTCATCTTTCAATTTTAAACCATCAATATCAATTCTATCAATAGGAACTGTAGAATTTTTATATTGAACTATCTGAACTATTAATAAATTTTTTATTTCTGAGATTTTTAGAAGATCATTTTCATTTTTACCTTCATAATCACCAAACTGACCAGTTAAATGAATATTCGCTAATGCCGATATTGAGTTCATGATCTGACCCTTTCACCTTTTGGATCAACATAATGCGAAGAAACAATCTCAACTGGAATAACTTTATTTTTAAGTGGTGACATTACAAATAATTTTTTACCAATCATATTTTTTCCATCTTTAACAATAGCTAAAGAAAATGGATTATCATATTCTACGCTCCAACATGAAGCTGAAATATATCCTAATTTTGGATTTGGTAATGGCGCATTTGAATCTTTAACTAAATGAGATCCCTCCGGAATACTTGTTTTTTTGTCTAAAGGAACAACACCAACAACTTTTTGTCTATCTTCAGCTGTAAATGCCTTCCTATTTAAAGATCTTTTTCCAATAAAATCTTTCTTTTTACTTAATAAACCTTCAAGAGAATTGTCATAAGGAATTGTTCTTCCATCAAGTTCTGATCCTGCTACATGTCCCATCTCAATTCTTAAAGTTGATAATGCCTCTGTGCCATATGGTTGGATCTTAAATTCTTGACCAACTTCCATTATCTTTTCCCACATAAAGTATCCATTATCTGACTCAACATTTACTTCGTATGCAAGCTCCCCTGAAAATGAAATTCTAAAAATTCTAGCCTTAACTCCAAACAAGTCTCCCTCCATATAACCCATAAAAGGCAAACCCTCATTTGATACATCAGATTTTGGAAATAATTTTTGTAATAGTTCTCTTGATTTTGGTCCAGCTATTGCGGCTCCTGCCCATTGTTCTGTCGTTGAAACAACATTTACATTCAATTCTGGCCAAACTAATTGTAAATAATATTCTAAATGTGAAAGAACATTTGCAGCTTGTGCAGTGGTGGTTGTCATATGATAATGATTTTCAGAAATTCTTGTAGTTGTTCCATCGTCCATTACAATTCCATCTTCTCGTAACATTACGCCATATCTTGCTTTACCTACTGGTAACTTTAACCATGCATTGGTATAAACTCTATTAAGCAATTCTGCAGCATCTGGACCTTTGATATCTATTTTTCCTAATGTAGTTACATCGCAAACACCAACATTAGTTCTTACATTTTTTGCTTCTCTCTTCGATCCCTCAAATAAACTTTCATTTCCTTGCTTGTAATATCTTGGTCTTAACCACACTCCTGCATCTACAAAAACTGCATTATTTTTCTCATGCCATGAATGCATTGGAGATTTTCGTGTTGGTTTTGAATGTTTTCCAACCTCTCTTCCAACTATTGCTCCAATCGAAACTGGAGTATATGGAGGTCTAAATGTTGTATGACCCACAGCTGGTACAACTTTATTTTCTATTTTTGATACTAATTGTAAACCGTTAAGATTACTTGTTTTACCTTGATCTGTCGCCATTCCAAGAGTTGTATATCGCTTAACATGCTCAATTGATCGATATCCCTCTTTTAAAGCAATTTCTATGTCTGATACCGCAACATCGTTTTGAAAATCCAAAAATCTTTTATAATTTTTTCCTTTTGGAAGTGGAACACACCAAAATTTATCATGAACAGTTGATTTTTTTTCAATTACATTTGGGAAAGAAATCTTATTATCATTTTTAGTTATTTCTTTTGATAATTTATAGCCAGCTTCAAAAGAATTTTTTAATGTTTCCTCTAAAGTATAAGTTCCATTTGCAGCACCTAAAGTAGTTTCATTTTGCTTTGATGTTCCAGGAACAAAAGCATCTATATCCTCTTTAAATTTTGTTTTATTTCCTGATTGTGAGGCCAAATGAATTGTTGGTGTCCAAAAACCAGATACACATATACAATCACACTTAATATTTTCTATTGCTCCAAGTTGTTCTTTATCTTCGGAAATTTTTGCGATATCAGCTGATTTTACTTTTTTATAACCTTGAGCAGCTACAACTACATAAGAAAATTTAATATTTATTCCTAGATTTTTTGCCTCATCAACTATTTCGGACTTTGGATCTTTTCTTGTATCTAAAATAATTGGGTTTACACCATTTTTTTGGAATTCAATCGCAGTCTCATAACCACTATCATTATTTGTAAATATTAAAGGATTTTTTCCAACTAACACTCCATAAACTTTGAGATATTCTTTTGCGGCTGATGAAAGCATCACTCCTGGTGTGTCGTTATTACCAAATACAATTGGTCTTTCAATTGATCCTGAAGAAATTAGAACTTCTTTTGCTCTTATGTACCACAGTCTTTGTTTTGGGTGAAATTTTTTTGTTTTAGGTAAATGGTCACTTATTCTTTCTGACATCACCAACATGTTATGATCATAGTAACCAAATACTTGTGATCGATTTTTAACAGTCACGTTTGGCATTTCTTTAAGTTCAGAAATTAAACTTTCAGCCCACTCTTTACCTGATTGATTACCTATATTAACTTCACTGGTTAACAGTGTTCCTCCAAACCTAGATTTATCTTCAGCTAAAATTACCCTAGCCCCATTCTTTGCAGCGGCATATGCACTTGCTAATCCAGATGGTCCAGATCCTGTAATCAACAAATCACAATATTCATACTTGTGTTCGTATCTTTCTTTGTCATGCTTTGTGGACGCGACCCCAAGTCCAGCAGCTTTTCTAATAAAAGGTTCATAAACTTTAAACCAAAAACTTTTTGGCCACATAAATGTCTTATAATAAAAACCCGCTGGAAGAAATATTTTTAAAAAATTATTAATCGCCCCAATATCAAAATTAACACTAGGCCAACAATTAACACTTGTAGCTTCTAAACCTTCGAAAAGTTCCTGCTCTGTCGCTTTAATATTTGGCTCAGTTTCACCATTTCTATACAATTGAACAATTGCATATGGCTCATCAACTCCAGCACCAAAAAAGCCTCTGGGTCTATGGTATTTAAAACTTCTACCTACTAAATGAACTCCATTTGCAATCAAAGCTGATGCTAATGTATCCCCTTCATAGCCATAGTAAACTTTTCCATTAAATTTAAATGAAAGTTTTTTATTTCTATTAATCAGCCCAACATTTTCCAATCTGAAACTTTGAGTCATTATGAAATTTCCTCACTTGCTTTAAGAGTTTTAAAAATTTCATGTGTCGCCGTATCCCTTTCAACTTTAATCCATTGTCGACATCCTGATAAATGTTGCCATAACTCCCAATGTTTTCCTCTTAAACTTTTTCTATTATAAACAAAATCATCCCATTCTTGATCTGTAACTTCCTTCCCTAGCTTAGGTCTTTTAACAGTAGCATCCCCACCATAGGAAAATTCATTTTGTGATCTCCATCCACAATGTGGACATTTAATATAGAGCATTTATGAAATCCAAGTTTTTGTACCAAGTCCCTTTTCATCAAGTAAGTAACCTGTATTAAATCTATTCAAATTATATCCAGCATTTAGTTCGTGGACCCTGTCTTGTGCAATGGTATGAGCAAATGTCCAACCAGATGCTGGTGTTGCCTTAAATCCTCCATAGCACCAACCACAATTTAAATATAAACCTTCAATGTGAGTTTTATCAATTATAGGTGAACCATCCATAGACATGTCCATTATACCGCCCCAAGTTCTTAGCATTTTTAATTTACTTAGAAAGGGCATCATCGCAATTCCTTCAGTCAAAACATGTTGTAACGTTGGTAGGTTACCTCTTTGAGCATAACTGTTATATCCATCTAAATCACCGCCCATAACCATTTCACCTTTGTCTGATTGACTTATGTAAAAATGTCCGGCTCCAAAAGTAACAACTCTATCCAAAACTGGTTTTACAGGTTCAGATACACATGCTTGTAAAAGATGTGTTTCAATTGGTAATTTCATATTTAATTTTTCAGCTAAAATATTTGTACTGCCAGCAACGCACAAACCAATTTTTTTAACTTTGATATCTCCCCGTGATGTTCTTACACCTTTTATTTTTCCACCTACAACATCGAAACCTGTTACTTCACAATTCTGAATTATGTCAACTCCCATGGAATCTGCCTGTCTCGCATAACCCCAAGCCACTGCATCATGTCTTGCAGTTCCTGCACTGGGTTGCATTAATCCACCAAAAATTGGAAACCTAACATTTTCAGAAAAATCAGCCATTGGAATAATTTCTTTAACTTGTTCTCTGTTTAAAAGAACTGCATCAATCCCATTCAACCTCATAGAATTACCTCTTCTCGCATAAACATTCATTTGTGCATCAGAGTGAGCAAGGTTGATAATTCCTCTAGGAGAAAACATAACATTATAATTTAAATCTTGACTCATCCTTCTCCAGAGGTTCATGCCAAATTCACTAAATAATGCATTATCATCATGCATATAGTTTGATCTTATTATTGTTGTATTACGGCCAACATTACCTCCACCTATCCAACCTTTTTCAATGATCGCTACATTCGTTATATTGTGCTCTTTTGCCAGATAATAAGCAGTTGCCAGACCATGGCCTCCTCCTCCGATTATAACCACATCATATTCCTTCTTTGGCGAAGGGTCTTTCCAAGCCAAATCCCAGTTTTCATGATTAGAAAAAGCGTTCTTCATCAAGCTGAATATTGAATATTTTTGCATGTCTGAATTTTATAATAATGAATATAAATAGTTCATATTTTTTTTATATATAATTTTTAGATATTTCCAAACCTGTTAAAAAGAGATACTAATCGACCAACTTTTTAATATTAAAATAGGACTTTTATGAGTGAAGTTAAATCAGACATCCAAATAGCAAGAGAAGCAAAAATGCAACCAATCAAAGACATTTTAGCTAAAATTAATGTACCAGATGAAAGTTCTGCATTCAGCCCAATGGGGCGTCATATCGCAAAAATAAATTTAGAATATTTAGATCAACTAAAAAGTAAAAAAGATGGAAAGCTAATTTTAGTAACAGCAATAACACCTACTCCAGCGGGTGAAGGAAAAACGACAACATCAGTTGGACTAAATGATGGGTTAAATAAGATTGGTAAAAAATCCATAGTTTGTTTGAGAGAGCCAAGTTTAGGTCCCTCTTTTGGAATGAAAGGTGGCGCGGCAGGCGGAGGTTATGCTCAAGTTGTTCCAATGGAGCAAATTAATCTACATTTCACTGGTGACTTTCACGCAATAACATCTGCACATAATTTACTTTCAGCATTAATTGATAATCATATTTATTGGGGAAATAAACTAAACATAGATGTTAGGAGGGTAGTTTGGAAAAGAGTAATGGATATGAATGATAGATCATTAAGATCTATTGTAGTTGACTTAGGTGGTGTTGCGAACGGCTATCCTAGACAAGATGGCTTTGATATAACTGTAGCTTCAGAAATCATGGCTATATTTTGCCTTGCTACAGATTTAAATGATTTAGAGAAAAGAATTGGAAATATTACAATAGCATACACAAGAGATAAAAAAGCAATTTATGCAAAAGACTTAAATGCTCAAGGTCCAATGACCGTTCTTTTAAAAGAAGCTATAAGACCAAACATTACTCAAACTTTAGAAAACAATCCAGCAATCATTCACGGTGGACCATTTGCAAATATAGCTCACGGATGTAATTCTGTTATTGCAACTAAAGCAGGTCTTAAACTATCAGATTATGTAGTTACAGAGGCAGGATTTGGTGCTGACCTTGGAGCTGAAAAATTTTTAGATATCAAATGTAGAAAATCAGGAATTAAACCAGATTGTGTTGTAATTGTTGCAACAATAAGAGCGCTCAAGATGCATGGTGGAGTAATAAAAGATGATTTAAAAAAAGAAAATGTTGATGCATTAAAAAAAGGTTTAATCAACTTAGAAAGGCACATAAATAATACAAGAAAATTTGGTCTACCAGTCACAATTGCTGTAAATCATTTTATAACAGACTCCGACAAAGAAATGAATGCCTTACTTGATTTTTGTAAAACTCAAGGTGTAAAAGCTTCTAAATGTACACATTGGTCAAACGGTGGAGAGGGTACTAAAGAATTAGCAAAAAATGTAGCTGAAATTTGTGAAGAAAATAAAAATACTTTCAAATACTTATACGAAGATAAATTACCATTATTTAAAAAAATTGAAAAAATTGCACAAGAAATTTATCATGCTAGTGAGGTTGTCGCAGATACAAAAACTAGACAACAATTAAAAGATTTTGAAGAAAAAGGTTATGGAAATCTTCCAGTATGTATTGCAAAAACTCAGTACAGTTTTTCAACAGATCCTAATCTTAAAGGAGCTCCTACAGGACATGTATTACCAGTTAGAGAAGTAAGATTATCATCAGGTGCAGAGTTTATTGTTGTTGTTTGTGGAGAAATAATGACAATGCCAGGTCTGCCAAGAGTACCAGCGGCAGACTCAATCAAATTAAATGATAAAGGTGAGATAGAAGGTTTATTTTAATTTAATTGATTAAGCCAATTTTTTAATTCTAACATTCTTTTTTCTTTGTTGGTTACTAAAATTTCTTTTTTTATAAATGAAATATGTTTTTCAACTTCCCAAGTGTCTTTAAAAACTTTTCTATTTTCAATTAATTTATCTTTTCTAAATTCAATTAAGCTTATCATTTTTTCATATGTTATCTCTGGATGATATTGTAAACCCCAAACTTTTGTATCATTTATCTCAAAATATAAACTTTGTATTTTGTTTATCTTATTGGAGGCTAAACAAATTCCATTTCTTGGCAGTTTTACAACTTCATCAAAATTAAAAGCTGGGGAATTAAATTTTCTATCTTTATTAACATAAATAGGATGGCTTATTCCATTTTCATTTACTTCGATTTCATTTGCTATTCCAATATGTGAACTATTTGCTTTTTTAACCTGGCCCCCAGCAGCAGTAACTGCTACCTGCATACCCCAACAAATAGCTAAAATTTTTTTTACTTTTTTTTGACAATCTTTCATAAATTCAATTTGTTTTCTTATTTCTGGAGTATCATCATAAATATTTAAGCTACTACCTCCCCATATTAACCCATCATAATTTTCAAGTTTACCAGATATTAATTCAATATTTTGATCTGATGATGGATTAACAACATCAAATTTCAATTTATTTGTGAAATAAGCAAGGCTGTCTTTTAAACTTTCTGTATGTGTTTGTATGCCAACTTTTGAAAAACTTTGATTTTCTTCTCTTAAATTTCCCTCAACAATTAAGATGTTCTTCATTTGAATAACTCTCCTGTAATGCTGTACTCATACATCATCTTCAGATCATCCTTATCAATTTTTCTTGGATTTCCACTTGTTGATGGATCTTCGTATGCCATTAAAGATAATTCATCTAAATTGATTTTCGAACAATCCATAACATCAGAGAGCTTATGAGGAATTGCCAGTTCTTTTCTTAAACCTAATATCCATTCTAAGAAGCTATCAAATTTTTTGTCTAAACCTAAATAATCACATATTGAAATTATTTTTTTTTCTATAGAGTTTTTGTTAAATGTTAAAACATAAGGCATAAAAATTGCATTTGATAATCCGTGATGAATATTATATTGGGCATTTACTGGATGGCTCAATGAATGAATAGCGCCTAATCCTTTTTGAAAAGCTGTTGAACCCATTGATGAAGCTGTTAATAAATTTTGTCTTGCTTCAATATTTCCTCCATCTTTGAATGCAACTACTAGTGATCTCTTAATCAATTTCATTCCTTCTAAAGCAATACCCTCAGCCATTGGATGATAGTTTGGTGCACAAAAAGCCTCAAGGTTATGAGCTAATGCATCCATACCTGTGGCTGCTGTTAATCTTGGAGAAAGTTCTAAGGTTAATTTTGGATCCAAAATAACAATTGAAGGTAATATTTTGGGATGAAAAATAATTTTTTTAATACCTGTTTTTTTATTTATGATAGCTGATGCTCGACCTGTTTCAGATCCTGTTCCAGCTGTTGTTGGAATTGCAATTATTGGTGAGATTTTTTTTTCATCAGCTCTTTTCCAATAATCTCCTACATCTTCAAAATCCCAAATAGGTCTATTTTGCCCCGACATAAACGCAATAGCTTTTCCTACATCAATTGCACTTCCCCCTCCAATTGCAATAACCCCATCACAATTATTTTCTTTAAATTCATTTACACCCTCATCAACATTTTCTCCAATTGGGTTTCCAGAAAAATTTGAAAAAATTTTTAATTCTTGAAATTTTTTTTTAATTTCATTTATAATTTTTTGTATGAAAGGTAAGTTAATTAAATCTTTATCAGTAATAAATAAAGGTTTAGTGATCTTTAAATTTATACATGCTTCCTCCAAATCATTTACTCTATCTTCACCAACCCAAACTGTTGTCGGATAATTCCAATTAAATTTCATATATAATCTTAACTGAATTTGAGTTTTTTATTATTCAATATTGCTCTAAACAAATTAATCATTAAAGGAATTTTCTTTTTATCAATTTTTTTTAATATAAATGGTGAAATTTCTCTAACAAGTTGTTCTCCCTCGACAGTATCATTTGGCATAAATTTTTTCTTTGCAATTTTAAATGTATAACCTTTACCTAAGTAACTTCCCATTTTACTATTTCGACCTCCCGCTGCACTAACATATAAATCACCAGCCCCAGCAAGTCCTAGGGCAGTTTCTTCTTTACCTTTAAAATATTTAGTTAAAAATATCATTTCTAAAATTGATTTCTGAAATAAATTAGATGAAGCATTTAAGCTTTGACCAGCTCCAATTATCATTGAATATATATTTTTAATTGCAGAACATACCTCAATCCCAATGACATCTTTAGAAAATTCAGCAAGATAATATTTTGTTGAAATTCTTTTTCCAATTTTTTTTGCAAAATTGATGCTTTTATTTGCTATGACAACACTTGTTTGATTTTTTCTAGCTAATTCTTTTGCTAAACAAGGCCCTTTTAAAACTGATACATTTTTTATTCCAGAGTTTCTTATTAAATTTTCTGAAATTGTTAAAATTTTCTTATCTTTAGGTAAATATTTTAATCCTTTAGTAAGTACTAAAACTGGAGTTTTTATCTTTTTATATCTTAATTTTTTAGCAATAAAATCAATTCCGGGTAAACTTAAAGCAATTACTAAAAGATCAAATTTTTCCTCTAAAAGATCACTTGAAAATTTCCTAAATTTTAACTTACTTGGAAGTTTAATTTTTAATGCAGAATGAAATTTTTTTTTTGAGGATAAATCTTTAATAAATCTTTTTGAGTAGGGTTCGGTAATTGTGACATCATTTTTATTTTCAAGACATGGGATCGTAAAAGCAGAACCCATTGCACCACCGCCAATTACCAAAATTTTTTTCATATGTTATAAGCTTAAAAATTAAGTGTTTAATACAACACATACGAGAGAAAGTAATCTCAAATAATCCTAGTTATATTGTAATATTTTATTTTAAATTCCCAATTTTGTTAGTAAAATAATTTTACAAATTTAAATTTGGTAACTTAATGACAAAAGTAGCAATAATAGGAGCTGGACCATGTGGATTGTCTATGCTCAGAGCATTTGAATTAGCAGAAAAAAATGGTGAAAAAATTCCTGAAATAGTTTGTTTTGAAAAACAAGAGGACTGGGGAGGATTGTGGAACTATAATTGGAGAACTGGTTCTGATCAGTATGGAGATCCTGTGCATAACAGCATGTACAGATATCTATGGTCAAATGGACCAAAAGAGTGTTTAGAATTTGCAGATTATTCATTTGATGAACATTTCGGAAAAGCCATTCCTTCTTTTCCCCCTAGAGCAGTTTTGTATGACTACATTATTGGAAGAGTAAGCAAAGGAAAGTTAAAAAGTAAAATCAAATTCAACACTAGAGTAGTAAACACAATTTATAAAAATGATAAATTTGAAGTTAGTTATCAAGATAAAGTCAACGATAAAGTATTAAAAGATAATTTTGATTTTGTGGTTGTCTCCACTGGACATTTTTCTGTTCCTTACATTCCAGAATATGAAGGAATGAATTCTTTTCCTGGAAGAATTATGCATTCCCATGATTTTAGAGATGCAGAGGAATTTAGAAATAAGAATGTAATAGTTCTTGGTAGTAGTTATTCTGCTGAGGATGTGGCGCTTCAATGCAACAAGTACGGTGCTAAAAGTGTAACTATTGGATACAGACATAATCCTATGGGATTTAAGTGGCCGAAAGGAATGAAAGAAGTTCATTACTTAGATAGACTAGAGGGAAAAAAAGCAATTTTTAAAGATGGTACTGAGCAAGAAGCTGATGTGGTAATTTTATGTACTGGGTACCTTCATCATTTTCCTTTTTTAGAGGAAAATTTACAGTTAAAAAACTAGAAACAGACTTTATCCACCAAAGTTATATAAAGGTGTGGTTTGGCAAAATAATCACAAACTTTTATATCTTGGTATGCAAGATCAGTTTCATACATTTAATATGTTTGACTGTCAGGCTTGGTACGCAAGAGATGTAATAATGAATAAGATTAAAGTTCCAAATGATAAAGAAATTGAAAGTGATATTAATAAATGGGTTGCAATGGAAGAAAAATTAGAAAATCCAGATCAAATGATTGATTTTCAAACAGAATATACAAAAGAGCTTCATGAAATGTCAGATTATCCTAAAATTGATTTTGAATTAATTAGAAAACATTTTAAAGAATGGGAACATCATAAAGTAGAGGATATATTAACTTATAGAAACAAATCTTTTTCTTCACCCGTAACAGGTTCTGTCGCCCCAATTCACCATACTTCATGGGCAACTGCTATGGATGACTCATTAAAAACTTTTTTAGATAAATAAATTAGAATTAATCAATACCTAGATGTTTTTTTCTTTTTTGAACGTAAGCTCTAATTAAATTATCAAATATCAAAGCTATGAAAGCTACACATATACCAAGTGTTAATCCAATACCTGCACCTTTTTTATCTGATAATGCTTTTAAAATATATTGACCTAAGTCTTCTGTGCCAATGAATGCTCCAATAATTACCATAAATAAAGCAAATACAATTGTTTGATTTATACCAAGCATCATATGCGGAAATGCTAATGGAAATTCTATTTTTGTTAATCTTTGAAATTTATTTACACCCGACATGGTCGCTGCATCATGTAAACCTGCTGGAACACTTCTAAGTCCTTCTATTGTATATCTGGTTGCAGGTATAGTTGCGTAGACTATAACTGCGATTAATACGGATGTATCAGTTATACCAAATAACATCATTACAGGTATCAAATATACAAATGATGGGAATGTTTGAAAAATATCACATACTCCCAACATAAAATTGGCTGAATGTTTATTTTGAAAACATAAAGTTCCGACAGTAAATCCAATAATACAAGAAACAATTACTCCAAAGGTTGCCATATATGCTGTAACTAAAGCCCTATCCCACCAAGGACTAAATGCAATAAATAAAGTTAAAGCACAAACCACTAAGGCAGAACGTAAACCTCCGATTAAATATCCTGCACCAACAACTAAAACTATTGTAGCAATTGCTGGCATCCTTAAATACAGCGCTCTCATTGGTTGAAGCACCTCTTTAATTAACCAGGTGTTAAATGCTTTGATATATACGAAGAAAGTATCAAAAATCCAATCAACACCTTTATTCCAAAAATCAGCAGTTGATATTCCTTTGTTGTGTGGAATCTCAAACAAATAATTGAATGTGCCTTTAAATAAAAATGTTCCAACATAAGCAAGTATTATTCCAATCACTACTGTTGCAGCAAAAAATAGTAAATTTTTATTTCTTTGAAAGAATGTTAGGTTACCAAAATAATCTTCTTGTTTATTAGCCCAAGCTAATGACATCTTATCTAATAAAATTGCAATTAAGCTGATACATAAGCCTGCCTCTAGAGCTAATCCAATGTTTAATTGGTTTAATGCTAATAATAAATTAAATCCTAAACCTTTTGCACCAATAAAAGCTGAAATAACTGCCATCGAAAAACACACCATAATAACTTGGTTTACTCCAATTAAAATATCTCTTCTAGCGGTTGGAATTAATACTTTAAACATTAATTGAAAATTATTACATCCGCTCATTCTGCCAGCTTCAATAACTTCTGGTGGTACAGCTCTTAAACCTAATATAGTTAACAATATCATAGGTGGAATAGCCACAACCATAGTTATGATTACTGCAGCATGGTCACCAACACCAAAAAGAACTAACGCAGGAACTAATACTGCATATTGAGGCATCGTCTGCATTACTAATAATATTGGATATAAGGCTTTTTCAACACGTTTACTTTTAAATGCTGCTATTCCTAAGCCTAGGCCAAAAATAAATGACAGTGGTGCTGCAACTAATATGAATGAAAGAGTTTGCATTGAGGGTTTCCATTGACCAAAAAGAGAGATGTAAATCATGGTTAAACCTGCAAATAAAGCTAAACCTTTTCCGCTAAGTTTATAAGAAAGTAAAGCTGCACCTGCTGCTACAATAGTCCAAGGCAAACCAGGTAATTCTGCCCAAGGGTTTTTGTCTATCCAATCCCAACTTGTAAAAGCTACAATTGTTTCAAGACCACCTAGTAAAATTTCTCTTATCAACTCTATTAAAAAAGTCATGAATGCTGTTAAATTTCTACTTATTTGTAAAACTATCGGACGACTTTTAAATTCTTGTGTATCTTCATTCCAAACTTCAATGGGCATCCATTCGTTCATTAAAAAAAATAAAGAATCGTTTATCCAAATAGGTAACCATCCAAGTAATGGAGGCAATCTCCAAAAAACATCAAAAGCATAGTATCTTACTTCTTTACCCAAAAATACATAACTACTCTGATTAGGATCTTTTACGAATTCTGCTTGACCTCGGATAAATTTATATGTTTCAGGAACTTCAATAGCAAAACATAAAGCAAAAAATACAACTAACAAAAATAACCATTGAAATGTTTTTGGGTATTTCTTTAAAAGTTCCATAATTAATTGTTATTTTTTCTTCCTCCAAAAACTGTATTGATTATTTTAGTTGGGTTAATAGAGCCAATAATATTTTTATCTTTATCAATTACTGCAACTGTTTTTTCTTGGGTAAGAATTTTTTCAGCAACATTTTCTATAATTTCATCTTTTGAAACTTTTAAATCACCAAGGTTTTCTTTAGATGTATCCATTACATCTTCAATTAATAATACTTTTTCTCTAGGTACTTCCTCAGTAAACTTTCTTACATATTCAGTTGCTGGATTTAATACAATATTAGCTGGAGTATCTAATTGCTCAATTATACCATCTTTCATAATTGCAATACGATCGGCAAGTTTTAAAGCCTCATCAAAATCATGAGTAATAAACATGATTGTTTTTTGTAATTTTTCCTGAAGTCTTAAAAACTCATCTTGCATTTCTTTTCTAATTAATGGATCTAAAGCAGAGAAAGGTTCATCTAAAAACCATATATCCGGTTCTACAGCTAATGATCTTGCAATTCCTACTCTTTGTTGTTGTCCTCCTGATAACTCTCGTGGAAAATAATTTTCTCTGCCATCAAGTCCAACCAACTTAACCATGTCCATTGCTTTATTTATGCTATCAACAGTTTTGACACCTTTAATTTGAAGTGGAAAAGCTATATTTTCAACTACAGTTTTGTGTGGAAGCAAAGCAAAACTTTGAAAAACCATTCCCATTTTATTTCTTCTTAGATCAATGAGGTCTTTGTTGTTTAATTGTAATAAATCTTGGCCTTCTATAAAAATTTTTCCACCTGTTGCATCAGTTAATCTAGAAATACATCGTAATAAAGTTGATTTTCCCGAACCAGACAAACCCATAACAACCAGCATCTCTCCTTTAGAAACTTCAAATGAAGCATTATTAACTCCTACAATACATCCATTTTCTTGAAAGGTTTTAGCATCAACATTGCCATTTGAATCTTTAAGCATCTTTTCAGCATTTGCTCCGAAGATTTTATAAACATTTTCACATTTGATTACTGGTTCAGACATAGATTTTTAATTAGGTTATATGAAATTAAGATAAAATTAAATCCATAATATTAATGTTTTTCCTCCTTAAAAATTTTTAATATAGTAAACCCTAGTATCAATTCCTGTGCTTAAAAAACTTAATGCTTCCCCACTAACAGATATTGACTCATTAACTCCAACATTATCTCCACTTACTGTAAAACCTGCATAACATTTATTTTTCTCTTCATCCCACTTAACAAAAGTTTCATCGATTTTATTCCCATTAATTGTATAGATTTCATGTGCTCTAAAATTTAAAAAATTTGCACCCATAATTGCTCTTTGAGGAATGAGTTTTGTTGCTTTACAAACTTGTTCATATACTTCATCTGTTAATTTATAATGATCAGTACCGTCAAAAGTTACTAATATTCCTGAAGGTAATTTAGATATTAATTCACTTAATTTTTTTTCTTCCGCAATTCTTTCTTCTTCCAATTTCATTTTTCTTACAAGCTCATCACCACCACCAAACATAATATTTAAAACAGAAAATGAAAAAAATATAATTAGAACTATTAGCACCAAACCTCCAAATTGTTTTACAGTTTCTGGTAAATCCTTAATCTTATTTAAATAATTTTCTTTTGACATTATTCTTGTAGCTTTCCATTTTTCCATGTGCCTGATTTCTGTGTTCCATCTGATGAGGTAAAAGTTCCTGTTCCATTCATAAATCCCTTTGCCCATTCACCTTCATAAGTTGAGCCATCAGGAAAAGTTAAAACACCTACTCCACTCCATTCACTGTTTTTAAACTCGCCCTTGTAGATGTATCCGTTGGGCCAAGTTTCAACTCCTTGACCATTTTTTTTTGTTCCTACCCATTCACCTTCGTAAGTAGTCTTATCTGTATAAACCCATTTACCAAAACCATTTTCACAATTTCCTTCTTTGCAACCAGTACTTCGTGCTAATGCAACTGATGAAATGAGCAAACTTAAAATTATGCTGAGAAGGTATTTTTTCATAACATCACTTTACACAAAATTTTCTAAAAAAAAATTAGACTTTTTGGTCATGTTTAGTGCATGAATATATTGAAATATATTTTTCTGCATTTTCACTTTTTATATTTTTTGTAATTTCATGAATCAATTCTCCTGTTTTTCTGGTAATTATGCCTGACTCTGAATAATTT
>CACJLM010000008.1:7500-18726 GCA_902594245.1 uncultured Pelagibacteraceae bacterium | reverse complement strand
TTTTATTTACAAATATTTTCATAAATTTTTATTTTTTGTTTATGTTTTTTTTGACCAAAAGGATTTCTTGCCTCATTAAAAAACTCCTTTTCATCTCCAGTATATAAAAGACATCTAGAAAATTTTTCAAAAAATGTTTTATCTTCTAATGTTAAAATAAAAAAATCAGGTTTATATTTATCATTCATTATAAAAGGATCTTTTCTGAAATACTCTTCTCTCGAAATAAATTCGTTTTGATAAAATGCATGTGATCTTACATAGTCTGATACAACTACTTTATCTCTTGGAATCTTATCATATATCCATAAAGTCATCTGGTAATTTTGTGCAATTTGGGACATAATTAAATCATATCGTTTTTTACCAAAATTTGCTGAAAAGTAATATGTTGAAAAAATAATTAAAGCAAAGAGTATTAAATAAGATTGAATCACACCTAAAAAATTTATTACTTTAAAAAAAATATTTTTTTTAATTTGGGAGTAGTTCATTATGATTAGCATCAATAAAAACCAATAACTATCCAAAAAATATCTTGGTTGAAAATTCGGTAATAACATTAAAAAGATAGTGATTATAAGAATGAATATAAAAAATTTATCTTTAAAGTAACTTTTTAGATTAAATAAAAAATAGAATATTAATGCGTAATAAACACTTAATGTAATGGTTAAATTACTTAATTTTGTTGGAACAATGAATTTTATAGGGAAATAGATATAATCTATAAATTTAAATTTAAAGGTTGCTCTATCTTTTCCAAGATCACTTACAAAGTTTAAATATTCCAGGTCAGGACTTGACTTAAATCGTTCAAATAAAGGTGGATAGATATCTGCAAAATAGAAGTAATTAAAATAAAATCTTGGTAATAGAAAAATAATAAAAATAGAAAAAATCAAATAATAATACTCTCTTTGCTTATAAACAAATTTTAAAGAATAAGAAAAAATTAAAAAAGTAGGCAAAATAAAACTAACCTTTGAAAAAAAGATAAAACTTAAACTAATTAAAAAAACTAAATAATTTTTGATATTTATCTCTTTATAATTTAAAAGATAGATAGCTGAAGCGAAAAGCATCACTGAAGGTAATAATTGAACTTTTTGTGAATAAACAAACCACAAAAGCAAAGGGGTAGAAAATATTAAAGTCCTAGCCTTTAAGCTATTAATTTTTTTATTTTTTAAAATTTCAATCAAAATTATTAATAAATAGTAAATTGATAAGAAGTTAATTATTTGCCCAAAAATTGGTGATCCAAAAATTAATCCAAATAAATTGTAGAATTCTCCAATTCCAGAAACACGAGAATGATACCAATCAGACCTAAAAACGAAATTTTCGTTCCTAAGTATTTCGAGAGGATATCCTAAATGATAATCTAATGAATCAGCATCTGATGTAGGAGCAAATGCTAAAATTAAAAAAAATAATAAAAAGATATAATCAGTATTTTCTAAATTTTTTCTAAAAAGTTTTTT
This sequence comes from uncultured Pelagibacteraceae bacterium, assembly GCA_902594245.1. Classification (GTDB taxonomy): domain Bacteria; phylum Pseudomonadota; class Alphaproteobacteria; order Pelagibacterales; family Pelagibacteraceae; genus Pelagibacter. The sequence continues at coordinate 17,239 of CACJLM010000008.1, read as the reverse complement.
TTTAAATTTAATAATAAAAAAAAAAAATAAGAATATATTAATACCTATTAAACAAAATCTTAGAAAAATTAGATTGAAACCAATTAAGGAAAAAAAATAAGTTGTAAAAGATAAAATTGAAATTATAAAAAAAAAGATTAATGCTTCAGAAGTAAATGTTATCTCTTTAAAGAAAATTTTTTTTTCACATAAATATCTTGATAAAAAAACTAAGTTAATCAAAAGAACTACGGAAAGAAATAAAGAAAGAGTTATATTGTCATAATAACTCTGAATAGATACAAAATCACTTGTCATATTTGATTTCAAACATACCAGATAAATGTTTTTTTATTTTTAATTTATTAATTTTTTCACAATTGTAGTAATTAAGTAGTTCAATTAGCTGATTTTTTGCTAATGGAGTCCATTTAGAATTTTTAAATTTAAAGAAAAATCTTCCTCTCCAGTATTTTTTTCTTAATTTAGGAATTAAAAAAGATAATACACCAGCCAAAAAAAATAAATATTGTTTTAATTTATATTTAGTAAGATAGTAAATTACAGGTACAAATTTTAACTGATTTTCATATATTTTTTTTTTTCCTTTAACAAGATAGTCTAAATTTTGAACTATCTTTTTTGATGAGTCATTTTTAAAGTTTTCTAATAAATTTTTAATTTTTACTTTTCTTTCTCTGGGCTTTTTTATAGATGAAAGTAGTTTTTTTTTATTTTTAATTTCTTGAGAAACTATTTTGGGAACCGGACATAATATTGACAATGCTCTTTTATTTTTTACAGGGTTGTACATGATTACATTTTTTTTCATGAAATATGCTTGTACAGACATAGTACTGTTAAAGTGAATAAAAGCTGAACACCTCTTAAGCTGATCTATTCTAGATGTGTGATTATCAACAATTAAATTTTTAAATTTTTTTTCTAAAGGTTTATATCTACTAATATCCTCCTCTGGGTGTGGGCGAATTATAATTTTTCTTTTTTTAAAGTGTTTTGCTAAAAAACCACTAATTTCGAAAAAATCTTTAAATGAAAGATCTTTTAATTCATATTCTCTTTTCAAAAAATCTATTTGTTTTTTATTGATTTTTGGACCCATCATCAATTTTTCTAAATCAAATTTAACATGTTTTATTGATGGATCCCCGCGCATAAAATTCATAGAAATTAAAATTGAATTATCACCTTTAATTTTATCTAACTTCTTTAATTGAATTTTCCAAGCATCAACCACTGGCGAACCAGTTATAAATGATTTTTTTTTTATCGCTTTAAACTTACTTTTCACTCTTAAAAAATCGTTTAAACCCCAAAAAAATAATCTATCTGCAATCTCTATTGTTTGTTTCGAATATCGTCTAGTTACTCCTATTGGCTCAACGCCCATATTTAACCCCTCTATGTCTAAAGACGTTATAAAATTTTTATTTTTCTTTATTTTTTTTAAATTGTCATACTCGCCTGGAACTATACTTTTTAAAAAATAAACAGATCCTTTAAGTAACTCAATCATGGGCCATATGTGTTGTTTTTGTCCTAAAAAAACTGTCCAACCTTTTTTAATAGCTTGATTTGTCAGAACTATAGCTGCATCTAATTCCCTACTTCTAATTTCAACTGGTATTACTAATTTTTTTTCCATTTTAAAAATTTATATTTTATTACATCAAAAATAAAACTTATTTGAAATAACAGATCATAAATAAAAGTTTTAAAAAAATTCTTATTATTTTCATTATATGATCTCAAAGCAATTTTTTTCGAAAAAGAAGATATGAAATTTATTTTATCGTCAAAAATTTCGAATGTATCTTTATAATCTAATAAATAGCCATAGTGATCATACTTATTTGATTTCCAATAATTCATACCTTTATTGTTATTGAATTTTATTTCCATTTTTTTTAAAAAATTTTCATCAAAAGGTTTGAACATTTCTTCAAATTTTACATTAATAGAATTATTTTCTGTTTTCAGAAACTTATTATACCTATTATAATCTCTGATAATTGAACTTAATTTTTTAATCATATTTTTGATTGAGATTTTATCTCTAACGAAAAATTGTGACATCAATGAATTAAGCCAATTCTCAAAGTTTCTATCTAAATTAAAGAAAATAACTTCTGAAAAATTTTTTTTAAATAAATCGTAATATTTATCAGGTTCGTATAAAAAAGAATTAGTTGATAATTCGATTACTCCTTCATAATTTTTTTTCTCTTTATATATCATATGTTTATAGAATAAATTATAAGCCTCAAAATACATTTTAGAAAAACTTTCAAATTCTTGATTTCTAAATTTTTTTGCATCTTCTAAAACTTTTTTATCTAAAAGAATATTTTCGTTACTATCAATCATGCTTCTTGATCGCGAAATTCGTCTACTTGAAAGCTTATGAGCTATCTCAACAATTCTATTTTGAAAAAATTTATTTTTTAAATTATAATTTCCACTAAGATATTCTGTTAATGCTACTTTTCTTATAGGTAATGATAAATATCCAAAATGTTCTAATATTGCTGATAAGGTTGTACTACCCATTGGACCATGTGAGTTAATGACAATTAATTTCATGATTTTATAATTTTTTCAACATCTACAACTTTATCTGCAAAATCTAAAAGTTTTTCATTATGAGAAATGAATATGATTGTTTTATTGTCTTTAAAACTTTTTACTAATTCAAATATTTTGTTTTCATTAATTTTATCAAGCTGATTAGTTATTTCATCTAATATTAATATATCTCTTTTAAAATAAAGAGATCTAGCTATTGCGATCCTCTGTTTTTGTCCACCTGATAAGTTAGAGCCATATTGCAAAATTTTATTAGATAAATTTTCACCTGCAAATTCTACTAAGCCAACTTGTTTTAAACAATCATGAATTTCTTTTTCTACATAATTTTCACTCAAAGCAATATTTTTTCCGATTGAGTCTTCAAATACGAAAATATCTTGTGGAATGTATGAAATTTTATTTTGCCAAATATTTAAATTTTCATGAATATCTATTTTATTATTAATTTTAATTTGACCTTTACTAGGCTTTAATATTCCCGAAATAAGTTTTATTAATGTACTTTTTCCAGATCCAGATTTTCCATACAATGCTGTGATAGAATTTTTAGGTATTTGCAAATTTAAATTTTCAAATATTGACTTATTTTTATACTCAAAATGAACATTCTCTATATTTAAAAATTCAAATTTTATTTCCTTAATTTGTGTGGCATTTTTTTCTAAATAATTTTCTTTTAAAGTTAAATCATCATAAACTTTATCAACTGCATATTTACTGGATGATAGTCGGTTAATTGATGAAACAATAGAAGTAGTTATTGGAATAATTCTTAAAAGTGAAATTGTGAAAATTGAAATTATTGTAAAATTTTCTCTCAAATTCACATTCTGAGATGTTAAATAAAGAAGTGTAAAAACAATCAACAAAATAAAAACTAACTCAATTGCTGGTCTAACGAAAAAAAATGTGAAATTACTTTTAAAAGTGTTTACGAACATTTTTGAAGACTGTTTTTTAAAATTCTCATAAAAAAAACTAATTTTATTATATATGCCAAGTTCAAATAGACCTTCTAAGAGCTCATAAAGATTTTTTACAATTTTTTTTGAGGCTATACTTTGATGTTCTGAAAACTTTCTTAATTTAGGATGCAAGATAAACACAAATGGAAAGCTAAAAATGAAAACTGTAATTAGACAAACAAGGGTAATATATAAATTAATAGTGAATAAAAAAATAATTATTGATAATAAAATTATTCCATCAGAAAATATTTTTAATAGAGAAGACATGCATGGACCTTGTATTCTCTCTGTTAATCTTAAGATAGTTTCTACATAAGCTGAAGTATTCTCTGAATAAAGGTTTTGATTTTTTAAATTAATATACTTCTCTAATAATTTATCTCTTAATAATCTCGATCTACTTAAAGTAAAATACTCAAGATATAAATCAATTCCAATTTTTACCAAAAACTTTATCAGAAATATAAGAACTATAATATAACTGAATATTTCAAAATTAATTACGTCTTTATCATAATTAAAAAATTCTAAAAACTTTGAAATCTTTTCAATTAAAAAATTTTCTGGATTAATTAAATAAGAGACATAAGTTCCCAATAATCCTATACCAACAACTTCAACTAAGGAACTTATGGTAAATATTATTAATAAAAAAAAAAATAAAGATTTACTAGTTCCAAATAGATATAAAATTTTTCTAAAAAAATTCATTAATCCTTAATTTTTATCAAAAATCAAATTATAAATTTTTGAAGAACGCTTTGTTGAAATATAGCTTTTATTTGTAAGATATTCATTTAATTTGAACTTTTTATTTTTAATGTGATCTACAATAGATGAAAAATTTTCATCCTTTTCATTTAGCTCAATTAAAATTGACTTTAAACTTGAAGACTCTAATGTTTTTTCTGCACCTAAAATTAAATCCTTTTCATTTCCATCAATATCTATTTTTATATTTTCATATGGGCCAAATTTATTATTAAGTTCGTCAACAGTGATTAAATTTGCTGCATGTGAATAAGCATTAGTCATTTTTTCACCTCGTGTAGCGATTGGTTTCTTGGGAAAACCTGCAGCTAAATCTCTAAAATTTTTATCATTTCCTAATGATACATAAAATTTGTCAATTTGAGTCACATTCGAAATTGCATTCGGACATATAAATATATTTTCAAAAACATTATTTAAGATCACATTATAATTTAGTGTAGATAAATTCGCTAAACATGGTTCAACTGCTGTTACTTTACAATTTTTTTTTACAGCTGCATAAATTGAAAAAATGCCCATGTGAGCCCCAACATCCAAAAAATTTGAAGCATTATTAAAACCATCAATCCATTCAATAGTATTGGCTTCTTTTATTAATGATGTTTTTGCTCTAGATCTGCTTTGAGATCCATTTGATCTAAATAGAATATACTTATCTGAATTTGGAATCTTAACTTTCAAATTAAAATGATGTGCAAAATCAAAAAATGATTGGAATTTGGCTTTAATTTTAAGAGGTGTGAACTTATTTAAGATTTTGTTTTTGATCATATTTCCTTAAAATAATTAATTAATAAATTTTTTAATACTTTTTTTTTTCTTCTATCAATACTAAATATAAACATTTTTCCAATACCTTTTGTTAAAATTACTCTCATTGATTTTTTATTATTTTTCTTATCTTTCTCTAATGCTTTCATCATTATTTCAGGCTTAATTTTAATTAAATCTTTTGAGCTAGTAATCAGATTTAGTGTTTTGTTCATTGATATATATTCTCTTAAATTCAAAAATCTTTTTTTATAAGAAATATAATTCGCAATTTTCATTCCATTTGCGACAGCAATACCATGTGGAATTAAATAATTTGATGCCTTTTCTATGGCATGCCCAAAAGAATGACCATAATTAAGTATCAGTCTTTCTCCTGTATCAAATTCATCTTTTTCAATATATTTTTTTTTTATAATCAATGATCCATAGACTAAATTAGTTAAGGAAAAAATATTATTTTCTAAAGCTTTAGAAGCATGTTTTTTAAAAAAATTAAAATCTTTTTTACTTGATACAAAATAATAATGAGACATTTCTCCCAAGCCGGATAATAAGTTTTTTTTTGGTTGATTTTTAATAAAATTCAAATTGATATAAATTTCATTAGGTGGGTAAAAATTGCCTATTTGATTTTTAATACCATAAAAATTTATGGAAGTTTTTCCTCCTATGCAACTATCACATTGTGATAATAATGTTGTTGGAATAAATATCCATTTTATTCCTCGAAAAAGTATTGAGGAAATAAAAGAACAAGCATCCTGAACTGTGCCTCCTCCTATAGCAATTAAAGTAGTAGATTTAGTAATATTTAATTTAAGTATTTTTTTAATTATAATATTCAAATTTTCAAAACTTTTTAACTTCTCTGAACCTTCTATATAAAAAAATTTATCGTTTTTTCTAAAGTGGTTCTTTACTTTTTTATCAGCTATAACAATACTATCTTTAGGAAAATTTTTTTTAATATTCTTTAAGTCGTTATTAAAAAAAACACTGTATTTTTTAAATTTTGAATAAATTTTAATTTCTTTAGTTTTTATTTTATTTAACAACGTATCCACCATCTATGATATAATTTTGACCTGTTATATATGAATTATATTCGCTTGTTAAAAATAGGATTAAATTTGCCACATCTTCTGTTTTACCTAATTTTTTAAGTGGAATTTCTTTTTTCATTTTATTTATTCCTGATCGACCCAAGACTTTTTTTGTTAATTGAGTTTGAATAACGCCAGGGCTAACTGAATTTACTAAAATATTGCTTGATGCTAAATCTAGAGCTAATGTTTTAGTTAATCCATTAATAGCGTGTTTAGTTGAAGCATAAACTGATCGTTTTTCTTTTGAAACTTTACCGAAAATAGAACTAATATTGATTATTTTACCTTTGTTTTTCCTCATCATTATTCTTGAAACTTCTTTAGTTATTAAAATTGGAGCAATCAAATTCACATTAATAATGTTATTAACATCTTGGTCATTTATATTATTAATATGAGAAATTTTATTTATTCCAGCATTATTAATTAAAACATCAATCTTTTTAAATTTACCTAAGACTTTGATAAAATTTTTAGTAGAACTACTTGAAGTAAAGTCAGCCTTAATTATTTCATAATTTTTTTTTTTTAGCTGAATAGTTTTAGACGTACCAATTACATAAGCTCCTAAAGATTTAAATTTTGTGAATAATTTCTTACCAATCCCTTTTGTACTACCAGTAATTAGAACTACTTTTCCTTTAAAATTAATATTCATTATTTGAATTTATATTGAAACCAATGGGCAAATATATGATTAATTATTAGCTGAATATCTTCCACTGGTCCATAAGCACCTTTTTCAGTTTTAATATGGACCGACAAGTCTGAAATTTTTTTCAGTTTACCTCCATCAAAACCTAAAATTGAAATAACCCTTCCTCCTTTTTTTTTTATAAATTTTGCGGCTTTTAACAAATTTTCTGAATTTCCAGAGGCAGAAAAAATTAATATTTTATCACCTTTTTTGTAGTGTATTTCTAATTGTTTTAAAAATATATTTTCATAACCAATATCATTTGCGATTGCAGTTACTACTGCAGGATTGTCATTTAATGAGATAATTTTAAAAGTTTTCTTAACTTTTGTTTTTTTTTTTATATCAAAGCCTAAATCATTAGCCATGGTAGTTGCTGTTGCTGAACCACCTCCATTTCCAAATACAAATAATGTAGAGTTATTTTTTCTAAGATTTTCTAGCTCAGTTTCTAGCTTGGATAAACTGTCTAAATCAATCTCTTTAAATAATTTTTCGAGTTTTGTTAGATAATTTTTAGTAAAATTTTTAAAATTTTTTTTCATTAATTATATTTCCATGATTTATCATCTTTATAAATTTTGTATACCATATTCATTACGTCTAAAGCCTGTTCACTATTTCCAGTTTTTACTTTTAAATTTTTAAGTATTATTTCAGCAAATTCATCAATTTCCTGTTTCCATGAATTGTCTTTTGAGTAAAAAATCTTTTTTCTGATTTTATTTTTTTTTGAAATGATGGTTATTGTTTCTTTACCATAACTTTTAGATCCCGATAAAATACCATGTAATAAAAGTGTAGCTTGACTTAATGAAATTTCCATGGAAAACTTGTGTTGCCACTGAGTTGCAGTAGAGTGAATTGATGCTATTACTCCTTTATTATTTTTCATTAAACCAAAAGCGTTATCCTCAACATCATATTTCCAATAACGATTTGATATAAAGCTCTTATATTTTTCAAATTTGCCAACAAAATAATATAATAAATCAAGTAGATGTATTCCCTGATCTAACAATATTCCACCTCCAGCAAATTTTCTCTTTGCTCTCCAATCACTTTTTTTAAAAGTTACTATTTTACTTTTTCCGTAGATAGCTCTAATATTTACAACATCACCATACATTTTTTGAGATATAATTTTTTTTGCTAGTTTTATAGACTCGTGATATCTATGGTTAAATCCATATTTTAATTTAACCTTTTTATTTTTTTTTTCTTGTAAAATTACTTTTTTTATATCGTTGGGATTTCTTCCTGGTGGCTTTTCACAAAAAACATGAACGCCTTTTTTTAAAAAATCGATTGTAACTTGAGATGCTAAATAATTTGGTAAAGTCACAAAAACTGCATCCAGATTTTTTAATTTAAGAACATCTTTGTAATTTTTATAATAGGAAATTTTTTTTTTTTTAAAGTTTTTACTAAATCTAACATCGCTAATGGTAATTAAATTATAATTTCTATTATTAATAATAAATTTTTTTCTTCTTTGACCAACTACACCAAAACCTATTATTCCAACATTAATTTTTTTCATTTTTTATAACAATAGTTTGCAAATATGACATTTCTATATAGTGTTTTTGATTTTGCAGAGGGCTCACCTTCATACTTTATTTCTATAAATTTCTTAAATTTAATCAATTTTTTATCTAAAATTTTCTGCACTTTTAAACTGTTAATAATGTTATATGGAATTTTATAATTTCTATATTTTTTTTCTGAGCTATCAAATTGCATATTAAAATTAGATTTCAATATGTTCTCTACACCTTTTTTTTCAGTTTCTCTTAAATCGAAAATTAAATATTTTTTTGAATATTTTGAATTTTCTGTGATAATCTTTTTCCAATCAGAATTTAAGTGTAAAAGCCCTAAAATAAGAACAACATCAAATTTTTTATTTTTTAATTTTTTTTTATATTCTTTTGTTGAAAAAAATTTTACTCCTGGATTTAAGATTCTTGCTTTATCCAGCAGTCTCTCATTAAAATCAACACCTACATAGTTGAGTTTTCTAATTTTTTTTTTTAGTATCTTATACATCCCTCCTGTAGCGCATCCATAGTCCAAAACAGAGAGCTTATTATCAATAATAGAATTTAAAATAATTTTTTCACCCTTGTATAAATCTGCAAATTTATTTCTTTTATTTGTAAAAAATTTTAATGATGGGTCTAAACCCCACATATCTTCTATTTTTAATTTTGACATTAAATTTATTTTTTTTTAAGATTATATTTCTTAAATAATTTGTCTTTTTTAAGATATTTTTCTACTTTTTTTAGGTCTGAGGGACAATCTACCGAGAAAGAGTTAAAATATTCCTGTCTAGCTATAAATTGGCCTCTTCCATTGTCACAAATTCTATTTGAATCGCAAGACTCAACTCTTTCTAAAAATGACTCTTTTGTAAAATAAAACTTTTTTAAAAACGACCATTTAAAAGCAAAAATTCCATAAATTCTTTTTGCTCCAAGACCTTTATAGAATTTTTTAGAATAAGGAATTGGTGATCTTGAAGTATATAAAACTTCATCATTTTCATCATGAATAATTTTTACAATATTTGGATCAAAGTATTGATCTTTACCAATAATATTCATAGCTAATACTGTTGCTTTGATATTTTTACCTCTATTAAAAGGTTTAATACAATTAGTTATCATTTCTGGACGCAACATAGGTTCATCTCCCTGAACACATAAAATAAGGTCCTCATCACTTATTAATTTTTTTTTTTTATAAGCCGCTTCATAAATTCTATCTAAACATCTTTGATGTTTTTTTGATGTCTCTATGTATGGAATATTTTTACTATTACA
>CACJLM010000008.1:0-2500 GCA_902594245.1 uncultured Pelagibacteraceae bacterium | reverse complement strand
TCGCTCGCCACTACTAACGGAATCTCAATTGATTTCTTTTCCTCTGGTTACTTAGATGTTTCAGTTCTCCAGGTTGTCTCTTTAAACCTATGTATTCAGTTTAAAGTACCACATAAAGTGGTGGGTTTCCCCATTCGGAAATTTTCGGATCAAAACTTACATACAGCTCCCCGAAACTTATCGCAGTATATCACGTCCTTCATCGTCTTTCAGTGCCAAGGCATCCGCCACACGCCCTTAAACGCTTGATTTATGCACAGAAAAAAATTCTGTGTTGAATCAAATTTTTATTTGAACATTAGCTAATAACATTACTAATGTTCGGATATAGATATTGATATTAATAATTATTTTATTCACAATTTTGTATAACTAAGTATTTCTGGTGGAGGATAGCGGGATCGAACCGCTGACCTCCTGAATGCAAATCAGGCGCTCTCCCAGCTGAGCTAATCCCCCATGATCTTATACTGGTGGGCCGAGAAAGACTCGAACTTTCGACCCCACCCTTATCAAGGGTGTGCTCTAACCAACTGAGCTACCGGCCCCCATGCAAGAGAAACACTACTTTAAGAAGAGAAATGAGGACGGTCAACATTAGCCTGTATATTATTTAGAGTAAAAATAATTTTACTCATCCTTAGAAAGGAGGTAATCCAGCCGCAGGTTCCCCTACGGCTACCTTGTTACGACTTCACCCCAGTCGCTGACTATACCGTGGTCAAGGGTTTTAAACCTTGCCTTAAGGTAGAACCAACTCCCATGGTGTGACGGGCGGTGTGTACAAGACCCGGGAACGCATTCACCGTGGCACGCTGATCCACGATTACTAGTAATTCCAGCTTCATGCACTCGAGTTGCAGAGTGCAATCCGAACTGAGGTATTTTTTTAGGATTTGCTTAACGTTGCCGTTTTGCTTCCTGTTGTAAATACCATTGTAGCACGTGTGTAGCCCAACACGTAAGGGCCATGAGGACTTGACGTCATCCCCACCTTCCTCCAGCTTATCACTGGCAGTTCTTTCAGAGTGCCCAACTTAATGATGGCAACTAAAAGTGAGGGTTGCGCTCGTTGCGGGACTTAACCCAACATCTCACGACACGAGCTGACGACAGCCATGCAGCACCTGTGTTTCGTCCGGCCGAACCGAAAACTTTAATCTCTTAAAGTCGCGACGAACATGTCAAGTGTTGGTAAGGTTCTGCGCGTATCTTCGAATTAAACCACATGCTCCACTACTTGTGCGGGTCCCCGTCAATTCATTTGAGTTTTAACCTTGCGGTCGTACTCCCCAGGCGGTGTGTTTATCGCTTTCGCTGCGACACTGAAAATAAATTTCCAACGTCTAACACACATCGTTTACGGCATGGACTACGAGGGTATCTAATCCTCTTCGCTACCCATGCTTTCGTTCCTCAGTGTCAGTAATGATCCAGAAAGCTGCCTTCGCAATTGGTATTCTTTCTAATATCTACGAATTTCACCTCTACACTAGAAATTCTGCTTTCCTCTATCAAACTCTAGCTGAAAAGTTTTGATGGCAGTTCCAGAGTTAAGCTCTGGGATTTCACCACCAACTTTTTCAACCACCTACGAACTCTTTAAGCCCAGTAATTCCGAACTACGCTAGGTCCCTTCGTATTACCGCGGCTGCTGGCACGAAGTTAGCCGGACCTTCTTATTCGGGTACAGTCATTTTCTTCCCCGACGAAAGAGCTTTACAACCCAAGGGCCTTCTTCACTCACGCGGCATCGCTGCATCAGAGTTTCCTCCATTGTGCAAGATTCCCCACTGCTGCCTCCCGTAGGAGTTTGGGCCGTGTCTCAGTCCCAATGTGGCTGATCATCCTCTCAAATCAGCTATTGATCAAAGTCTTGGTAGGCCATTACCCTACCAACAAACTAATCAAGTGCAGGCTCATCCAATGGTGCATAAAGCTTTCTCCGTAAAGACTTATCCGGTATTAGCACAAGTTTCCTCGTGTTATTCCAGGCCAAAGGGCAGATACCTACATGTTACTCACCCGTCTGCCACTAAGTATTGCTACTTCGTTCGACTTGCATGTGTTAGGCGTGCCGCCAGCGTACGTTCTGAGCCATGATCAAACTCTCAAGTTTAAAAACGGCGCACACTAGCTTCTATATAAATTCTAAGAATAAAATTTATATAATTTTGAAGTGTGTACGACAAATTTTGGTAACCTTAACCGTCCACACTTCTCTTCTTAAATATTCACGTATTATATAGCTAATTGAACCAAAAAGGGTCAATAATCCCCCTAACAATTTATTGTAATTACAATAATTTTTAGAGAAAGCTGATGCTTATAGGCTAAAATTTTAGGAAATCAAGCAATTAAGGCTAAAAAAGTGTTCTAAAAACCCTGAATTTATTGGGTTTTTTTTGCTTTTTTGCAAAACCTAAACTAATAATTGCAAATTTAAAAAATAATATAATGTTTAATAAATTAGTAAAAAAAATAAAAACCAATACAGAAA
>CACJLM010000007.1 GCA_902594245.1 uncultured Pelagibacteraceae bacterium | reverse complement strand
TTGAACATTTTTTAATTTTAGATAATTCTTTTTTGAAATTTTTCCCAGATTTAACTAGGTTTGCTAATTTTCCTGTGTGTATCTCTATACAGTCAGCACCTATATTTTTTGAAATATTAATATCAGTAATTGAAGGGTTTATAAATAGGCTGGTTCTAATATTGTTTTTTTTAAATCTGGTGATAATTTTTTTTAATTCATTCTTATTTCTTCTAATATCTAGACCACCTTCTGTAGTAATTTCTTTTCTATTTTCTGGAACAATACAAATAAAATCAGGTTTTATTTTAATTGCTTTATTAATAATCTTTGTATTTGTTGAAACCTCTAAATTAACTAGTAAATTTTCAATAGAACAAATTTTTAAAGCATCCTGATCTCTAATATGTCTTCTATCTTCTCTTAAATGTATAGTAATTGAGTCAGCTCCAATTTTTTTAACAAATTTAGCAGCTTGAACTGGATCTGGATGAAACTCTCCCCTGGCATTTCGTAAGGTTGCAATATGATCTATATTTACTCCTAAGCGCTTCACTTTATAAATCTACTTCCTGGTGTTGTGATAGGTATTGATTTTAAACCACTAGGTAGTTCTTTTTTATTATACGTTGGGACATTTATCTTTAGATGAGAAGTTATTTTTCTTTTAATCTTTAGAGATTTCTTGGTTGATCTATCAATTATTGATGCGAAACCTACAACTTTAGCTTTTGATCGATTAATTAATCTTGCACACTCCAGACTTGATTTGCCTGTCGTAATAACATCTTCTAAAATTAAGACTTTAGATCCTTTTTTTATTTCAAAACCTCTTCTAAGTGTAAATTTTCCTTTAACTCTTTCACAAAAAATTGTTTCTTTTTTTAAAATCCTTCCCACCTCATAACCGATTATAATACCGCCCATTGCAGGTGCTAAAATCAAATCAAATTTTTTGAAATTTTTCTTAATTTTATTTGCAAGAGATTTGCAAATCTTTTCAGCTAGGTGTGGATAGCTTAATAATTTGGCACATTGAATATATTTTGACGAATGTAGCCCTGAAGATAAAACAAAATGTCCTTCTATTAATGCATTAGTTTTTCTTAAAATATTTAAGGATTTTTTGGGTGAAAGCATTTCTTTTATCTTCGTGTCTAATTATCTTAAATTTTATACCTTTTTGTTTAAGCTCTGCAATAAAATTAGTAAAATTTTTAAGATCTCTAATAATTAATTGAAATTTAAAATTAATATAATTGGGGTTTTTACCTGCCATTTCAAGATTCGAGATATTCAATTTATGTTGACCAATCAATGAACTAACATTACCTAATTGACCGGGCTTATCAGGTAATGAAATCCATAATGTAGTGTTATATTTTTTAATTTTTTCCTCTTTTTTCTCTCCTCTATCATGCCAATATCTTCTTATAGCAGATCTTGCTTTGCCAGTTTTAGTTATTGGTATCCAATGAAGTGAAGGTGAATTATTTTTGGAAGTGATAATTTTTACAGTATCACCATTTCTTAAAATATTCTGAAGCTCTGCTTTGTTTCCATTTATTTCACAACCGATAGCAGTATTACCAATTTTAGTATGAACGGCGTAAGCAAAATCAATTGGAGTTGCATCTTTTGGTAATTTAATAACAGAACCCTTGGGGGTAAAACAAAAAACATTTTCTTGAAACATTTGTAACTTTGTATACTCGTAAGAGTGTTCAGGATTTTCGTTTCTTTCTATAATTTCAACTAAATCTTTTAGCCAATCATATTCTTTCCAAGTTAAAGAATTAAATTTTTCTGAAGATTTATATTGCCAATGAGATGCAATACCTCTTTCAGCAAAATCATGCATTTCTTTTGTTCTAATTTGAATTTCAATTGGCTTTTTTAAAGATCCTATTACAGCGGTATGTATTGATTTATAACCATTAATTTTTGGTGAAGATATGTAGTCTTTGAATTTTCCTGGAATACAATTCCATTTTTTATGAAGTACACCCAATGTTTTATAACAGTCGTCAACATTATCTAAAATAATTCTAAAACCAAGAATGTCTGTAATTTGTTCTAAAGAGACTCTTTTTTTTTGAACTTTTCTCCAAATTGAAAAAGGTGTTTTTTCTCTTCCATATATTTTTGTAAAGATATTATATTCTTTTAAAAGTAAACTCATTTCCTCTGAAAGAGTTTCAAATATATCTTTTCTATCTAACTTAATTTCATCTAATCTTTTCTGAATTAATTTTCTTGCATCATTATTTAATACTTCAAATGATAAATCTTCTAACTCATCTCTAATTCTATGCATTCCCATTCTGTCTGCTAATGGAGCATAAATTTCCATAGTTTCTTGAGCTATTCTTTGTCTTTTGTCTAAATTTTTAAAAGCTTTAATTGTTCGCATGTTGTGAAGTCTATCAGCAATTTTTACCAGCAAAACTCTAATATCCTTTGATGTAGCTAAAATTAATTTTCTAAAATTTTCTGCTTTTGAATTAGATGTAGCAGTATTTTCTAATGCGGATATCTTGGTTACACCATCTACTAAATCAGCAACTTCAGTTCCAAATTCTCCCTTGATTGTTTCGTAGGTCGCAAAAGTATCTTCAATTGTATCATGCAATAATCCTGTTGTTATAGTTGCACTATCTAATTTTAAATCTGTTAAAATATTAGCTACTTCAATGGGATGTACTGAATATGGATCACCAGAAGCTCTTTTTTGATTGCCATGTGCTTTTACAGCAAAATCATAAGCCTTGTTCAATCTTTCTGGATTTAAGAACTTATTATATATTTTGACTTTATTTATTAATTCTTCAGAATTTAACATTCTTTATTATACCACTAATTTAAATTAGTTTAATAGAACTTATGTCTCGATCCGAAAGAGAAGAAATAAGTGATTTTATGTGCTCTTTAGTGATTGGATGTATCCAATTTCTATCTATTTCGTATAACGGAATTAAAACGAAATTACGAGTATGCATTCTTGGATGTGGCAAAATAATATTTTTCTTTTTAGACATTTGACCATAGTCCACGATGTCGATATCGCATTCTCGGGGAGAATTTCGTTTATTTTTTTTTCTTCCTAAAGATTTTTCTATTTGTTTACAAATATTGAGAGTTTTTATATCACTTAACCTAGTTTTAGTTTTTAAAACTACGTTATAAAATTTTGGATTTTTTGGATTTGGCCATGATAATGTTTCGTAAAAATTTGAAGATTTTATTACCGTAATACCTTCTTCCAATAATAAAAATTTTGCTTTTTCAATATTCAAAAATCTATTTCCTAGATTTGAACCAATGCTTAAATAAACAATTTTAACTTGTTTTCCTGATATATCTTGCTTTATCACGATTCCAATCCTTATTTTTTTTAGCAGCCCTTTTATCAAATAACTTTTTTCCTTTAGCAATTGCTAGTTCGATCTTGGCTTTTCCTTTTTTAAAATACATTTTTGTAGGTACAATAGTAAATCCATCTCTTTGCATTTTTCCAATTAATTTGCTGATTTCTTTTTTATGTAATAACAATTTTCTTTCATCTAAAGGTTTATGATTCGAATAACTTGCTTGTTTATATGCTGCTATATGAGAATTAATTAAAACTAATTCTCCATCTTTTTCTACTGCATAGGAATCTGCAATATTGACTTTTCCTTCCCTAACTGATTTGATTTCAGATCCTTTCAATACTATTCCTGCTTCTAAAAGATTTTCAAAAAAATAATTAAAACTTGCTTTTCTATTTAGACATATAATTTTTAAACCTGAATTGGTTTTTTTTTTCATTAAAGCAGTTTTGATGATTCAAGAGCTTTTTGGATTATATCTTTTGTTTTTTCAGTTACTTTAACTAGTGGAAGTCTCACATCATCTTCACATAATTTTAATAGTTTTGCAGCATATTTGACTGGACTAGGATTGCTTTCAACAAACATTGCATAATGCAAAGGTTGTAAGATCTTATCTAATCTCTCTGACTCTTTTTTTGAATCTGCATTACTATTAACAGAATGTTTTTGAAAATCTGAACAAAGTTTTGGAGCTATATTCGCTGTAACACTTATTGCTCCAACACCACCTCTTTTATTAAATTCCAAAGCATTATCATCATTACCAGTTAATTGGATAAAATCATTTCCTAACTTTTCTTTAGTTAGATTAACTCTATTTAAATCTCCTGTAGCATCTTTTACACCAATTATATTTTTTAATTCAAATAATTTTGCCATAGTGTCAACAGACATATCAATTACTGAGCGTCCTGGTATATTATAAATGATAATGGGAATCCCACATTTGTCATTAATTGACTTGTAGTGCTGATAAAGACCCTCTTGTGTTGGTTTGTTATAATATGGGGTAACTATAAGAGCACCATTTGCTCCAATTTTTTCAGCATGAGTAGTTAATGATATCGCTTCCTCAGTTGAGTTGGATCCAGTGCCTGCAAATACAGGTAGTTTACCACTACTTTCTTGTACACATAATTCAATGACTTTTTCATGTTCAGCATGGCTCAGTGTTGGGGACTCACCTGTTGTTCCAGCTGGAACAAGGCCATTGGTACCGTTTTCGATATGAAAATGAATTAACTTGATATAAGTTTCCTCATCAAGCTTGTTATTTTTGAATGGGGTGACTAAAGCAACATTTGAACCTTTAAACATAAGTACTTATAACATAGTTTGTAGATTCATATACTAAAAGATTATGCAAAAAAAATTATTATTTATTATCAGTTTATTTATCTTCTCTAATATTACTTTTTTATTATCAGCGGAAATTATACCTTTAAAAAAACCTGCTCAAACTAAAGAAGAGAAAGAACAAAAACTACTGATCGATGTTCTGAAACCACTGCCAAAACCAAATACTAATAAAATCATAAAAAAAGATGAAAAAAAACCTGAAAAAAAGATTGTTTCAAAAAAAGAAAACGATCTTGGTATTATTTTACCTAAGAAAAAACCTTTAATTGCAGGTACAAAAGTTAAAGAGGTAGTAAAAAAATCAAAATTCTACAGCAAAAAAGACTTTGCCTTAGCAAAAAAAGCTATTTCAGAAATGAAACAAGCCAAATGGCCTAGTGCCTTAAAAACGGCAAAAAAAGCTAAAGACAAATCTATATACAATTTTATACAATGGAGACATTTGCTGACTAAAGGTAACAAAGCCTCATATTATGAATATAAAGCATTTATTGACTCGAATGAAGATTATCCACGAATTGGCAGAATTAAATATTTAGCAGAACATAAACTTTCAACGAACTCCATTTCTCCAAAAAAAATTATAGAATGGTTTGGTCCAAATGAACCATTAAGTGGTTTTGGAAAAATGATATTAGGAGAAAGTTTTATACTAAATGGTAACTCACAAAAAGGAGTTTCTTTGATAAAAGAAGGATGGATTACAGCTGAATTAACTAGATCTGAACTTAAATTTTATAGAAAAAAATTTAAAAAATATTTAAATGCTGATGATTACATTAAAAGAGCAGACTATCTTGCATGGAACAATAAATATTGGGATTTAAAAAGATTATTAAGATATTTGCCTAAGGATTACGAACTATTATACACAGCAAGGCAACTGTTAATGAGTAAATCTTATGGGGTTGATAATGCAATAGCAAAAGTACCTACGAAATTTAAAAATGATGCTGGATTAAATTATGATAGATTAAAATGGAGAAGAAAAAGAGGAAGAGTTGATAGTTCATTAGAAATTTTATTAAATATAAAAAATACAAAAGATTATTTAGTTAGACCTGATAAATGGTGGAAAGAAAGAGAAATTATCTCTAGATCACTCATTTATAAAAAAAAATACGAATTGGCCTATAAAGTAGCAAGTAAGCACGCCTTAACTGATGGACCTGAATATGCTGCAGCCGAATGGATGAGTGGATGGATTGCTTTAAGTTTTTTAAATGATCCATTGTTAGCTAAGGATCATTTTGAAAACTTTTACAATAATGTTGGTTATCCAATAAGTACTTCTAGAGGTGCTTATTGGTTAGCTAAAGCTTATCAAAAACTAGGAAAGCAAGATTTGGCTAATCAATGGTTTGAGAACGCAGCAAATTTTCTTACAACATATTATGGTCAACTAGCTTTTATGGAATTAAATCCAAATGGAACCTTTGAACTTTCAAAAGAAATGAATATATCAAAAGATTATAGAGATTATTTCTTTAAAAAAGAATTAGTAAAAACAATTTATCTACTCGATGAACTTGAAGAAGATAAATATTCAAAACATATTCTTAGACATTTAGCAAATGATAATATTGAAAATGGGAGCGAAATACTGGCAGCTGAGCTTGCAACAAATATAGATAGATATGATTTTGCAATTCAAATTGCTAAAATAGCATCATATGAAAAAAGATTTCACAATACTTATAATTATCCAATAATAAGCACACCCAAATATATCAATGGAAGAAAAATTCCTGATACAGCTTTTATTTTATCAATTATAAGACAGGAAAGCGAATTTGATTTAAGTGCAAACAGTCATGCAGGTGCTAAAGGTTTAATGCAATTAATGCCTTACACGGCAAAAGTAGTAGCAAAGCAAGCTAATCTTCCGTATTCTAAATCAAGACTTACCAGAGATGCTGAGTATAATATTAATTTAGGATCACATTATATTGCTGGTTTAATTCTTGAATATGATGGAGCTTATCCTTTTGCGATCGCCGCTTACAACGCAGGTCCAAAAAGAGTAAGATACTGGAAAAAAATAAACAAAAACCCACAAAAAAATCAAATTAATTATGTCGATTGGATTGAGTTAATTAAATTTAAAGAAACAAGAAACTACGTACAAAGAGTACTAGAAAACTATAATGTGTATCGTTATATTTTAGAACAAAAACCAATTACCATGAAAAATTTCTTTATAGATGAGCCTTTGTATTAAAACTGGCGGAAGAGGAGGGATTCGAACCCTCGGTACAAGTTTCCTCGCACGGTCATTTAGCAAACGACTGGTTTAAGCCTCTCACCCACTCTTCCAGGAAATTTGTCACTTCTGATTGTATTGAATAATCAATATTTATAAAGTAATTATTCATTATAATGAAAAATAAGTACTCTTTATTTTCTCTGGTTAAAAATGCTTTTTCATATCATGAAAATTGGGGAAAAGCATGGAAAGATCCTGAGCCCAAAAATGAATATGATGCAATAATTATTGGTGGTGGAGGCCATGGACTGGCTACAGCCTACTATTTAGCTAAAAAACACCAGATGACAAACATTGCTGTTGTAGAAAAAGGTTGGATCGGTGGAGGAAATACAGGAAGAAATACTACAATAATTAGATCAAATTATTTATGGGATGCAAGTGCAGGCCTTTATGATCATGCTTTAAAAATTTGGGAAGGGTTATCCCAAGAATTAAATTACAATGTAATGTTTAGTCAAAGAGGAGTTATGAATCTTGCTCATAATTTACAAGATGTAAGAGATCTTAAAAGAAGAACACATGCTAATAGATTAAATGGAATTGATGCAGTCTATCTTAACACAGAAGAAGTTAAAAAATTTTGTCCAATTATAAATACATCACCTGACATTCGTTATCCAGTTTTAGGTGGAACTCTTCAAAGACGCGCAGGTACCGCAAGACATGATGCTGTAGCTTGGGGTTATGCTAGAGGAGCTGATGAAATGGGTGTTGATATAATTCAAAATTGTGAAGTTAAAGGAATTAAAAGAAATGGTGATGTTGTAGAGGGAATTGAAACAACCAAAGGATTTATAAAAACAAAAAAAATTGGAGTAGTTGCCGCTGGTCATTCAAGTGTCATTGCAAATATGGCTGGCTTAAGATTACCATTAGAGAGTAAGCCTCTCCAAGCTCTAGTATCAGAACCAGTTAAACCTATTATTGATACTGTAGTAATGTCAAACGCTGTTCATGCATATGTAAGTCAATCAGATAAAGGTGAATTAGTTATTGGAGCTGGTACAGATGATTACGTTTCCTACTCGCAAAAAGGAAGCCATGACATTGTTGAAGGAACTTTAAATGCTATTTTAGAATTATATCCAATATTTAGTAGAATGAGAATGCTAAGACAATGGGGAGGGATTGTTGATATATGTCCTGATGCAAGTCCAATAATTAGTAAAACTTCTATCAAGGGATTATATTTTAATTGTGGTTGGGGTACTGGAGGATTTAAAGCAACTCCTGGATCGGGTGATTTATTTGCTCATACGATAGCAAACGATGAACCACATAAATTGAATGCTGCTTTCAATATAAACAGATTCGTTAGTGGAGACCTTGTTGATGAACATGGTGCAGCCGCTGTAGCACATTAATGTTTATAATAAATTGTCCATACTGTGGTGAAAGAGAACAAAGTGAATTTAAAGCTGGTGGAGAAGCTCATATTATTAGACCAAAACAACCAACTGAATTAAGTGATGATGAATGGGCAGAGTATTTGTTCATGAGAAAAAATGTCAAGGGTATACAATTCGAAAGATGGGTACACACACATGGGTGCAGAAAATGGTTTAATATAGTACGAGATACATCTAATGATGCAATTGAAGCAGTTTATAAAATGGGTGAAAAACCACCAACTAAATAAATAATGACAAAAAATTTAAGAGTAAAGACAAGTAAATTTATTGATGAAACATATAAAATTTCATTTAAATTTAACGGAATAACTTACTATGGATATAAAGGAGATACTTTAGCATCTGCACTATTGTCAAATGACATTCACTTAGTAGGAAGAAGTTTTAAATACCACAGACCACGTGGAATTATGACTGCGGGTTCAGAAGAGCCAAATGCAATAGTTCAATTACACAACAATACACCAAGAACTGAACCTAATGTAAGAGCTACGGAAATAGAGATTTATGAAGGTCTTGAGGCTTCAAGTCAGAATTGTTGGCCAAGTGTTAACTTTGATATAGGGGGAATTAATAATTTCTTAAGTCCAGTTTTACCTGCGGGTTTTTATTATAAAACTTTTATGTGGCCAGCTAGTTTCTGGGAAAAATATGAATATTTTATAAGAAAATCTGCTGGTTTAGGTAAATCACCTACAGAACCTGACCCCGATATTTATGAACACAAGTACATTCATTGTGATATTTTAATTATTGGAGCTGGCATCTCAGGAATTATAGCAGCAAAAACAGCGGCAAAGAATGGTTACAAAACTCTTTTGGTAGATGAAAAGCCCTATTTAGGAGGTTCAACAATTTATCAAAATTCTGAACATTTTAAAATCAATAATCAAATCTCAAGTTCATGGTTGGAAAAAGAAATAAATGAAATTAAAAAAATTGAAAATTTAGAAATTAAAACAAGAACAAGTGTAGCTGCATATCATGGGTACAACTTTCTATTGGCGAGAGAAAATATGACTGACCACATGCCTTTAGAGCAAAGAAACGATAAAATTCGTCACAGATTACTTAAAATAAGAGCTAAAAAAGTAATAACTGCAACCGGGTCTCTAGAAAGACCACTCATTTTTAATAATAATGATCGTCCTGGTATTTTGCTTTCTTCAGCTATTGAAAAATATGCAAATTTTTATGGAGTTGCGTGTGGAGAAAAAAACATTCTATTTACAAATAATGATAGCGCATATGAAACAGCAATTAGTTTATATAAAAAAGGGATTAATATAGAGGCTATTATTGATAATAGAGAAGATATTGACTCAAAATTAATTAAAGAAACTGAAAAAAATAACATTAAAGTCTACAAGGGATATACAGTAGTAGATACCTCTGGGTATAAAAGAATTAATAAAGTTTCAATAATGCAACTTTCTAAGGATGGTCAAAAAGCGATAGGTCCAAAAATATCTATTTCATGTGATTGTCTTGGTATTTCTGGTGGATGGACACCAGCTGTACATCTTTTTACACAATCTGGTGGAAAATTAAAATTCAGAGACGAAGATCAAGTTTTTATACCAAACATATATCCATCAGATCAAATTAGTATAGGCTCTTGTAATGGAGATTTTACTTTAGATGAGATATTATCAACTGTACCAAAAACTCTAAAAGAATTTCTAAATTTAAAAAAAACAGATTATGAAGATTTAGAAATTAAATCTTCTTTTAATAAATCAAAGAGAAATATTTGGTTACTTCCATCTGACAAAGTTATTGGAAAAACAAAACCTTTTGTAGATTATCAAAATGATGCAACGGCTAAAGATATCAAATTAGCTTTAAGAGAAGGTTTCAGATCAATCGAACATGTAAAAAGATACACAACAACAGGTATGGGAACTGATCAAGGTAAACTTGGTAATATGCATGCATTAGGAATTATTTCTGAAACTGCTGGATCTAAAATGAGTGAACTTGGTACTACAACTTTTAGACCACCCTACACTCCTCTTACTTTTGGAACGATAGTTGGTAGAAATGTTGGTGAGTATTTCGATATAATCAGAAAAACTCCAATTCATGAGTGGCACGTTGCGAACAAAGCTGAATTCGAAAACGTCGGTCAATGGAAGAGAGCTTGGTATTATCCAAAAAATGGTGAAAATATGCATGATGCGGTCCAAAGAGAAAGTAAAGCCGCAAGAGATAGTGCAGGTATTTTAGATGCATCTACATTAGGTAAAATTGATATTCAAGGTACTGATGCCTCTGAATTTTTAAACAGAGTTTATACAAACGCTTGGTCAAAACTGGCTATTGGAAAATGTCGATACGGTTTAATGCTTAATGAGGATGGTATGGTTTATGATGATGGAGTTACAACTAGATTAGATGAAAATCATTATATTATGACTACTACTACCGGTGGAGCTGCAACGGTTTTAGGAAAACTAGAGGATTATTTACAAACAGAATGGCCTGAATTAGATGTTTATTTAACATCTGTAACTGACCATTATGCAACAGTAAGTGTTTGCGGACCTAATAGTAAGAAAATTATATCTCAAGTAATTCCTGATCTTGATTTTTCTGATGAGAATTTTCCACATATGTCTTTTAAGAATGCAAAAATTGATAAGATTAAATGCAGAGTGATGAGGATTAGTTTTACAGGTGAACATAGCTATGAAATAAATATTCAAGCTAATTATGGTAAATCAGTATGGGAAAAATGTATGGAAGCAGGAAAAGAATTTAATATCACACCGTATGGTACTGAAACTATGCATTTATTAAGAGCTGAAAAAGGATTTATTATTGTTGGTCAAGATACTGATGCAACTATGACTCCTATCGATTTACAAATGGATTGGATAGTTAGTAAAAAGAAATATGATTTTATAGGAAAAAGATCTTTATATAGATCTGATACAATAAGAGAAGATAGGAAACAATTAGTTGGTCTACTCACTGAAAATCCAGAAGAAGTATTGGAAGAAGGTGCGCAAATCGTTGCTGATATTAAGAAATCACCAGTTGAAATGTTAGGACATGTAACCTCAAGCTATTACAGTCCAAACTTAAAAAAATCTATTGCTCTTGGGGTTGTTCGAGGTGGAAAAAAAATGATGGGTCAAAAATTAATTATCCCAATGGAAAATAAACAAATTAATGTAACTGTAGCAGATCCAGTTTTTTTAGATAAGGAGAACAAAAGATTAAATGCTTAATTATTTAAATGCAATAACTGAGGAAAAATCTTACTCAGGTTTACAAATGAAAGAAATAAAACCCGTTATGAAATTAGTTATTAAAGGTAAAAAAAGAGAATTTTTATCTGCAATTGGTAAATCATTAAATTTATTATTACCTACAGAAGCTAATACATCATCAAGAAGTGATAGATTAACTGCTCTTTGGCTAAGTCCAGATGAATGGATGGTTTACTCTAATGAAACAATAAACTCTCAAAGTAATGAATATGAAACTGAAGATTTACTAAATAAGAACATTTCTAAAACAAATTTAGGTGCTGTGACAGATGTTACCGATCAATTTGTTCTAATAAATATTAAAGGTGATAAAATCTTTGACTTATTTGAGACTGGGTCTCCTTTTAATTTTAATGATTTTAGATACAAAAAAGGTTCAGTTACTCAAACGATTCTCGCCAAAATTGATGTTGTAATTCATAATCAAAACCAAAATGAAGTAAATCTTTTTGTAAGACGCTCATTTTCACAACATTTATTCTCATGGATGAATGATAGTGCGTCAAGATTATAGTCTCATTTATAAATTAAATAAGTTAATAAGAAATATGAAAAAAATATTTCTTATAGCATTATTTGCTCTTTTACCTTTTTCTTTAAACGCGGAATCCAATTTAGATAAAATTTTATCATCAGGAGTTTTAAAAGTTGGAACAACAGGTGATTGGGATCCTATGACTATGAAGGATCCAGCAACAAATAAATACAAAGGTTTTGATATTGATGTAATGAATGAGCTTGCAAAAGACATGGGTGTTAAAATAGAATTTGTTCCTGCTGAATGGAAGACGATAGTTTCAGGTATTACATCTGAAAGATATGATATTTCTACAAGTGTAACAAAAACCCCTAAAAGAGCTGAAGTAGCAGGTTTTACAGATACATATTACAAATATGGAACTGTTCCACTAGTACTAAAGAAAAATTTAAAAAAATTCCCGACATGGGACTCGCTTAATAATTCAAGCGTAACTATTGCAACTACTCTTGGTACCTCACAAGAAGAAAAGGCAAAAGAGTTTTTTCCAAAATCAAAATTGAATTCAGTTGAGGCTCCTGCTAGAGATTTTCAGGAAGTTTTAGCTGGAAGAGCTGATGGAAATATAACAAGTTCAACTGAAGCTAACAAATTAGTAATCAAATACCCTCAACTAGCTATAGTTCCAGATGGAGAAAAAAATCCAGCATTCTTAGCAATGATGGTTCCAAAGGGGGATGATAAATGGAACAGTTATGTCAATGATTGGATAAAAAAGAAAAAATCTTCAGGCTTCTTTACTAAGTTACTAGCTAAATATAATTTAAAAAGCTTATAATCAATTAGTAATTAATTTTTAATTCTTTATAACTTTAAGAGTGAGAAATTTATTTTTTTTACTTTTAATTTTACCTTTAGCTTCATGCGGTAAAAGTGAACTTAATTGGTTAATTTTGTCTCCTAACAATATGGAGGGTTTAACTAATTTAAAATTTTTATTAAGTGGTTTAACTACAACTATCTTTATTTCTTTAATTTCAATAATCATTTCTATCTTTTTAGGTTTAGTGATTGCGATCCCCTCTTTGGCTAAAAATAAATTTTTAACTTATTTAAACATTGGTTATGTCGAAATAGTAAGAGCAATACCATTATTAGTTCTCATTTTATGGATCTATTATGGATTACCGATAATGACAGGTATAAGTTTTAGTCCATTTGTCTCTGGTATCATTGCTTTATCAATTAGCGAAAGTGCTTTTCAAGCTGAAATTTTTAGAGCAGGAATTAATTCAATCAAAAAATCTCAATGGGAAGCTGGAAGTTCTCTAGGACTAAATTTTTTTAGAAAACTTAAATTAGTTATACTTCCTCAAGCAATTAAGAATATTTTGCCAGCGATAGGAAATCAGTTTGTTTATGTATTAAAAATGTCCTCACTAGTATCGATTATTGGTATCGGTGACTTAACTAGAAAAGCAAATGAACTTGTTGTCACAACATATCGACCCCTTGAAATATATACTTTTCTAATCTTAGAATACCTAATTCTAATCTTGATAGTTTCATATTTAGTTAGAAAATTAGAAAAAAAATTACAAAAAGATTAATTATTTTTTCTAAAATCCCATGGCATCATAAAAGTGCCAGACCATAAACCTAACTTTTCTTTTTTTGCAAAAATTTCTTCAGACACAAATTTTTTCGAATATTTTCTATATGCTACTGCATAACCATTTCTAACCATCCAAGCGTTGAGATTAGTTTTATTTTTAAAACATTCAGCAATATATCTTTTATATCTGTCTTTGTTGGTCCATTTACAAATTAACAATTTATTATTTATCTTTTTTTTTAGCTTATCAGTAGAAATTTGCCCACATGGGTAGTCCTTACTAAAAGATATAAAAGATATGGTCAACCAAGCTTTTTTACATTGTTGATTTTTTTCTGGGGCATCAATTCCAAAAAAACGTATTTTTTTTCCTTCTATTATAATTGTGTCGCCATCAGTTACTTTACCTATACCAGAAATTATCTTAACTTCTTCTGATTTAACATCGTTATAAGTTAAGAAAAAAAATATTAGACAAATGCTAATAAGAAAAAAGAGTTTTATTTTGTTTAAAAACATTATTTAAAAAATAACCAATAAATATTAAAACAGCGATTCCCATTGCCCAATTTGTAGCCATAATAGTGTAAAAAATATCCTCATAATCACCACCCCTGATATTTATAACATACCATAAACTCAAAAAAGGAAATGCGGTTAATCTTAATATACTTAAGTATAAACTATAAAGAGGCTTCTTAACTGCCTGAAATACTGCTGTAGTAATAAAAAAAACTGGATAAATTGGTCCAATTAATGCTGCAACTTTTAAATAAATAGCTCCACTCACAACTGCTTCTTGATTGTCAGTAAATAAAGAAACAAAAAATTCTGCACCAAAAAATATTATTATTCCAGCAACTGCCATGAAAGAAGAGCCGAATAATAATGCTTTGGTGTAAAGTTCTCTTATTCTATCATAAGCTTTAGCACCAAAATTTTGTCCACCTATAGATAGAACCGCCGTATTCAAACCAATAACTGGAAGTAAAAAAACTTGCTCTACTCTTAACGCAGCACCATAACCAGCGGTAGCTAAATCACCAAACTGTCCAATAAAATATAAAATATTAAATATGCCTACTCCAATAAATAACATGCTAAACATAACGGGGACTGCTTGTGTGGTAAGTGGTTTTAAATACTCAAACTTGGGAATGAAGCATTGCAATTTTAGATATTCTTTTATCTTACAATTATTTACTTTGTAGGCTAAGTAGATTGTTCCAATTAACTGTGAAATCACTGTTGCTATTGCTAGTCCAGCTATACCAAAACCAGGAATAAATCCATATCCCCAGATAAAAAGAGGATTTAAAAAAATGTTTAGAAAAAAACTAAATATTAAAACGTTTCTATAACTTCTTGTATCACCTTGAGCATTTAAAGTTCCATTCAATGATATTTGTATTAATACAATAAAAGTCCCATAAAAAATGATATCTAAATACTCTCTTGTTAAAGCTATACCAGCGGCATCGGACCCCATGACACCTAATAGATAATTAGAAGAGTTCAAACCAAACGAGGTTACAAATATCGATATAGTTAAGGCAAAAATTAGAGATTGAGCAATATACATAGATGCAACTTTTACTTTTTTCTCACCTATTGAGTTACCAATTAAAGCATTTGTTGCAGCACCTAATCCAACACCAACAGCAATGATAGTAAAATAAATTGGAAATGATTTTGCTATAGCTCCTATAGCTTCTGCAGAAATTCTACCAGCAAACCAAGTATCAACTAAATTATAAAAAGTTTGAAACAATGAGCCAACACTTGCGGGTATAGTAACTTTTCTTAATAGAGTCCAAATAGGATCTTTGGTTAATTTAATTGATTTAGACAAAGTTATCCTTATTTAAATTCTTTTTGAAAAATATGTTTTTTTCCAAATTGTTTTGCTTTGTATATCTGACTTTGTCTCATTCTAAAACGTGATTTTTGAGTTTCTGTTAATTTATCATGACAATTTAGGCAAGAAACTCCCTCTTCATACTTATTTGATCTTTTATCTTTTAAAGATATAGGCATTCTACATCCGCTACACATAGAATAAGAACCTAACTTTAATCCATGTTTTAGACTTATTCTATTATCAAAAACAAAACACTCACCTTTCCACAAACTTTCATCTTTTTTAATTTTATTTAGATAGTTTAAAATTCCACCATTTAGTTGGTAAATATTTCTAAATCCTTTCTTCTTTAAATAAACAGAAGTTTTTTCACATCGTATTCCTCCAGTACAAAACATTGCTACTGGTTTATTTTTCTTTAGTTTATTTAAATACTTAGGAAAATCTCTAAAATTGGTTACATTTGGATTTACTGATCTTTTAAAGGTTCCAACCTTATATTCAAAGGGTTTTCTAGTATCAATTATATGTGTATCTTTATTTTTAATTAGTTTATTCCAATCTTTTGGATTTAAATGAGTTTTTATATCCCTTTCTTTGGAATTAATAGATAAATTCATTGGAACAATTTCTTTTTTAATCTTAACTTTTGGCTTATGGAAAGGCTGAAATTTAGATTTAGATACGTTGCTGCTATCAAATTGTTTAAATAAGAATAAAAATTTCAGTTTTTTGATAATTTTATTAATTTCTTTGATTCTACCAGAAATAGTGCCATTCAATCCTTCTTTAGCAATAATTATGGTTCCTCTAATATGATTTGAAATAAGAAACTTCTGTAAAAAATCTTTATTTTTTTTTAAAGATTTAATCTTTACGAATTTATAAAAGCCAAAAACTTTAAACATTATAATACCCTACAAATAGTCATTCCATCACCTAATGGAATAATTATCTGCTCTACTCTTTTATCCTCAGACACAAATTTATTAAATTCTCTAATATTCAAAGTAAATTTATCATTATTTTTTTCATCAGCCACTTCTCCATGCCATAAAACGTTATCAACAATTATTAAACCACCTTTATTTAACATTTCTAATGATTTTTCATAATATGCTTTATAATTCATTTTATCTGCATCAATGAAGACCATATCAAATTTATTATTTCTTAATTCTTTTAAACTTTCAAGAGCAGGTTTAGTTATTGTTTGAATTTTATGTTCTTGATTAGCTTTTTTAAAAAAATCTAATGCAATTTTGTTTGTTTCCTCATTTTTATCAAGAGCTATTAATTTTCCGTCATCAGGTAAGGCGAGTGAAATCGTGATAGCACTCAGTCCGGTAAAAGTTCCAATTTCAAGAACATTTTTTATATTTGAAACTTTAATAATTAGGTGAAGAAAATGACATTGAGTAGGATCAATCTGCATCCTTTTGATTTCACCTAAAGTTTTATTATAATCAATTATTTCTTGTTGAACTGGATGTAAATTTAATCCAAAATTATTTATATAATTTTGCAATTTTTCCGTAATATCAAGGTTTACACCCATTCTACTGAAGTTTTTTCTTTAAAATCTCATTTATTAATTGAGGATTGGCTTTACCGCCAGAAGCTTTCATAGCTTGACCAACAAAGAAACCAAATAATTTTTCCTTACCTTGCTTATATTCAATTGCTTTTTCTCTATTATCATTAATTATTTTATCAATTAAAGCCTCTAACGCTTTAGGGTCACTTTGTTGTTTGAGTCCTTTTTCTTCAACTATTTTTTGAGGATCCTTATCCCCATCCAACATTAGTTCAAATACGGTCTTTGCTATTTTTCCTGAAATTGTTCCATTTTTTATCAAGTTAACTAATATAGCTAAATTCTTTGCACTTATTGGGCTTTGAGAAATTTCTAAATTCTTATTATTTAAAATTGCAAATAATTCACCTGTAATCCAGTTAACTGCTAATTTCATATCTTTGTTCTTACCCATCTTAGCTACAACTTCTTCAAAATATTTTGCTGTATCAATATCTGAGACTAAAATTGTAGCCTCATATGGCGACAGCTTAAATTCATCAATAAATCTTTTCTTCTTATCATCTGGTAATTCTGGAATATTATTTTTAAGTTCTTTAACAAATTCATCAGAAACTTCTAAAGGTAATAAATCAGGATCTGGGAAATATCTATAATCATGTGCGTCTTCTTTTGATCTCATTGATCTTGTTTCATTTTTTTTTGTATCAAATAATCTTGTCTCTTGATCAATTGATTTACCTTCTTCAATTAGATCAACTTGTCTATTTGCTTCATATTCAATAGCCATTTGCATAAATTTGATAGAATTTACATTTTTAATTTCGCACCTTGTTCCAAATTTTTTTGAGCCTTTTACTCTTACAGAAACATTTACATCTGCTCTTAATGATCCTTCTTGCATATTACCATCACATGTACCTAAATATCTCATTATTGATCTTAGTTTTTTAATATAGGCACTTACTTCATCAGGAGACCTAAGGTCTGGTTTGCTTACAATTTCCATTAAAGCCACCCCTGATCTATTAAGATCTACGAAAGTATTTTGAGGATCAAGATCATGAATGCTTTTTCCTGCATCTTGTTCTAAATGTAACCTTTCAATACCAACTTCTTTTTGTCCATCGGGCATGTCTAAGATGACTTTGCCCTCACCCACTATAGGATCTTTAAATTGAGAAATCTGATATCCTTGAGGTAAATCTGCATAAAAGTAATTTTTTCTATCAAATACTGAACGTTTATTAATTTTTGCATTGAGTCCAATGCCAGTTTTAATCGCTTGTTTAACACAAAATTCATTGATTACAGGTAGCATTCCTGGGAATGCAGCATCAACTAAACTTACCTGGGTATTTGGTTCAGCTCCAAATTTAGTAGCTGAGGTAGAAAATAATTTTGACTCTGACAATACTTGAGCATGAACTTCTAAACCAATAACAACCTCATATTGATTATCTTTCCGATTAATTAAATATTCTGAATTTTTTTTACTCACTTAATCCACCAATCGGTAATCTTATTTTTGAAATTAATCTTCTCTTCCATTGCAAAGGCAATATTGAGTATATTCTGTTCATCAAAAGCTTTACCAATAATTTGTAAACCTAAAGGATAGCCTTTAGAATCATGTCCTGCAGGAATTGATATACCTGGCAATCCTGCTAAATTTACCGGAACTGTAAATATATCATTAAGATACATTGAAACTGGATCATTTGTTTTTTCACCTATTTTAAATGCTGAACTAGGTGTAGACGGAGTTAAAATTGCATCAACTTTTTTATATACTTCATCGAAATCATTTTTAATTAATTTTCTTACTTTTTGTGCTTTTAGATAGTAAGCATCATAATAACCAGATGACAGAACGTAAGTTCCAATCATAATTCTTCTTTGTACTTCAGCACCAAAACCTTCAGATCTTGTCTTTTCATACATATCAATTAGATTTTCACCTTTAGCTCTAAATCCATACTTCACACCATCGTATCTTGCCAAATTTGATGATGCCTCAGCAGGGGCAACAATATAATAAGTTGGTAAAGCATAACTAGTATGAGGGAGTGAAATATCTATAGTCTCTGCACCACAATCTTTAACATACTGAATTCCTTTTTGCCAAAGATCTTCAATCTCTTTTGGCATACCATCAACTCTATATTCTTTTGGTATACCAATTTTTTTTCCTTTTATATTATTAGTGAGTTCTTTGCTGTATTGATTTCTTTTAAAATCTATTGACGTAGAGTCTTTTGAATCATAAGTGCTAATTACTTCCTGCAACAAAGCACAATCTTTAACATTTTGTGCCATTGGGCCAGCTTGGTCTAAAGATGACGCAAAAGCAACAATACCATAACGTGAACAACTTCCGTATGTAGGTTTTAAACCTACAGTTCCAGTAAATGAAGCTGGTTGTCTAATTGATCCTCCAGTATCTGTACCTATTGTAATTGGTGTTAATTGTCCAGCCACTGCTGAAGCAGATCCACCAGATGAACCACCTGGTACTAGGTCTTTATCAATTGGATTTTGCACATTTCCAAAAAAACTAGTTTCATTTGATGAGCCCATTGCAAACTCATCACAATTTAATTTACCTAAAAGTATTGCACCTTCTTTCCAAATATTTTCAGTTACAGTTGATTCATATGTTGGAATAAAATTATTAAGAATTTTACTACCAGCAGTTGTTTTAACATCTTTTGTACAAAATAAATCTTTAACAGCCATTGGAATACCTGGCAATTTTAAATCTAAATTAGGTTTTTGATCAAATTTTTTTGCTTTATCTAAAGCTGACGTGAAATCCTCAGTGATATAAGCATTCAATTCTTTAGACTTTTCAGATCTTTCGATAAATGCTTTAGTTACATCAGTTGAAGATAGCTTTTTATTTTTAATATTCTTAACTAATTCTGATAAAGATTGTTTTGTTATATCTGACATTACTCTATTACCTTTGGTACAACAAAATAATCCTCATTATCTTGAGGTGAATTTTTAATAATTTGTTCTCTAATATTCTTGCTTTTAACCTCATCAGATCTTAATTTTAATGTTGTTTCAGCAACTGAGGTTAATGGCTCAACATTATCTGTTTTTAATTCATTTAATTTTTCAATAAAATCAAAAATTGAATTTAAATCACCAGCCAATTTTTCAGCTCTTTTTTCATCGACTGAAATTCTTGATAATTTAGAGATATGTTTTATTGTTTTAAGATCTATACTCATATGCTATTTAAATATGACGCAAACTATCACTTAAGTTTAAAATATACAATATGATGACTTTAGAAGAATTTAAAAAAAAACACTCAGATAAGTGTAGATTGATAGGTTTAGACCTTGGTTCTAAAAGAATCGGTGTATCTATTTGTGATGAAAAACAATTAATTGCTACTCCTCTCAAAACAATAAATAGGAATACGCTTACAGAATTAATTTCTGAACTTAAGGTGATTATTGGCGAAAATAATATCAAAGGAATCATTATTGGAAATCCTCTTAATATGGATGGTTCAGCTGGAAGATCAGCACAATCTGTGAGAGACACTTCTCGAAAAATTAAGGAAAACATTAATATTCCTATTTGTCTATGGGATGAAAGATTATCAACAGTTGGTGCTTTTAATCTGTCTAGTCAATTAGATATTAATGTTAGTAAAAGAGAAAAGAAAATCGATGAAAATGCTGCTACTTTTATATTACAAGGAGCAATAGATTTTTTAAATAATTAATACTTGCTATTATAGACATTTATAGTTATAGAGTTGGTTTTAATGGCAATTAAAACCAATAAAGCTATTAAAATTACCCAGAAGCATTTGTTAGGTATCCAAGATTTATCAATTAATGATGTAAATTTAATACTTGATGAAGCTCACGCGTTTATAAAAGTTAATCAAAGTAAAAATAAAAAAATAGATGTTTTGAGAGGAAAAACTCAAATCAATCTATTCTTTGAGCCTTCTACTAGAACACAAAGTTCATTTGAATTAGCTGGAAAGAGACTTGGAGCAGACGTTATGTCAATGAATATAAGTAACTCTGCAATTAAAAAAGGTGAAACATTAATCGATACAGCCATGACTTTAAATGCAATGCATCCAGATATAATTGTAGTTAGACATCAAGACTCTGGAGCTTGTAACTTACTTTCACAAAAAGTAAATTGTGCGGTGCTAAATGCTGGTGATGGAAGAAGAGAGCACCCTACTCAAGCTCTTTTGGATGCTTTAACAATTATAACTCGAAAAAATAAAATTGAAGGATTGAAAATTGCAATATGTGGAGATATTTTACATTCAAGAGTAGCAAGATCAAATATTTACCTTCTCAATATGCTTGGAGCTGAAGTAAATATTATTGCTCCAACAAATCTTATGCCTAAAGAAATTGAAAAATTTGGTGTTAATACTTTTACAGATATGAAAAAGGGATTGAAAGATTGTGATATCGTCATGATGCTAAGATTGCAAAATGAAAGAATGACAAGTTCATATCTTTCATCAAATAGAGAGTATTATGAATATTACGGTTTAACTCCTGATAAACTTGAGCATGCTAAATCTGATGCATTAATTATGCACCCTGGACCAATGAATAGAGGTATAGAAATAGATACAATATTAGCAGATGACATAAATAAAAGCGTAATTAAAGAACAAGTTGAACTAGGTGTAGCTGTAAGAATGGCTTGTTTAAAGATATTTTGTACATGATGAAAAAGCAATATTTTATAAACGCTAAAATAATCGACCCTCATAATTCAATCAATGAAGTTGGGGGTTTGATTATAAATGAAGAAGGTAAAATCGAAGCCATAGGAAAAAAAGTAAATACTAATAATCTACCTACCAGAGAGAAACCAGTTGACTTAAAAGGAAAGTATATTTTTCCAGGCTTGGTAGACATGAGAGTTTTTGTTGGTGAACCTGGATATGAATACAAAGAAAACTTTAGAACCTTAAGTAATGCAGCATTATCTGGTGGAGTTACATCAGTTGTTACGATGCCAAATACTGATCCAATTATAGACAATGTATCTATAGTCGACTTTTTAAAAAGAAGAGGAAGAGATAAATCAAAAATAAATATTTTTCCATCTGCCTCTCTTACAAAAAATATTGAAGGCACCAATATGACAGAGTTTGGTCTTTTACAAGCTAAAGGGATAATTGCTTTCACCGATGGAATAAAAACAATTCAAAATCCTAGATTAATGTCAAGAATAATGAACTCAGCTAAAGATTTAGGTTGTCTGATAATGCAACACGCTGAGGATTTCGAACTTGCAAAGAATGGTATGATAAATTCTGGAATAATTGCTTCTAAATTAGGATTATCAGGCATACCAGAAATCGCAGAAAGAATTTTAATAGAGAGAGATTTAACATTACTAGAGAAAGTCAAATGTAGATATCACATATCTCAATTATCATCACAAAAATCGGTTGAAGTTATAAAATATAGAAAGGAAATTGTTAAATTTACCTCAGGGGTTTCGATTAATAACTTGTCCTTAAATGAAAATGACATTGGAGATTTTAGAACTTTTTTAAAGTTATCTCCCCCATTAAGAAGAGAAGAAGATAGGTTGGCTTTGGTTCAAGGATTAAAAGAAGGTTTAATTGATGTAATTGTTTCAGATCATAAACCAGAGGACGAAGAATCAAAAAGATTAACTTTTGCACAAGCTGCTACTGGTGCTTCAGGTATTGAAACACTCTTATCTTTAAGTTTAGAGTTATACCACAACGGATCTCTCAAACTTGATACTATTATTAAAGCTCTAACATCTAATCCAGCAAAAATACTAAAAATAAACAAAGGCAATCTATCTATAGGAAATGATGCTGACTTATGTATAGTTGATATTGATAAACCATGGATTGTAAAAAAAGAAAAATTAATTTCAAAATCAAAAAATACCTCAATAGAGGATAAAAAACTTCAAGGAAAAGTTACAAATACCTTTGTAAAAGGAAAAGAATTATTTAAGTTATAGAATGGACATTTTTATAATAGGTATAATTTCCTATCTAATGGGTTCAATACCATTTGGATTTATATTAACAAAAATATTCTTAAAAAAGGATATCAGAGAAATAGGTTCTGGAAATATTGGAGCAACTAATGCCCTTAGAACCGGTAATAAGTCAATTGGTTACTCAACATTAATTTTAGATA
>CACJLM010000006.1 GCA_902594245.1 uncultured Pelagibacteraceae bacterium | reverse complement strand
TTGCAAAAAGTTTTAAAAAAATAAAAAAAAATAAACCAATAATTCTAATGGGCTATTATAATATGATTTATCAATTTAATGAAAATAAATTTTTAGAAAAATGTAAAAATTCAAAAGTTGATGGATTGATTGTAGTAGATTTACCTTATCCAGAAAACAAAGGCTTTGCTTTAAAATGTAAAAAAAAAGAAATTAATTTCATTCAATTAATTTCACCAACGACATCTCAATTAAGATTAAAGAAAATTATAAAAGACTCTCATGATATGATCTATTATATAAGTATGTTGTCTACTACAGGTGGAAAATTAAAAGTATCACCAAAAAAAATATTAGAAAGATATAAAAAAATAAAAAAATTAGATAAATCAAAAAATGTAGTAATTGGCTTTGGAATTACAGAAAAAACAATCAAATCTCTCAAAAAAGCTGACGGTTTAGTGGTTGGGAGTGCTTTGTGTAAAGAAATAACAAGTTCGATAAAAAAAAGACAAAATCCTGTCACAAATGTTACTAATGTAGTTAAAAAATTAAAAAAAATAATAAGATGAACTGGATCACAAAAATTATAAAAGCTGGTGAAAAAATCAAAACTGCTTTACACAAAAGAGCTACAAAGGAAGATATTGAAAGAAGTGATTGGACCTCTTGTTGTAGAGGGCCAATTTTAAAAAAAGATCTAGAAAACAATCTTTGGGTTTGCCCCGATTGCACGAAGCATCATAGAATTAAACCAAAACAAAGATTTGATATTTTATTTGGTAAGAACAATTATGAAATTTTTAAAACACCTATTCCAAATGACGATCCATTAAATTGGACAGACTCAAAATCTTATAAGGACAGATTAAAAAGCGCTAGAAAAAAAACAGGTTTAGATTGTGGAATGATGGTTGTTTCTGGAACAATTAATAATATAAAAATTACAGCTGTTGCATCTGATTTTGATTTTTTAGGGGCTTCGATGGCAGCTGCAGAAGGAGAAGCTTTTTTATATGGTATTCAACACGCAATAGAAAACAAAACTCCTTTTATTTGTGTAAGTGCTGGAGGTGGAATGAGAATGATGGAAAGTTTAATTTCATTATCTCAAATGACTAGAACTACATTGGCGATCAACGAACTTAAAAAAAATAACCTCCCTTACATTGTGTGTATTACTGATCCTACGGCAGGTGGAATTACCGCATCGTATGCAATGTTAGGTGATATCCATATTGCTGAGCCTGGTGCACTAATTGCTTTTGCTGGGGCTAGAGTTATACAAGGAACTGTTAAAGAAGAATTGCCTGAAGGGTTTCAAAAAAGTGAGTATGTCGAAAAAACTGGTTTTGTTGATTTAATTGTTGAAAGAAAAGACCTTGCTGAAAAAATTGGAACTTTATTATCGATATTGTTAAAGAAAAATTCTGTTATAAGCACTGAAGAAAATGAAATTACAGAAAATACTCAGTCGCTTTCTAAAGCTGCATCCTAAAGAAATCGACCTTAGCTTAGATCGCATAAAGATTCTCTGTGATAAACTAGGTAATCCTCAAAATAAAATTAAAGCTATATCTGTAGTAGGCACCAATGGCAAACATTCAACAATTAATGCTATTTTTTCAATTTTAAAAGAAGCAAAAATCAAATGTAATGTTTATACAAGTCCTCATATTCAAAGAATCAATGAAAGATTTATTTTTAACAATCAAGAATTAGAAAATGAAAAATTAGCTAATCTTTTTGAAGAAGTTGAAAAGATTAATAATAATCAACAGATTACATTCTTTGAAATATTGTCGGCCTGTTATTTTTATAAAGCAGCACAATACCCTGAAAATATTAATTTAATCGAAGCAGGTTTATTTCATAGATTTGATGCAACTAATATCTTAAAAAAAAATCTCGCAAGTGTTGTTACATCAATTAGCAAAGACCATTTGGATTGGTTACCGAAAAATGAGCAAACAATTGAAAAAATTGTATTTGAAAAAACATCATCACTTTTAAATTCAAATATAATTGTATCTAAACAAAACTCGATAAATACAATAGAATGTATTAAAAAAACAATCTCAAAAAATTTATCTAAAAAATTATTCTTTAATGAGGATTTTAGTTATTCTACCGGAGAAAATGGATTTTTTTATTATGAAGATAAATTTGGTGGTTTAAAGCTTCCTTTGCCTAATATTCTAGGACAATTTCAACTGGAAAATATATCTACTGCATTAGCAACCCTAAGACTATTAGATTTTGATATTAAAGACGATAATATCAAAAATGGGATAGCAAACATTGAAAGTGTTGCTAGACTACAAGAAATAAAGTCTGGAAAATTAAAAGATTTAGTAAAAAATAATCTATTATTATTAGATGGAAGTCATAACGAGGATGGTGCCAGAGTTTTAAATGAATATCTTCAAACTTTAGATTGTGAGAAGCATGTTGTTATAGGAATGATGGCTAACAAAGATCATGAAAAATATATAAGCTATTTTAAAAATATTTCCTCTATAACAACTATAGATATCCCTGGACAACCAAACTCTATAAGTGGAAAAGATTTGAAAGAAAAATTTAGAAAAATTTCAAATGTTCAATACAAAGAAAGTATTGAACAAGCAATCAAATCTGTTCCTTTAAAAGAAAATGATTTATTGATAATTACAGGATCTTTATATTTGGCAGGTGAAATATTAAATATAAATTAAATATTTTTCTCTAAAAATTCTTTCATATTACTTTCAGGAACTCCACCAACTTTTCTATCTACCTCAACACCTTTTTTATAGATTATTACAGTTGGCACACCTCTTATACCTGCAGCACTACCTGTATTAATTCCCCCGTCTTCAATATCTGCATAATAAAAGCCAGCTTTACCTTTGTACTCATCTGCCAATTTATCCATAACTGGTTTTAAAGCTTTGCAGGGACCACACCATTCTGCACTAAATTGAATTACTGAAACATCTTCATTTTTGATTTTGCTATCAAAATCTTCGTCTTTAAAATCTATAAGCATTAAGGTTATTTATAATTATTATTATTAAAGTCAACTATGCAATTTCATATTTTTTTTCAATTGACATAATAAATTGATTTATTTCATCTAGTTTTTTTAATTCCTCTTCATCGTCTCTATTTGAGGCTTGATCTCTCAAATAATCAATCTCTGTATAAGCCATATTTACTGTTTGCCATTTTTCTTTATTTTTACTTAAAATCCTTCTTGCTATTTCTCTTTTAATATTTTTATATAAATCGGGAGGTAAAATTTGTGGAGCTTCTTGATAAATAATTTTTTGTCCAAACCAACTGCATCTTTTATCTTGAAATTTATCCAATAATTTCAATTTATCTTCCCACGATGAGCTATGCCAAGTTTTGAATAAAGCTGTATCTTTGTTTGGAATAAATTTTTCGTATAAAGTTTCCTCAGGTAATAAATCCTCTTGTGTTTTAGTTTGTTCTTTTTCCTCTGCAGCTTCCCTATGTATAATTTGAATATTCTTACAAAAATTTTCACTATTTCTCACTAAATGTGATCTCTTTTTAATTGTCTCTAAATCTAAATCTGAATAAGGTTTTTGTTTCAAAGCAAACTTTTTATCCAATACTACTGGTGCTTTGTTTGTTTTTAAGACTCTTAATGCCTTTGGACTAATTTTTTTTAATGTATCTCTTAATTGATTAATTGGTAGATTTAACAAAGGTTCTGGGTCTCTCCTTAAGTCCCAAAGATATCCCCAAGATGCATATGAAGGATGAAAAGCATGCTTCGGATGTAAAGTAGAAGCGAGATACATCATATTTCTACCTTTCACATTTTCAAAAATAGAATAAATCCCATCATTTGTTAAAAGTGTTTCAACACTCGATTTTGTTGATGTTTTTAAAAATTTTTCCCAATTTTCTTTGTGCTTGTCCTTGATAATTCTTAAAACTTTTAAAGAAGTATAGGCATCATGATATGCTGTATGCTGTTGTGAAGTATCAAATCCTTGCATTCTAGCTAAAGCTTCCAAAGCAAGAC
Organism: uncultured Pelagibacteraceae bacterium; assembly: GCA_902594245.1. Lineage (GTDB taxonomy): Bacteria > Pseudomonadota > Alphaproteobacteria > Pelagibacterales > Pelagibacteraceae > Pelagibacter. Next base: position 22,172 of record CACJLM010000006.1, on the reverse strand, counting down.
TTGGGTTACCTGCTTCAGTAAGTTCTGTTTTCAAAGTCTCAGGATTTAATGTTTGGGCTGCTCTAGCTATATGAAGACCATCATGTTCTTGATTAGGTGATGAATGAGTAGCATATGGATATCGATTCCCTTTGAAAAAATTAAAATGAAACATTCTTCTATCAAAATTTAAATTTGACCAGCCCAAAAACATTGCTGGAGCACATTTTGTGAAAAAATTCTCAACAGCACCTAAAAAATCATAATGTGAATAATTACCCTTTGTTAATAAATTTATACTTGTTGAGTTAACGAGTAATGCTTTAGCTGAAGGAACTTCTCCCTCAGGCATACGACCCCGAATGTTTAACTTTCCAATTTCTTTTAAATTCTTATCAACAACAACTGCTCCAACCTCAATTATAGATCCCCAAATAGTACTATTGGTTGTTTCAGTATCGTAAATTACAATTTTATCCATTTTTTTTGTTAACCTAGATTATTCATTTCATTAAATTTTTTTAATCTTCCTAAAAATAAATTTTGATACGTAATTAATTCAGGGCCTTGAATTTTAAATTCTTGAAATAAATTATCTACTGTACAAACAAGAATTACACAAGCTGTGATATTTGAATTGTAAACAACATTATGTGCCAAGGAATAAGCTGCAGTTTGTAAAAACCATGAGTCTATATACTCAATTTTTTTAGGTTTATTGCTTTGTTTAAAGTCAATTATTGTTTCTTTTCCTTCATACACCCCAACACAATCTGCTGTACCTGCATATCTATCAGGATAATACATTGTGCATTCCACACCGTATATTTCATCTAATCTGTTTTTTAATCCCTTATCAATAATTTCTTTTGCCATCTTTTTGTATTGTTCATTATCCCCAAAAAAACTTAAGTTTTCTCTACCCAAAAGAAAAGATTCTAAATAGCCATGCATCTGAGAACCTCTGCTACTTGCAGCTTTTGTAATTGCTTCAGCTTCTTTATAGCCAGTTCTTTCTCGCCAGTTTGCTAAAGCAGCCTTATCTTCTTCAGACTTTGTTGCATCAAGTATTGAGGTTACACTTGGTAATTTTGTTTCTCCTAAAACATATCTTCTTATTCCATCTTCTGTAGCCCTTGATGATGAAGGATAATTATATTTCTTATTCCAACGCATGTGATTTCTTATAGTCGGTATTATCTTAAAAAAGAAATTATTTTTTAAGCTGTTTATTTCTTTCAACAAATTTCTCAACGTTCTCTGTCAGTACAGCTTTTTCAACTTGCTCGGGATCTTTTATATTTTCTAAAGTTCTGCTAATTGATCTTGCATCAGTACCAAACTTATCTACTACACTCATGGCCTCTTCTAATTTTTTTCTAAGTATAATTATATTGTCAAAATGTTTTCCAAATCTTGTAGTGATAGTTTTAAGGTGGTTATATATTTCTGTTGCTCCTTTTTGCACTTTAAGTGATTGAAATCCCATGTGTAAAGATTGTAAGTAGGCAGAAAGAGTATTAGGGCCAGAAATTACTATCTTATATTTCTTCATTAATTCTTGGGTTAATAATTCTTTTGTACTTGGATCCTGATATTCTGTTAGCTCTTTGTAAAGACTTTCAGTTGGTGCATACACTATTGCAAAATCTGTTGTTTTAGGTGGAACAATATATTTTTCCATGACACTTTTTGCTTTAGCCTTAAATGCGCTTGCTAATTTTGTTCTAGCATCTGCAACTGCTTTTTTATCATCTGCATCATATGCATCAGTGATTGCTTTAAATTTTTCTACTGGAAAATGAGAGTCTACCGGAACCAAAACATCTCCTTGAAGCTTGATTGCAAATTCTACATTCTCGCTAGTATCTTCTTTCATTTTAACATTGGTCATAAATTGAGATGCTGGTAACAAATCCTTTATCAAAGCATCTAAAGAATATTCAGCCAAAGTTCCATATTTTTTAACCCCAGCCAAAATTTTAGTAATCCCCTCTTGGCTTTGATTTAACAATTTTACTTGTTCATTAAAATTCCCAACCTTCTCATCTACTTTGGTTAAAGCCTCAGTCATATCTTTCGTAACCCCAGTTGATAAAGAATTAAATGAAGTAGACATCGAACTAAGTGATGTATTGATAGTAGAATTTAGACTATCTTTTAATCTAACAATTTCAGTGTTTAAATTTGCTATTTCGTTATTGTCTCTGTCCGCTTCTTTAGTTTTAGATTTTATATTTAGATATAAAATAGCTAATGTTGTTGTAAACATTAAAATTAAAATTATTAATAAAATTGTGTCCATGATTCGTAACTTAATATTATAGAGATAAATTACTTAGAAAGTAGTCTTATCAGGTTTTTTAATCCCTTTTTCTTACTATTTTTCTTTGAAGTAAAAATACATGCTTGAGACTTTAAGATTTCTCCATCTTTCAAAATACGTAGGTTGTTTGCCCTAAGTGTTTCACCAGAAGATGAAATATCCGTAATTAATTCGGATGAACCAGTAAAAGGATATGCTTCGGTCGCTCCTAAACTATCCACTAATCTAAATTGAGTAACACCTTTTGAAAACAAAAATTGTCTAGTTAAATTAGGATACTTAGTTGCAACTCTTAATCTTTTTTTCTTTTTATCTCTAAATTCAAAAGCAATTTCTTCAAGATCAGCTATCGTTTGAACATCGATCCAAGGATCTGGAATAGCCACTACTAGATTAGCATTTCCAAAATTAAGTTTTTTTACAACATTTATCTTATTCTGAATATTAACTTCACTTTCTTTTAATAAATCAAGACCAGAAAAACCAATATCTAAAGAACCGTCTCCTAATCTCTCAATAATTTCTCTAGCATGTAAATATAAGATTTTAATGTTTGATTTATTTTGAATTGATCCTATTAAATCCCTCTCTCCACGTTCAGAAATAAGCTTTAATCTTTTTTTGCTAAAAATATTTAAAACATCTTTTCTTAATCTTCCTTTACTAGGTATTCCTATATTTATAATATTTTTCATAATTAATTATTTAGGTCAAGTGCAGCTCCTACAGCTGGGATTTGTTTATTTGAACCAAGATCAGAAATTAATTTGTCATAACGACCACCATTACAACAATTAACAATTTTTGAATTTGAATTAATATCTATCTTGAAAACCATTCCAGTATAATATTCTAGCTGTCTACCAAAGGAAGTAGAAAAAACTACATTGAGTTTAGAGACTTTGTTTTTAGAAATTGGAAAATATTTCTGATCAACAACAAGATTAATTTTGTATTTCTTAAAAAATTTATTTAGCTCATTAGCAGCTTTATTAATTGGGCATTTAATTCTTAAAAATTCTTTAATTATTTTTGAGATATTCCTTCCTCTGCTTGGTTTTCTTGGGTCTTTAATCTTTTTATTAAATCTTTCTAAAATTTCTTTTATTGTTCTTCCTGCAACAATAGATGATTGATCATCTTTTAACATTTTTAGATAACGTCTTTTATCAACTTCAACGATTGTTGGGTCTACATCAGAATTTGTTTCTAATCTTTGTAGCAAATCATTAAAATAATCTTCTCTCCAAAAATGTCTTGAAAGTCTTAATTTCCACCTTTTCGGTATATCTAATTTGGAAATTAAAAGATTAAAAATTTCTACATTACCAACAGTAAGAGTACCTGATGAATATTTAAAGTCTTTTAGTGATTTTAGAGAAGTGTTTATTATTTCTTTGTCATCATTTTTTTCATCTTGTGACCCTATGATCTCAAATCCTACTTGATTTTTAATTATAGAATCTTTTTTATTTTGAGATTTTCTATAAGCTTGACCACTATAAAAAATTTTTTCTTTTCCCTTTAAATTATTTTCTAAATATCTTAAACAAGATGCAATGGTTAAATCTGGTCTTAGACATAACTCACTTCCATTTTGATCTATAAAAGAGAAGATAAACTTTCTAAAATTTTCTCCTGATCTTTGAACAATATGATTAGCCTCAATTACTGAGGGTAAATCAATATATTTAAAACCCCTGGATTTTACTGATCTAAGGATTTTATCAGATAAGTTTTTTGATTTCATTTATCAGATTTAATTTTGGAATTGTTTGGCTATTTGCACCCTTTATACCTTTTAGATTCTTTATCGTGACTGTATTATCTTTAAATTCATTTTCTCCACAAATTATTGCAACATCTAATTCACGCTTATTTGCTAAATCAAGCTGCTTTCCAAGATTTTTTTTAGTATTTTGAAATACTTCAGAGCTAATATTGTTATCTCTTAATAAATCAACAATCTCATAATAATTCTTCAAAAATTTTTGATCCATTACACAAACCAAAACTGGTTTTTTATCTTCTACTTTAATTTGTTTTAGTTGCGATAATGCAAATAGTAATCTATCAACTCCAAAACTAATCCCTGTACCGGGAACATCAACCCCTCTAAACCTTGAAATAAGCTTGGAATACGCTCCTCCTGAACAGATGCTACCCAGTTCTATTTCCTTACCTTTATTGTTGGTGACTTTAAAATTTAAATTAGTCTCTACTATAAAATCTGAATAATAGGCAAGTCCCCTAACTATAGTGAAGTTTGTTTTAACTTGTTTTAAGTTTGATCCATATCCAATAATCTCAAATACATCTTCTAATTCTTTTATTCCTTCTTGAGATAAAGGGTTTTTTAAAGTTTCTTTTAATTCTTTTAAATCTTTTATTTTTAAAAAATCTAATATTTTTGCAGCTTGGTTATCTGATAACTCTGCTCCTTTAGTAACTGCACCACTTTTATCTTTTCTTTCTTTTTTGAGTAAATCTTCAACACCTTTCAAACCAAAACCAGGTTTATCAAGTTTATCAATAGCACGGATTACTTTAATTTGCTTTTCTTCAGAAATTTTTAATTCATTAATTAAACCTTGAACTACTTTTCTATTACTTACATTGATAGTAAATTGATCTTTATTTAATCCACAGTCTAATAATGTGCTTGATATTAAATTACAAAGTTCTGCATTTGCTTGGGCAGGATTAACATTTCCGATAATATCAAAATCTGCTTGCATAAATTCTCTATATCGACCATTTCCGGCTTTTTCATTTCTAAATACATTTTGAATTTGATATCTCTTAAAAATTGATGGAAGTTCTTGATAGTTTTGAGCATAAAATCTTGCAAGTGGACTTGAAAGATCATAACGAAGAGTTATGTTTTTATCTCCGTCTTCTAATGAGAAAACATCAGACATAGGATTAGCTTCATCTTCTGCTAAAAAAGATCCAATATTTTCTGCAATTTCAAACGAAGGAGTTTCGAGAGCTTCTGCTCCAAATTTAATAAAATTTTTCTCAATAGCTTTTAAAAGCTTTTTTTTAAGAAGAATTTTCTTTCCCCACCGATCTTCAAATCCTGAGGGTAACCCAGGAACTAATTTATTTTCTTTAATCATTTTTTGGTACCCGCGCTTGGAATTGAACCAAATCCTAGAGTTCCACAAACTCCCGTACTGACCATTATACTACGCGGGCATTCCTTATTTTTATATTATTTTTATGTGGATTAAAATTATATTATAAATAAATAGCCTATAGGCTATGGAAACAAATTGCGTGCAATCTGTTTGTAATTACTCTAATTGCAATATTTATAATCATGAGGGTCTTTTTAGTCAAAAATCAAAATTATTCAACCCATAAAAGAAAAGGACGTCTCTCCACTAGTTTTAGTTAAAGAAAACGTCCTTTTAAAATTTTTTGACTAATCTACCTTTTTTAAATTTACTGCAGAAGGGCCTTTGGGGCCATCCTCTAGTGTAAATTCTAATTTATCTCCTTCGTTAAGGTACCTCATTCCAGCTGCTTTTACTGCACTTGCATGAACAAATGCATCCTTCTCCTTGTCTTCTCTTTCGATAAAGCCAAAGCCCTTCTTACCGTTAAACCATTTCACGGTTCCTTTTAATGTACTCATCTTATTTATTAGTCCTTTTGTTGTTTATTATCAGTAGAAATTAATTTCTTTTAAAATAATTTCAAGATGTTTTGATGGTGCCTCGGGAAGGATTCGCACCTCCGACACAAGCCTTTTCAGGGCTCTGCTCTACTCCTGAGCTACCGAGGCAAAATTTAACCCCTAAAGATTATTCTGCCTTTTGTAAGGTCATAAGGTGTCATTTCTACTGTCACATTATCACCTTGCAATACTCTAATACGATTTTTACGTAATTTTCCTGCAGTATGAGCTGTCACAACATGACCATTTTCCAGTTGAACTCTAAACATTGCATTAGGTAATAAGTCTGTAACCTTACCTTTGAATTCAAGTAGATCTTGTTTTGACAAATTTATTTTCTCCTTAATCTTTTTATGATTGATTGAGCATGACCTTCTAAACCTTCATAATTTGCAAGAGTTATAACTGATGGCCCAAGAGTTTCAATACCCTTTTTTGATAAGTTAATATAAGAAATTTTTTTAATAAACTCAGAAACACTTAATCCACTGGAGTATTTACTGGTCATATTAGTTGGCAAAATATGATTAGTGCCAGGAACACCATAATCAGTCATAGCCATTACAGCATACTTACCTAAACAAATCGAGCCTGCATTCTTAATTTTTGAAACAAAGCTTTTGTAATTTTTTATATTTAACTCCAAATGTTCTGGTCCAATCTTATTGATTACCTCTGCTATTTTATTATCTGAACTAATATGAATAAATATACCATTATTTGCTAAACTTTTTCTAGCAACAGAAGATCTTGGTATTTTTCTCAATTGAGAAAGAACTTCCAATTTTATTTTATCAAGAATTTTTTTATCTTTAGAAATTAAAATACATTGAGCAAGAATATCATGTTCTGCTTGCCCTATGAGATCACTAGCAAGCCATGAAGGATTTGAGTTTTTATCACAAACAATTGTTACTTCTGATGGGCCTGCTGTCATACTTTCAATACCCACATCTCCAAAAACTTCTTTTTTTGCAGCAGCTACATAGGAATTTCCTGGGCCTACAATTTTATTTACTGGTTTAATTTTTTTTGTACCATAGGTAATTGCAGCAATAGCTGATGCTCCACCAATGGAATAAATTTCTTTAATTTTACATTTTTTTGCCGCGTACAAAACTGCTGGATTTTGTTTTCCTTTATAACCCGGATTAATCATCACGATTCTTTTAACTCCGGCAACAAGTGCGGGAATTGCATTCATTAGAACACTTGATGGATAAGATACAGTCGAACCAGGTACATAGATCCCAACAGATTCTAAAGGTATATGTTTATAATCAATTTTATTATTAAATTTATCAGTGTAAGAAATATTTTTAAATTTTTGTAATGAATGAAATTTGTAAATTCTTTTATAAGCAAGATCAATTGCATTTTTTACTTTCTTGTCTAAATTTGAGATTGATTTTAATATTTGTTGTTTTGAAGGTTTAATTACAAAGTTTTTATTAAATTTTTTTTCATATTTTAATAATGCTTTATCACCATTTTTTTTTACATCTCTAATAATATTCACTATAGATTTGGAATTTCCTTTAAGTTTATTTTTTCTTAACTCTAATAGTCTATTCAAATCTTGATCAAACTTTTTTTTATTACCTAACAAAAATTTCATAATCTATTTTATCTCATTTTGGTCTTCCAATTTTACCTCTATAGCTTCAATTTTAAGCATTATGTGTGCATTATTACTAAAAATTAAATCTATTTCATAATCTTCTTTATTTTTTAAGTAGTCAATCGCAATTAACTCCAACATAAGATCTGAATTTTTCTGATTAATATTCTTCGATCTTACATTGTGAACAAAATCAAACTTACAAATACTATTTATTTTTTTTCCAACATCTTCATTTTCAATATTTGTTCTTTCTAGAGATAATAAAAAAATTTTATTATCTTTTAAATATTTTATATTTGAAGTTTTTATCTTAGCCCCAGAACAACATGCAGAAATCATTCTGAGACCCTCATTATCTGTTGCTATAATTTTAGCAAAATATTTTTTCATCAATTAATTCTTTTTATTTTGGCCCCAAGTTTTTTAAGTTTTTTGTCAATATTTTCATATCCTCTATCTAAATGATAAATTCTATTAATTATAGATTTTCCTTTGGCGTTTAATGCTGCAAGAACCAAAGATACTGAGGCTCTTAAATCTGTAGCCATTAATTCAGCTGCTAGAAATTTTGTCTCTCCATTTACCACAGCTTTATTACCCTGAGTATATATTCGTGCACCCATTCGATTTAATTCAGCAACATGCATAAATCTATTTTCAAAAATATCTTCTTTAATTACTGATTTTTTATCTGCTTTACATAATAAAACCATAATTTGAGCTTGTAAGTCAGTTGGAAAACCTGGATATGGGGCGGTCTTGATATTTAAATTTTTGATTTTCTTTTTACCAATAATATTAACTTCATTATTGTTCGAAGTAATTTTTGCTCCAATTTTTTTTAAAGTTTTTATTTCAGTTTGTATTATTTTTGGATCAACATCTTTAATTTTGATTTTTCCTTCTGTTAAAGCAGCAGCAATCAAATACGTACCAGCTTCAATCCTATCAAACATTACTGAATAATTAATTTCATTAATTTGTTTTACGCCAGTTATTTTAATTGTCCTTTTTGATAGCCAGGATATTTTGCATCCAGCTTTATTCAAAAAATTTATTAAATCTTGAATTTCAGGCTCTATTGCACAATTTTTAAGTATCGTAATACCTTTGGCCAAAGAAGCTGCTAGAATTAAATTTTCAGTAGCACCAACAGAAATTTTTGAAAATCGTATTTGATTTCCTTTTAAACCTTGAGGAGCCATAGCATGAACATATCCATCTATAATTTTATAGCTAGCTCCTAATTTTGATAATGCTTTTAAATGTATATCTATTGGTCTTGTTCCTATCGCACATCCTCCTGGTAAAGATACTTTTGCAAAACCAAATTTTGCTAGTAGTGGTCCAAGTACTAAAATTCCTGCTCTCATAGTTTTTACCAAATTATATGATGCAAATTTTTTAGTTTGATTATTATTGTTTATATTCAATTGATTATTTTTAAAATTTACTTTTGATCCTAAAGTTTGGATAAGTTTTATCATTGTTTCAATATCTCTTACTTTGGGTAAATTTTTTAATTTTATCTTATTTCTTGAAAGTAATGTTGCTGCCAATATTGGCAAAGATGCATTTTTTGACCCTGATATTTTAACAGTCCCTTTGAGCTTATTTGCTCCAAAGACTTCTATTTTTTGCATAATTATACTTTGGGTAAAGTTACACCTGTTTGCCCCATATACTTGCCATCTCTATCGGCATATGAAACTTCGGGTTTCTCGTTTCCTTTTAGAAAAATAAATTGTGCAACACCTTCATTTGCGTAAATTTTAGCTGGTAAAGGAGTGGTATTAGAGAACTCAAGAGTTACGTAACCCTCCCATCCTGGCTCTAGAGGTGTTACATTTACAATTATCCCACATCTTGCATAAGTGGATTTTCCCAAACAAATAACTAAAACATCATTTGGGATTTTAAACTTCTCAACTGTTCTAGCCAACACAAATGAATTAGGTGGAATTATACATTCTGATACCTTCTTAGTGACAAAATTAGTTGCTTTAAAATTTTTTGGATCAACAATCTCAGAATTAACATTAGTAAATATTTTAAATTCATCTGACACTCTAGCATCATAACCAAAGGACGATAAACCATACGAAATACTGCTACCTCTTACCTGTTTTTCCTCAAAAGGAGAAATCATATTATGATCTTTAGACATTTTTCTAATCCACTTATCTGACAGTACTGACATTATTTACTTTTTTTTTATTTTTTTTTTGAAACATTTTTCTCTTTTTTAAATTTTTTCGTAAAGCTAGACTTAACTTTTCAAACTTATCCTTATTGTTCATTCTTTATCTGGATTTGTGATAAAATCGAGAGTAATTGGTTTCGATGTATCTAATGTTTTTTCTATTGACTTTAAACCTTTAGATCCTTCTTTAGCTAGTCTTTTTGCTTTTCTTTCAGCAAGTTTCTTTTCTCTTTTTGCTTGCTTTTCCATTAATTTAGCGCTTCTAGTAGATTTATAATCGTAATGAATTCCCATAAATATCCTATAATAGATATAAAACATATTTTAAAAAAAATTAAGGCAATAATTTGAAAAAAATGCTTTATTATCAATAAAATACAATCAGTCTTAAATGCTCCTGTAGTTAAATGGTATAACAAGTCCTTGGTAAGGACTAATTCCCTGGTCAGTACAGGGTGGGAGCACCACTTTATTTTTTATAAAATTTTTTTCTTAGAAAAATCAATACAACTACTAAAGATATGAAAATAATTAATGGTATGTAAATGTCTGGGAAAAAAATTATATCCATGAATCCGGGAGGACTCAAATTTTGATCAATAATTTTTTCTAAACCACTACCTATTGAGCAGATTAAAAAAATTTGAGGACAAATACCAAGTAAAGTTGCCCAAAAAAAATTGTTAGCTTTAACATTGAAAATACATGGTAAAATATTTGATATTGCAAATGGTATACCACCAATAAACCTATAAATTAATAGATAGAAAAATTCAGATTTTTTAAATTTTTCTTCTAAATTTTTATATTTTTCTAAAAATTTCTCTTTAATAAAATCCTTTAAAAAAAAATTTGCTAAAATATATAATAAAGTTGCACCTACAGACATTCCTATCAAAACAAATAAAAACCCAAACCACTTACCAAAAATAAATCCTGAAATTATAGCAATAGGTGCGCCAAATCCTGCAGCCAAGACCCAAATAATTGTAAAAATAATAAATAATATTGCTAATAAAAATAAGTTTGTTTGTTTCAATTCTGAGAAAAAATTTCTGTTTTCCTTTATGAATTCATAACTAATCACTTCTTGAAGTGTAAAATTAGAAAAAAAGAAAAATAAAAATAATCCTAAAAAAATTGTGTAAAATAAACCTATTATTAATTTAATTTTTTTAGTTTTTTCCATAAAATTTTAACTTAATTGTAAAATCTTCTATTTGCTATTTATATATTTAATCTCTATAAAGAGCCAAATTTAAAAATATTTAATCACATATAATGAAAAGAACTTATCAACCATCTAAAATCAAAAGAGCCAGAAAACATGGTTTTAGATCAAAAATGAAAAGCAAGGGTGGAAGAAAGCTTTTAGCAAGAAGAAGAGCCAGAGGAAGAAAATCACTAACTGTGTCTGGTTGAATCAATGAGAAGCAAAATTCTTGCTCTTTCAAAAAATGAAGACTTTAAAAGTTTGCTCACCAAAAAAAAGATGTCAAATAAATACACGACTATTTTTTTTGGTAACTTAGCTAATAAGAGTAACCAAAAACTAAATATCAGCTTTGTAGTAAAAAAAAAAATTGGAAATGCGGTTAAAAGAAATAAAATCAAAAGAAGACTAAGAAATATTATTAATGAAGCAACTAAAAAAATGCCTTTAAATTTTAAATATTCATATCTTGTTATTGCTAAGCCAACTATGTTAAACAATGAATATACAAATATAAAAGAAATATTATTTCAAGAATTTAAAAAGATTAGATAATGAATTTTTTAACATCCGTAATTATTAAACTAATTAAAGCTTATAAATTTTTGATAAGTCCATTACTTGGTTATTCTTGTAGATATTTACCAACTTGTTCAGAATATTCTATTGAAGCTCTAAAAAATTATGGCCTCATTAAAGGTATTTTTATGAGTATAAAAAGAATTTTAAGTTGTCATCCAATTAAGTTTTTGGGTGGTGGTGAGGGATATGATCCAGTAAATAAAAAAATGAAAGCAAAAAAATAATGGATACTAAAAATGTCATAGCAGCCATAACATTGTCGTCAGCTATAATTATTTTATGGTCACTGTTTATGATTCCTGAACAACCACCAAAAAATCAAAATTTAGATGAAAAAAATAAAATTGAACAAAATACTGATACTCCAAGTTTAGAACAAAAAGAAACTCTTGTTACTTTGTCAAGAGATGAGGCACTCAATCAAAATAAAAGAATAAAATTTGAAAATGATAATATAATTGGATCTATATCCTTAAAAGGTGCATCAATAGATGATTTAACTTTCAAAAATTATAAAGTTGATTTGAATAGTGAAAAAAAGGTAACTTTATTAGGCCCAAGAAATATTGATAAAGGATACCTAGTTGAAAGTGGGTTTGTTACAACAGATAAAAATATTGATATTCCTAATTCTGATACAGTCTGGTCAATAGTTGGTAATGATGAATTAACAGATGAGTCTCCTATAAAATTATCTTGGACAAATGATCAAGGAATTACTTATGAGAAAGAAATATCTTTAGATGATAAATATCTATTCTCAATCAACCAAAAGGTAATTAATGGAACAAATAAAAAATACGATTTTTACTCATACGGACAAATAATTAGAAACAAAATTCCTGAAGATATGACTGATTTTTATATAAATCACGAAGGCTTTGTTTCATCTTTAGATGAAGAGTTAATAGAGGAAGATTATGATAATATACAAGAAAAAAAGTTTACAAAAATAGCTCAAAAAGGATGGTTGGGAATTGGAGATAAATATTGGATAACTTCATTGATACCTCCAAAAAATAAAGAATTCAAAACAACATTTGATTACAAAAATAAATTTAGAGCAAATTTTATAACAACTAATCCAATAACATTAAATGAAAATGATTCGATTGAAGAAGAGTTGCAAATTATTGTTGCAGCTAAAAGAGTAGATGTAATCGATGGATATGCAAAAAAACTAAATATTGATAAATTTGATTTGGTTATTGATTGGGGTTTCTTATACTTTATTACAAAACCACTTTTTTTTGGGATTGATTATTTCTTTAAACTTTTAGGGAACTATGGTTTAGCAATTATTGCAATTACTATTTGTATTAGATTGGCTTTTTTTCCACTGGCTAATTTTTCTTTTAGAAGCATGGCTAAAATGAAAGCTCTCCAGCCAGAAATGGTAAGACTTAAAGAACTTCATAAAGATGATAAAATGAAATTGCAGCAAGAAATGATGGCACTTTATAAAAAAGAAAAAGTAAACCCAATGTCTGGGTGTTTGCCAATACTTGTGCAGATTCCTGTTTTCTTTGCTTTGTACAAAGTTTTATTTGTAACAATCGAGATGAGACAAATGCCTTTTTATGGATGGATACATGATCTAAGTGAGCGTGATCCAACAAGTTTATTTAATTTGTTTGGTTTATTGCCTTATGATGTACCATCATTTTTAATTATAGGTGCGTGGCCAGTGGCCATGGGAGTTTCGATGTGGATACAACAAAAACTAAATCCTGCACCTACTGATGCTATGCAAGCTAAGATTTTTGCATTCTTTCCACTTTTTTTAACTGTTATACTTGCACCTTTTCCAAGCGGCCTAGTAATTTATTGGACAGTAAACAACGTTTTAACTATGGCTCAACAAGTATTTATTATGAAAAGAACAACAGTTAAAACAGCAACATAAAATTAAATTACAATTCTATAATAATTAATGGATTTAGATAAAATACTACCAGAAAAAGGACCACCAATTAATGAGGTATCTAAATATATAGAAAAATATAAAAATGATTTAATTGTTATTAAATATGGAGGAAATGTTTTTATTGATAGAGAAATATTTAATAATTTCATAATAGATATCAGTATATTGAATAAACTGGGAATTTCTATTGCAGTTGTTCATGGGGGTGGACCAAGAATAAAAAGAGAGCTTGATAAATCAAATATTCAATCAAAATTCATCAGAGGTCTCAGAGTAACTGATAAAAAAATCATAAATATAGTTGAGACTGTTTTAATAGATTTCAATAATGATATCGTAAATTCATTAAACAAAATTGGTTCGGAGGCAATTTCAATACACACTCAAAAAAATAACATCATTGAAGTTATTCCTGAGGCTAAAGAACTTGGTTTTGTTGGAATTCCGAATAAAATTAATAGTGATATCTTAAAAGAAATAATTAAACAAAAAAAAATTCCTATTATTTCCCCATTAGGTTTAGGAAAAAATAAACAATCGTATAATATAAATGGAGATACTGCTGCTGGTGCTGTTGCAAAATCTCTAAAATCAAGAAGATTACTTTTAATGACTAATGTAGAAGGTGTTTTGAATAAAGAAAAAAAACTAATTGAGGAAATTTCTGCTCAGGAAGTTTTAGAAATGATCAAAGATGAAACTATTACTGAAGGTATGATACCTAAAATCAATACTTGCTTAGACGCAGTAAATAATGGAGTTACTGCTGTTGGTATTATCGATGGAAGAAAAAAACACTCAATACTATTTGAGATATTTTCTGATAAAGGATCTGGTACTTTAATACGAAAATGAATTTAAAAGGAAAAAAATATCTTTTATTAGACCTGGATGGAGTTTGTTATGGAAAATACAATAATTACCCATTAGAAAAAGTTTTTGGTCAAGTATCGAATAGAATGACCCAATTTATTTCAGAAAAATTGAAAATAGATCTAGATAAAGCTAAAGAATTACAAAGAAACTATTTTTATAGATACAATACATCACTAAGAGGATTGCAGATCCATAATGGAATATCGCCAGATGAATTTTTATCCTATGTTCATGATATTGACTTATTATTTATGAAAGAAGACAAGATTATGAGAAATGAGCTAGAACAACTAGATATGCAAAAATTTATTTTTACTAATGGAAGTGCGGCGCATGCTGAAAATATTTTAACTCATCTTGGGGTGTATGATTTATTTGGAAGAGATAAGATTTTTGATATTGAAGATGCTGGCTATCTACCAAAACCAGAGGCTAAAACTTTTGACTTGATGGTTAAAAAATTTGGTATTAATCCAAAAGAGACTATCTATATCGAAGATATTGCGAAAAATCTGAGTATTGGACATAAACGAGGGTGTTTTACTGTTTGGTTAAAAAATGATGAACATCTTGGAAAAATGGATGCAGATAAAGATTTTATTTCACATAAAATCGAAAATCTGTCTTTATTTCTGAAAGAAATAAGGTTATTAAAAAGTCATTAAATTATGTCTATAGAAAAAATTATCAATGACGCTTGGGAAATCAAAGATCAAGTAAACAAAGATTCTGATAAAGCACTTAAAGATGCAATCAATCAAGTTATTAGTAATTTAGATAGCGGCAAAGCAAGGGTTGCTGAGAAAATTAATGGAGAGTGGGTAACTCATCAATATCTAAAAAAAGCGATTATGTTAAGCTTTAGAATTTATCCGATGGAAAATTTAAATGGCCCATATAGCAGTTGGTATGACAAAGCACATTTATTAAAAGGTAAAACTGCAGGATGGTCTAAGGAAGATCATGAGAAAGCAGGTTTTAGAATGGTGCCTAATTCACCGGTAAGAAAAGGATCTTTTATTGGAAAAAATGCAGTGCTAATGCCATGTTATGTAAACATCGGTGCGTATATTGATGAAGGAACAATGATAGATACATTTGCTAGAGCAGGTAGCTGTTGTCAAATAGGAAAAAATTGTCATATTTCGGCAGGCTCAGGTGTAGGAGGTGTCTTAGAACCAGCACAAGCATTACCAACCATAATTGAAGATAATGTTTTTTTGGGAGCCATGTCAGAGGTGGTAGAGGGTGTAATTGTTGGTGAAGGTTCAGTTTTAAGTATGGGGATGTATATTGGTCAATCAACTAAAATAGTTGATAGAAAAACTGGAAAAATTACTTATGGAAAAATTCCACCTTACTCTGTAGTTGTTCCGGGGTCTTTACCTGATAAGAATAATTCATCAGCACCATCATTATATTGTGCAGTAATAATTAAACAAGTTGATGAAAAAACAAGATCAAAAACATCTATAAACGACCTCTTAAGAGATTAAAATGAAACCTTTAAATGAATTACAATTAGCCAAAGAGCTAATCAAGTTTCCATCTATAACCCCATCTGATGCTGGGGTAATGAAATTTTTAGAAAAGAAATTAAAAAAATTAGGTTTCAAAACAAAAATATTAGAATTTAAAGAAAAAAATTTTCAACCTGTTAAAAATTTATATGCAAGATTAGGTAGTAAAGAACCTAATTTTTGTTATGCAGGTCATTTAGATGTGGTGCCTCCAGGAAATATTAAAGATTGGACAATTAACCCTTTTAGTCCCTCTATAAAAAAAGGTCATCTAATTGGAAGAGGAGCTAATGACATGAAAAGTTCTATTGCATCTTTTGTTTCAGCTGTGAGTAAATTTTTGATTGAAAATAAAAATTTTAACGGCTCTATAAGTCTTTTAATCACTGGTGATGAAGAGGGCGATGCAATAAATGGAACAAAAAAAGTTGTAGATTTTTTAAAAAAAAAGAAAGAAAAAATTAATTTTTGTTTAGTTGGTGAGCCTACGAATCCAAATAAATTAGGTGAAATGATAAAAATTGGTCGAAGAGGTAGTTTAACTGGTAAATTGAAAATATTTGGATCACAAGGACATGTGGCATATCCTCATAGAGCGAATAATCCTTCAACAATAATTGTAAATATTTTAAAAGTTTTGAAGGAAATTAGATTTGATAAAGGTACAAAAGATTTTCAGCCTACAAATTTAGAAGTGACCAAAATAAATATTAATAACAAAGCAGACAATGTTATTCCTGGAATTGCTGAAGCAACATTTAATATAAGGTTTAATAACAAGCATTCATCAAGTTCTATTAAAAAGAGACTTAATAAAATTTTTAATAAGATTAATAAAAGAAATAACTCTAAATACAAAATCGAATATAGAGTTTCTGGAGAAGCATTTTTAACAAAAGCAAATAAGACAACTTATATGATCCAAGATGTAATTAAAAAAGTTACTAAAATTAAGCCAAAACTATCCACTACAGGTGGAACCTCAGATTTAAGATTTATAAGAAAAATATCACCAGGTTTAGAATTTGGTTTAGTAGGAAAGACAATGCATAAAGTCGACGAAGCAGTATCTTTAAAAGATTTAAAAAATTTAACCAAAATTTATAAAAATATTTTGCAAAATTACTTTAAGTGAAAACTGGTTTAATTACTTCAGATACATTCCAAGATCATGACACTGGTCCTGGACATCCAGAACAGATAGCGAGAGTAACTGTTATTAATGATAATTTCAAAAAATATAATAATAAAAATATATTATGGAAAAAACCTTCTCTAATTAAAGATGATATTATTAAAGACACACATGATACTGAATATATTAATTTAATTAAAAGATCTTTTCCTACTAAAGGTTTTTCTTCATTGGACAGTGACACAATTATTTCACCTGGAAGCAAACAAGCTACATTTGATGCAGCTAGTTCAATAATTACAGCCATAAATGGTGTACAAAATAAAGAATTTAAAAATGCTTTTTGTAATGTTCGGCCTCCAGGTCACCATTCAAATCAAAATAAAGCGGCAGGCTTCTGTATTTTAAATAATGTTGCTATAGGAGCTAAATATTTACTTAACAGATATAAATATAAAAAAATTGCTATTATAGATTTTGATGTTCATCACGGTAATGGCACACAAGATATTTTTTATGATAATGAGAACGTTTTGTTCATATCAACTCATCAATATCCTTTCTACCCTGGAACAGGTTCTGAAAAAGAGAAAGGTAAATTTCATAATATTTGTAATATTCCGTTGCCTGCTGGTATAAATTCAGAAGAATATTTAAATGCTTTCAATTTTGCACTAAAAAGACTGGAAGAATTTCAACCTGAATTCGTTTTAATTAGTGCAGGTTTTGATGCAGATTTTAGAGACCCATTAGCTCAGTTTAATCTTGAAGCTGAAGATTTTTACCTCATTACAAAAAGAATATTGAAGTCCACAAAAAAATTTTGTAACGGCAAAGTAGTTTCTATATTAGAGGGTGGATATGACTTACAGGCTCTCCAAGATGATACAAAACGACATGTTGATGCATTGTTAGAATTCAATTGATAATTATCTAATAAAATATAAATAGCCTATCATGAGATTATATCAAATAAAACAATCTAAAATTGACAACAAAGGACGTGGTTTGTATGCAACAAGAAATATAAAGGCCGGGACTAAAATCATTAACTACATAGGAAAAATTATTACTAATAAAAAAGTAGATGAGTCTGATAAATTCGATAATAAAAAACCAATATATTTATTTACGTTAAATAAAAAGTATACTTTAGATGGAGATTTTCCATGGAATACTGCTGGATTAATAAATCACTCATGTGACAACAACTGTGATTATGAAGGAAAAGGTCTCAAAGTATGGGTCACAGCAATAAAAGATATTAAAAAAGGAGAGGAATTTACTTGTGATTACGGATTTAGTTATGACAAAGATTATAAACAATTTCCTTGTAAATGCCAATCTAAAAATTGCTGTGGATATATAGTTAGAGCAGAATCAAGATGGAGAATTAATAAAAAATTTTCAATGTCCAACAAGAAAAAATTAATAAATAATTTTAGCTAAAAAAAGTCCTTCTGGAGGGGCTGGTGGAGCACACAAAATCCTTTTTTTTGATTTCAACACACTTTCAAATTTTTTTAACGACCATTTCTTTTCTCCAAGATATTTCAAACAACCAACCATTGAACGAACCTGTTGTTGTAAAAAAGATTGTGATCTAAATTCTATCTCTATTCTATTTTTTGAAGATTTAATCTTTACAAGTTTCATTGTTTTAATTGGACTTTTTGCCCTACAACTAGAAGCTCTAAAAGCTGAAAAATCTTTAGTTCCAATTAATTTTTTTGCTCCTTTTTTCATAGCAATTAAATCAAGTTCCTTCATAATATGCCAGCCCCTTTTCTTTTCTAGCACTGGTCCTCCTAAACGATTAATAATTATGTATTTATATATCCTCATTTGAGCAGAAAATCTTGCATGAAAATTTTTATTTCTTTTTTTAATTTTAAGAATTGTGACTCCATCTTTATTTAAAAAATGATTCATTGATTTTAAAAATTTATCAAGTTTTTTAATTTGGTGTTTACAGTCAAAATGTGCAGATTGCTCAATCGCATGTACGCCAGTATCAGTTCTACCCGATCCTGACAAAATTATTTTTTCATTCAAAAGCTCAGAAATCCTCTTTTGAATAAGTCCTTGAATAGTTTTCCCTTTTTTTTGAACTTGCCAACCCCTAAAATTAGTGCCCACATACTCAATTAATATTTGATACCTAAACATTAGGAATTATAGAACCTTTTTTAATTTTAGATCCAAGCATAAACTCACCAATTTTTTGAGGATTTTTTCCTTGCCTTTGAATTTCGAGAATCTTTATAGATTTACTATTACCACAAACTATTTCTAAGTTATCAGATACAACTTCACCAATTTTACCTACGCCATTGCCAGTTACAGCTTTTAATATTTTATACCTTTCTCCATTATAAGTAAAAAAAGCACCTGGCGAGGGAAATAAACCATTTATTTTTCCTATAATTTTTTGAGCTCCATCTCCCCAATTTATTTTTCCTTCTTTTTTATCTATCTTTTTTGCATAAGTAGCCTTTGTATGGTCTTGTTCACAAAATTTTGCTTTATCTTCAAGAATATCATCTATGACATCTAAAATTTTTTCTGATGCAAGCAAAGATAGTTTTTCTGAAACTTCTTGAGCATTATAATTATTGTCTAATTTAAACTTATATATATTGCTCACTGGTCCACTATCTAATTCTTCAACTATTTTCATAATGCTTATTCCTATCTCATCGTCTAAATTCATTATTGATCTTTGAATTGGTGCGGCGCCTCTCCACAAAGGAAGTATTGATGCATGAATATTAATAAACCCTTTTTTAGTTAACTTAAGAAACTCTTTTGGAATAATTTGACCATATGCAACAACAACTGCAAGATCGGCATTCAATTCTTCCAAAAATTCATATTCTTCATGATTATCCTTAAGATTTGTTGGGGATCTAAAATTTATATTAAGTGTTTCAGAAATACCTTGAATTGAAGATTTATTAATTTTTTGACCTCGCTTAGATTTTTGTGGAGGTTGTGTATAAACAACAGAGATTGGATATCCATTCTGATATAGAGATTTTAATATTGGTACAGCGAATATTGGTGTACCCATGAAAATAATTTTTTTTGCCATTTATCAAACAACTATCCGACTAGATTTGTTTTTTGATAGTTTTTTAATAATCATAGATTTTTTAAGTTTTGATAAATAATCGATAAAAAGTATCCCTTCTAAGTGGTCCATTTCATGTTGAATACAAGTTGCCAATAATCCTTCTGCCTTTAAAACTTTTTTTTCACCATTAAAATCTAAATATTCAACTTCACATTTACTTGGTCTGTCAATTTCAGCAAATTGATTTGGAACAGACAAACAACCTTCCTCATAAGTAGTTCTCTGATTATCTTTATTTTTTATAACTGGATTTACAAAATACATCGGATTTTTTTCTTCATTATCTTTTGAAATATCCATTACGATAATTCTTTTTGGAACACCGATTTGAATAGCTGCAAGGCCAATACCATTTGCATCATACATTGTTTCCAACATATCTTTCATTAATTGTTTTTCATCATTTCCAACTATTTCAACTGGTTTGGAAACTTGTCTTAAAATATTATTTGGTTCTGTGAGAATTGTTTTAATTGCCATAATTATATTCTATTATAATTTTTATACTTTTAAAGGAAGAACTTTTAGCAATATTTTATTTCTAATTTGATCTATATTTAATTTGTTAAGAGTGCTTATAATAAAATACATTGTATCTTCATCAATTCTTTCTAGTCTATCTTGTCCTATCACCTCTATAATTCTCAATAAGGCTGCCCCTTTTTCATTATTATTTATCATTACCTGCATATCCGTAGGAATTTCTGAATCACTTACTTGATATAAGTTGTCGTACTTATCAGAAATTAAAATTCCATCTGATTTCAATGTCTCTAAAAAAATTATATCTTTTTTAGAAAGAAAATATTTCTTATTTTTTTTTATTTTTTTTAAGAAGCTATCTACATCTTTTTCTATTTTAGACTTTGCATAATCTCCATTAAAATAATTAATAAGTTTTGACTGATGCAATATATCATTATTATATTTTATTTTTTTGGTTATGTTATTTTCAATCTTAATGTTAGTGTAATAAAAACTTGTTAAATTATCTGGTATTTCTGTTGGATTATATTCTTTAAGAAATTTCTTTAGCTCTGCATCAAAAGCATTGGTTATATTATCTTTCTGAAATGAAGATTTTAATATTTTAAGTAATTTTAACTTTTCAATAGGTTCAGATTCTAGAAGAATTTTTTGATAAATTAGTGCTCTAGCCTCAATGTTTGTTAAAGTTTTATGATTTTCCTTAGCATTTAAAAGTTGAATTATATTAAATTGAAATCTTTTATATAATGAAAATAAATCTTTTTCTGGATAATTTTTATTATGAACAGCTTTTTCAATATTTGCAATTTTATCTAGCTGAGAAGTGTCTATTTCTTTAAATGAACTCAACAAATCAGCTGAAGATAAATATTTCCAAATAATTTTAGTTGTATTCTCGTTTGGCTCGAAGATAAAATTTGGATTAGTAATATGAGCTAAATGAAAATCTAGAATTGATTTTTCTGAAATTTCTTTATCAACTTCTGAGGTAAAACCCAAAAGATAGTTTATTTTTCTTTCAAAATATTTTTCATTAAATCCCAATTCTTTTTTTAAATCTAAATTTAATTGTGCTTCATTTTTTTTCCCTGATGATATTAAACAATAAATATTAAATTTTGAGAGATAAGTATCATTTATTGGTTTTAAGTTTTTAAAAAATATTTCACAAGCTTTCTCAGCTTCAAATTGGGATAAATATTTATCAATCAAAAATCTTGTTAGTTTTGAATTTTCATCTAAAATTTGGTTCTTTATCAAATATTCTTTGATTAAATCTAAGTCAGAATTTCTTATCAACCAATCAGATTTTAATTTTAAAAATTCTTTTTCCGTTATATCTTTTTGAGGATAATATGCGTTTGTCAAAATAGAAATATTCATTAATTCTGTTGCATCACGTGATAAATTTATTTTAAATAATCTATTAAATAATTCTTTAAGCTGATTTCCATCTGAATTAGTCCACATATATATA
>CACJLM010000005.1 GCA_902594245.1 uncultured Pelagibacteraceae bacterium | reverse complement strand
TTCACAGGTTAGGAAATTTGATAAAGCAAAATTCTACAATCCTAAGAAAAAAATGTTCAATTCAGATTATTTGAAAAAAACTAATAATTCCCTAGAAAATGTTGTCTCAAAAAAGTATCCAGTTTTAACTAAAATAAAGTCTTACTTAAGAAATTTAGAGAAACCAATTTTTGTTAGAATGTCGGGATCTGGATCTGCTTTTATTGCTTACTATGCATCAAAAAGGCAATGTGATATGGCTCAAAAACAGTTTAATAAACAATATAAAAAATATTGGTGTATCAGTTCAAAAACTATATAAATTTTATTTTTTATGTTATACGAAAATATTATTGGGGCGTAGCCAAGCGGTAAGGCACGGGTTTTTGGTACCTGCATCCTAGGTTCGAATCCTAGCGCCCCAGCCAGATATGAAATATTTATTAGATAAATTATTCTTTAGAAGCAATAATCTAGATAATGTAAGTTACGACCTAAAAAACTTAACTTTAAAAACCCCGGCAAACAAAATTTTCGAGTCGATAAATTCTTACTCAGACTTGAGTGAAGTAAGGTATGTTGGTGGGTGTGTAAGAAAAACAATAAATAAAGATAAAATCGATGATATTGATTTAGCAACAAATTTAAAACCAAAAGATGTATGTAATGCTTTAAAAAAGAATGAAATAAATTTTTATGAAACTGGTATTAAACATGGAACTATAACAGCACTGATTGATGATTATAAATTTGAAATCACAAGCTTAAGGGAAGATGTTTCTACAGATGGCAGACATGCAGTAGTAAAATTTTCTAACGATTGGAAAAAAGATGCATCCAGAAGAGATTTTACAATTAATGCAATTTATTCTGATAGAGAAGGTAATTTATTTGATCCGTATAATGGGAAAGATGATATAGAAAAAGGGGAGATTAATTTTATTGGAAACCCTGAAAAAAGAATTAAAGAAGATTATTTAAGAATCTTAAGATATATTAGATTTTTTTTAACCTATTCAAAACAAAAACATAAGCCTGAAATAATTAAGTATTTAAAAATGCATTTAGATGGAATTTCAAAATTATCAAAAGAAAGATTACTAGATGAATTAAAAAAAATACTTTGTTCAAAAGTTTTAACAAAGATTACTAAAGACAAATTTAGCTTGGAGATTTTAACGTCAATATTCCCCCAATTAAAGTATTTTAATGTTTTCACAAAATTAAATTCTTACTCAAGTAATGTTTTAAAAGAAAATGATTTTATTTTTATAATCTCGCTATTGGTAATTGATCAAACTGATAATGTGGATTATTTTTTATATAAATTTAATCTTTCAAAAAAAGACCAAAAGAGGTTAAAAAATATTCATGAATTTTATAAAGAAAAAATTACATCTAAAGCTTTTACAAAAGAAAATTTAAATAGAGTTTTTTACTATAAAGGAAAAGAGACTATTATTGATATTTTAAATTTTGGAATATTTAAGTTTAAAAAATTAGATAATGATTTAATAGAACTCATTAAATTATATAAAGATATGGCAAGGCCCAATATGCCAATTAAAGCAGATAATTTAATATTAAAATATAAAATTTCAGAGGGTAAAGTTTTGGGGGATAAACTTAGAATGATTGAAGAAGAGTGGGTAAATAACAATTTTAAGATATCTGATCAACAAGTTGAAAATATTATAAATAATTAAAGATATTTCACGTCTTTAATTTCAAAATTTTTTTTCCCTGCGGGCGTACTTATTTCTACTAAATCGTTTTTATTTTTTCCTATTAAACCTTTTCCTATAGGTGATTGAAAAAAAATTAATTTTTCTTTTAGATCTGCTTCATCTTTACCTACAATTTTATAATTAATTTTTTCTCCTGTATCTAAATTTTCTAAAAATACTGTCGAACCAAAAATTACTTTACCATCGTTATTTATTTTGGTTACATCAATGACATTGGCTCTTGCTATTATATCATTTATTTCAGTTATTCTTCCTTCGTTGTGAGACTGTTCCTCTTTAGCTGCATGATATTCAGCATTTTCTTTAAGATCCCCATGTGACCTAGCTTCAGCAATCGCAGCAACAATCTCTGGTCTTTTTTTTTCTTTCAAAAAAACTAATTCTTCTTTCAATTTATTTAGACCATTTAAAGTAATTGGTTCTTTATCCATATTATTTCCATTTAACAATAGGTGGTAAAGACATTAATATACCCTCAACATTCCCACCAGTTTGTAATCCAAATTTTGTTCCTCTATCATATAATAAATTAAATTCCACATATCTGCCTCTTTTAACATATTGCATTTCTTTATCTTTAACTGTCCATCTTTTTTTTATTTTATTCCTAATAATTTTTTGAAAAATTGACTGAAATGTTACACCAACATCTCTTACGAATTTAAAATCTTTTTCGAAATGATCTTTTTTGTAGTCAAAAAAAATTCCTCCTATTCCCCTTGGTTCATTTCTATGAGGCAAATAGAAATACTCATCACACCATTTTTTATACTTTGAGTAATAATTTTTATTATGACGATCACACATCTTTTTCAATGTTTTATGAAATTCTTTTTTCTCTTTATTATCTATTTTTGAAGGTGTTACATCCATGCCTCCACCAAACCAGTTTTGTGTTGTGCAAATGTATCTAGTATT
This sequence comes from uncultured Pelagibacteraceae bacterium, assembly GCA_902594245.1. Classification (GTDB taxonomy): domain Bacteria; phylum Pseudomonadota; class Alphaproteobacteria; order Pelagibacterales; family Pelagibacteraceae; genus Pelagibacter. The sequence goes on along the minus strand of CACJLM010000005.1, from coordinate 34,341 downwards.
AAAATGCATAGCTGGAATAAGGGGATTTTTCATATGCATTACCACAGAAATTCCAGAAGCCCAAAATCTTGGATCGTTTTTTGCTCCAAGTATTTTTTTTTGAAAATTTTTTGGGAATTTTCCATATACTTTGGAGTAATTAACTCCTACTTTTTCAAAAATTTTTCCATTTTCTAAAATTCTAAATTCACCACCACCTTCATCTTTTTTTTGACTTCTTTTCCATTTTGTTGATTTAAATTTAATGTTATTTTTTTCCAAATTTTCTATACACTGGCATATAGAATCTTGCAGCATTTTAAACCAGTTGCTTGTTAAATCTTTTTTAATCTCTATTTCCATTTTAAATTAATTCAGTTTGTCTTAAACTTTCCGCTAGTACTATTGCTACTGAAGAAGCAATATTAAGTGAGCGCATGTTCTTTTTCATAGGTATTTTTAATTTATTTTTCAATATTTTATGGACTTTTTCTGGGACACCAGCACTTTCTCTTCCAAATAAAATAGTATCATTTTTGTTAAATTTAAAATTTGTGTAATTTATCTTTGCCTTCGTAGTCATCAATATAATTCTTTCATCCTTTTTGAGGTTAAAAAAATGATCTGAACTTTTATAGAATTTTATTTCATTTTCATGCATATAATCCATAACTACTCTTTTAAACCTTTTATCACTCAGCAGAAAGCCACATGGCTCAATAATCTCTAGTTTTGCTCCAAGACAAGCACATGTCCTTATTATTGCAGCTGTATTTTGTGGTATATCTGGTTCAAATAATGCAATTTTGGGGCCTTGATTTAAGAGATTATGTGTCATTCTTTCAGTAGAAAAATAATACTTTTTTATTATATGTAATCATATATTAACTAGCAAAATCAATATATTTAATTATACAGACTTACAAATGGCGGAAAAAAAAACTAATAGAAGAGATTTTTTATTTACAGCTACCTATGCTGTTGGTGCAGTCGGGGTAGGTGCTACAGTTTGGCCAATGATTGATCAAATGAACCCAGATGCTTCTGTGAAAGCTTTAGCAAGCACAGAAGTAGATGTTAGTTCTGTAAGTCCAGGAAAAACAATCACAGTTCTTTGGAGAGGTAAGCCTGTATTTATTAGAAGAAGAACCAACGAAGAAATTGCAGAAGCTAAAGCCGTGAAAATGGAAGACCTAAAACATCCAGAGAAAGATGAAGATAGAGCTAAAAATCCAGAGTGGCTTGTGATGCTTGGGGTATGTACTCACTTAGGTTGTGTACCTTTAGATCAAAAAGGAGATTACAATGGATGGTTTTGCCCATGTCATGGATCTCATTATGATACATCAGGAAGAATTAGAAAAGGACCAGCACCAACAAACATGGAAATTCCAAAGTATGAATTTGTAGATGCTAACACAATTAAGATTGGATAGAAATTATGAGTGATCACGAATATACACCTAAATCAAAAGTTGGAAAATGGTTTAACGATCGTTTACCTTTACTTACTCTAGCCAACCATTTAACTGAATACCCAACTCCTAAAAATTTGAATTATTGGTGGACTTTTGGTGGAATTTTAACTTTTTGTTTAATTACACAAATTGTTACGGGCTTAGTATTGGCCATGCATTATATTGCTCACGCAGATATGGCTTTTGATAGTGTTGAACACATAATGAGAGATGTTAATTATGGTTGGTTAATTAGATACATTCATGCAAATGGTGCATCAATGTTTTTTTTAGCTGTCTATATTCATATATTTAGATCTCTTTTTTATGGTTCTTACAAAGCACCAAGAGAAATAATCTGGATTATAGGTATTATTATTTATCTTTTAATGATGGCAGCCGCGTTTATGGGATATGTGCTTCCTTGGGGACAGATGAGTTTTTGGGGTGCAACAGTAATCACAAATTTATTTAGCGCTATTCCTCTAATAGGCGAAGGAATTGTTACTTGGCTATGGGGCGGCTATTCAGTTGATAATCCAACATTAACAAGATTTTTTACACTTCATTATTTAATTCCTTTTTTGATTTTAGGTCTAGTTGTTTTGCATATTTGGGCATTACATGTTCCTGGAAACAACAATCCAGTAGGTATCGATATAAAAAAACCTTCAAAAGACACAGTACCATTTCACCCTTATATTGTAATTAAAGATGGCTTTGCTTTACTAATGTTTATGATTGTGTTTGCATTTTTTGTTTTTTATACACCAAATATATTAGGTCACGCAGATAATTATATTGAGGCTAATCCATTAGTTACTCCAGCGCATATAGTGCCTGAGTGGTATTTATTACCTTTCTACGCAATTTTAAGATCAGTTCCAGACAAATTATTAGGTGTTGTGGCTATGTTATCTGCAATTTTAATTTTAGCTGCACTACCTTGGTTAGATACCTCTAAAATTAGATCAGCAGTATTCAGACCATTGTATAGACAATTTTACTGGATCCTTGTTGCTGATGTTTTAATTTTAGGTTACGTAGGTGCAATGCCTGCAGAAGGACTATATTTGTTGATAGCTAGAATAGCTACCGCATATTATTTCTTACACTTCTTAGTAATTTTACCAGTCTTAGGTTTTAAAGAAAAAACCCTTCCAATTCCTTTAAGTATTACCGAACCTATTTTAGGTGGAAGTCCAAATTTAGCTGCAGCAAAAAAAAAAGAGAGTTGAAATAATTAGTGAAAAATTTTTTTAAAGCGTTAATCTTATCAATATTTTTTATTAGTTTTCAATACAACACTAATGCTGCTGAAAAAGTGGAATACTTAAAAACTGATTGGAGTTTTAAAGGTCTTTTTGGCAAATTTGATAGAGGTGCACTTCAAAGAGGGTACCAAGTTTATACAGAAGTGTGTTCATCTTGCCATTCTATGAAATATTTAAGTTATAGAAATTTAGCAGAAAAAGGTGGACCTGAATTTACAGAGGCACAAGCAAAAGCAATAGCTGCATCTTTTGAGGTTAAAGATGGACCTAATGCTGATGGTGACATGTTTACAAGACCTGGAAAATTATCTGATAAATTTATAATGCCATATGAAAATGTTCAAGCTGCTCAAGCGGCTAACGGAGGAGCTTATCCACCGGATATGTCAGTTTTAGTTAAAGCCAGAGGGGGCGGAGTTGATTATATATATTCACTACTTCAAGGATATGAAGACCCGCCAGTTGGAGTTACTTTAGATGATGGAGTTTATTACAATAAATATATGTATGGAAATAAAATTAAAATGGCCAATCAACTATCTGATGGATTAGTAGAATATAATGATGGAACAAGCGCAACAGTTGAACAAATGTCCAAAGATGTGACTACATTTTTAATGTGGGCAGCGGAACCGCATTTAGAGTCAAGACATAGAATGGGATTTAAGGCTATTGTGTATTTAATTATTCTTACAGTTTTAGTCTATTTTAGTATGAAGAGAATTTGGTCACGTATTGAAACGAAAATTTAAAACATCTCCATCTTTTACAACATAATCTTTTCCTTCTAACCTCATCTTGCCATTTGTTTTTGAATTTACCCATCCATCATTTTCAATAAAATCTTTATAGGAAATTGTTTCAGCTCTAATAAACCCTTTTTCAAAATCTGTATGAATTTCAGCAGCAGCTTTTGGGGCAATACAATTTTTTTGAATAGTCCAAGCACGTGTTTCTTCGGGCCCAGAAGTAAAAAAAGTATCTAATTCAAGAATTTTATATCCATTTTGAATCAACTTATCTAAACCAGTTTCTTTTAATCCTATCATGTCCATGTAATTTTTTCTTTCACTTGAATCTAATTCATTGATTTGGTTTTCAATATCTGCAGAGATAATCAAAGTGTTTTCATTTCCAAATTTATCAATGAATTTTTTGGTATATTCATTGCCCTTTTGAACACTCTGTTCATCTACATTACAAACAAATATTTTAGGTTTTATAGATAATAAACCACTTTGATTTAATCTTTTTTTTTCAAATTGAGAATTTAATAAATCAATATTTTTTTCATTGTTTAAGCAATCTAACGCAGTTTCGAGTATTTTAATTTGTTCTTCATCTACATTTTTTTTATTATTTTTTTCTAGTCTTTTTTGGATAGACTCTAAATCAGCCAACATCATTTCTGTTTCAATTATTTCAAGGTCTCTAACTGGATCAACATTAGGATTTACGTTTTGAATGTCATCTGAGTCAAAACATCTTATCATATGAATTATTGCATCAACTTCTCTTATATGTGATAAAAATTTATTTCCTAAACCTTCACCTTTGGATGCACCTTTTACTAATCCAGCAATATCAACGAATGAAATAGTTGTATTAATTATTTTTTTTGATTTTGATATTTTCGCTAAATTTTCTAACCTGTTATCAGGCACGGCTACAACTCCAATATTTGGATCAATCGTACAAAATGGAAAATTTGCTGCTTGAGCTTTATTAGAGTTTGTTAGAGCATTAAATAAAGTTGATTTACCTACATTAGGTAATCCAACGATTCCACACTTAAAACTCATTATTTGTTATTTACTGTACTTGAAAATAAATCCAACTTTTTTTCCACTAGAATTGAAATAGATTCTGTTATATTTTTTGAAATTTTCTCAATCCCTAATGACTCATCTTCATCAAAATTTTGCAAAACATAATCTGCAACTTCAATGTTGCTTTTAGGTTTTCCAATACCTATCCTAACTCTTGAGTAATCTTTTCCAATAAATTTATCGATAGATGCTATTCCATTATGACCAGCGCTGGATCCACCAAACTTTGTTTTGATTTTACCAAATTCAACATCAAGGTCATCATGAAAAACTATTACATCTTCTGCATCAATTTTAAAATACTCGATTAATTCTCTAATACAAATTCCAGAATTGTTCATAAAGGTTAATGGTTTAATGGCGTAGACTTTTTTATTGTTTATATTCCCAGTTGTTAATAAACCCTTAAATTTAGGTTTTTGTTTAGAAAGTCCAAACTCTTTATTTATTGAGTCTATAATTTTAAAACCAACATTATGTCTATTATTTTCGCTATCTGGTGTTGGGTTACCTAAGCCTACAAATAAAAGCATAAACTATAAAGATGTATATTCAAATTTAATTGATTATTTTTTTTCTTCCGAAGGCTTTTTATTATCAGAAGGTTTTTTGTCTTCACCTTCTTTTTTCTCACCATCTGCAGCAGGTTTTTCACCGTCTGCTGCCGCCGCTGCTTCAGTACCCTCAGCTCCCTCTTCCCCTTCTGCTCCTTCAGCTTCTGCAGGTTTCTCGGGTTCTTTCATTACGGTTGGTGCTGCAAGAGTTGCAATCACAAAGTCTCGTCCTTGAATAGTGGGAAGTACCTCAGGGTCTAATTTAACAGATGAGATCTTAAAACTCTCACCTATATCAATTCCATCAAGATCAAGAGTTAAGCTTTCTGGAATTTTTTCACTTGGACATTTTAATTCAACTTTTCTTCTAACTATGTTTAAAACCCCACCTCTCTTAAGACCAGGAGATTTTTCCTGATTAATAAAATTAACTGGTACTTCAATTTTAATTTTTACCCCAGGTAAAACTCTCAAAAAATCAACATGAGTTGGTTCATCACTTATAATATGATACTTAACCTCTCTTGGTAATACATTTTGAGGTTTTCCGTTAACATTTAATGTAAGTATATTTGAAAGAAAATTTTCTTTTTCAATTAATATTTTCAATAATTTTTTTGATATTGAAATTTTTTGATTTTTATCTTCGCCACCATAAATTATTCCAGGAACATCGCCATTCTTTCTTATGGCGTTTAGCTGACCTTTGGTAGTGTTGTCTCTAATGTTGGCATCTAAAGTATTCATAAACCACAGGTTTTTACCCCATGTTTGTAAATAATCAAGGTAATTATTTAAATAAATCTGATACGGAAGTTGAATTAGAAATTCTTTTAATTGCCTCTCCCATAAGACCGGAAATAGGCAAAACTTCTATATTTTTTACATTTTTTGTTCTAGAAGTATTATCGATGGTATCTGTTATCACTAAATTTTTGATAGCTGATTTTTTAATTTTTTTTACAGCCTCACCACTTAATACCCCATGAGTAATATAAACAAAAACCTCTTTAGCACCTCTATCCTTTAAAGCTTTTGCAGCATTAACAATTGTTCCACCTGAGTCAATTATATCATCTACAATTATACATGTTTTACCTTTCACATCTCCAACTATATTCATTACCTGAGATTGTCCTGGTTTAGGTCTTCTTTTGTCAACTATCGCAAGCCCTACATTTAAAATTTTTCCAAGTGCTCTAGCTCTTTCAGTTCCACCAACGTCTGGTGCAACACAAATCATATTTTTACTTTTGATTCTTTTTTTTATGTGCCTTGCAAATATTGGGGTAGCAAAGAGGTTGTCGACTGGTATATCAAAAAAACCTTGTATTTGTCCCGCATGTAAATCTACAGTAACAACTCTATCAGCACCAGCTTTAGTAATTAAGTTAGAAACTAGTTTAGCAGAAATTGAAGTCCTAGGGACAACTTTCCTATCTTGCCTTGCATATCCGAAATAAGGAATAACAGCTGTTATATTTTTTGCTGAGGATCTTTTTAAAGCATCTATACAAAGCAATAGTTCCATCAAATTATCGTTAGCGGGTGAAGAGATAGATTGTATGATAAAAATACTATTACCTCTAATATTTTCATTAATTTCTATATATATTTCACCATCAGCAAACTTTCTAATACTAGAATTGACAATCTTAGTCTTAAGATATTTCGCAATATTTTTACTTAATGCTTTATTGCTGTTTCCTGTTAATAATTTCATTGAAAACTTTAATTAATCATAATTATTGAAATATTTCTACCATAATCATCATCTTTTAGTCTCAAAGATCGTCTTGCACTGAAAAAATTATTTTTTTTATCAAAAGTATCGAGCTTTATTTGGTCAATATTTGAAATTTTATTCAATTTAAGTTGAGATTTTACGTATTTTGGTAAATTGAAATAAATTGAATTTCCTCTTTTTTTAAAAAAAACTCTATTTCTTTTGTTTTTTTTAATAAATTTTCTTAGAAAATCTTCCCCAACATTATAGTTTTTTTGAGAAATACAGGGACCAATCGCAGCATGAATATTTTTTCGATCACAACCTTTTTTAACCATAAATTTAATCACTCTATCTACAATACCTTTATAAGCTCCTCTCCAGCCAGCATGTATAGCTGCAATTATTTTTGAATTATTGTCATAAATTAAAATTGGTACACAATCAGCTGTCAAAATACCAATTGGTAATTTTTTTTGATCAGTAATAATAGCATCAGCCTGAATTTTTTTTTTATTAATCTTCTGATCTTTGGATATATAGACAAATTTATTACTATGAATTTGGTAAAGTAAAAAAATTTCTTTTGTTTTTTTACCTAATTTATTTTTAACAATTTTTAAGTTTTTTATAACATTTATTTTTTTATCATTCGATCCAGGCCCACAATTCAGACTTTTATAAATACCTTTTGATTTACCACCTTTTTTATTAAAGAAACCATGACTTATTCCTTTTAGTTTATTTAATTTTTTTGATTTAAACATCCTTAAAATCCTAAACTAAATTTATTATTTCTATTTTTAATCATCATTACCTTAAATAAATTTCCCATTTGTCTTTCATCTATTAATCTGTTTAATCTATAGTAAACATCAACTTTCTTTAAGAAGGAGAGATTTTTTGAAATTATTTCTGCCCTTTTTTTTATACCAATTTGAATTAAAAAATTTCTTTGAGTGGTTGTTAATTCTTTAATTCCATCAATATTTTTAATAATTTTTTTGAATAATCTAAAATTGATATTATGGGTTATGTCACAATTCCCAATGTTCTTAAGAACATCATAGTATTTGTGATTTTTCATAGCTTGAAGAGTATTTTTCATTTTTTCGTCAAAATATCCGTAATCAATTATTAAAGCACCACCATTATTTGTTTTTATTATTTGTGAAATATTTCTTAAATAGTCTATTCCAGTTTCAGAGTATTCAATAAAATTTTGTCTATTACTAATTTGATACCCTATTTTTTTTTCAAAGTTTTTTATATTAATTTTCTTATCAAAAAAAAATGCCTTTTTTTTATCTTCTATATTTACAAATCTCTCAAACCACGAATTTTTTATTTTTATAAATTGTTTAATTGCAATCGCGTCAAAAAATTCATTTGCAATGAACATTGTTGGATTTTTTTTAATTTCTTTTAGATTTGATACCCAAATAATTTCATTTCCTTTTAGTATTTTTTTTTGGATTTTAGTTAATAAAGGACTTTTTTCATGAATGAATATATTAGACGATTTAAAAAAAGTAGGAAAATTTTTGAAACTTTCAATTAGAATTTTCATCATTTCACCATTTCCAGCTCCCAATTCAACTAAATTAAAATTTTTTGGTGAGTCTAAACTTTGCCAAAAATTTATAACCCATACAGCTAACATCTCCGAAAATAATCGAGAAACATTTGGTGCAGTAATAAAATCACTTTTATTATTAAAAGGATTTTTTTTTATATAGTATCCATTCTTTTTGTCGTAGAGACATAAATTTATATATTCATCTAGTGGAATATTAATTTTTTGATTTGATTTCATATTTTGTCGTTATTAAATAAATACCAACAATAAAAAAGATAAAACTAATAATTTGTCCCATAGTTAAATTAAAAATCATATAACCCAATTGTTCATCAGGAACTCTAAAAAATTCAATAAAAAATCTAAATGATGAATAAAATATTAAGAATATACCAGATATAAATCCGGGAAAATCTAAAAAACCTCTCTTTTTAAAAATTAATAAAATTATAAATAAAATTACACCCTCGAGTGTTGCTTCGTATAACTGAGATGGATGTCTAAAATAATTATCTACTTGAATAAATTTTACTGCCCAAGGAACATCAGTCACAGTTCCATATAATTCAGAATTTATATAATTTGATATTCTTCCCAAAAATATACCGATTGGAGCTACCATTGAAATTGTATCAAGATAATAGAATGGATTGTGATTATTTTTTTTTGCAAACCAAATTGTCACAAAGATAATGCCCAAAAGTCCGCCATGAAATGACATGCCCCCTTGCCAAATTTTCAAAATATCAATTGGATAACTAAGATAATATTTTAGATTATAAAACAATACATATCCTAATCGTCCACCAATGATTATACCTAAAATTGCATAAGTTAAATAATCATCAAAATTCTCTTTAATTTCGACTTTTGAGATAAAATATTTTTTACTTAAAACCCATCCAACTAAAATTCCAATAATATATGCTAAAGAATACCATCTTATTTCTAAAGAAAAAATTTCAATAGCTACTGGGTCAAAATTATTAGTGAACATTTTATATAATAATTATAATCTTTAATTAAAAAAAGTAATTAAATAATATATGAAAAATTCTAAGTTTATTATTGATAGGCTAGCTAAATTAATTGAACAAGGAATGATATCTACAAAAGATCTTTCTTCTGAATTATTGACAATTCTGAAATCAAAGAGGGATGAGTTAGTGTTCAGATTAAAATTAACAAGCAAAGATGAATTTGAGGTATTATTAAAAAGAGTAGAAATTTTGGAAAAAAAAATTGATAAAATAAAATCTAAAAAAAAGACTGAATCTAAACGGGTAAAAAGATCCTAACTTCAAGACCATTCATTTTTGATTTTTCTAAATTTATATTTCCTCCGTGGGATCTTATAATATCAGATGCTATAGATAAACCCAGACCTACGCTAGACTTTGAATCTGCTCTACCTTTGTTGATCTTATAAAATGGTTTAAAGACATTGTTGTATTCATTTTCTGGAATACCAGGACCATCATCTTCTATTTTAATAAATAGATTATTGTTATTTTTACTTAGTTCAATATTTACTTTTTCCCCATATTTTGTCGCATTATCTAATAAATTATTAATACATCTTCTAATTAAATTTTTTCTTCCATTAAAATAAATTCTTGGCATCAGTCGTATCGACATATTTTTTCGACTATATTTCTTACTTATATCATCTAAGAGTTCAGTAAGGTTAAACATCTCATCTTTTTCTTGAAAAGAAGATTTTGTAAACTGAAGATATTCATTAAGCATTTTTTCCATTTCATTAATATCTTCAGCTAGTTTCTCTGTTAACTCCTTATCTTTAATAAATGCGATTTGTAATTTCATTCTAGTTAAAGGTGTTCTTAAATCATGACTTATTCCAGAAAGCATTTCAGATCTTTGATTTAAATGTCTATTAATTCTTTTACGCATTTTATCAAATTCATATCCTGCCTGTCTTATTTCCGAGGCACCTGACGGTTTAAACTCCTCAATTTCCTCACCCTTACCAAATTTTTCAGCTGCTCTAGCGAGATTAGTAATCGGTCTTGTCTGATTTTTTAAAAATATGAGTGATATAAATACCATTATTAATGCAGGAACGGTTATCCATAATGCAAATATTCTTGCTGAGGAACTAGTAATTCTATCTCTTGGAACTAAAAATTTAAAATAACCAGACTCGTAATTTATTCTTATATCAATTAATTCCTTATAATTTGTCGTATCAAACCAAAAATTATCTAGCTTAAATCTTGATTTTAGTTCTCTTCTTAAAGTTCTATCAATTGGACTAAACCATCTCTCATTATATGTGAAATTAAACTCTTCATCTTCAACTAATTCAAAATTCAAATCTTGGTAAACAGAAAAAAGTTTTGTTATTTCTGTTTTGTCATAATTTTCAGAATTATAAAACTCTAAAAACGTACTTATCTCATTTACAAGAGCCCTAGTCATTCCTTTAGTTGTTTTAATCCAAAGGCTGTCGAAAAAAACTATTGTTATCACAAGTTGCAAGACTATTACCGGCACAGCAACAATTAATAATGCTCTATAAAATAAACTTTTAGGAAGAATATTTTTTAAGAATTTATTCAATCCATAAAACATAACCTTCTCCTCTAATTGTTTGTAAGAATTTTGGATTTTTTGGGTCAAGTTCTATTTTTTTTCTCAGTCTTGTAATGATTACATCAATAGATCTTTCCTTATCAAGTTTTATAAGTAAACCGATATCCTCTCTTGCAAAAGTTTTCCCAGGATTATCAATCATCTTTTCCAATATTATTTTCTCAGTATTATTAATTTTGTATTCTTTGTTATTTTTTAAAATTATAAGTTTATTTAGATCTATTTTTATATTGTTAAATTCGATAACTCTCTTTTGGATAATGTTTTTCGTTTTATTCAATATATTTTGTATTCTTAAAATCAATTCTTTTGGCTCAAATGGTTTTGGAAGATAATCGTCAGCTCCAATCTCTAAACCTTCAATTCTTTCCTCAGGTTCTCCTTTGGCGGTCAAAAGAATTATTGGAGTATCAAAAAATTTTCTATTTTCATTAATAAAATCAAGACCACTTTTACCTGGCATCATTATATCTAAAATAATTAAATCAAATTCTATAATTTCTATTTTTTTGGCTGCATCTTCAGCATTTTCTGCAGTTGAGACTAAAAAATTATTTTCTGATAAATATTTTTTTACTAATGACCTTATTCCGTCATCATCATCAACCACTAATATATGTGCAATGTTATTATCCATTAATTATCTTTCTTAATACATTATCAAAATTAATAACTTCTTCTGAACTAGAATTTAATAAAGCATTATAAATTCTCTTTTTTTGTATAATAAAAATTTCATCAAATATTTTTTTTCCTTTTTGATTTAAAAAGACATGTTTTATTCTAGTATCTTGATCGTCTTTTTTAAAAGTTATAATTTCTAATTTGATCAAATCCTTCAAAACTCTATTCAAGCTTTGTTTTGTTACCTTTAATTTTTTTAAAAGTTCTGATATTGAAATACCTTCATACATCGAGAGCAAATGGATCACTTTTTGATGGGCTAAGCCAATTGAGTATTTATCCAAAATTTTTTTTGAATCTGAAAACGTTTCTCTATAACCAATGAATAACTTTTCAATTAAATCTTTTAATTGATCATCTTTTAGATATAAAAGTTCTTTCATTATAGGTAAGTTATATTGACATATTATAGATACAAAGATATTTTTTGTTAATATTTTTTTTTAATATTTCAAAAATGATACCCTACGACAAGAGAACAGGAAAAATATGGTACAATGGCGAATTAGTTAATTGGTCAGAAGTTAAAGTACACGTATTAAGCCACGGATTACATTACGCAAGTTGTGTTTTTGAGGGTGAACGAGTATATGACGGTTCAATTTTTAAATTAGAAGAACATACTTCAAGACTATTTCATTCAGCGAGAAGGATGGGTTTTGAAATTCCATATAGTGAAGACGAAATAAATGCTGCATGTAAAAAAATTATCGCCACTCAAAAAGTAGAAAATGGTTATGTGAGACCTGTTGCTTGGAGAGGGAGTGAGATGATGGCTATATCCGCGCAACAAACAAAAATACATGTTGCTATTGCGACTTGGGAATGGGGATCTTATTTTGATCCAAAATTAAAAGTTGAAGGAATTAAACTTAATATTTCAAGTTGGAGAAGACCAGCTCCAAATACAATACCTTGGGATACAAAAGCATCAGGTCTTTACATGATCTGCACTTTATCAAAACATGAAGCTGAAAAACAGGGTTATACAGATTCTCTCATGCTTGATCATGAGGGAAATGTGGCCGAAGCAACAGGAGCAAATATATTTTTTAAAGATGAAAAAGGTGCATTACATACCCCAATACCTGACTCATTTTTAGACGGGATTACTCGAAGAACTGTAATCGAAATAGCAAAATCAAAAAATATCAAAGTTCACGAAAGAAAAATTAAACCTGAAGAACTTAAAAATTTTGAAGGTTGTTTTTTGACTGGAACAGCTGCAGAAGTGACTCCAGTTTCATGTATAGCAGAAAATCAATTTAAAGTTTGTGAAATGATTATAGATTTAAATGAGAGTTACCAAGCTCTTGTAAAAAAGAAAAAAGCTGCTTAATCTTTATTGTCTTCTGAAATAGCATGATCTATACCTTTTCGCATATATTCATATCCGGTGAAAAGTGTTAGAGCAGCTGAAAGCCACAACAGTATCATACCTATAGTCTGTGCGTTATAATTTTGAAAATTTATAATTTTATTTCCTGTCTCTCCAGAAAGTAAAAGACCAATAGAAACCATTTGTAAAACTGTTTTTAACTTAGCTAAATTTGATACTGGTAATTTTATTTTACCTTTTGCTAAGAATTCTCTAAGTCCTGATATTAATATTTCTCTTGTCAATATTATTATTGCAGCGATTACTTCATAATCTTTAATTGTTCCATCCATTACTAGGAGAATGAGTGCGGTAGCTACAATGATTTTATCTGCTATCGGGTCTAGCAATTCACCAAGTTTAGACTCTTCTCCTAATAACCTTGCCAACATTCCATCAAGAAAATCTGTAAATGATGCAGTAATAAATAAAATCAAAGCAGTCAAATCTCCATAAAAACCTGGTAAGTAAAAGGCTAATACAAAAAATGGTACAATTAAGATCCGACCAACAGTTAAAATATTTGGAATTTTTTTAAGCATATTTTTTATTCGTGAAAGAAATTATATATCTTTTTTGCAACTTTTTCCTCCACTCCCTCAACTGTTTTAATTTCATCAAGACTTGCAGATTCAACTGCTCTTGCTGAACCAAAATGATTTAATAAAGCTCTTTTTCTTATAGATCCTATTCCTTCAATTTGGTCAAGTAAGGATTTACTAATTCCTTTTTTTCTTTTAGCTCTATGCGCACTAATGGCAAATCTGTGAGATTCATCTCTTATTCTTTGAAGAAAGAATAAAGTAGGGTCGTTTTTTAAAAACTTAAATTCTTTACCATTATGGAAAAAAGTTTCATTTCCACTATTTCTTAGTTTACCTTTTGCAATAGCTACTATTGGTAAGTCATGAAGCCCTAGCTCATTTAGTGTCTCTCTTGCCACAGAATATTGACCTTTCCCCCCATCAATGAGAATCAAATCAGGAAATGTAAGATAATTATCTTTTTCTTGGATAGCTCTTTTAAATCTTCTATTTAATACTTCTCGCATCATACCATAGTCGTCTTGTTCATTTTTTTGTATTTTTATATTAAATTTTCTATATCGTTTCTTTATGAACCCTTCATCACCATAGGCGATTAATGCTCCAACACTATCAGTTCCTTGAATATGACTATTATCGTAAACTTCTATCAAATTAACATTTGTTTCTAGATTAAATTTACCTGCAACTGCATCAAATAATTCTCTATTATTCTGACTTTCATAAAGTTTTCTATTTAAACTATCTTTTGCATTTTTAATTGCTTGATGAATTATTTTTAATTTTGATCCTTTTTTTGCAACAGAAATATTGATTTGCTTTTCCTCTTTTTGAGAAAGAGTTTTTTCAATCAAAATTTTTTCTTTTATTTCTTCAGATAATATTATCGATGAAGGAACACTTTTATTCTCATAAAATTGTGAAACAAAAGAATTTAATATATCACTCAATTTTTCATCAGGATCATGCTTTGGAAAAAAAGCTTGATTACCCCAATTTTGTTTTGAACGATAAAAGAAAACTTGAATACAAGTTTTACCAGACTCTTTGTAACCCGCAATCACATCAGCTTCTATTAAATTTGCTTCATTAATTCTTTGAGATGACTGAATGATGTTTAATGATTTTATTCTATCTCTTAAAATAACAGCTTTTTCAAAGTCCAAGTCATTGCTAGCTCTTTCCATTTGGTCTGAGAGACTTTTTTGTATTTTTCGTGATTTTCCAGAAACAAACTCTATAGAGTCTTCGACAGTTCTTTTGTACTCATTTTCTTTTATGAATCCAACGCATGGTCCTGAACACCTTTTGATTTGATATAATATACATGGACGTTTTCTATTCTTAAATACAGTGTCGTCACAAACTCTTAAGTGAAAAATTTTTTGGATCATTTTGATTGTCCAATTCGCAGAACCAGCAGAGGCAAAAGGTCCAAAATAAAAACCTTCCTTGGTTTTTTTTCCTCTATGTCTTTTTATCTGAGGCCACTTATCTTTGTTACCAATGAAAATGAATGGAAAAGATTTATCATCTCGTAATAAAATATTAAATTTTGGTTTATGTTTTTTAATTAAATTAGCTTCAAGAAGTAAAGCTTCACTCTCATTTGAGGTTGTAGTTATTTCTAGCTTTCTTGTTTGAGACAACATTCTTTCTGTTCTAATGATGTGATTTTTTTCAGCTATGTAGCTTTTTAGTCTATTAGGTAAATTTTTTGCCTTACCAACATAAAGAATATCTCCTTTTTCATTCAACATTCTATAAACACCAGGTAGTTTGGGAATAAGAGTGAGTTCTTTTCTAATTACTTCTTTACCGATCTCAGAGCTTATCATGACTTCTTTTTTTGGTAATTTGAATACCAACTGATGAACATTCTTTCAAAATTTCCATTTTTTCAATTTTTAACATTATTTTACCAATTCTCTTATCTTTAAATAACTCATCAAAAACAGCTTCAGCTAAAGTTTCCAAAAAATTATAGTGCTTCTTTTTAATAAGTTTTTTTATTAATTTTACAATGGTTGCATAATTTACGATTGATCTGAGATCTTTATCATTCGAAGGCTTTTTATCTTGATAATCAATCTCTAAACTAAATTTTACTTTTTGTGCTTTTTCTTTTTCAAAATCATAATATCCAAGTTTTAAATCTAAAATAAGATCATTAATTAGAATTTTTTTCTCGTAATTAAATAAGCTTTTGTTTTTATCTATTTTTACAACCTTAAGATTATTTTTTTTCATTCATTGCCTCTAATTATATCTGGTGTTTGCCAATTTAAGCTTTGACCACTATCAATCGCTAAAACTTGACCAGTAATAGAGCTGTTTTTTATAAAAAAGTCAACTGCATTACAAATCTCATCAACATCAACTTGTTGTTTGAGTGGTGTAGCTAAATATTGATTTTTGAAATGTTTTTCAGTTTGCCTTTTATTTTTGATCGTCGGTCCAGGCGCTATCCCATTAACTCTTATGTTAGGTGAAAGGCTCATCGCGCTAGTTTTGGTTAAAGTATGTAAACCAGTTTTACTTAATGTATATGAGAAAAAAAATGGGGTTAGTTTAAATACTCTTTGATCAATTATATTAATAATATTGTTGTTTTTACCCCTAACATTTTTTGAAAATTCTTTTGATAAAAGAGCAGGAGCTTTAAGATTTGTAGAAATATGCTTTTCCCAGCTTTTAGAGTTAAAATTTTCTAATTTGTCATTTTCAAATACTGATGCATTATTTACTAAGCAATCAAAAAATTTCATTTTTGATTTTGAGAATTTAATAATTTTAATGATATCTTTTTCCTTACTAAGATCCCCTTTAATTAAATAAATTTTTGTTCCATAATTTTGAAGTTTTTTCTTTAAATTTTCAGCTTTTGATTTAGATTTATGGTATTGAATTACAATTTGCTTATTTCGACCTGATAATTTTTTAGCTATAGCAGCACCAATTCTCGTTGCTCCGCCAGTAATAATTATCCTCTGTGCTTCCATTTTTTATCTTTTTTTTTTGTAACTTTAGTGCCTGGCATACCCATTGTCGATCTACCTTTTGGATAAAGCTTATTTTTTACATCATACTGTCTTATTTTAGGATTTAATGTTATTTCTAATTCAGTGCTTTCCAACTTCCTTATTTCATCTCTTATTTTGGCTGCTTCTTCAAATTCCAAGTTAGAAGCTGCTTCTTTCATTTTTTTATCGAGAGCTTTTAGGTGTTTCTTAAGATTTCCCCCAACATTAGATCCCTCACTAATTTTTACATAATCTTTTTCGTAAACACTTTCTAAAATATCATTAATTTCTTTTTTAACTGTCTTAGCATCAATTTTGTTTTTTTTGTTATATTCTAATTGAATTTTTCTTCTTCTTTCAGTTTCTTGAATTGCTTTTTTAATACTCTTCGTTTCTTTATCAGCATAAAGAATAACTTTTCCATCTACATTTCTGGCAGCTCTTCCTATAGTCTGTATTAAAGAAGTTTCTGATCTTAAAAAACCTTCTTTATCAGCATCTAAAATTCCAACTAAAGCACATTCAGGTATGTCTAATCCCTCCCTCAATAAATTAATTCCAACTAAAACATCAAAGACACCCATTCTTAAATCTCTCATGATTTCTATTCTTTCAAGTGTATCTATATCTGAATGGAGATACCTTACTTTTACTCCATTTTCATGAAGATATTCTGTTAAGTCTTCTGCCATTTTTTTTGTTAAAGTTGTAACCAAAACTCTATGATTATTTTCAATTACTTTTTTACATTCATGCATTAAATCATCCACTTGGTTTTTGGCGGGTCTTATTTCTACAGGTGGATCAATTAACCCTGTAGGTCTAATAACTTGATCTATAAATTTACCTTTTGTTTGTTCTAATTCCCAAGGACCAGGAGTTGCAGAAACAAACACTGTTTGTGTTCTCATTAAATCCCATTCCTCAAATTTTAATGGTCTGTTATCCATACAAGATGGAAGCCTAAAACCATATTCAGCCAAAGTACTTTTTCTAGATCTATCTCCTTTGTACATTCCATTTAGTTGAGGAACAGTTACATGACATTCATCAACGAAAATTAAAGTATTATCTGGAAAGTATTCAAATAGAGTGGGTGGAGGTTCTCCTGGCTTTCTTCCAGACAAAAATCTTGAGTAATTTTCAATACCAGCACATGAACCAGTAGCTTCTATCATCTCAAGATCAAATTTAGTTCGTTCCTCTAATCTTTGTGCTTCAAGCAATTTATTTTCTGCTCTATGCTTTTTTAAAGTTATTTCTAATTCTTTTTTAATATTTATAACTGCTTGCTCAATAGTGGGTTTCGGAGTGATATAATGGCTATTCGCATAGACTTTTACTAAACTTAAATCTCTTACCTTATCTCCAGTAAGAGGATCAAATTCTTCAATTTTTTCAAGTTTATCTCCAAACAAACTTAATCTCCAAGCTCTATCCTCTAAATGAGATGGAAATATCTCTAAATATTCTCCACGAGCTCTAAAAGTACCTCTGTAGAAATTTTGATCATTACGTTTATATTGTAAAGCAACTAGAGATTTTATTATTTGTTCTCTGTTGTAATCATAATTTTTTTGGAGAGTTAAAGTCATTTTACTATAAGCTTCAACTGATCCTAATCCATAAATACAAGATACACTGGCAACAATTAATACATCATCTCTTTCTAGCAGAGATCTTGTTGCAGAGTGTCTCATTCTGTCTATCTGTTCGTTAATAGATGCTTCTTTTTCAATATATGTATCTGATCTGGGGACGTAGGCTTCAGGTGTATAATAATCATAATATGATACAAAGTATTCAACTGCGTTATCTGGAAAAAATGTTTTCATCTCACCATATAGCTGTGCAGCAAGAGTTTTGTTTGGAGCTAAAATTAATGCTGGTCTATTGGTTGCTTCAATTACCTTTGCCATTGTAAAAGTTTTTCCTGAACCAGTTACTCCAAGTAATACTTGATTAAATTCGTCTTTATTTGCTCCTTTAACTAATTTTTTTATAGCCTCTGGCTGATCACCTGCAGGCTTAAAATCCGATTTAATTTTAAATTTTTTACCACCTTCAAGTTTTCCACTAATTTTTGGATTTTTGCTCTGGATATCTGTAATTAAATCTTGATAAGTATTTTCCATATATTAAAGAACGTAGTAGAATTAATTTATATTTCAATGAGCATAATATCAGACAGTTTAAAAAGAATTAAACCATCACCAACTATTGCTGTTACTCAAAAAGCAAGAGAACTTAGGGCAGCTGGGAAGGATGTGATTGGTTTGGGAGCTGGTGAGCCAGATTTTGACACTCCAGATAATATTAAAGATGCAGCAATTCAAGCAATCAAAAATGGAGACACAAAGTATACAGCAGTTGATGGAACCCCGGCTTTAAAGAAAGCAATTGTTGAAAAATTTAAAAGAGAGAACAAATTAGATTTCAATATTGATCAAATCACAGTTGGCACTGGTGGAAAGCAAGTTCTTTACAATGCTTTCATGGCAACTTTAAATAAAGGTGATGAAGTAATAATTCCTGCACCTTTTTGGGTTTCATATCCTGATATGGTCTTATTAGCTGGTGGTAAACCAAAAATTGTGAAATGTGATGAAAAGGATAGTTTCAAACTTACAGCTAAAAAACTTCAAAAAGCAATCTCAAAAAAAACTAAATGGTTAATTTTGAACTCACCATCAAATCCAACTGGGGCAGGTTATACAAAAAATGAAATTGAGGACTTAGCCAAAGTATTAATGAAAAATAAAAAAGTCTATGTTTTAAGTGATGATATCTATGAACATATCAAATATGATAATTTCAATTTTTTTACTTTTGCTCAAATATCAAAACTAAAAAACAGAACATTAACAATGAATGGAGTAAGTAAATCATATGCAATGACAGGATGGAGAATTGGTTATGCAGCTGGTCCAAAAGATATAATTAAAGCTATTGGTAAAATTCAATCTCAATCGACTTCAAACCCTTCTTCTGTAAGTCAGGCAGCAGCTGTTGAAGCTCTAAATGGATCACAAGATTTTATTCAAGAAAGATCTGATGCATTTAAACAAAGAAGAGATTTCGTTGTAAAAAGTTTAAATAATATTAAAGGAATATCTTGTTTAACTCCTAACGGTGCTTTTTATGTATTTCCGAGCTGTAAGGGTTTGTTAAATAAAAAAACCAAACTTAAAACAGATACGGAATTTGTTCAAAAATTATTAGAAAAAGAAAATGTTGCAGTTGTTCAAGGTTCTGCTTTTGGTTTGGATGGTTATTTTAGAATTTCATATGCTACTTCGATGGAAAATTTAGAGAAAGCTATGAATAGAATAAAATCCTTTTGTGATAGTATTTCTTAGTTAATGAGATAAAAACTTTTCTGCCTCAAGTGCCGCCATACATCCCATGCCAGCAGCAGTTACAGCCTGTCTAAATGTTTTATCTTTTACATCTCCAGCTGCATAAACACCTGGTATGTTTGTTTCTGTTGAATCTGCTTTTGTAATTAGATAACCTTCTTTGTCCATATTCAATTGATCTTTAAATAATTGTGTTGCTGGATCATGTCCAATTGCAATAAACAAACCATCAAGTTTCAGTTCACTAACTTTATTTGTTTTAACATTTTTTACTTTAATTCCTTTTACATTTTTAGGTTCGTTATCACCAAGAACATCTTCAACAACTGTGTCCCAGATAATCTCAATTTTTTTATTTTCCATTAATTTTTTTTGAAGCATTTTTTCTGCTCGTAAAGAGTTTCTTCTGTGAATTAATTTTACTTTAGATGCAAATTTTGTAAGAAACATAGCCTCTTCAACTGCAGCATTACCACCACCCACAACAGCAACTTCTTTATTTTTGAAAAAGAAACCGTCACAAGTTGCACACGCTGAAACTCCAAAACCTCTAAACTCTTGTTCTGATTTTAAATTTAACCATCTTGCTTGTGCACCAGTTGAAATAATAATACTGTCAGCAGTGTATTTTTGACCACTTTCACCTAAAGCCTCAAAAGGTTTTGATTTTAAATTTACAGAGGCAATATGATCTTCAATCATTTCAGTTCCAACTGCTTTAGCTTGATCTTTCATTTGATCCATTAACCATGGACCCTGGATTACATCAGCAAATCCTGGATAGTTTTCTACGTCAGTAGTTGTAGTTAATTGTCCACCTGGGGCTGAACCATAAACTAAAATTGGATTTAGCATTGCTCGAGCAGCATAAACTGCAGCTGTGTATCCGGCGGGACCAGATCCAATTATTAACACTTTTGTGTGTTTAGTTGGATTTTCACTCATATGAGAGCTATATAGTAATTAATGTCTAAATTAAAAGGTTTATTATTAACAGAGGGAATGCACGGCATGATTAGTCAAGTTGAAGGATTAGCCAAAGCATTAGATCTTGATTTTATACACGAAAAAATTGAACTTAATAATTTTTGGAAGATGATTCCACCCAAATTTACTCCAGTACAAGATTTTGTTTTCAAAAATAAAATTGTAAATGATTTTAATATTATCATTTCTTGTGGCAGAAAAAGTGTTATCCCATCAATTTATCTA
This sequence comes from uncultured Pelagibacteraceae bacterium, assembly GCA_902594245.1. GTDB lineage: Bacteria > Pseudomonadota > Alphaproteobacteria > Pelagibacterales > Pelagibacteraceae > Pelagibacter. The sequence continues at coordinate 13,126 of CACJLM010000005.1, read as the reverse complement.
AAAAAAAAGTTAAAAGGGAAAATTATGAGTATTCATATTCAAGATCCAAAAGTATCACTAGGTAATTTTGATTATATTGTTGCCCCTGAACACGATGGTCTTTTTGGATCAAATGTTTTACAAAGCAAAGGTGCTATTCATTATTTAAGAGATGACGAATTAGATGAGAATAAGACATATTTAAAATCTCAAATAAATAAAGAGAAAGTAGTTAGTTTTATTGTTGGTGGACCTAATAAATATTACAATTATGAAGACAGTTTAATTGATGTAATTTTTTCAAAAGTCAAAAAAAATTTTATCGATAATGACTATCAACTAATTTTTATTCCATCAATGAGAACACCTAAAAATATTATTAATAAAGCTAAGGAATATTTTGATCATAACCAAATAATTATTCAAGATATTGATAAAAAAGCTTATCTTTCATCTTTAGAATTAGCAGATCATATTGTGGTCACATGCGATTCTACCTCAATGATTTCAGAAGCAGCTATGACTGGCAAACCTATTTATGTTGCACAAATGCCAAATGTAAAAAAAAATACTAGGTTTCAAAAGTTTTTTGAACTTTTTAAATCCCTAAACATTATTAGAAATTTAGAAAATTCTGTAGAAAAATGGAATTATAAAAAACTTAATGAAACAGATAGAATTTCAAGCTATATCAAAGACCAACTAAAAAATTATGACTTTTCTTAATTCAATTTTAAATCAATCAAAAAAAAGTGATTATCCATTTGATCACTGGGAATATAATAATCCACTCACAGAAGAAGCAATTCAAGAGATAATAAATGCTGATATACCAGATGTCACTAAATACAACTTAAGTTACGATGGCACTAGAGCAATAGATGATGGTGCAGCTGAATTTAGAAAGGGTATTGCATCTGGAGGTAAAGCTCTAAAATTCAGATGTTTTGTAACTAAAGATAATGCAACTCAATATCCAAATTTGGTAAAATTTATTGAAGAATTACAATCACGAGAAACACAAGAGGCAATTTCAAAAATGATTAATAGAGATTTGTCCAATTCATATGTTAGAGTTGAGGTAATTTGTGATCGTGAGGGATTTTGGTTGAAACCTCATTGTGATATAAAAGAAAAACTCATGTCGGGTTTAATTTTTGTAAATCATGTAGATGAGTCTGAGGATTTAGGCACCGATTTTTATAATGAAAAATTAGAAAAAGTTAAAACTGTTCCATATAAACACAATTATGGTTATTTATTTACAAGTGGACCTAATACCTGGCATGGTATGGAAAAGAAAAAAATTGTAAAAGAGAGACGATGTATCCAAGTTAATTATGTTACATTCCCTACAGATTGGAAAGTTAACTAACTTAATTAGATAGATATTAAGTTAGCAAATAATCCAATTATAAATAGGGCACCAAAAGTAAAACAAATACCTGCTACAGCTTTTTTTTGGTCATCATCGTCTAATTTCCAAAATTTATAACTGTTATCTTTGTTTTTTTTTTTTAATAAAGTTTCTATATAAGTAGAAATTTCAGAACTCATATTCACAATAAATAAATATTTATTTTAATTTTAAGTCAACAAGATCAATTGACTAAATTATTCAAAATGGGCTCAACTAAGAATTGTAATTTTAATTATTAATTTATATCCTGTAGTGAAGTTACTTCCAATTTTTTTGTTTTTAATGATTTAATAGCATTCAAACACGCATATGCTGTAGACATATTTGTACAATATGGAACTTTATTTTTAAGAGTTGCTCTTCTAAGAGCGATAGCATCACTTACACGATGAGCTTTATTACCTCCACCAGTATTTATTACTAAGGCAATTTTTTTTGCATCTAGCACGTCTACAATATGTGGAGAACCAGTGCTGACTTTGTTAATTATTTTACATTTCATGCCAAATTTTCTTATGTATTCTGCAGTCCCTTTAGTCGCACATAAAGAAAATTTTAACTTTATTAACTCTTTTGCCAAAATTATACCCTCATCTTTGTGAGCATTCTTCAAGGATATAAAAGCTAAACCTTCTTTTGGTAAAGAATTTGAAGCAGCTATTTGACTTTTTGCAAATGCCATACCAAAATCTTTATCAAATCCCATTACTTCACCTGTTGATTTCATTTCTGGACCTAAAAGCAAATCACTATTAGGAAATTTATTGAAAGGGAATACAGCTTCTTTCACAGCAAACATACCTCTAGATTTGTCTTTTAAATTAAATTTAGACAATTTTTCTCCAGTCATTACTCTTGATGCAATTTTGGCAAGAGGTATTCCTTTAGCTTTAGACACAAAAGGTACAGTTCTACTTGCTCTTGGATTAACTTCTATAACAAAGATTTTATCTTTCTTAATAGCAAATTGAATATTCATAAATCCTTTTACTTTTAATGATAAAGCTAATTTTTTTGTTTGATTTTCGATTTCTTTGACAAGAAATGGTTTAATTGAAACTGGAGGTAAGCTACACGCAGAGTCTCCTGAATGCACACCAGCTTCTTCGATATGTTGCATGATCCCTGCAACAAACACATTTTTACCGTCAGATATTGCATCTACATCAACTTCCATTGCTTGATTGATAAATTTATCTATAAGGATTGGGTTTTCTTCAGCAGCCTTGAAGGCTTCAACTATAAATTTTTTTAATTTATTTTTTTCATGAACAATTTCCATCGCTCTTCCACCTAAAACGTAAGAAGGCCTTACGATTAATGGTAAGCCAATTTTATCTGCAATTCTAATAGCTTGATTGTAATTTCTAGCTATTCCACTTTCTGCTTGTTTTAATTTTAATTTATTTAAAAGATTTCTAAATCGATCTCTATCTTCAGCAAGATCAATAGAAGTATATTGTGTACCTAATATAGGTAATTTATTTTCATGTAAAAATTTTGCCAATTTGATTGGAGTTTGACCACCAAATTGCGCAATTACTCCAATTAAATTTCCTTTTTCTTGTTCTTTTTTGATTATATTAAAGACGAATTCTTCCTTTAATGGTTCAAAATATAATCGATCACTGGTATCATAGTCAGTTGAAACTGTTTCAGGATTACAATTTACCATTATGGTTTCAAAACCTGCTTTTTTTAACGAAAAACTAGCCTGACAACAACAATAATCAAATTCTATGCCTTGACCAATTCTATTTGGCCCTCCACCTAAAATAATTATCTTTTTTTTACTTGAGGGTTCAGCCTCACATTCAGAATTGATAGAAAAGTTTCGTTGATATGTGGAATACATGTATGGAGTGAAAGATTTAAATTCAGCAGCACATGTATCAACTTTTTTGTATACTGGTAAAATCTTAAGTGCTGTTCTTTTTCTTCTGACAATATCTTCGGAAGTATTTGATAATTCTGAAAGTTTTTTATCAGAAAATCCAATTGATTTAATTCTATTAAATTCAGCAAAGTTTTTAGGAAGCCCCCTTTTTTTTATTAATGCTTCATTGTCAACAATTTCTTTAATTTGTCCTAAAAACCATGGATCTATTTTGCATAGACTGTGTATTTTTTTTAAGTCAATTTTTTTTCTTATTGCTTCGGCAACCAATAATATTTTGTTAGGAATATTTTCTTTTAGTTTTTTTCCTATCTCTTTTTTATTTAAATTAATTATTCTATCCAAACCTGAAAATCCAGTTTCAAGAGAAACTAATGCTTTTTGAAGTGACTCTTTAAAATTTCTTCCAATAGCCATTGCTTCACCAACTGATTTCATTGAAGTACCCAGGGTTGCTGGAGAGGTAGGAAATTTTTCAAAAGTAAATCTTGGAATTTTAGTTACTACGTAATCAATACTTGGTTCGAATGAAGCAGGGGTAACTTTAGTTATTTCATTCTTAAGTTCATCTAAAGTATAACCAACTGCTAATTTTGCAGCAACCTTTGCAATCGGGAACCCTGTTGCTTTAGACGCAAGTGCAGACGATCTTGAAACTCTTGGGTTCATTTCAATTACAACCATTCGACCATTTTTTGGATTGATTGCAAATTGAACATTCGAGCCTCCGGTTTCAACTCCAATTTTTCTCAAACATGCAATTGAAGCATTTCTCATCACCTGATATTCTTTATCAGTAAGTGTTAGAGCAGGAGCAATAGTCACTGAGTCACCAGTGTGTATTCCCATAGGATCAATATTTTCAATTGAACAGATAATTATGCAATTATCTTTTTTATCTCTAACAACTTCCATTTCAAACTCTTTCCAGCCCTCTAAGCATTCCTCAACTAATACTTGGCTTACAGGGGACTCATGTAAACCGCTTTTTATGATTTTAAGATAATCTTTTTTATTCTTTGCAATTCCACCTCCAAGCCCCCCAAGAGTAAATGCAGGTCTAATTATTGCAGGTAATCCGATCTTTTTTAAAACTTTTGATGCATGATTATAATTATTGACAATCTCAGATTTTGGTAAATCAAGACCAATATCAATCATATTTTTCCTAAATTTCTTTCTGTCTTCCGCGTTAGCAATAGCTCTAGAATTTGCTCCAATTAATTCAATTTTATATTTTTTTAAAATTCCTTTTTTTTCAGCTTCCATTGCAAGATTGAGCGCTGTTTGTCCGCCCATAGTAGGAAGAATTGCATCAGGTTTTTCTTTTTTAAGAATTTTTTCTAAAACTTCTAACGTAATCGGTTCAATGTAAGTTTTATCAGCAATGTCAGGATCAGTCATAATTGTTGCTGGATTTGAATTAATTAAAATAACTTTATACCCTTCATCTTTTAATGCTTTACAAGCTTGAGTGCCTGAATAATCAAATTCACATGCTTGACCAATGATAATTGGACCTGCACCAACAACTAATATTTTTTTAAGATCTTTTCTTTTTGGCATTTTTTTTCATGTTGTTAACAAATTCTTGAAATAAATAGACACTATCTTGTGGTCCAGGGTTCGACTCTGGATGATATTGAACTGAAAATATCGGTTTATTTTTAATTCTTATTCCTTCTATTGTATCATCAAAAAGAGACTTATGAGTAATTTCAATATTTTTTGGTAAAGTTTCTTCAACTACAACAAAACCATGATTTTGGCTAGTAATTTCAACATTGTCATGAATTAAATTCTTAACAGGATGGTTAGCACCCCTGTGTCCTAATTTCATTTTTTTTGTTTTACCACCTGATGCTAATGCTAAAATTTGATGCCCCAAACAAATACCAAATATTGGTAAATTTTTTTTGATAAGCTTTTTAAGTATTCCTAATGCATATTTTCCAGTAGCAGCTGGATCACCAGGTCCATTTGATAAAAATATACCATTAGGTTTTAAACTTAATATTTTTTCAGCAGATGTTTTGCAAGATACAACAGTCACCTTACAATTAAAGTCAGAAAAATATCTAAGAATATTTTTTTTTATACCATAATCAATAGCAACTACATGAAAAGAATTTTTGTTGTTTTTTTTATATCCAATGTTTTTTTCCCAAGTTTTAAGACCTTTCCAAACATAATTTTTTTGAGTTGTGACTGTTTCTGCAAGATCTAAATTTTTTAATCCACTCCATTTAATTGTATTATTAGTTAATTTTTTAATATTAAATTTGCCATTTTTTGAAAAACCGACTGTTCCTTTTGGAGCACCCTTATCCCTAATAAAGTTTGTGAGGCTTCTAGTGTCTAATCCAGTAATTCCAACAATTTTATTTTTTTTGAGCCATGTATCCAGATGTAAAAAAGATCTATAATTTGATGGTGAAGTTATTTCTGAATTGATGATTACACCTCTGGCCCAAATTTTATCAGATTCATGATCTTCTTTATTTGTTCCAACATTTCCTATATGCGGAAAAGTAAAATTAATAATCTGACCTGCATAAGATGGATCCGATATAATTTCTTGATAGCCAGTTAATGAAGTATTGAAACAAACTTCACCAGTTGCTTCTCCTTGGTAACCAAATCCAACGCCCATGAAAACCTTCTTGTTTTCAAGAACTAAAATACCTGTTTTAATTTGTGAATTTTTTAAGTGAGTTTTTTTTACTTTTTTGATCAATTACAACTCATAAGTTAAAGGTTAATACAATAATTGGTTTATTATCGCAACAGAGATGTATTATAAAATTGTAAAAAAACAATTTTTCTTTTGAAGAATTTTTTCTTTAAAGTAAATTAAAAAATTATGTCATTAAAAGAAACAATCGAAACTGAATATAAAAATGCCTTAAAATCTAAAGATAAGACAAAAATATCAACTTATAGGTTAATTTTATCCTCTATAAAAGATTTAGATATAGCTAACAGATCTGGACCCAACAAAAAAGAGACTGATGATGAAGATATAAAAAAACTTTTTAAAAAAATGGTTAAACAAAGAGCCGAATCAATAGAAATTTACAAAAATAATAATCGCACAGATCTTTTAGAGGTAGAGCAAAATGAATATGATATTTTAACAAGTTTTTTACCAAAACAATTGAGTGAAGATGAAACTAAAAAAATATGTGAAGACCTAATATTGAAACTGGGCGCATCATCAATAAAGGATATGGGCAAGGTTATGGGCGAATTAAAAAAAAAGCATTCGGATGAAATAGATTTCGCAAAAGCAGGTATTTTTTTAAAACAATTATTAAATAAGTAATGAAATATCCTAAAGAATACTTAGATGAAATTAAGACAAGATTGAAAGTTTCGACAGTAGTTTCTAAGTTTGTAAGTTTGAAAAAAAGAGGAAAAGAATATGTTGGACTTTCTCCTTTTAAAAATGAAAAAACACCGTCATTCACAGTTAATGATGAAAAAGAATTTTATCATTGTTTTGCAACATCAGAACATGGAAATATTTTTGATTTTGTAATGAAAACTCAAAATTTGAGATTTGGTGAGTCAGTTAAATATTTAGCTAATCTCGCTGGAATGCAGCCATATATGTTTACAAAACAAGATGTTGAAAGAGAAAAAAAATGGAAGGAATATATTTCAATTTTTACTCAATATGTTGAATTTTATCATGATGAATTGATTAAAAATCAATCTTATTCAAATGTCAGAGACTATTTGAAAGATAGATTAATAAGTAAAGAAGAAGTTAAAAAATTTAAGATAGGTTACATAGAAAAAAATCCAAAGCTTTTTGAAAAATTGAACCAAGACTTCAGCACTGAAACATTAATGGAAACGGGTTTATTTTATCTAGATGAGAAAAAAAATTGTTATGTAGAAAGATTTAGAGGCCGTATAATATTTCCAATAAATAATATTTCGGGACAACCAATTGCATTAGGTGGAAGAATTATTGAAGAGAGTGATTATCTTGCAAAATACATAAATTCACCTGAAACAATTTTTTTTAAAAAAGGATCAAATTTATATAATTTAGATTTAGCTAGAAAGTTATCAAATAAAATTGATCATATTTTTCTTGTTGAGGGTTATATGGACGTAGTTGGTCTTAGTAAAAATGGAATAGAAAACGCTGTCGCTAATTTAGGTACTTCATTAACAGATAAACAAATATTAACTTTGAATCAATTTTTTGATGATATCATCATTTGTTTTGATGGCGATGAAAGTGGTTATAAAGCTGCTTTGAGAGCTGCAGAAAATTCAATAAAAGATTTAAAGCCTGAAAAACAAATTTCATTTTTATTTTTACCTGATAAAGAAGACCCAGATAGTTTTGTAAATAAAAATGGAAAAAATTATTTTTTAGATTTTGTAAAACAAAGCAAGATACCAGTTCATCAATTTATTTTTAGGCACTATAAGAAGCAAACGAAAAATAATCCTTCATCAATGGCAGTTTTTGAAAAAAAACTTAGGTCAATAGCTACTACAGTAAAAGATAATTTTATAAAAAAATATATATTGGAGTATTTTTTGGAAAAAGTAGCAGAATTAACTCCTAATATTAGTCAAAATAAAAATTATAAATTTAAGAAAAAAGCAAAATCCCTAGAAACAACAAAAAAACACTATCAGGAAAGCCAATCTTTGTCTGGAGTTGAATTGAAAGAATTCTCTCTATTATATCTTATAATGAACAATCTTAAATTGATTGGAGAAAATATTCATTTAGTTGAAAACGTTAAGCTTTTTACAGAGGTCAACAAACAAATATTTGATAAAATAATTTCTAAAATAAAATCAAATATAGAGCTTGATATTGATAATCTACAAATTGATAATCAATTAATTGAAAAAATAAATAAATTTGCTCCTATTAAATATATACTCAAAAATAAGTCTCAAAATGACAATGACATTTTTGAACTATTAGAAGATGTTAGTAGAGATTTAAATAACTATGATTTAGAGTTCAGAATTCAGGAATTAGAATCTAAGTTTTCTAAAGATATGAGTGAAACTACCTTTAACGAGCTAAAAGAGCTAAAAAAAAAGCAAAATATCAATTAATCCTTCTAAATTATTAATGGATTTTTATAAATTTGACATTATATAAGACACTTCAAACTTAGATACTGTGGAAAGAATAATTACAAAATCGTTTGCTAGACTTATGGGCAGAGGAACCCACAGAGGTTTTATCACTCATGAAGAGCTTAGTAAATCTCTTGGGAAGAGAAATCTTTCAGATGAAAATTTAGCCCAAGCTTTTATTCACATCTTAGATGAAAAAATTACATTAGTTGAGAAAAAATCTGATTTCAAAGTATTAAGAAAAAAAGAAAGTTCTTCTAAAGAAGAAGGCAAAACAATTGAAAAAAGTGATGACCCAATAAGAATGTATTTAAGAGAAATGGGAGGGGTAGAACTCCTTTCAAGAGAGGGTGAAATTGCAATAGCAAAAAGAATAGAAGCTGGAAAAGATATTATGTTAATTGCACTTTCACAAAGCCCTATCACAGCTAATCAGTTTTTTGAATGGAACATCAAACTTCAAAAAGATGAAATCTTAGTTAGAGAGATAATAGATATTGATACTAACTATATGGAAGATGAGTCTACCGGTCCAAGTGCAAAACAAAAAAACTCAGGTGAGACTGAGAAAGATGAGGCAGCAAATAATAACGAAGATGAAGATTTTAACCCAACGCTTGCAGCAATGGAGTCTGAAATAAAACCAAAAGTTTTAAAAACTGTTAATATTTTAACAAAAGAATATAATAAATTGATTAAATATCAGAGGGAAAAACTTGAATGTGTTTTAAACTCTCAAATTTTTTCACCAGCTAAAGAAAAAGGTTATGATAAATTAGTAAATGATATATTAGAAAATATAAAATCATTACAATTATCTCCTTCTGTTCTTGAAGATTTAGTTCAAAAACATTATGTGGAAAATAAAAAAATTATATCTTTAGAGGGAAATCTTTTAAGACTAGCTATAGATAACAAAATATCTAGAACTGAATTTATAAAATTTTATATTGGAAATGAAATCAACCCAAACTTAAAAAAATTTTTGGATACCAACGCTTTATGGAAACAGTTTTTTTCAAAACATAAACAAGAATTTAAAGACATAAGAGATAGATTAGTAGAAATTAGTCATAAATTAGGCATGTCTGTCACTGATTTTAAAAAATTAGTTAGCAGAGTTCAAAAAGGAGAGAAAGAATCTAGAATAGCAAAAAAAGAAATGGTTGAAGCTAATTTAAGATTGGTTATTTCGATTGCAAAAAAATATACTAACAGAGGACTGCAATTCTTAGATTTGATCCAAGAGGGTAATATTGGTTTAATGAAAGCAGTCGATAAATTTGAATACAGAAGAGGTTATAAGTTTTCAACATATGCAACATGGTGGATTAGGCAAGCAATTACAAGATCAATAGCAGATCAGGCTAGAACAATTAGAATACCCGTACATATGATAGAAACAATAAACAAAATTGTAAGGACTCAAAGATTAATTCTTAGTGAGTTTGGAAGGGAAGCTACCCCAGAAGAATTATCGAAAAAACTAAGGATGCCTTTAGATAAAGTAAGAAAAGTACTGAAAATTTCAAAAGAACCTGTTTCATTGGAAAAACCTGTTGGAGATGAAGAAGATAGTAGCTTGGGAGATTTTATAGAAGATACAAAAGCACTTGCTCCTTTAGAGCAAGCAATTAAATCTAATTTAGGTGAGGCAACTACAAAAATATTATCTACACTAACACCAAGAGAAGAAAGAGTTTTAAGAATGAGATTTGGAGTAGGAATGAATACAGATCACACTCTTGAAGAAGTTGGATTACAATTTTCAGTAACAAGAGAAAGAATAAGACAAATTGAAGCTAAAGCTTTAAGAAAATTAAAACATCCTAGTAGATCAAAACAATTAAAGAGTTTTTTAGAAAGTTAATAATCAATTAGGGCCGTTAGCTCAATAGTAGAGTACTGCATTGACATTGCAGGGGTAGTTGGAGCGTAACCAACACGGCCCACCATTATTTTAATTTTTTTTAGCTACAACGTAACTTCTATTATCAAAAGATTTAATTAAGTTTTTTTGATATCCAAATTTATTACAAATTTCATTAACAGCTTTAACTATACCTGGAAAAAGTTTTTCATTATAATCATCAAAAACTATAACATCACCCTTTTTTTGAGATTCTTTAATAATATTAAATTCAAAAAAAACATCTTTATATGTGTGTGCGCCATCCAAAAATGCAAAATTTATTCTTTTAAGCCCTAATTTTTTTAATTCTATAATTGAATAACCTTGGTGAAAAATTATGTATTTACCAACTAAATTATCCCACGGTTCTAACAGTTCCTGTCTAGAAAGAGGTCCATCAGTATGATCAGTAATACAGTTCCAAAAAATTTTTTTTTTGTGTGGAAGAACATCAAAAGTTAAAATAGATCCAGAAATATCGCTATCATCCATAGCTTTTGCCATACATAAGCTAGAAAATCCTCTAGCTGTGCCAGTTTCTAATATAGTAACATTTTGTAATTTTGAAATATTTTTTGAAATATATTCACGTAGGGCACTGTAAAGAACTTTTCCATGAGCATAATTGAGTTGACTTTCTTTAACTACAATTTGTGTTCTTAAAGCTAGATTATTTAACCACTCATTTTCAATTTTATAACCTGTATTTTTTTCGAATTCAGTTACTTCAGGATTATTTTTTAAAGATGCTTCTTTCCATAGGTCATAATATTTTTGCTTATTTGCAATTGGTTTAGATATTAATGGTTGGTTATTCCATTTTTTATAGACGATAATATCTAACTTTACTAATAGGTTTTTCAATAAAGAAGAGTAAATCATTATTTATTTTATCTTTTTATAATTAACACAATTTATATCATGAAAATTTATTGTTAAAGTTATTAAATTGTTGTAATCAATAAAACTTTTAGGGCCTGTAGCTCAGTTGGTTAGAGCAGTACACTCATAATCTATCATTTTCTTAAAACCAAATTTATTAGTTAAAAAGTATAGCTAAATCAATATTAATTTAAACAATAACTTTAAATTTAAAGTATAAAATCATTTACCAACTATTTACCAACGAATACAATTACTTTATTAATTTAAAAACAATACACAGCAGTGTACTGCTCAAATATGGATATAAATTTTTCTTTTCCAGAAGATACTAGACCAGCGATTTACAGTGCGATGAAATACTGGGGAAAAAAACCTCATAATATATGGTATGAGTATATCAAAAATTATACACCTGATGGAGGAGTATTTTTAGATCCATTTTCTGGAAGTTGTGAGAGTATTATAGAGTCATTAAGAGCTGGAAGAAAAACCATAGGATTTGATCTTAATCCATTAAGTACTTTTTTTTTAAAATTTTACCTTTCAAAATTTGACGAAAAAGAATTTACCAATGAAGCAAATCAAATAATAAAATTAATAGAAAATGATCAAATTTATAAAGATTATTTTAAAACGAAATGCATCGAATGTAATCAGAATGCTATTGCTCATAACCATAAAATAGAAAATGATAAGATTTATGAGATAAGGGTTATATGTAAATGTCAAAAAAAAATTTTAGAAAAAAAACCTGATAGTATTGACGATCAGCTATTTGTTGATCAAAAAAATATTTCCATAACAGACTTTATTCCTAATGATAAATTTCCAGAATCTGAGTCATTTTCAGAAAATTTTATAGAAAAATTAGGAGGAAATAATTTTTCTAACCTTTGGCCCAAAAGAAATCTATATGTGTTAGCAAAGATCTTTAATTATATTGAAAAAAAGGAGGAGTCTGATTTAAAAATACAGCTTTTAAGTTCATTTATTCAGACCATACATCTTTGCACAAAAATGTTACCACCTCGAAGAGGTCCAGCTAATAGACCTAACTCAACAAGCTGGGGTAGGTCAGCATATATATATCCAAATCGACAATTCCATAGCAACCCACTTGTTGTATTTAAAAGTTCGTGTTTTAGAAAAGGACAACAATCTGTTGTATCTTCACTTAATCAAGCATCAAAATATATAAGAAATGACATTAAAGTAATATTTCTTAATAAAGGTAACAAATCTAAAGAAAAGAATTTTGAATTAAAATTTGGTTGTATAGATATTCAAAATATTAATGATTATCTAGAAGATAAATCAGTAGATTTTATCATGACCGATCCTCCTTATGGCGGACTAGTAAAATATTTTGATCTGAGCTTAATGTGGTTAAATTGGTTAAAAAAAATAGATAATTTTTATGAGCCTGACTTCTCTAATGAAATAACTGTAAACACAAAGACAGTAAATTTAGAAACATATCAAAAAAGATTTGAGCATGGTTTAATAAATTTAGTTAGAGTTTTAAAAGATAATGGAAAGATAGTATTCACATTTCATAATAAAAAACCTGAAATTTGGAATATGTTCTTGAAAAGTATTTTTAATTCTGGGCTTAAAATTGAGAAAATGCTCCATCAACAAAATAAAAGATCTGGTGAATCTGCAGTTGCAATGCCATATGGAACCTCATCATCTGATTTTTACATAAGGTGTATTAAAGGAAAATCTAAAAAATTAACTACTGATAATGAGCAATATAAAAATTTTGTTGTAAATAAAGCAATAGAAATCATTTCATCAAGAAATGAAAAAACTCCTTACCAATTTTTATTTAATGGTCTTTTACCTGAAATTTCACAAGCTGGCTTTGACCTTGAAAAATTTGACAATAATATTGAAAATATTTTAT
>CACJLM010000004.1 GCA_902594245.1 uncultured Pelagibacteraceae bacterium | reverse complement strand
AATTTTCTTGGTGAACAAAAGTCTATCGAAATAATCAGATCTGGTGGTGAAACACTTACTGATATTCGACCATTAATTAGATTTAACGTTACAGTAATGCTTGAAAAAAATGGAAGAAAAGAGACTGGTGTATATGGTATAGGGGGCAGAAATTCATATGACTCATACTTAAAAGATGACAATTGGAAAAATGTTTGTGATGAAGCATTAAGAATAGCTTCAGTAAATTTGGAGAGTAAGCCTGCTCCTGCAGGAGAAATGAAAGTTGTACTTGGTCCAGGTTGGCCTGCTATTTTGATTCATGAAGCAGTAGGTCATGGTTTAGAAGGTGATTTTAATAGAAAAAAAACATCTGCATTTCATAATTTGATGGGTCAGAAAGTTGCGAGTGAAGGTGTTACTATAGTTGATGATGGTACTATTGATAATAGAAGAGGTAGTCTAACAATAGATGATGAGGGAACTCCAACAGAAAAAACAGTTTTGATAGAAAACGGAATATTAAAAAATTTTATGCAAGATAGATTAAATGCTCGATTAATGAAAACTAGATCAACAGGAAGCGGAAGGAGAGAAAATTATAGACATATAGTTCTTCCAAGAATGAGAAACACCATGATGTTGAATGGTAATCACACACAGGATGAAATGATTAAATCAGTAGATAAAGGTATTTTTGCTGTTAGTTTTGGAGGTGGACAGGTCGATATTACATCAGGTAAATTTGTATTTAATTGTACAGAGGCATATGAAATTATTAATGGTAAAATTGGATCACCTATTAAAGGAGCAACACTTATTGGTGATGGTCCATCTATATTGAAAGAAGTTTCAATGGTTGGAGATGATATGATGTTGGATCCGGGTATTGGAACTTGCGGTAAGGCTGGTCAAGGTGTTCCTGTTGGAGTAGCTCAACCCTCAATATTAATTAATAAGATGACAGTGGGTGGTACAAAACTTTAATGATCAAAAATCAGGAATATTTATCAGAAAAAGCATCTTATTGTTTAGATCTAGCAAAGAAATTAGGGGCAACAGACTCAAGTGTTATAGTAAGTAATTCAATTTCTGAGTCTGTAAATTTTAGGAACAAAAAATTAGACGAGTCTAATAGATCAGATAATCTTGCTATAGGCATAACAACTTATATTGGTAAAAAAAAATCATCAATATCATCATCAAATTTATTAAAAGAAAATTTAGATACACTTATTGAAAAATGTATTGAAACTACAAAAAATACGCCAGAGGATGAATTTAACTCACTTCCAGATAAAGATTTACTTGCCAAGGAAGTAAAAAATTTAGATTTATATGATGATACTCATATAAAAAATGAAAATAAGATTGAATATTTGGAAAGATTAGAAGCATCAGCTTCAAGTGATAAAAAAATAGTAAATACAGAATCGAGTTTTACTGAAGATAAATCAAATTTCATTTTAGCTAATAGTGATGGTTTTTCAAAAGGTTATAAAAGCTCATCATTTACGGCTTCAAGCGTGATTGTTGCTAAAGATGATAAAAGCATGGAGCGTGATTATGAATATACTAGTAAATGTCATTTACAAGACATTAATGGTGCAGAAGAATTAGGAAAATTAGCTGCTGAACAAACTATTAAAAAACTTAGTCCAAAAAAAATTGGCAGTGAAAAAATTGCTATAATTTTTGATAAAAGAATTTCAAAAGGAATTTTAAGTACTTTTGCTGGCGCAATATCATCCTCTGCTATTTCTCGAGGAACTTCTTTTTTAAAAGATAAAATAAATCAAAAAATATTTTCAGATGAAATAGATATTTTTGATAAACCGGATATATTAAAAGGTCTTGGTTCCAGAAGCTTTGACTCAGAAGGAGTAAAAACCAATACTTTAAAGCTGGTAGAGCAGGGTGTGTTAAAACATTACTTAATAGACACATATAATGGAAAAAAATTGAATCTTAAATCTAATGGAAGATGTGGAGGAACAAGTAATCTATATTTTGATAATGGAAATATTTCTTACAAGGAACTTTTAAATTCTAATCCAAGATGCCTTTACATAACCGAAACAATTGGTCATGGTAGTAATATTGTAACTGGTGATTATTCAGTTGGCGCTAATGGTTTTCTAATTGAGAATGGTGATTTTAAATATCCTATAAATGAAATTACAATTGCAGGAAATTTTAAAGATATGTTCAAAAATATCACTCTTGCTAATGATCTAGAATTTAAATACGCAACTAATTCTCCAACTATGATGATTGAGGGCATGGTTGTTGCAGGCAAATAATTTTATCATTCAAAATTTTTTAAACGATACTCCCAATTGCCCATTCTATTATAAGATATTCTTATAATTTGAAAATTTTCTTGGTCATACCAAATATTAAAGTTTAACCTTTTATCTTTTGGTAAAGTCATATCTTTAGATTTGAGTGTAAAACGATCAACATTATAAATTTTACCATATTGTTCAATTTTTTCTTTACCAACAAATGTTACAACCTGTTTTTTAATACTTCCCGAAATAGGACTAATCTGGCTATCAGTCTGTAAAATTTTATGATTCCACCAATTTCCCACAATATTATTAATAGATGCTTCTCCTGAATAAGAAGAACCTTTTACATTAAACTTATTTTCATCAAAAACTAAATTAACAAATTTTTCTTTATCATTTTGTAAAGTTTTTGATTCATAAGAAATTAATTGATCTTTAATATATTTTTCTTCACCATATCCTTCTACTTGAAAAATAGTAGCTCCTAAAATTTTTACAGAAAACTTTATTTGATTAGTTACTATTGTTTCATCACCTTTTCTGGTAAAAAAATAATAATTATATCCTATTAATTCTCCGTTTCTAAAAATGTCCATTTCAATCTTATTGTATTTCTTATAATGATCCATATGTGCAAGAACTTTTGAGGATATTAATATAATAATTAGGACTAAAATTTTTTTCATTTAATGATTACAATAATAGACTTTTCTTATAATAGAAGTAGTTTATCAAAAATGTTTTTAAAAATTAAGAAAATACCAAAAGTTAATTGGACATCGGATAAACCACACAATCTTAAACCAAAATTTTCAACATTCTTTTTTTTATGTTTTGGATTAATGTTATTTGGATTAGGAGAAGGTTTGTTAATTGTTTCTTTTACAGGAGCTTCTCCTTGGAGTGTTTTAGCTCAAGGTATTTCGCTTAAAGTTAATTTAAGTATTGGTACAATTACTCTACTAATTAGTGTTGCAGTATTAATTTTATGGATACCTTTAGGTCAAAAGCCAGGGATGGGAACAATCTTTAATGCATTAATAATTGCACTGATGATTGATCTTTGTATTAAATTTGTCCCAACTCCAACTAATTATATTAATCAATTAATTTTAGCAGTTATATCTGTAATTACAGTTGGTATTGGTGGAGGTATATATTTAGTTTCTAATTTAGGAGCAGGCCCAAGAGATGGTTTGATGGTAGGTTTGCAAAAAAAAACAAATTTACCTATAGCTTTAGTTAGAGCAACTCTTGAAATTTCAGTTGTTAGTATTGGATGGTATTTAGGTGGAACTGTTGGAGTAGGAACTTTACTATTTGCTTTTGGAATAGGTCCTTGTGTTGCATTGGGACTTTATTTAACGGATAAAATTTTTAATTAAGCTGCTGCTCCAGCTTTTTCACTTCTTTTTCTTTCGTGTGGATCTAATATAGCTTTTCTTAACCTACAAGACTCTGGTGTAATTTCTAAAGCTTCATCAGTATTTAACATGCTTAATTGTTCTGCAATCGACATTTTTCTTATTGGAGTCAAGACAACATTTTCATCTGTTCCTTGTGTTCTCATATTAGTTAATTTTTTTCCTTTCATGACATTAATAATCATATCACCAGGTTTAGGTGATAGTCCTACAATCATACCTGGATATACTGGATCATTGTGTGTTACGAACATCTCTCCTCTTGCCTGTAAATTAAATATTGCAAATGCAACTGCTTTACCTTGTTCCATTGAAATTAATGCACCATTTCTTCTACCCTCCATATCACCTTCAAATGGACCATAAGAGTGGAAAATTCTGTTTATTACGCCATTACCTTTAGTAAGAGTTAAAAATCTGCTTGTGTATCCCATTAAGCCTCTTGTTGGCGCATGGAATATAAGTCGTTTTTTATTTTTACCTGTATCTTTTAATTCAATTAATTTACCTTTTCTTCTATTCATAGAATCTATTATTTTAGATGAATGTTCTTCATCAAGATCCATTGTAATTTCTTCAATTGGCTCAAGCTTGTTTCCATTTTCATCTTTTTTATACAAAACTTTTGGTGGACTTACAGTCATCTCAAAACCTTCTCTTCTCATTTGAGTGAGTAAAATTTCTAACATTAATTCTCCTCGACCACTTACTACAAAAGAGTCATTTCCTTCATTTTCAGAAAATGTAATTCCAACATTATTTTGAGCTTCTTGAATTAATCTATCTCTAATTTGTGTACTGGTAAGTTTTTTACCTTCTGTACCTGCCAGCGGGGAAGTATTTACAGTGATCGTAATAGACATCGTTGGAGGATCTATAGGTGTTGCTTTAATTGGTTCATTCACTTCTGGATCACATATAGTATCTGCAACATTGGCTTTCTCTAAACCTGCAATTACTACAATATCTCCAGCTTCACCAACTTCAATAGGAACTTTTTTTGTCCCCTCATATCTAAAAATTTTAGTAAGTCTTCCTTCATCAACTTTTTCACCTTTTAAATTAATTGCCTTGATTGTTTGATTAGCTTTAGCAGTACCTTGAGTAATTCTTCCAACCAAACTTCTTCCTAAAAAACTATCTGCGTAAAGAAGTGTTGATAGCATTGCAAAAGGCTTTAATTTATCTAATTGAGCTGGCTCAACGTGTTCAATAATTTTGTCTAATAAAGGGCTTAAATTTTTCTTTGGGCCATCCATCTCATTATCTGCCCATCCAGATCTTCCGCTCGCATATAGAACAGGGAAATCTAATTGTTCCTCATTAGCATCTAAACTCACAAATAAATCAAAAGTTTCATCTAAAACTTCATTTGCTCTTTGATCAGACTTATCAAGTTTATTAATAACTACAATTGGTTTAAGTCCTTGTTTTAGTGCTTTTGATAATACAAACTTTGTTTGGGGCATTACACCTTCTGCAGAATCAATTAATAGCAAAGCACCATCTGCCATACTTAAAACTCTCTCAACCTCTGCAGCAAAATCTCTGTGACCAGGAGTATCAATAATGTTAATTCTTGATTCTTTCCAATTTATTGATGCTGGTTTTGCCAAAATTGTTATTCCTCTTTCTTTTTCTAATTCTCCAGAGTCCATTAGTCTTTCATCAACTACTTCATTTTCTCTAAATGAACCACTCTGCTTCATTAAGTTATCAATTAAAGTAGTTTTTCCGTGGTCAACGTGAGCAATGATTGTGATGTTTCTAATGTTGTTAGTCATTTTTTGTGGCTCTTATACATAAATAAATTGTTTTGAAAACTTAAAAAAACCCATAAAAAGCAAGTAATATTTGCACATATTTACGTTAATTTTACTTTTTTCGCTTTTCTCTCTTAATTTGTCTTTTTTCTTTAAGACTCAATTTTGGTTTTTTCTTAACACTTGAATCTTTAAATGATTTTCCACTGTATCTTTTAGACATATCTTTTTATAAAAAAAAGGCCATCATTAGATGGCCTTTAAATTTTTTACGAGAAGGGGGTTACATTCCCATGCCGCCCATTCCTCCCATACCACCCATGCCGCCCATTCCACCAGGCATTCCAGCAGGATTAGCATCTTTTTCCTCAGGTTTGTCAGCTATCATCGCTTCAGTAGTAACCAATAATCCTGATATAGAAGCTGCATCTTGTAAAGCAGTTCTTACAACTTTTACAGGATCTATGATACCTTTTGCAAACATGTCACAATATTCTTCATTTTGTGCATCATAGCCGTGAGTTTTTTTATTCTGTTCTAACAATTTACCGACTACAACTGAACCATCTACACCAGCGTTTTTGGTAATTTGTCTAATAGGAGCCTCTAATGCTCTTCTAACTAAATCAACACCAGCTTTTTGATCTTCGCCTTTTGCTTTAACTTTATCAAGATCTTGAGCAGCATATAATAACGCACATCCACCGCCTGTTACAATACCTTCCTCAACAGCAGCTCTTGTTGCGTTTAAAGCATCTTCAACTCTGTCTTTTCTTTCTTTAACTTCAACTTCTGTAGCACCACCGACTTTAATTACGGCAACACCACCAGCTAATTTAGCTAATCTTTCTTGAAGTTTTTCTTTATCGTAATCTGATGTTGTTTCATCAATTTGTTGTTTAATTGACGAACATCTTGCTTCGATATCTGATTTTTTTCCACTACCATTTACAATAGTGCTATTATCTTTATCAACTTTAACTTTCTTACATGATCCAAGATCATCAAGCTTTACGTTTTCAAGTTTAATTCCTAAATCTTCTGAAATTACCTGACCACCAGTTAAAATTGCTATATCTTCAAGCATGGCTTTTCTTCTATCACCAAAACCTGGAGCTTTTACAGCTACAACTTTTAAACCACCTCTTAATTTATTAACAACTAAAGTTGCTAAAGCCTCACCCTCAACATCTTCAGAAATAATCATCAGAGGTCTCCCAGCTTGAACAACTGCTTCTAAAAGTGGAACCATTGGTTGTAGATTTGTTAATTTTTTTTCATGTAAAAGAATAAAAGGATTGTCTAGCTCTGTAGTCATTTTATCACTATTCGTAATAAAATAAGGAGATAAATATCCTCTATCAAATTGCATACCTTCAACAACATCTAATTCAGTTTCTATTCCTTTATTTTCTTCAACAGTAATCACACCTTCATTACCAACTTTTTGCATTGCTTTAGCAATCATACTGCCAATTTCTTTATCACCGTTAGCAGAAATAGTTCCAACTTGTGCAATCTCATCACTATCTTTTACTTTTTTAGCTGAAGAAACTAAGTTTTGTTTTACAACATCAACTGCTGCATCGATTCCTCTTTTTACGTCCATAGGATTCATTCCAGCTGTGACATACTTAACACCTTCCTTAACTATTGCTTGAGCTAAAATAGTTGCAGTTGTTGTTCCATCACCAGCTTCATCATTTGTTTTGCTGGCAACTTCTTTAACCATCTGTGCACCCATGTTTTCAAATTTATCTTCAAGGTCTATTTCTTTGGCTACTGAAACACCATCCTTAGTAATTCTTGGAGCACCATAGGATTTATCCATTACTACATTTCTTCCTTTAGGTCCTAATGTTACTTTTACAGTGTCAGCTAAGATATTCACACCTCTTATCATTGCCGCTCTTGCTTCAGCATCAAATTTAACAATCTTTGCCATTTTATTTCTCCTTTAAATTATTTCTTACTTGAAATACCCATAATGTCTGACTCTTTCATTATGCTGTATTCTTTGCCATCTATTTTGACTTCTGTACCTGACCATTTACCAAATAAAACTTTGTCACCAACTTTAACATCCATTGGAATTAGTTTGCCGTCTTCAGTTTTTGCACCACCTCCAACTGCAACAACTTTACCTTCCTGAGGTTTTTCTTGAGCTGTATCTGGAATGATAATTCCACCAGCAGTTTTCTCACTGCTATCTAAAACTTCAATTAGAACACGATCGTGTAATGGTCTAAATTTCATAAATTCTCCTTTATAAATATGAGCTTCATATAGAGATTGGTGACACTATTTCAAGGTAAAGTTAAAAATAAGTTTATTAAAAAATATAGGAATTTGAGGATTTTTTGGTTTATAGATTATTTTAATGACTAAAAATTTAGATAAAATGGGACTTAAGGCTATAGCAGACAGCTACGAACTTTTTTATATTGATTTATGGGGGGTTGTTCATAATGGTATTAATTTACATGATGAGGCAATCAATGTTTTAAAACAAATTTCAAAAAAGAATAAGGATTACGTTCTTTTAACGAATGCACCTAGACCCAATAGTACTGTAAAAAAATTTTTAGAAAAAATGGGCATGGAAAAAGAAATGAGAGATCATGTTTTTACTTCAGGTGAGGCTTCATTAAATTATTTGAAAAAAAACTTTCTTAACAGAACTTTTTTTCATATTGGTCCACCGAGAGATTTTGATCTGTTTAAAGATTTTGAAAAAAATAAATTATCTAATATTGAAAAAGCTGAGTATATTTTATGCACTGGATTATTTGATGATCATGATAAAGATTTAGTTTTTTATAAAGATTTATTTGAGAAGCATTTAAAAAAAAAAATGGTCTGTACTAATCCAGATCTCATTGTTGACAGAGGCAATGCAAGAGAGTTTTGTGCTGGATCAGTTGCCATGGTTTTTGAAAAAATGGGTGGAAATGTTGTGTATTTTGGTAAACCATATCCAGAAGTTTATAATCAATCAATTGATAATAAAGATAAGAAAATTCTTTCAATAGGTGATAACTTAAATACTGACATCAAAGGTGCTAATTTGTTAAATTATGACTCATTAATTATTTCGAATGGAATTCATAAACATGAAATTAAAGAAAATGGAATTGAAAAAACAGCTAAGTCTTATGAAACAATTTGTAATTATATTCAATCGGAACTTAAATGGTAAAATCAATAAAGATATATAATAATTTTAATATCAAGTTTAATCATAAAAATTCAATTATATTGATAGGTAATTTTGATGGGTTGCATTTAGGTCATCAAAAATTATTTCATTTAGCTCAAAATTTTAAAAAAAAACATTCTTCTAAAATCGGTGTAATGACATTTGAGCCTATGCCAAAAATGTTTTTTAATAAAAATTTGAGCAATTTCAGAATTTCAAGCCAAAAACAAAAAATAAATTTATTAAAAAAACTAGATGTTGATTTTGTTATTATTAAAAAATTTGACAAAAAGTTTTCAAAAACAAAGTCAATTAATTTTATAAAAAATATTTTGAGTGATAAATTAAAAGCAAAGTTTATATTTGTTAGTAATAATTTTAGGTATGGAAATAAAAGGGAAGGAGACGTTAAACAATTAATTAGATATGAAACTTCATACAATTACAAAATAATTAAGCCAAAGCCATTATCCAAAAATAAAAAAATTATTTCATCTACCTTAATACGTAAATTTTTAGAAAATGGTAAACTAGATAAAGCAAATAAATTTTTAAATAGAGAATGGTCTATCGAAGGTAAAGTGATAAAGGGAAGACAATTAGGAAAAAAAATTGGATTTCCAACAGCCAATATCGATATCAAAGATTATGTAGTGGCTAAGCCAGGTGTTTATGCTGTTAAAGTAAAAAAGGAAAACACTACAAAATTTATAAAAGGTATAGCAAACTTAGGATATAGGCCTACTTTTAATCAAAAAAAAATATTATTGGAAGTTCATCTATTTAATTTTTCAGAAAATTTATATAATAAGTACTTAACAGTAAATTTTTTAAAATTTATTAGAAAAGAAAAAAAATTCAAAAATATAGATCAATTAAAACAACAAATTAAAATAGACTTACAAAAAGCAAAAAAAACAAAATGACCAAATTTCAAATTAATTTACCAAAAACAGCTTTTTCAATGAAGGCAAATTTACCAATAAGAGAACCTGAATTTTTAAAATTTTGGGATAAAATAAATCTTTATAAAGAATTAAGAAATTCTAGAAAGGGCCAAGAAAAGTTTGTTCTTCATGATGGCCCTCCATATGCAAATGGAAATATACATATGGGTACAGCACTTAATAAAATTTTAAAAGATATAATCGTAAAATTTCACCAAATGGATGGTAAAGACTCAGTATATGTTCCAGGATGGGACTGTCATGGTTTACCTATTGAATGGAAAATTGAGGAGCAATATAAAAAGAACAAAAAAAATAAAAATGAGGTTCCTATAGTAGAATTTAGAAAAGAATGTAGAACTTTTGCAGAGAAATGGATAGAGGTTCATAAAGATCAATTTAAAAGATTAGGTGTTGTAGGAGATTGGGAAAACTATTATTCCACAATGAGTTATGATGCTGAAGCACAAATTGTTAGAGAGCTTGGAAAATTTTTAAAAGAGGGTAGTTTATATAGGGGTTTCAAGCCAGTATTATGGTCAACTGTTGAAAAAACAGCACTAGCTGATGCAGAAGTTGAATATCAAGATCATAAATCTGATACTATTTATGCATCATTTCAAGTAAAAAAATCAAACGTAAAAGAATTAAGTGATAGTGAAATAGTTATTTGGACTACTACTCCATGGACAATACCTGCAAATAAAGCTTTAGCTTACAATGAAAGTTTAGATTATTTGTTGATAAAAATTTCTGATACCAGTGATTTCAAGAATAAGAAGATTGTTGTTGCGGAAGCATTACTAGAGTCTGTAAAAAAAGATTGTAATATTGAAAAATATGAAATCCTTAAAAAGTTTAGAGGAAAAGAATTAAAGGATACTATTTGTAAACATCCTTTTTTTGATTTAGGTTATGATTACGATATCCCACTTTTAGAAGCTCGTTTTGTTACTACTGAACAAGGAACAGGAATAGTACATTGCGCTCCAAGCCATGGGCCTGATGATTTTAATTTATGTTTAAATAATGGGATTAAAGCCATCGAAACAGTAGATGGAGATGGAAAATATACAAAAAATGTGGCTCTATTTGAAGGGATACATATTTTTAAAGCCAATCCTTTAGTTATAGAAAAACTTAAAGAACAAAAAAAACTTTTAGCAAATGGTGAGCTTATTCATTCGTACCCTCATTCTTGGCGTTCAAAAGCACCTTTAGTTCATAGAGCAACTCCACAATGGTTCATTTCAATGGAAAGTCATAAACTAAGAAATAAAGCATTGAAGGCTATCGATGATACAACTTTTTATCCAAGTAAAGGTAAAGAGAGGCTAAGATCAATGATTGAAACTAGACCTGACTGGTGTGTATCTAGACAGAGAGTTTGGGGAGTTCCATTACCTATTTTTGTTAATAAAAAAGATAAAAAAATTCTAGTTGATGAAGATGTATTTGAAAATATAGCTAAAATTTACGAAAAAGAGGGTTCTGATTGTTGGTTTTCAGATGATCCTCAAAAATTTTTAGGAAGCAAGCATAAGGCTGAAGATTACGATAAATTGAGTGATATTGTTGAAGTATGGTTTGATAGTGGTTCTACACATTCTTTTGTTTTAGAAAAAAGAAATGATTTAAAATGGCCTGCATCTATGTATCTTGAAGGATCAGATCAACATAGAGGCTGGTTTCACTCATCATTACTAGAATCTTGTGGAACAAGAGGAAGAGCACCATTTGAATCTATTTTATCTCATGGATTTGTTGTTGATGGTAAAGGATTAAAAATGTCGAAATCTCTTGGAAATGTCATTGCCCCAGAAGATATTTTAAAGAAATATGGAGCCGATATTTTAAGAATTTGGGTAGCATCATCTAATTATGCAGAAGATTTAAGAATTGATTATTCAATTTTAGATCAACACGCAGATTCTTATAGAAAAATTAGAAATACCTTTAGATATTTATTGGGAAATTTAAACGACAAATTTGAAGAAATTAATTTAGACAATTTAGACTTGAAAGATTTACCTGAATTAGAAAAATTTATGTTAAATAGAGTTTATTCTTTAAATGAAAGATTTTTAAAATATTTTAAGAATTATGATTTTCATAATCTTTATAAAGAACTATTGAATTTTTGTACTGTAGATTTATCAGCATTTTACTTTGATATTAGAAAAGATACCCTTTATTGTGATACATTAGATTCAGATAAAAGAAAATCGTGCATTTTAGTTTTGAATATATTATTGAATTCTTTATTAAGGTGGTTCGCACCAATACTTTCTTTTACGACAGAGGAGATATATCAATTAGTTTCTAAAAAGAATAAAAGTATTCATTTAGAAAAATTTCAAAATTTTCCAAAAAAATTTAAAGATGAAGAACTCGATAAGAAATGGTCAGAATTGATTAAAATAAGGAATATTTGTAATATTAGTATTGAAGAAAAAAGAGCTAGTAAAGAAATAGGTTCAAGTTTGGAAGCTGAAATAAACGTTCAACTAAATAATAGTTATGAGAAAATAATTGCAAATGTTGATTTATCTGAATTATGTATTACCTCCAAGGCAGAAATAATTTATGATGACAAAGTTGATATTATTGTGAATACTAAAAAAGCTTTAGGAGATAAATGTCCTGTGTGTTGGAAAATAAGTCCAGAACCTTGTATTAAACATCCTGAAAATGCTTAATTTTTTAAAAAAAAATTTTTATATAAATTTTTTTATAGTCATTTCAATATTTGTCTTAGATAGAGTTACTAAAATATATGTAATAAATTTTTATGATAATAATTTAGGTGATGATTTATTAAATTCTAAATATTTAAATATTAGATTGATTTGGAATGAAGGAATTGCTTTTGGTCTTTTTTCATTTGATGAAAAGATTTTGTATAATATTTTAACTTTTTTAATTGGTTTAGTTATATTCATCATTTTCTTTATGCTAAGAACAAATGAAGGCTTAAAGAAATATTCACTTCTCCTCATTTTAGGTGGAGCTTTTGGTAATTTCTATGACAGAATTAAATATAATGCAGTGCCAGATTTTATAGATTTTCATATAGAAAATTTTCATTGGTTTATTTTCAATGTATCAGATATATTTATTACAATAGGTGTAATTTTAATGATTGTATTGGAATTAATTTCCAATAAAAAAGAAAATATTAATGAGAAAAATTAGATTATTAATTTTAATATCAACATTATTAGTCGCCCTTCAAAGCTGTGCCAGTATTAAGGAAGGGTTTAGATCTCAAAAAAAAAATAGTACTGATGAATTTTTAGTAGAAAAAAAGTCGCCTTTAGTAATGCCACCAGAATATAATGAGTTGCCAATTCCCAAAATTGATGAGGATGAGGATAATATTGAAAGTAAAGATAGTTCTAACAAAATTGAAAAATTAATTACTAATAATGATGCAAAGAAAGATAACTCTTTAGAAAAAAATGAAAATTTTGAAAACTTAATTATAAATCAAATTAAAAAGAATTAATGATTACCAATGGTATCAAATTTAAAAATTTTAGAATACACAGAAAATCATCAAAGATAAAAAAAATATTAGAATCTGTTTTAAAAACAAATAACTTTATTCTTCAATCTTTAAAAGATAATTATAAAAATAGCTATGATTTAAGAAAATTTAAAAAATTTAAAAATTTTAAAAATTTCAGATTAATTGGTATGGGAGGATCCTCGCTTGGTGTAAAGGCCATTCATTCTTTTTTAAAAGATAAAATAATTAAAAAATTTATCTTTATAGATAACTTAGATTTGAATTTAAAAAAAACTAAAAATCAAAAATTTTTAAACCTTATTATTTCTAAATCAGGGGAAACGATTGAAACAATTGTTAATTGTAACATCTTAATTAATAAATCTGATAAAAATATATTTATCACTGAAAATAATAAAAATTATCTTTCAAAATTAGCAGAAAAATTAAAAGCAGAAGTTGTACAACATAATAATTTTATTGGTGGTAGATATTCAGTTTTGTCAGAAACTGGAATGCTGCCTGCAGAATTGATGGGATTGAATTCAAATAAATTTAGACAATTAAATAATTTAGTAAAAAATAAAAAATTTCTAAACACATTAATTTCTAATGTTAATTCAATTTTATTTTTTATTAAGAAAAAGAAATATAATTCAATAATTTTGAATTATGACCCTAAATCTGAAGGGTTATTTTCTTGGTATCAACAATTAGTTGCTGAAAGTTTAGGTAAAAATAAAAAAGGATTATTACCAATTATATCAAGTATGCCAAAAGATAATCATAGTGTAATGCAATTGTATCTTGATGGTTTTAAAAACAATTTTTTTACATTTTTTTATGTAAACGAGAATAATTCATCTAAAATAATCAATAAAACAATCCTTAATTCTAAAAATTATCTCAAAAACAAGAAACTAAAAGATATAATTTTTGCTCAAAAAAAAGCTACAGAAAATATTTTTGATAAAAAGAATATTCCATTTAGAAGTTTTGAAATTTTTAAAAGAGATGAAAAAACACTTGGTGAGTTGTTTAATTTTTTTATTTTAGAGACAATTTTACTTAGCAAAGCAATGAATTTGAACCCTTACAATCAACCAGCTGTAGAATTAATTAAAAATCAAACTAAAAAAATTTTATCCTAGCTGGTGCTACCAAATATAATTTTTGATATCCCATATTTTTTAATTTCTAAAATTTTGAAATTTTCAGAATAATTTTCATCCTCATCTTTATGTCGATGAATAATTATGATTCCTTTATCTTTAAGCAATTTTTCATTTAAAATTCTATCAATAACTGATGCTACTTTTTTTTCTTTATATGGTGGATCTAAAAATATGACATCAAATTTATCTTTTTTGACTGTTAAATTTAAATTAATAAAAATATTTTTGTTAATTATCTCATATCTTTCTTTGATATTGAGATTATCTAAATTTTTTTTTAAAATAGGTATAACACCAGCATAATTTTCTACAAAAGTTACGTGTTTTGCACCTCTGGATAAACATTCTATTCCAAATGATCCTACTCCTGAAAATAGATCTAAAATTAAAGAATCTTTAATATCCACACTAAATTTATTTGAATGATTAATTATGTTAAATATAGATTCTTTTGTTAAGTCCTTTAGAGGTCTTGTCTTAATATCTCTTGGTTCTAATATTCTTTTTCCTTTAAAATTTCCTGAAATTATTCTCATTTATCTATAACTTTGTATCCAATATCTTTTCGGAAAAAACCACCTGACCAATTTAATATATTTAGATGATTAAGAATGTTTTTTTTTGCATTAACAAATTCTTCAGATAAAGAAACGAAATTAAGAACTCTTCCACCCATGGCAGAAATTTTATTATCACTATTTTTAAATGTACCAGCATGAAATATGTAATCATTAGAATTTAATTTAATTTTGTCTAAATTTTTAATCTCGATATTTTTTTTATATTTATCCGGATAACCTTTTGAACATAAAACTATACAAAGACTCTTTTTATTGCTCCAATCCAATTTAATTTGATTCAGTTTTTGCTCACAACAGGATAAAAATACGTCTACAAGATCAGTTTTTAATTTCGGAAGTATGGTCTGACATTCTGGATCACCCATCCTCACATTATACTCAATTAGATATGGCTCATTATCAACTATCATCAATCCCGCATATAAAAATCCTTTATAGTTTGTACCAAGTTCCTTTAACGCTTTTAAAGTTGGGTTTATAATTTTCTTTATTATTTTTTTTTCTAATTCATTTGTAATTAATCTAGAAGGAGAGTAGGCGCCCATTCCACCAGTATTTTTCCCTTTATCACCTTCTAAAACTCTTTTATGATCCTGAGCTGTGCCAAAATTTTGAATAGAAATTCCATCACTAATTACAAAAAAACTCATTTCTTCTCCATTTAAAAATTCTTCAATTAAAACGTTTTTAGCATCACCAAACTTTCCTTGAAAAATTTCTTGTACTGCATTCATTGACTCTTCTTCGTTATCGCATATATAAACTCCCTTTCCTGATGCAAGATTATCTGCTTTTATAACAATCGGGTATTTTGATTTTTTTAAAAATTTAACTGCATTATGAATATTATCAAATATTCCAAATTTAGCAGTAGGGATATTATATTTTTCACATATTTTTTTTGTGAAAATTTTCGAACCCTCGAGTTGAGAGGCTAGTTTTTTTGGACCAAAAACTTTTATTTTGAATTTTTCTAAATAATCTACAATACCATCTACCAATGGTTTCTCTGGTCCAACAACAACTAATTCAATTTTTTTTTCTAATATAAAATTTTTTAATTTTTCAAAATCATCCACATTTAAATCTATATTTTTTGCAATTTTAGAAGTCCCAGCGTTTCCTGGAAAACAATATAATTCAGATACTTTTTTGGAACTCTTAAGCATTGTACATATAGCATGTTCTCTGCCTCCACTTCCTATAATCCCAACAATCATGTATAAATATATAAACTAAAAATGAATAAAAAATTAGCAAAAATAAAATATTTACCAAATAATTTTCAAATCTTAGAGCCAGGTGACCATGTTATATGTGCAGTTTCAGGTAAGCCAATTAGTTTAGATAATCTTAACTATTGGAATGTTGATTTACAGGAAGCCTATTTTTCTTACATAGAAGCATCACAAAAAAAAGAAAAATTAGAAAAAAAATAAATTTATTTCCATCTGTTATGAGACCATATCCACTCTTTAGGATTATCCAATATCATTTTTTCAAGAATTTGATTTAATTTAAGTGTTATTTTTTCTATTGAAACATTATCTGAAAAAATTAATGGTTTATGAACTATCATTTTAAATTTTATATTATCAAATCTTTCTATGAAAATTGGCACTACAGGAGTATTAAATTTTTTTACTAGTTGAGCTGGTATGGTAGTTGTAAAAGCTTCTTTATTAAAAAAAGTTGTTTTTATACCCTCAGAAACTCTTTGATCAATCATTAAAGCAGTGGAATAGCCCTTTTTATAAAGTTTTAATAACTCTTTAACACCACCAATGCCTTTTTTTATTTGATTTTTACAAATGTATTTTTTCCTGATTTTTTCCATTATAAAATTTAAAAAAATATTATTTAGAGGTCTATAAATTGCAGCTAAATTTATACCTACTTTCTCTATTTCCATTGCCATTAATTCAAAGTTACTAAAGTGACCTGATATAAAAACTACTTTTTGATTATTTTTCTTAATGTCTTCAAGTATTTCTCTTCCTTCAATTATGATATTTTCATTTTGCTTCTGATACCTAAACTTTTTAATAAACATATATTCAGCAAAAACTCTTCCATAATTATCCCACATAGAAGTTGATATCTTATTTATATTAACTTCATCTATGTTTGGAAATGCTCTAGTAATATTTTTTTGGATTAGCTTTTTCGATCTAAATATTGGGCCAATAAATTGGAAAAATTTTCCACTAATATAAGATGAAATTTTTAAACCTAAAATTTTAAAAATTGAAAAAAAGAAAATTATTATAATAAATTGAAAAAAATATTTAATTTTACTCATGAATTTTTGATAAAGTAGTTAGAAGTTTTTTTTCATCCAATATTTGAAGCCTTGTGGAAATAAATCTTATATTATCTGTCATATAATTTTTTAATCTGATAAAATCCTTTTCAGTTGTTAAGATTTTACAATTTAAATCTTTTGATATTGAAATAATTTTATCAATATCTTTTTTTGAATAATTATAATGATCAGGAAATTCAACGTCTTTTATAATTTTAAAGTTATTAATCTTTAACATTGATAACAATGTTTTGTGATTTCCAATACCAGAAAAAACCAAATAATTTTCTTTATTGTCAAGTTCATCAAGATTTTGGGGAACATATTTTCCAACGTGAATATTTGCTTTAGAATTAATTTTTAAAATTTCTTTTTTGATATCTTCTAAATTTTCCAAATTTCCATTTATAAAAATATCACTGTATTTTTTTATGTTCATAAAATTTTCTCTTAGAGGCCCAGATGGGATTGTAAGCCCATTACCAATCCAATTTAAATTATTAAAACATAAAAAACTTAAATCATAATTTATTGATTCATCTTGTAAACCATCATCAAAAATTGCAATTTTGTATTCTTCCTTAATAGCATTTTGTAAAGCTATTACTCTTTTTTTTGATTTAAATAATTTTCCTTTTTTTTCTAAAATTTCTTGCTCATCTTTTTGATCAAAATAATCTTTTTTAATGAAGCAAGTCTTTAATTTTTTCTTTTTTAAGATTTCATATATTTCTAAACATAAAGATGTTTTGCCAGTACCACCTATATAAATATTCCCAATGCCTATTGTTTTTATATTATTAAATTTTTTTTTAAAAATAATGACTTTTTTTAAAGAATTTAAAAATTGTAAAATAAATGATATGGGCCAAAAAAAATAGGCAATGGTGTTTGGTTTTTTATAATCCCAAAATAGGGGTTTTTTTAATTTCATAATTAATTTTTTTATCCAATTCTTTTATAGTATTTTTAAAAATTACATTGCCTATTTTTCTAATTCTTTTTACCTTAGTCATATCTTTTTTAAAGACCACTTGATTTGCTTGTTGTGAAGGATTTTTTATTTCTTTTGAAATTTTAAGGGATTTTAGAAAATTATAAACTTCTGTAAAATTTTGTATATTTGGTCCATGAAGAATTTTAGCTCCATACCGAGCTGGTTCCAATGGATTTTGACCTCCTTTATTTATTATTGACCCTCCTAGAAAAACTGTTGTTGCAATTTTGTAAAATTTTTTGGATTCTCCAAAAGTATCTACTATATAAATATCTACGTTTTTTAAGTTTTTAGTTTTAGAACTATGATGAACTATTTTTAATTTTAAATTTTTTAGTTCATTATTAATCTCATTTATTCTATTTATGTGTCTAGGGATTAGGATTGTTATGAGTTTTTTGTTTTTTTTTTTTAGTATTATATGAGTTTTAGCAGCAAATAATTCCTCACTTTTATGCGTACTAGCAGCAACATTAATTTTATGTTTTTTAAACTGTGATTTTAACTTTTTATCGATATCATCTTGCTTATCTTTTATATTTTCAATATATTTTATATTTCCAATCAGATTAATTTCTTTAACACCTAACTTTCTTAAATAATTTTTAGTCTCATTATTTTGAGGATAAGCATAATCTATTAAGTTAAAAATTTCTGAAGAATACTTTTTAAATTTATTCCATCTTTTAAAAGTCTTTTTTGTTATCCTTGCATTTAGAAGTATAATTGGAATCTTTTTAAACTTAATTTCTCTATACATAGAGGGCCAAATCTCCGATTCTAAAAAAATTACTAAATGAGGTTTCCAGTAATTTAAAAAAATTCTAGAAAAGATAAAATGATCTATCGGAAAAAATTGGTGATCTACTTTTTTAAATTTATATTTTTTTAAAACTTTAGAGGAACTTAGAGTGCTCGAAGTAATTAAAATTTGGTCTATTGAATTATCATTATCATATTTGCTTATAATAGGAAGGACACTCATAATTTCGCCTACACTCGATCCGTGAAACCATAACAATTTTCCAGAATTTCTTTTTTTTGAGAAAGAACAAAATTTTTCTTTAAATCTAATAATATCTTCTTTACCTTTTAATATTCTAAATATTATTATTAAAGGTGATATTAAAATTGTTAATGATAATAGTGCTTGATAAATAAAAAACATATCTATTTTTGAATTTGTTTTTCATAAAAGTTTTTGTAAAGATCTGAATTTTTAATCAGCTCCTCATGTTTACCGTTTGCAACTATTTTACCCGAATCTATCACATAAATATTATTTGAATTAAGTATCGTTGATAGACGGTGAGCTATAACAATAGTAGTTCTATTTTTTGTTAAGATTGACAGTGCTTCTTGAATTTTTGACTCTGTTTCACTATCCAAAGATGAAGTGGCTTCATCTAGTAAAATAATTGGACTTTTTTTCATCATAGCTCTTGCTATAGAAATTCTTTGTTTTTCTCCTCCAGATAATCTAACTCCATTTTCACCAATTAGGGTTTCATATTTATTAGGTAGTTGATTTATAAATTCATCACAATGTGAAAGTTTAGCTGCCTTAATTATTTCATCATCAGATGCATCTTCTTTTGCATATTTAATATTATTTTTGATTGTGTCATCGAATAAGGTTGTTTCTTGACTTACTAAAGAAATATTATTTCTAAGAGATTTAATTTTTGTTTTATATATTGACTGATTATCGATAAAAATATCTCCAGACTCTGCATCATAAAATCTTGGTATCAAGTTAAGAATTGTTGATTTACCCGAACCACTATGCCCAACAAGTGATGTCATTTTTCCTCCAGTAAATTCTAAATTTACTTTGTGTAGAACTTTATTTTCATCTTTATCATAAGCAAATTTAATATTTTCAAAGCTTATCTTTGCTTCTTTTAATTCTAGGTCTTTTGCATTTTCAATATCATTAATTTTATTTTTATTATCAACGATAGGTAAAATTCTAGATGCTGCTGATATTCCTTGGTTAAGAACCATATTGAGAGTAGATAATGCTCTGACTGGCTGGTAAGCTAACATCATAGCTGCTAAAAATGAAAAAAAATTATTTATATCGAGTTCATTTTGTGACATTAATTTCCCTGAATAAAAAATAAGTACCGCTATCATTATACCAGTTAATGTTTCCATGATTGGTGACATCCTTACGAAAACAACTTGAATTTTTTTATTTTTATCTTTCAGTTGTTCTAAATAAAGATTTACTCTTGAATTTTCATAATTCTCCTTTTGAAAAATTTTTATAAGTTTATGATTTTTAAATAACTCAACTAGATACGAAGTTAGAAAACCAGATTTTTCTTGAGCTTGCGTTGTTACTTTACCAACTCTTTTACCTAAAGTTTTTGCAGAAAATCCAGCTAAAGGTATCATAACAATTGAGATCAAGGCTAGCTTCCAATTTTGAGAGAACATTACAAATAATAAGCCAATCAAAGTAATGGAGTCTTTAAATAGAATTAGCAAAGCATGACTTAACAAATTTGTGATGTGCGTGACATCATAAGTAAGATTTGAAATAAATTTTCCTGTATGTTTTTTGTCAATTATTTGAGTATCTGCTTTAATTAAAGACTTTGTCATATCTAACTGAAGTTTTTTTTTTACTTCTTCCCCAACTCCAATCATCGTTGTTTTTGCAAAATAAAGAGATAAACCTTTTACAGTGAAAGCAACAATAATCATCAGTGGGATTATGAAAATTAATGATTGATCTTTATCTATAAATAATTTTTTAATAGCTGGATCTAATAGCCAAGCTATAGCAGAAGTACTACCTGCAACAAGTATAGAAAAAAAGGCTGATAATAGTATTTTATCTAAATATTTTTTTGAATAATCTTTATAGAGACGTTTATAGATTTCCGTTTTTTTCATTAAAAAACTTTTCCTATAATTATGGTAATTAAAACAATTAAACCAAATAAGTTATTACTTTTAAATAATTTCAGACATATCTCAGGAGTTTCTGACTCAAATGATTTTAGCTGATAAACAAATAAATGAAAAATCGGCATTATTAAAAATAAAAAATATATCCAGCTAAATTCCATTAGATAACCACCAAAAACCAAACATAGAGTAAAAATTAAATAACATATAAATAAAAACTGTTTTGAATTACCTTTAAATTTTATTGAGGTTGACTTTAATCCTATTATTTCATCATCTTTAATATCCTGATACCCATACACTGTGTCGTATCCGAGTGTCCAAAATATGGCTCCAAAATAAAATATAAGTGCGATTAAACTTATTTCTGCAGAAATTGAGGTCCATCCAAGAATTAAACCATAATTAAATGTTATTCCTAAAAATAGTTGAGGCCAGTAAGTATATCTTTTCATTAATGGATAGGTAAATGCTAGGGGCATTGATCCGAAAGCTAGAATAATTGTGAATAAATTAAAATTTAACAAAACAAGAAGAGCTAGAAAACATAAAACACCAGAATAGAGTAGAGCAATTTTCCAAGAAATTTTTCCTGAAGCTAAAGGTCTATCTCTAGTTCTTGAAACTTTTTTATCGTATTCTTTATCTAAAATATCATTTACTATACATCCGGCCGATCTCATTAAGACCGATCCAAGAAAAAAAAGAAGTAAATAAAAAAAATAAATATTAAGATTATCATTGAAATCATAAACTAGGGTTAAGCCCCAGGCGCATGGCCAAAATAATAGCATGTAGCCAATTGGCTTTTTAAGTCTTGTAAGTTCTATAAAAACATTTAGTTGGTTCATAAATTTTACTTGTAAATAACAAACACAAGATTGATAATCAAACTGATTCGTATGAATATAGACTATACAGTAACAGCTTTAATGTTTCCCGCTATCCCACTTTTAATGAGTGTTTACAGCAATAGATTTCACTCATTAAGTAAATTAATTAGAGAATTACATGATGAACATGTTTATGAAAAACATATTCCAGCAGAATGGAAAAAACAGTTTATTAACTTAAGCGGTAGAATTACACTTTTAAGATGGACTATCATGTTTGCAGCATTTGGATTTTTATTTAATATGCTAACTGTATTCGCTCTCTATCTAGATACATTGTTTATTGCCAGAGTAATTTTTGGTTCTTGTTGTTTATCTATGATAATTTCAATTTTATTTTTTATAAGAGAAATTCACATTTCAACAAATGCTTTAAAGCTCCATATGTCAGATATGGATGTTAATGTTGATTAAGAAGGTATAATAACTGCAGGCCCCAAAATTTTTCTATTTTCTAAATCTTGGTGAGCTTTAACTATTTCATTTAAAGAATACTTTTTAAAAATATTTAATTTAAATTTTTTAGTTATAAACATTTCAAAAACTTTATTTGCTGCCTCATCCAATTCTTCTCTTGTTGTTGTATAGTGAGCAATACTAGGTCTAGTTAAATATAATCCTTTTGGCGCTAAAGATTTTCCAACATTACATGGCTCTATTGGACCAGATGCATTTCCAAAAGAAACCATCATACCTCTAACTTTTAAACATTCTATTGAACCATCAAAAGTTTTTTTACCTACACCATCGTAAACTACTGGGACACCAATTCCATTCGTTATTTCTTTAACTTTCTCTGCAAAGTTTTCTTTTGAATAATTGATTACATGGTCACAACCATTAGATTTAGCTATTGAAATTTTTTCATCAGATCCAACTGTTCCAATTACAGTACAACCTAAACTTTTAGCCCACTGACAAAATATTTGGCCAACACCTCCAGCAGCTGCGTGAAATAAAATAGTTTCACCTGATTTGACTGGATAAGTTTTGTGAAGAAGATAAAAAACTGTGAAACCTTTAGTCATCAGAGTCACAACATTCTCCAGTTCAATTTCATTTGGAACTTTTACTAATTTTTTGGTTGGAAAAATTCGATGAGTTGCATAAGAGCCGATTGGCATTGATGCATAAGCAACTTTATCTCCAACATTAAAATCTTTTACATCTGGACCAATTTTTTCAATAATACCTGCACCTTCAATTCCAATATTTGAGGGTAATTCAACAGGGTAGAGGCCTGATCTATGATAGGTATCAATATAATTTAAACCAATAGCCTCATTCTTAATTAGAACTTCTCCAGATTTTGGTTCACCTAATTTAATTTCTTTTAATTCCAAAACTTCTGGTCCACCATTTTTTGAAATTATTACTGTTTTCATTTTACAAACGTACCATTATGATAATCTTGAACAGCTTGCAAGATTTCTGCTTTGGTATTCATTACAAAAGGCCCACCTCTTGCAATTTCCTCATTAATTGGTTTACCTGATATAATTAGAAATTTTGTGTTTGTTTTTGCCCTAATTTTTAGTTCCTCACCTTTTGTGAGTAATATTAAAGTACTATTTTTAACATTATCATGTTTTTTAGAACCAATTTCTATTTCACCATCAATTAAATAAACGAAAGTATTATGTGTAGATGGTAAATTAAAATTAAATTCTTTGTCTTTATTTAACTCAACATCAAAATATACAGGCTCAACATTGTGTCCTTTTACAGGGCCTTCAGCTTTTTCAAATTTACCAGCTATTACTTTTACTTGCTTATCATCATCTTGATGTACGCTCATTTTATCTGCATCAATATAAATATATTCAGGTTTACTCATTTTTAGTTTGGCTGGCATATTAATCCATAATTGAAAACCATGTAGTTTACCTTCTTTCATAGCAGGCATTTCAGAGTGAATTATACCACTTCCAGTTTTCATCCACTGAACATCTCCTGCTGTCATTCTCCCTTCACCACCAGTGCTATCTTTATGCTCAAAATCACCTGCCAACATATAAGTAACAGTTTCAATTCCTCTGTGTGGATGTGGGGGAAAACCAGCAATATAATCCTCGCTGTTTTCAGAACCAAATTCATCTAACATTAAAAATGGATCAAAGTAGTTAGGTTCAACACCAATACTTCTTTTCAACTTTACTCCCGCACCATCAGAAGCAGGGATTGGATCTATAATTTGTTTTACTTCAATATTTTTCATAGCACTCAAATAATAATTTTAATGTTTGATTCAAGATTACTTTTTATCTAAGCAATAACCTTTTGCACCATTCACTACTAAGAATAAAAAACCACCCGCTAATGCAAGATTTTTCATAAAAGCAATAAATTGCATTTGATCTGAAAAATCTGTGTGAAAAATAATAGCTGTAGCTATACAAAATAAACTTAAAGCTCCAGCAGCAATCTTAGTTTGATAACCAATTATGATTAATATCGGCGCAAGTATTTCTAATATGATTGCAGGTATTAACAAAAAACCTGGAAGTCCAAAACTTTCCATCCAGCCCACTGTTCCGTCATAATTTCCAATTTTACTGAAACCACTTAATAAAAAAACACCTGAAATAAAAACTCTTCCTATTAAGTCAAAAATTTTAATCATAATTACTATCCACACCTATTACATCGTACTGTAGCAAACATATCATCCCAATCAGACTCTTTTTCCTCTACATAATCCAACAAACATCTTAAAGCTTTTGATTTATCGGGAAGATCGTATTTATCAGTAATTTGCTCAAGCATTTTTTCCGAGTCTGAATAAATTTCGAAAGACACATCTTTTTTTTCACTCATATTTTTTCCTTTTTATTTAAAATTATGTCTCCAAAGTTATTTATATATTATAATTCACTTAACAATCCAGATAAATTTTTAATTTCTAATTTTGGTTCAAAATCTAAGTTATCAAAGATATTATTGTTTCTATTAACCCAAATAGCTTGGTAGCCATAATTTCCACCACCAGAAACATCCCATGTATTAGCACTTAAAAAAGCAATTTCATCTTTTCTTATTTTGTATTTTTTTACTGGCATGTCATAAACTTTTGAGTTTGGTTTATAAACTCCTACTTCTTCAATAGAGAAGATATCATCGAATAAATTTTCTAGATTATTACTTTTGACTAATTCATTAAGCAAGGATGGAGTTCCATTAGAAAGAATAGCTAATTTAAGTTTTTTTTCCTTTAATGTTTTCAAAGTTTCTTGAACTTCTTTAAAAGGTGAGAGAACTTTATAGAGATTTAGCAATTCATCTCTCATACTAAACTCTATTTTGAAAGCTTTCATAGATTTGTCTAAGCTATCTTCTGTAATTTGCCAAAAATCTTTGTGTCTTCCCATCAAACTTCGAAGCCAAGTGTATTCTAACTGGGTGGTTCTCCAAAAATTTGCAAAAGGCTCCCATTTATCTCCAATTTTATCTTTGCATTTTTCAGCAGCAGAATTTACATCAAACAATGTTCCGTAAGCATCAAAAATTATTGCTTTAACATTTTTCATAAACTAACTTAACACAAATGAGCAATATTAGATTATTTTTTTCGAACATATTATCTGCAGATATGACCAATAGATTAGATAAGTCTCAATCACATTATTTGATTAAAGTCATGCGAATTAAAGAAAGTGAAGTTTTTTCAATATTTAATAAAAATGGAGAATGGGAAGCAAAAGTTTTAAAAATATCAAAGGGTGTTGTTGAATTTAAAACAATTAAACAATTGAGAAAAAAAGAAAGTTCAAAAGAATTGTGGCTAGCATTCTCTCCAATTAAATCAAACTATCAAAATTTTATGATTCAAAAAGCAACAGAATTAGGAGTAACAAAATTTTTACCTATTATTTTTGATAGAACAGTTGTGAGAAAAATCAATAACGAGCGTTTAGAAAAAATAGTTATTGAAGCAAGTGAACAATCAAATCGACTTAATGTGCCTGAAATTGAGAAAGTGCAAAGTTTAAAAAATTTTTTAAACTCAAATTCAATGGATTTAATTTTTACTGATTTAAATTCAGATAATAAAAAAATTGATAAATCGAATTTAACAGATAAGCCTATTTGTATTATAATAGGTCCAGAGGGTGATTTTTCAGAGGCTGAGAGAGAGGAAATTCTCTCTTTTAAAGGTGTTCAGTCTCTTAAAATTAATGAGAATATTTTAAGGTCAGAAACAGCAGTGATATCTGCTATTTCGATCATAAATTATGTGATTAATTGATAAATTGTCGCGAAAACTAAAGTGTAATTTTTATAAAAGGGCTTTATATAGCTATTAAAAATGAAAAAAATTTTTTACATATTTTTAGGAATTTTTATATCGCAAAATGCCTTTGCTAATCAGCCAGTAGATTGGCAATTAGGGTTTCAGAAAGCAGCATCAGAGTCTATGAGAGAAATAGTTGCTTTTCATGACAAACTTTTATTACCAATTATTATTGCAATAAGTGTGTTCGTTTTATTTTTAATGCTTTATGCATGTGTGAGATTTAGAGCGTCAGCAAATCCAAATCCTTCAAAAAGAACACATAATGTAACGGTAGAAGTTTTATGGACTTTAATTCCATGTTTAATCCTAATAGTCATGGCGGTTCCTTCGTTTAAAATTTTATACAAACAAGACACAATACCAAAAGCCGATTTAACAATTAAAGCTATTGGTTATCAATGGTATTGGGGATATGAGTATCCAGATGAAAATATAATTTTTGACTCTTATATGATCGAGGAAAAAGATTTGAAAGCAAATCAACCAAGATTATTAGCTGTAGATAATGAAGTAGTAGTACCAGTTGATAAAGTTGTAAAAGTTTTAATTACGGCGAATGATGTTTTACATGCTTGGGCTTTACCATCTTTTGGAGTGAAAAGAGATGCGGTCCCTGGTAGAATTAATGAAACATGGTTTAAAGCAGAAAAAGTTGGAACATACTATGGTCAATGTTCAGAACTATGTGGAATTAAACACGCATTCATGCCAATAACTGTTAAAGTAGTAAGTGAGGAAGATTACCAAGAATGGTTATCTGAGGCACGAGTAAAATTTGCAAAAGAAGAAATTGAAAATAATAAACTTAAAATAGCGAGTAAATAAAAAATGTATACACAAACAGCATCACACGACGATCATCATACACCAACAGGTTGGAAACGTTGGGCGTACTCTACCAATCATAAAGACATTGGAACAATGTATTTAATTTTTGCAATTGTTGCAGGAGTTATAGGTACAGCATTTTCAGTTTTGATGAGAATGGAATTGATGCACCCTGGGGATGGTATTTTAGGTGGAAATTATCATTTGTATAATGTTTTGGTAACTGGTCATGGATTAATCATGATTTTCTTCATGGTTATGCCAGCTATGATTGGTGGTTTTGGAAATTGGTTCGTGCCAATTATGATTGGTGCACCTGACATGGCATTTCCACGAATGAACAATATTTCTTTCTGGTTATTACCAGTTTCATTAACTTTATTGATTTTATCAATTTTTGCTGACGGCCCTCCAGGACAAACAGGAGTTGGTGGTGGTTGGACTATTTATCCACCTTTGTCATCTAAAGCAGGTCAACCTGGACCAGCAATGGATTTAGCAATTTTAAGTTTACATTTAGCAGGTGCTTCATCAATTTTAGGAGCAGTCAATTTTATAACAACAATTTTGAATATGAGAA
The DNA here is from genome assembly GCA_902594245.1 of uncultured Pelagibacteraceae bacterium. GTDB lineage: Bacteria > Pseudomonadota > Alphaproteobacteria > Pelagibacterales > Pelagibacteraceae > Pelagibacter. Next base: position 16,724 of record CACJLM010000004.1, on the reverse strand, counting down.
CTCCAGGCATGACATTACATAAGATGCCATTATTTGCTTGGTCAATCTTGGTAACAGCTTTCTTATTATTATTATCGTTACCAGTTTTGGCTGGAGCAATTACAATGTTATTAACAGACAGAAACTTTGGAACCGCCTTTTTTGAGGCGCAGACCGGAGGAGATCCAGTTCTGTTTCAACATTTGTTTTGGTTCTTTGGTCATCCAGAAGTTTATATTTTAATTTTACCAGGTTTTGGAATGATCAGTCATATTGTATCAACATTTTCAAGAAAACCAGTTTTTGGTTATTTAGGTATGGCATATGCCATGGTTGCTATTGGTATAGTAGGTTTTGTTGTATGGGCTCACCATATGTACACAGTTGGATTAAGCACAGATACAAAAGCATACTTTTTAGCAGCAACAATGATTATTGCTGTACCAACAGGAATAAAAATTTTCTCATGGATAGCAACTATGTGGGGTGGATCGATTTCATTTAAAACTCCTATGATGTGGGCACTTGGTTTTATATTTATGTTCACTGTAGGTGGAGTAACGGGTGTAGTTTTGGCTAACGCTGGTGTAGACACTGCAATGCATGATACTTACTACGTAGTAGCTCACTTTCACTATGTGTTGTCATTAGGAGCAGTTTTTGCAATCTTCGCAGGCTTCTATTATTGGTTTTCAAAAATGTCTGGATATGAATATTCTGAATGGATGGGCCAATTACACTTTTGGTTAACATTTATAGGTGTTAACTTAATTTTCTTCCCTCAACATTTCTTAGGTTTGGCAGGAATGCCAAGAAGATATGCAGACTATCCGGATGCATTTGCTGGATGGAATTATATATCTTCAATAGGTTCTTATGTTGCGGTTGCCGGATTAGTAGTATTTTTTGCAAATCTTATTTATGCTTTTGCAAAGAAGAAAGCAGCAGAACAAAACCCTTGGGGCGAAGGTGCTACAACTTTAGAATGGACTGTGCCATCTCCACCAAATTTCCATACATTTGAAGAATTGCCAAAGTTTGTTGATGATCAAGAAACAGAAAAATCACACAGCTAAAATAGAAGCTAAGAAAATTGATGGATAATTCAAAGTTAAAAAAAAGAAGTTTATCACAAGAAGATTTATTTAATTTATCTGAGTTATTTAAATTGATGAAGCCAAGAGTTATGTCTTTGGTGGTTTTTACATGTGCAGTTGGTTTATTAACTGCACCAAATCTTGTTTCAACAAAGGATGCTATAATTGGAATTTTATTAGTTTCATTAGGTGCTGGGGCTGCTGGAGCATTGAACATGTGGTATGAATCTGATCTTGATGCTTTGATGACTAGAACTTGTTTAAGACCTATTCCTACAGGAAAAATAAACAGAAACCAGGCTCTTATTTTTGGAGTTACTTTATCAATTGTTTCAGTCATAGCATTAGATTATTTCACAAATAGAATTTCAGCTGCAATATTACTTTTAACAATTTTGTTTTATGTTTTCGTTTATACAATCTGGTTAAAAAGAAGAACGCCACAAAATATTGTTATTGGCGGAGCTGCTGGAGCATTCCCTCCTGTAATTGGATGGACAATCGCAACTGGTTCACTTTCAATTGAACCATTGGCTTTCTTTTTAATTATATTTTTTTGGACACCTTCGCATTTTTGGGCTTTGAGTTTATATAAATCTGATGATTATAAAAAAGCTAATATACCAATGCTTCCTTTAACAAATGGAGTTGAGAGTACAAAAATAAATATATTTGTTTATTCTTTATTAATGCTTCCAGTTATAATTTTTCCTTATCTAATAAATTTTGTTGGATTTACTTTTTTAGTTCCATCATTATTGTTAACATTTTATTATAACTTTTTATGCTACGAACTATACAATTATAAGAAAAATAAGTTTAATCCGAAAAAGGCCAAAACAATATTTGGATATTCAATACTTTATTTATTTTTAATTTTTGTCCTTTTTCTGATAGATAAAATATTATGATAACTCCAGATAAAAAAACTAAAAAGAAAAACATTATTACGGCACTCGCAATTATTGCTTTTATGATCTTTCTCTTCTTTTTTACTTTATATAATACAGGAGTATTTGATAGGGTTATATGATTGAAAGAAAGAAATTAACCCCGATAGTCTTAGCTGGTATTTTTGTTTTAATGTTGGGTTTGTCTTACGCAGCGGTTCCTTTATATGATCTTTTTTGTAGAGTTACTGGCTTTGGAGGAACTACTCAAGTGTCAAATAATGCACCAAAAATAGTTTTGGATAAAGTTGTAAGTGTCAGATTTGATACTAATGTAAATAACTTACCATGGGATTTTAAAGCTAAATCAAATGTTATTGATGTTAAAGTTGGTCAAGTTAATAAAATAGAGTTTGAAGTAACAAATTACAGTGATGAACCAACAGCTGGAGTGGCAAGTTTTAATGTTTCACCTGCCAGCTTTGGTAAGTATTATAGTAAATTAGGATGTTTTTGTTTTGAAAAACAAGAGTTAAAAGCTGGTGAAAAAGCAACTTACGTAATGACTTTTTATTTAGACCCCGAAATGGTCAATGACCCTACCGTAAAAAACTTAGAAGATGTAACTATGTCGTATACTTTTTTCTCGACAGATTACTATAAACAATCATAATCCAAAAAATGTCAGCTGAAAAAAAACACGATTATCACCTTGTAGACCCAAGCCCTTGGCCAATCTATACTTCTTTCTCATGCTTAGTTTTAGCTTTAGGTGCAGTTTATTATATGCATGCAGATGTATCATGGGGAATGTATTTAGGTTTAGCTCTATTAATTTACGGAGCCTACATGTGGTTTAGAGATGTTGTGATTGAAGCTGAGCATCAAGGACATCATACTCCAGTTGTTCAAATACATCATCGATATGGAATGACGTTATTTATTGCCTCAGAGGTTATGTTTTTTGTTGCATGGTTTTGGGCTTATTTTGATGTAAGTCTTTTTCCAAATGAATTTGTAGGTAATGTTTGGCCACCAAAAGATATCGAAACTTTTGATCCTTGGGATATTCCATTAATCAATACATTGGTATTATTGTTATCAGGCACCACTGTTACTTGGTCTCACCATGCTCTACTTGAAGATGACAGAAAGGGCTTTATTAATGGTTTAATCTTAACTGTAATACTTGGTGTTTGCTTTACCGCTCTACAGGCATATGAATATCATCATGCAACATTTGCTTTTTCAGATCATATTTATGGATCAGTGTTTTATATGGCAACAGGATTTCATGGTTTTCACGTAATAGTAGGAACTATATTTTTAGCAGTTTGTTTATGGCGTGGAAAATTAGGCCACTTTAATAAAGATCATCACTTTGGTTTTGAAGCTGCAGCTTGGTATTGGCATTTTGTTGATGTGGTTTGGTTGTTTTTATTTGCTGCAATTTATATTTGGGGAAGTTAATTTGATCCTTGAAAAATAAGTTTTTATTTTCGGTTTTTGTATTTTTTTTCATCTCAGTTTTTATTGCATTAGGCTCATGGCAAATAATTCGTCTTAATTGGAAAAATAATCTTATTTTAGAAATTGAAGACTCTCTTAAAAAACCACCTGTAGAATTATCCAAGTCTAATGCAGAAAACTACTTAAGAATTAAAACTTCAGGTTCTATAGATTTTGAAAAACAAATTTATTTATATAATTTAAATGATAATGGCGTTCCAGGATTTGAAGTTGTAAACCCTTTTTCTGTAAATGATAAAAATTATTTAATTAATAGAGGATGGATACCTTTTGAAAAAAAAGATACAGACGAAATTATTAAATTTGATGAAAAAAATGTAGTTGGAACTTTGAAAAAACAGGGGAGAAAAAATATTTTCAAACCCGATAATGACTTAAAAAAGAATTATTGGTTTAGCTTAGATAGAGAAGATATTTTAAGCTTTACTGGTAAAGAGTTTTCTGAATATATTATTTATTTAAATGGTAATTATACTCTGCCAAAACCAAAAAAAATTACCGCAAAAATTTCTAATAATCATAAAAAATATGCTATTACTTGGTTTTCATTAGCGATTTCAATTCTTTTGTTATATTTATATTTTAGAAAAAAAAATTATTAAATGGACTACGTAAGCACTAGAAATAGCTCAAAAAATTTTAAATTTAAGGATGTATTTATTAAGGGTTTGGCAGAAGATGGAGGATTATACATTCCAAAATCTCTTCATAAATATAATCAAAAAGATTTAGATAGTTTTAAAAACTTAAAATATTCAGATCTGGCTAAAAAAATTATCTATCCATTTATTGGTGATTTTATGAGTGAAAATGATTTGGGTAAATTAGTTGATAAATCTTATTCAGTTTTTAGGGAAAAAAATGTTGTCAATTTAATTAAGATTGGTAATCGATCTGTCCTAGAATTGTTTCATGGACCAACTTTAGCTTTCAAGGATATTGCGATGCAGCTTTTAGGAAATTTTTATGAATATTATCTTGATAGCACTAATGAAAAAATAAACATAGTTGTTGCTACCTCAGGAGATACTGGAGCAGCTGCAATCGATGCGATTAAAGGAAAAAAAAATTTAAATATTTTTGTACTGCACCCTAACAATCGAATTTCGAGTGTACAGAGAAAGTTAATGACAACAGGTAGTGAAAAGAATGTTTTTAATATTGCTGTAAATGGAAATTTTGATGATTGTCAAAATTTAGTAAAAGCGATGTTTGCTGATAAATCCTTTTCAAATTCAATAAAGATGTCTGGAGTTAATTCTATAAACTGGGCAAGAATAATTGCTCAAAGTGTTTATTATTTTTATAGTTATCTTTTGATTGAGGATAAAACTCATCCAATTAATTTTTCTGTGCCAACAGGTAATTTTGGTGATGTATATGCTGGTTATTTAGCAAAAAAAATGGGCTTACCTATAGGAAAGCTTTTAGTTGCAACAAATCAAAATGATATATTGCATAGAGCCATATCAAAAGGTGAATACAATATAGAGAAAGTTTTAGAGACTATTTCACCTAGTATGGATATTCAACTGGCAAGTAATTTTGAGAGACTTTTATATGATATTAATAATAGTAGTGACATTGAAACAGTTTCTGCAATGAAAGATATAAAAGAAAAAGGAAGATATAAAATTGATAAAGATAAATTAGACAAGATAAATCTCGATTTTCTATCTGCAAGAATGAGTGAAGAAGAGATTTTGAAAGTGATTAAAAATATTTATGAAAAATTTGAAATAATTTTAGATCCACATACAGCGATTGGATATGGGTCTTTTGATAAAGTAAATATTGAAGGGAATAATATTGTTTTAGCAACAGCTCATCCTTGTAAGTTTCCTGATGCAATAAAAAAATCTATAAAACTTAATGCCAATTTACCCAAAGAGTTGATGTTTATTTTGGATGAGAAAGAAAATTATGATATAATTGATAACAATCTAGATAAAATCAAAAAACATATTAAAGAAAAAATTTAATGAAAATAAAAGAGAATGAGTCAATTCCAAATTCAGAAGTATTTATTCTTGAAAATGGTGAACCAGTAAAAAAAAATATTGAGAATTTTTTAAAAAACAAAAAATCAGTAATATTTGGTTTGCCAGGAGCTTACACTTCCGTTTGTTCTGCAAAGCATTTACCAGGATATGTAAATAATAGTGAAAAATATAAAGAGAAAGGTATTGATCAAATTATTTGCATGTCTGTTAATGATCCATTTGTTATGAATGCCTGGGGTAAAGAAAATAATGTAGGTGATAAAATTATAATGATGGGAGATCCTTTTTTGAGTTTTACAAAAGCAATAGGTGCTGAGGTTGACAAGAGTGGCAGGGGATTAGGAATTAGATCTAATAGATACACGATGTTAGTAGACAATCTTAAGATTATAAAGATACAGGAGGAAAAAGATACTGGTTCGTGTGAAATGTCTGCAGCAGAAAACTTTCTAAAGTTAGTCTAGTCTTGCAGCTTTTTTAGCCAAAAAATCAACTTCTTCATTTAATGGATTACCCGCGTGAGCTTTAACCCAAATCCACTTAACATTTAGAATTTTATTTAGATTATAAAGTTCAGTCCAAAGATCTTTATTTTTTACCTCTTCTTTTTTGGAAGTTTTCCAATTATTTTTGACCCAATTATTTATCCATTCAGTTATACCAAGTTTTACGTACTGGGAATCCGTGTAGATTTTAATTTCTTCATCAGAGTTAATACTTTTTAATGCATTGATGGGAGCCATCAATTCCATCCTGTTATTTGTAGTATTTTTTTCACTACCACTAATTTTTTTAATATTTCCATTAATGTTTATGATTGCTGCCCAACCACCAATTCCTGGATTTTCTAAGCATGAACCATCAGTATGAATTTCAATCATTAATTTATATAATGTTTGTAATTTTTTAAATTATTATGTGTCACTAGTTTTTGATAATATTCCCTAGGATCTTTAATCTTAATTAAAGCTGTTTTTGGAGTATTTGTATAGTCATAGAGTCTAGTTAAAAAGTATCTCATTGCTGCACCACGACACAAAACATTTAATGAACTTTTTTCTTTGACAGAAATTTTTTTAATACTTTCATACCCTTTAATGATGCTCTTAACTTTTTTTTTATTCAAGATAAATTTATTTTTAAATTTATCAAAACATAATGCATTTACACAAATTGCAATTTCATACATAAAATAATCATTTGCTGCAAAATAAAAATCTATAATTCCAGATATTTTATTATTATTAAAAAAAATATTATCTATAAATAAATCTCCGTGAATTATTCCACTTGGCAGTTTTTTAGGCCATCTCTTTTTAATGTCTAAAAAATTAGTTTTTAAAAACTTTTCAATATTTATAAATTTTTTTGATTTAAATTTTATACTTTTTAATAAAGGATTTAAATTTTTTACTCCCATTGAGTTTTTTCTATAAAGTCTAATTTTTTTTGTAGAGGAATGCATTTGAGCAATCATTTTACCAATATCATAGCAATTTTTTAAGCTGAGTGATTTTTTATCTTTTCCATTAAGAAAGGAAACTATGCATGCAGTTTTATTTTTTAACTTAAATAGATAATTTCCTTTGTTGTTTTTTAATGGTTTCGGACAATTAATTTTTGAATTATTCAATTGATCCATCAATTTCATAAAAAAAGGTATCTCTTTTTTTGAAACTCTTTTTTCAAAAATTGTCAAAATAAACTTTTCGTTTTTTGATCGTAGCAAATAATTTGTATTTTCTATACCTTGCTTAATACCTTTAAAGCTAATGAATTTTTTACCAACAAATCTTTTATTGACATTCAGAAGATCTTTTTTATTAATTTTTGTGTATACAGCCATTTAATTTAATTTTTTTGGAATTTTAAAAACAACGTTTTCTTTAATTGCTTCTATCTCATCTATATTGACTTTAAATCTTTTTTTTAAGTTGTTGATAAAATCATTTACTAAAATTTCTGGTGCGGATGCACCTGATGAAATTCCAATTATATTAGATTTTTCAATTAGCTCATATGGAATTTTACTTTGCGAATGAATCAATTGAGAATTTAAACATCCAGATTTTTTAGCTACCTCAACAAGTCTAACTGAATTAGATGAGTTCCTACTACCAATAACAAAAAATAAGTCACATTTCTTTGCAATATTTTTTACTGCCATTTGTCTATTGGTTGTTGCATAACAAATATCTTCTTTCATTGGTTCTTTGATATTAGGAAATCTTTCTTTTAAAATCTGAATAATTTCCTTAGTATCATCAACAGATAAAGTTGTTTGAGTTACATATGAAATTTTATCCGTTTTATTTGTTTTATATTTTTTAGCCTCATCTTCATTTTGAATAAGATCAATGGATCCATCAGGTAATTGACCCATTGTACCAATAACTTCAGGATGATTTTGATGACCGATTAAAATTAAATGATACCCAGCTTTGTGAAGATTTTCAGCTTCTCTATGTACTTTTGAAACCAATGGGCAAGTCGCATCAACATAAGTCATATTATAATTTTCTGCATCCTTAGGTATTTTTTTAGGAACACCATGAGCAGAAAAAATTACTGGTCTTGATTTATCCTCTATTTCTTCAAGCTCCTCTACAAATATAGCTCCTTTATTTTTCAAATCATCTACTACATATTTATTATGAACTATTTCATGTCTTACATAAACAGGAGCTCCATATTTTAAAATTGATTTTTCAACAATTTCAATAGCTCTTTCGACACCAGCACAAAAGCCTCTTGGTGCAGATAATAATATTTTAATTTCTTTGTTTTTCATTTTTTTCTAAAAGATATTCAAGCAATATATGTGGAAAGGTTAAAGACGCCAAACCTATAAATATAATTTTTAAAATTGCACTATCTAAATTGTATGAATAACTTAGCAGATATAACGCAATTAAAGACAAAATACCTGTCAAAAAAGTTAAAGGTAAAGCTTTTTTAATAAATATTTTTAATCCATTAAATACACTGTCTTGGTCAAGTTCAATAGCTAATGAAATAGAATGTCTAATCGAATGTAAAAAACAAAAATAGAGAGTAAAAGCTAGCAATGGAGTCAAATATAAATTCAATGTTAAAATTGAAAAATAGTCTAAAAAAATTACAAATTTTTTTATTTCAAAATTTTTTAAGAATAAAATAAGACTCGACAAAAAACTAAAGACAATTGCTTTTTGAATTATATCATTAGACTCAATAAAATTTAAACTTGAATAAAAAACTTCACTATCAATTAATAATAATTTAAAAATTGCGATAGTTTCTTGAAAATGAAAAGTCAAGGGAGCAAGTATAACTAAAGCTCCCTTTAGCACATAAAGTAGTTGAGTGAAATAAGATGTATTATTAATCAAAAACTGCGTGTCCTCTTTTCCAAAATGATAAGAAGCAATTAGTAAAAAAATTAGTAAAGTTATTGATGGCAACAGCATCCAACTTAATACTACCACTGCAGCGATCAAAATATACGCTATGTAGAAAACATGAGGTGATTTTATATTAAGTAACTTAAGTAGTTTTTTTCCTTTTATATGATCTAATGATCCATGAGATACACCCAAAATTAAGATTAAAAGTAAACACAAGATGGATGAAATATTTGAGGTAAACTTAAAAGTTAAAATACAGAAAACATTAATAGCAAAGAAAAAAATGAAAGAATGATTAAGATTAATTTTTTTAATTTTATTATTCATTTTTTAATAAAATAATGCTTTGATAAAATTCCATTTAGGCATTTTCAAAATTATAATTAAATCATCCAAAAAATTACTCTTGTTAGATAAAAATTTTATAACAGTCTTTGGTGATGTTTTGAACATATTGAAAAATATATCAGGCATTTTTTCAGGATGTTTATTTAAGACTCGCAGAAAAATATCATCTAAAAATTGATATTTTTTACTTAATTCAAATCTTCTTAAATTAGTAATATTTTCAATATTCTCTCTTAAATATTTACTATGTTCCTGAATATTAAGAAATGTATAGCCAGTACTTAATCTTGTCATTCCACCGGCAGTTCCAATATTCACTTTATTTTTTTCTTTTTTGTACAAGGGATAAAAGAGAGGAATGGCGCCTTCTTCTTTGTAAGTAATTTCATAATTTTTTATCTTTAGGTGTTTTTCAATATATTCTTTAATTTGATTGTCGTAATCTTTTTGTGAATTATCGTTCATTCTTGATAGCCAGGTAGTTTCAATTAAAGCTTTATTTTTTGAATAAGGAAGAGTATAGAAAAAATGAACACTTTCTCTTTGTTCACAATCAAAATCCATTAGATTAAAAATTTCTTCATCAAAACAATTATTTTTTGTCTTAATTTCAATACCACAAAAATGTTGCCAAAGATTAAGATGATTTTTTTTAATTTCAGGAACACTATTAAAAATGAATGAATTTTTTGTATTGATTTCCACAATATCTTTAAAGAAAGAAATATTTCTATTTTCTTTTAATTTGTTATTTATTTTTTTATAAAATAGACCACTATCAATACTTTGGTATGGATAATCTTTACATTCGAGATAATTGGTTTTTCCTGGTAAATTTATTGAAAAACTGTCCCAATTTTTTTTGACGCAATCGTCAAAATTATGAGGCACAACCTTCCAGAAAGACCAAGTCTTGTCTCTTTTGTACTCTGATCTGGGTTCAATAATAGCTAAGGTTTTATCTCTTAATTTTTCATGAATCTCTAGTTCATATGCAAGTGAAAGACCTGCACACCCACCACCGATAATAATATAATCAAATTCTCTCATCTAAATCTACTTCCTGACTAATAATAACATGTTCTTTTGCTCTTTGGTGGGGTTCCAACTCCTTTAGATAAATTAAAATTAAATCAAATATTGAAAAAATTGTTTGATAAATTTTTTCGAAATTATTCACATATATTTTTCCTGATTTTTCATAATTTTCCATATTACCTTTTTGTAAAATTTTCCTTCCAATCTGTCTGTAAATTCTTCTAGCAACAATTATAGAAAATTTATATTTAAATGGGATTTTCTGGATAGAACTAAATGAGCTTTCATAAAACATATCTGCAAGCTTTAAAGTTGCTTGAATATTTTCAAAATCTGGCTTGATATATTCTCTATTCATTTTCTGATCTTCGATTACGTCTCTAGCAATATTTGTCAATTGCATTGCAATACCTAAATCAATTGCTCCTTTTAAGGCTCTTCTATTGTTCACCATTAGAATTTTTGACATCATTAAACCAACTGTTCCAGCTACTCTGTAAGAATAAACCAATAAATCTTTAATAGATCTAATATGAATTCTTTTTTTTAAATCTGAGGCAACACCATCAACCAAATCCTCTAAAATTATTTTTTTTATATTGTTATTTTTTGCTAGAGTAATTACATCATGAACAATTTTTTCATTTTCATTAAATGAATATGTCTCTTTATCATCTGAATCATAAGATTTTTTAAGAAAATTTCTCATTTCATCAAATCTTTTAATTTTAGAATCTAAATCATTTTTTTCGTCAGCTATGTCATCTAGAACTCTGCAAAATGCGTAAAGTTTAGCAGAATTTTCATATATTTTTTTTGGTAAAAAAAAACCTGCCCAATTAAATGATTTAGCAAAAATAGCTAGATAGTTTTTTTTATTCATTAAATTATTTTATCTAATACTTTAGCTGATGATAAAACTCCCGGTACACCGGCACCAGGATGTGTTCCTGCTCCAACGAAATATAAACCATCATAAACTTCTGATTTATTGTGAAATCTAAAATATGCAGATTGTGAAAACTTTGGCTGGATAGAAAAACCTGAACCATGTTTAGTATTTAAATCTTTTTCAAAGTAATCTGGAGTTAAGTAAAAATCCTCAACAATATTTTCTTTTAGATTAGGCATTAAATCGTTTTGCATTTTATTAATTACTAAATTTTTCATTTTTTCACCCTCTAGAGACCAATCAATATTTGATTGATTATTTGGAACAGGTACAAGAACATAAAAACAATCGCTCCCCTCAGGAGCCATAGATTTGTCGGTTGAAGATGGTCTGTGAAGATAATAGCTGATATCATCATTTAACTTTTTGTTATTAAATATATCATCTAGATGTTCTTTGTATTTATTACCAAATTTGATTGTATGATGTTCTACATTTTCATATTTTTTTTTAGTGCCAAAATAATAAACAAATAATCCCATTGAATATTCCATTCGATTTTTTTTCCATCTAAATAGAAATGAATTATTTGTATTCCCATTTAACATTTTTTCATAAACTGCAGGTGGGTCTGCATTACAAATAACATTATTGGAGTTTATTATAGTTTGATCATTAAGTTTAACTCCAGTAATTTTTTTTTTATCTGAAATAATTTTTTTTACTTCTCTACCTTTAATTATTTTAATTCCCTCTTCATTCATAAGTTTTTCAAATCCTTTTATAATGTTTTTTAACAATGTAAGGAGATGTTCCACCCTGAACACCTAAACCTTCAATATCTGGTTTGTAATAAATTCCCCAAATTTTATCTGTAATTAATTTTTTTGTTTTATCTGAATATAATGGAGCTGTAGAGTCAACGTGAACTACAGGTGGCTGTTTGCCATCATTTGTTTTCAAAAAATCTGGCTCAACACCAATTACACCTTCTTGTAACATCCAATAAGTCCACATATCAGTTACGTGCATCTTTCCATCTTTACCTTTGATGTTTGCAGTTTTAGGTAATTCCAACATGTTCCAGAAATCCCTTGCCCATGGTCCTGCTCCAATAACTACTTGTTCGCAATCGATAGTACCTTTATCAGTTTCAACACCTGTTACTGCTTTACTATTACTTCCTCTTTTAAAACCTGTAACTTTTACGCCCTTCATAACCTGAACACCATTCGATGTAGATTTATTTTCAAGAGCTTTTATTGAGTCTTTGTTAAATGCATATCCACCTTTTTTCTCGTGAAGAATAGATGTAATGCCTTGTGCTTGCCAATCATCAAAAATACCTTTCATATAATTAGCACAATCTTTTTCACCTTCTATAAATGTAGACTCGTATCCAATTGCTTTTTGTTGTTTATAAATGCTAGCAACATCTTCATGCATTACTTCAGGTGATATTTGTAAATAACCAACTGGATTGTATTTAAATGCTTTTGGATCACTTTCCCAAACAGAAACTGAATGAGCCATTAATTCTCTCATTGCTGGTTGGAAGTAATTATTTCTAACTACACCACAAGCTATTCCGCTTGCTCCAGCAGCAGTGTCTTTTTTTTCTAAAACTACTATGTCGCCAGGATTTTTGTAAGTTTCTGATAATTTCCAAGCAGTGCTTAATCCGTGGATCCCTCCACCAATTATTACTACTTTTGCTTTTGTCGGTAATGACATATTCACATCTTTATTTTTCGTGCGACGTAAATATATAATTTTTTATATATATAAAATTTATAAGTAATTAATTACTTTTTTATCAGAAGCTTAGATTTTTTAATGTTTCCAGGTATGTATTAAACTCTTTAATAAAAGATTCGCTTGGTTTAATATGTTTTTTTCTTTGATCACCAGAAGTTTTTTCCAAGAAAAAAAAACCTTTTTCACATGCTTCATTAATCATTAAAGCTGACTTCGGCCTAGATGTTTTAAACAATTTTGTCTTTAATTCCTCAACCGTTAGATTCTCTTTATATTTATATGCATGCATAACTAGAAGCATCATATGATAGTGTGATGGAGACTTTCTAAAAAAATAGTTGCTAGATGTATGAGAAAGTTTCATTTGATCCTCCCAAAATTCTAATAAATCTTTAGTAGTTTTTGTCATTAAGATCTTACTCGTGTCTTCTTAGGGTCAAAGTGTGGGAAACCTACAACTTTTGCTGAAATTCTTTTTTGATGACCATCAATTTTTCCAACTTCAACTTCTGTACCAGTTTCTGAATATTGAGTATCAATTCTACATAAAGCTATATTTTTGTTAAGAGTTGTCGATAAGCAACCACTTGTAACTATTCCAACCTGTGATCTTCCAATATGAACACAATCACCATGGCTAGCATGTTCTTTTCCAACAAGCTCCAATCCAACAAGTTTTTTTTGTGGATTGGCTTTTCTCTCTTTTAAAACTTCTTTTCCAATAAAATCCTCTTCTTTTGTTTTAAGTGGAACTGCAAAACCAATGCCTGCTTCAAATGGATCTTGTTGCCCATCAAATTCATTACCAAATAAAATTAAACCTGCTTCAATTCTTAGTTTATCTAAAGCGGCAAACCCTGCAGGAATTAAACCGTAATCTTTTCCAGCCTCCATAAGTTTATCCCATACTTCTGGTGCATGTTTTGGATGACACCAAACTTCATAACCAAGCTCTCCAGTATAGCCTGTTCTTGAAACAATTAGTGGAATACCCTGAAGTTCTTCAACTCTACAAATTGTAAACCTAAACCATTCTAATTCATCTATCGATGGCTGTGTAGGTGGAGTAAAAATTAATTTTTTTAAAATTTCTCTACTTTTAGGTCCTTGAATAGAAACATTGCTAATTTGATCTGTTGAGTTTTTTATATTTACTTTAAAGTTTTTTTTCTTAGCCACATCTTTTAACCATTCACCGGCATATTCATCTCCACAAATCCATCTAAAACCAGTTTCACTTAATCTTAATAATGTACCATCATCAAACATCATTCCATTTTCATAACACATTGCAGAATACACAACTTGACCAACAGAAAGTTTTTTGATGTTTCTTGTTAATGTATAATTCATTAGCTCTTCAGCATCTGGTCCAATAATTTCAAATTTTCTTAAAGAAGATAAATCGATTAGGACAGCTTTTTCCCTGCACGCATTATATTCCTCTACTACACCATGTTTGGTGTAGTCATTGGGTAACCAAAACCCTCTTGCATCAATAAAGTTTCTAGTTAATTTTGAGGTTCTTTCATAAAAACCAGAATTTCTTGTAAGTTTTTTTTCAGAGTCAGTTTTCATTCTAAAAGCAAAAGATTTTGAAAATTCTTTTTTCTTGTCATAGGTTCTAACAAAAATATCAGTCGGATTCCATGAATTACAAGCATCAATATCACTTGGACATGCGGTAGTTCCAATGGTTAAATCCTTTAAAGCTTTAAACATCACATAATCACCAGGTCTTGCAAATGATTCATCTGAAATAACAGAATTTAAGCCTGTGGCGGAAGTATTAAAAAATAAGTTAATTGCTTGCCATCCTTTTTGTTTTTGGACACCATATTTTTCCATTGATTTGTTAAGATTGTCAGAACAATTTGGATGACCAAAGTAACCTGCATCTTCGTAATATTTTGAAGTGCAAGCTAAGTTAAAAGTATCATGTTTACCAACTGTATCTCTAATAACTTCTACTAATGGCTCATGATCAGTGTCATAAAATTTTGAGAACAATCCTGGTCCCGGGAAAGTATTACCCATAAAAGTTCTTGTTGTTTGCCAATCAAGACCTTTTTCAATTTTTTTATCAAGCTTTCTTGTATCAAATGCTACAAAGTCAGAACACTGTCTTCCTGCTGGACTTATAACTTGAATATAATCACCTTCTTTTACTTGAAAAGAAATTGCAGTTTCTCTATCAATATTCTTTTCGTAATTAGGTTCATAAACCGGATCAGGTATAATCGATAACTCTTTATCATTAACTATTTTTGCTCTTTTTATAAATATTGTTAAATCGCTTGAAGGATTTTGTTCGCTGACTAACATATCATTTTGTGGAGCTGAAAAAATTACGTAGCATTTATCTTTTGATTTAATTTTTATTTTTTCTCCACTTGGTGTTTTGTCATCAAAAAGAATAGATGATTTAGATTTATTTATGTCTAAATTTCTTTTCTTTAATTGGAGATTTGTGACTAAAGAGCTTTCATTTTTTCTATTTAGTATTTCCTTAATAAAACTTTTTTTACTATTTTCTTTTTGATTTAAAATTCCGAGTTCAGATTTTCCGTCTTTATCAAAACAAACTATTTCACAAATTTGATTTCCCTCATCGTTTATAATTTCTATTTCATCATCTGGAAAAACTTGCAAACCAGTCAGTCCACCTGCATTTACAACGTGTCTTTCAACTCCAGGTGGTAGCACATTTAATCCTGGCTCTTTAATATCTAATGTAGTTTGCGACATTTTTTATAATCTATTGTTATATTATATAAATATCTAGTAGTTGACTATCATTTTACTTAGGCACATACTATTCACACTTAATATTAAGAAAGGGGAATAAATGCGAAAAATAATATCATTAGTATCTGCAATGATAATTTCAGTAGTAAGTTTCGCTGGAATATCAAACGCAGCAGATAGTAAAAAGCCCATCGTTATCCCAACTCATAACTGGTCAAGCCAAATTGTGATGGCTTACGTTATTGGTGGAATAATGGAAGATATGGGAAATAATGTTAAATATGTTAACGCTGACTCTCAAGCAGTTTACGAGTCAATAAGAATTGGTGACGTAACTTTATCTCATGAAGTATGGGAATCTGCTTTTGGTAAATCTTTCACAACTGCTTTGGATAAAGGTGGATTGTTAGACTGGGGAGACCATGAAGCGAGAACACTTGAAGATATGGGATATCCAAACTGGGTTGCAGAAAAAGGACTATGTCCTGGATTACCAGATTGGACTGCTTTAAAAAATCCTGACTGTGCTAAAAACTTTACAACACCTGACTCTCCAGATGGAAAAGGAAGAATGTTGGAAGGTCCACAAACTTGGCATGGTGATTTAATTCCACAAAGGGTTGACGCTTTAGGTTTAGGAGATCTTTGGTGGGTTAAATTTGCTGGAAGTGCCGATGCACTTTGGGCAGAGTTAGCAGCAGCTGAAAAAGAAGGAAGAGGAACAATCATCTTTAACTGGACACCTAACTTTACAGATGGTGCTGGTTTTACATTTATCGACTTTCCTCCATACACAGCAGGTTGCAGACCTGAAGATGGTGGAGATGGAAAATGTGGTTCGCCTGATGGTTATTTGAAAAAAGCAGTTAACGCTGATTTTCCAAAAACTCATCCAAAAGCAGCAGCTATGTTCAAAAAACTTTCTTTCACAACAAGTCAAATTGGTGCAATGGCAGCTTTAGTTGACGTTGACAAAATGACTCACGAGGATGCTGCAAAAGCATGGTTGAAAAAGAACAAGAAAGTTTGGAAAGCTTTTACTAAATAAGGTTAAA
>CACJLM010000003.1 GCA_902594245.1 uncultured Pelagibacteraceae bacterium | reverse complement strand
AATTTTTTCGTTAAGACATAATAAATTTTCAATTTTTGATGGAGAAATATTATCTCCTCCTAAATTGACAATGATTTCTTTCTTTCTATCTGTTATTTTTAGATTTCCATCTTCAGTAATTTCTCCTATATCTCCAGTATGTAACCAGCCATCCTTAATAATGTCATCAGTCTCTTTTTTCATATTCCAATACCCAAGCATGACATTTTCACCCCTTACCAATATTTCTCCATCTTTAGCAATCCTTACTTCATTAGTTTTAAAAGGTGGTCCAACAGTATCAATTTTGATTTTTTTTGGAATATTGCAACTTACAACTGGTGAGGTTTCTGTAAGACCATATCCTTGTAAAGTTTGCAATCCTATAGAATTCAAAAATAGACCTATTTTTTGATCTAAAGCTCCTCCACCTGAAACAAAAGCTTTTAATTTTCCTCCAAACTGTTTTTTAATTTTTTTTCTTACTAATTTTTCACATAAAAAATTGATAATTTTTTCCTTAAAATTTAATTCTTCTTTATTCAGGTTTTTAGTCCCAAGAGAAATGGTACTTTCAATGAGTTTCTTCTTAAAACCTTTTTGTTTTGAAAAATTCATAGAAATTTTACTGTATAAATTTTGATAAAATCTTGGAACAGCAGTCATGATTGTTGGTTTCGCAATCAACATATTCATAAGTAACTTTTCTAAACTTTCAGCATAGAAAATTTTTGCTCCAAGTAAAATCTGGACATACTGAACAGTATGCTCATAAGAATGAGACAATGGAAGCCATGTTAAAAAAACTGGTTTTTCATTTTTAACTAACGAGTCTAAAATTTCTTGTGCTCCCTCACAATTTGATAGAATACCTCCGTGGCTAAGCATTACTCCCTTGGGATTTCCAGTCGTCCCAGATGTATAAATTATGCAAGCAAGATCATTTCTTTTTAAATTTTTATTATAATCCAATTTTATCTGTTGAAAAAATTCAGGAGTGTCAGAATGAATTTTAAATATTTCTTCTAATGTTGAAAAATCATTTATATCAGAGTCGTAATGTCTTAAAAAATTCTCAAAAGAAAAAATTAAGGCTTCTTTTGAAATAAATTTTTTAATTTTTTTGTATTGAATATCATTTGAAATGATAAATACTTTCGGTTTACAATCATTAATTATGTACTCATAATCCTTTTGAGAATATGTGGTAAATAATGGAACAGTCACACCTCCAGCATTCATAATTGCAAGATCAGCAATTAACCATTCTGGTCTATTTTCTGATAATAAAACAACTCTATCTCCCAAAGACAAGTTTTTACTCAAATGCTTTGACAAAACTCTGATTCTTTTATCAACTTGATCCCAAGTATATGAGCTTTTTATTTGTTTAGGCTTTAACCATTCTAAAAATGGATCATTAATATTTTTTGTTTTACATGTTTCAAAGAAGAGTTCCACCAGACTATTGAATTTATTTAATTCCATAAATTTTGGTGGGCGAAGAGAGAATCGAACTCTCACTTCTTGCGAAACACGATTTTGAGTCGTGCGCGTCTACCAGTTCCGCCATTCGCCCTTAATTGTTTAATAATTTATTAAATAGTATAAGAACTAAAATTATATTAAAACCAAAAAATGTTTAATACTCTATATAAAAAGTGTTTAGAACTAGCGGCACACAAAAGTTCTAAATATTATTTGGCATTTATTTCATTCATCGAAAGTTCCTTCTTTCCTATTCCGCCAGATGTAATGGTAATACCTATGGTAATCTCAAAAAAAAATGATTTTGTTAAGATTTTTTTTATCGCAACGATCTTTTCTGTTTTGGGTGGTATATTTGGTTATTTTCTTGGTGCCTTTTTTTTTGATGTAGGAATACAGATAATGAGTTTTTACGGCTATGAGGATAAGTTATCTAATATAAAAAACAATTTAATAAATAGTAATGGTTTTTACGCATGGTTTGGAATTCTTTTTCTTGCCGGCTTTACTCCTCTTCCTTATAAAGTTTTTACAATCAGTAGTGGTTTAATTGGTTTTAATATTTTAATTTTTATATTTATAAGTCTAATTTCTAGAGGATTACGTTTTTTTATAGTCTCATATCTTTCATATAGATTTGGAGATATCTTTACAAAATTTATGGAAACACACGGGTCTAGGTGGTTTACTGTTATTGGAGTGTTGATTGTTATTATTGGAATTATGATCTATTTATTATTTAAATCTCATGTTTAAAATTAAAATAAACTCTTATTTAAAGATCATTTTCTTCGTAAGTTTTATTTCACTAACTTCAGCTTTTTTTATAGAGTATATTCTTGGACACCAGCCCTGTAATTTATGCTTGATAGAAAGAATTCCATATGGATTAAGTATAATTTTGATAATTTTAAACTATTTATCAAGAAAAAATGAACAATTTATAATTTTACTTTTAATACTAGTTTTTTCCTTTTCCTTTATAATATCATTTTACCACTTCGGCATTGAAAAAGGTTTTTTTGAGGAGTCAGCAGTTTGTGGATTAAAAGATGCATCTAATATGATATCCAAAGAAGAATTATTAAAACAATTACAAAAAATAACGATAAGTTGTAAAGATGTGACATTTAGATTTTTTGGATTTTCTCTAACAACAATTAATATTATATTAAGTTTATTTTTAACAATTTTATTAGCTAAAATTTTTTTTAATTATGAAAAATTCAAAAACTAGAATTGAAGAATTTATAAGAGTAGATCATGCTGGAGAAAGAGGTGCAGTAAAAATCTATGAAGGACAGTTACTTGCACTTAACACTTTAGTCAAAGATGAAAGTCTAAAAAAAACAATTGAGGAAATGAAAGTTCATGAAAAAGAACACTGTGATTTTTTTGAAGCTGAAATTAAAAAAAGAAAAATCAAACCAACAAAATTTCTACCTTTATGGGATTTATTGGGTGTTGGTCTAGGTTTTGGTTCAACTCTCTTAGGAAAAAAAGCAACTATGTTATGCACTGCTTCAGTGGAAGAAGTAATAGACAAACATTATAAGAATCAAATTGATCAACTAGGTCCTGATGAAAAAAATTTAAAGGAAAAAATTATTAAATTTAGAGATGATGAGTTAAATCATAAAGATATAGCTTATGAAAAAGGTGCTACCAAAAAAGGCCTTTATTCTATAATGGACAAAATTATTAAGACTGGTTCAAAAATAGCTATAAATATTTCAGAAAAAATTTAAACCTTAAGCTTCTAACTCTACATCCCAATACAAATAATCCATCCAGCTTTTATGTAGATAATTTGGTGGAAAGTTTTTGCCATTACGATGTAAATCCTCAGTTGATGGTTGATATGGATATTGATTGAGTTTCATGCCGGAAGACTTTAATAATTTTCCACCTTTTTTTACATTACATGCTGAGCAAGCTGTAACAACATTATCCCAATGTGTTTCTCCACCTTTAGATCTGGGCAATAAATGGTCAAAAGTTAATTCCTCACTACTTCCGCAGTATTGACAAGAAAATTTATCTCTTAAAAAAACATTAAATCTTGTAAAGCTTGGTTTAGATTGTGGAATAATATAATCTTTTAATGCAATCACACTAGGTAATTGCATGGTGAATGAAGGACTTCTCACAATCCTATCATAATTACTTACAATAATTACTCGATCTAAAAAAACAGATTTAACAGTATCTTGCCATGACCATAATGACAAAGGATAGTAGCTTAACGGCCTATAATCTGCATTCAATACCAATGCTGGACATTTTTCTAATGATACATCTTTATCAATAAAATTATTCATGAATAAATTCTAACTTAATTAAAAAATTATTTCAATAATAAGAAATTATAAAATTTTTTTTTGAATAAAATTTAATGCTATACTTGATGCTTCAACTGGAATACTATGGCCACAATTTTTTATTAAATGTACTGCAACATTAATGCTATTTCTTATAAAGAAATCTTTTGCTTCTAATAAATGACTTGGTGAGACAATTTCGTCATTTTCTCCATGAATTAATAAAACATTAGTAGAATTTTTTTTTCTTAACTGTAAATCTTGAAGGTTAATAATTTTACCAGAGAAACCTATTATAGAATTAAAATTCTCGTTAGAAGTTAATCCTAAATTAATTGACATCATGCATCCTTGACTAAAACCAGATAGACAAATCTTATTATTTTCTAATTTATATTTTTTTTTTACTTCTTGTATAAATTGATTTAACTTAATTTCTGCTTTTTTAGATTCTTCTAAAATATAAAGTGGATCATCTCTAGTCAAATCAAACCATTGAAATCCAGCAGGATTTATCGAACATTTTTCATGACCATCAGGGCATAAAAAGACAGTATTAGGTAAATACCTCTTCCAATTTAAAGTTAAGATACTTATGTCATTTCCATCACCTCCATAACCATGAAGTAAAATAATTGCACTATGGATCTCTGAGCCTTTCTCAGGTTCAATAATTTTTGTATTCAGACAAAATGTCATAGCCTTTAATTTAAATTTATGTTTTTTTATTTTTAAAACACCCTACAATATAAAATAAATGATTACAGAAATTTTACTAAAATTTTTCTCAATATTTTTATTACTAGCAGTTGGGGTAGTATTGATTTTAGGTATCGGGACATTATTCAAAGGCGGAAGTACAAGTAAAAAATATTCTAATAAACTAATGCAATTAAGAGTTTTACTACAATTTATTGCAATACTGGCTTTAGTTGGATTTGCTTATTTTTTTAAAAACTAATTAAAATTTTTTAACCATTCAATAAATTTTTTATCTTCAAAATCAATTGATCCTATTATTCTAGCGAATTCGTTACCATTCTTATCAAGTAAAATTGAAGTGGGTATACCTCGTAAGGATAGTTTTTTTGCTAAAGTCTGGGGATTATCAAAATAAAATTTTAAATTTTTAATTTTAAGTTCATCATAAAATCTTTGTGATTTTTCAATAGAATCATTACCAATATTAATTGGAAAAATTTTTAAATTACTCAATTCATTATGAATAATCAATTTATCTAGTGATGGCATTTCTTCTTTACAAGGGGCACACCAGGTTGCCCAAAAATTTAATAAAACCAAATTTCCTTTAAAATCATTCAAATTCAGTTTATTATTTTTTTGATCTAAAAACATTAAACCATCATATTTTTTTACATCTTTATGAAAAATAATATTTTTAATACCTGGAACTTCATTTGCAAAAGTATTAGATATTAAAAAGATAAATATAATTAAAAATCTCATGTTAAATAGGTATAATTAATTATCATGGCAAAAAATAAAAACAACCGTACAATATGGAATACTAGAATAAAAAAAACTACCTCTAATATTTTCCAAAAAGTAGGGAATTCAATAAACATAGACAAAAGACTTTTCAAAGAAGACATACTTGCTTCAATTGTTCATGTCGAAATGTTATTCAAGCAAAAGATAATCACATTTCAGATTAAAAATAAAATTATCTATGGTCTCAAAAAAATCGAAAAAGAAATTAAAAGAAATAAGTTTAATTTTGACGAAAAATATGAAGATATTCATATGAATATCGAAAAAAGACTATTTCAAATTATTGGTGACGAAGCTGGGTATATTCACACGGCGAGATCAAGAAATGATCAAGTTATTACCGATTTTAAATTATGGATTAAATCTGCATCAAAAGAGACTGATGATAATTTAAATAAAATCATCAAAACAATTTTGAAAATATCTGAAAAAAATATTGAAACTATTATGCCAGGTTTTACTCATCTTAAGAATGCGCAACCGGTTTCATTTGGACATTATTTGATGGCTTATGTAGAAATGTTTAAAAGAGACAAAAAAAGGTTTACTGTTAACTTAACAAATTTGAACGAAAACCCTTTAGGAGTTTCAGCTCTTACTGGAACTTCTTTTAATATTGACAGAAATTATACAACTAAAAAACTTGGCTTTGAAAATCCAACCAATAATTCTATTGATACAGTTTCTGATAGAGATTTTGTATTAGACTATCTTTACAGTTGTTCTGTATGTTCAATGCACATCTCAAGAATTGCAGAAGAGTTTATAATATGGTGCTCTGATGGATTCGGATTAATTCATTTATCGGATAGAATTGTCACTGGATCTTCAATCATGCCTCAAAAAAAAAATCCAGACCCTTTAGAATTTCTCAGAGGTAAAACTGGTAAAACTTATGGAAATTTATTTTCAATGTTAACAATTTTAAAAGGTTTGCCATTATCATATTTTAAAGATCTGCAGGATGACAAAGAAATCATTTTTACAACTCACGACACAATAATTAATAGCATAAAAATATTAAATGAGGTTTTGAATAACTTTGTACCTAATAAAAGCAAGATGTTAGAATTAGCAGATTTTGGATATATAACTGCTACAGACTTGGCAGATTATTTAGTGAAAAATCACTCTATGTCTTTTAGAAATGCCTATGAAAAGACTGCAGCTGTAGTTAATTTCGCTGAAAAAAAAAGAAAAAAATTAAACGATCTTTCTTTAGAAGAGTTAAAAACAATTATTCCAAAGTTAAACAAAGATGTATTGAAAGTGTTTGATTTAAAAAACTCTGTAAACTCTAAAAAATCTTATGGAGGAACATCTTTTGATAATATTAAAAAAATGATAATGAAGTATAAGAAAGAGTTATGATAAAAAAATTTATTTTTATTCTTATTATTTTTACTTTTTTATACTCCTGTGGAAAAAAAGGTGACCCAGAATATAAAGGAGAGAAATCAAAAATAATTAACACCAAAATTATTTCGGTGTCATGAAATATAAAAAAAAAAAATTAGTAATAGAAAATTTCAAAGCAAGCGTATTAGCAAATAAATATTCAACTCCACTCTATTGTTATTCCTATAAAAAATTAAAAGAAAATATTGATAATTTCAAGAAATCATTTAATGAGATCAATCCGCTTATTTGTTTTTCTGTAAAATCCAATTCAAATAAAACCTTATTGAGTGAAATTTGCAAATTAGGATTAGGTGCAGATGTTGTTTCAATTGGTGAGCTCATGAGAGCTTTAAAGGCTGGAATAAGCCCTAATCGAATAGTTTTTTCTGGAGTAGGTAAAACATCACAAGAAATAGACTTTGCTGTTAAAAAGAAAATTTTGTTAATAAATGCAGAATCAAAGAGTGAAGTTTTAGAAATTGAGAAGATTTCAAAAAAAAATAAAAAAATAACCAATATAGGTATTAGATTAAATCCTAATACTGATGCAAAAACATTAAGACAAATTTCAACTGGAAAAAGAGAGAATAAATTTGGTGTTTCTGAAAAAATTTTTTTAAGCCTAGTAAATTATATAAAAAAATCAAAAAATCTTAAATTGAAATGTCTTAGTGTGCATATTGGAAGTCAAATTTTAGAAAATGAGCCATATGAAAAAATGCTTAAAGTTTTAGAAAAATTATTAAAAAAAACAAAACACAATTTCGAATATATAGATCTAGGTGGAGGAATGGGTATTAATTATGAAGATAAAAAAAAACAACTCAATTTAAAAAGGTATTGTCTTAATATTAAAAAATTTTTAAAAAAATATAATTCAAAAATAATTTTTGAACCAGGAAGATCGATAATTGGAAATTGTGGATATTTAATTTCTAAGATAATTTATATAAAAGAGACTGATAAAAAAGAATTTATAATACTCGATGCGGCTATGAACGATCTTATGAGACCTGCTTTATATAGCGCACAACATCGTATTATTCCCTTAATTAAAAATAGTAAGAAATCAAAAAAAATTTATGAATTTGTTGGACCAATTTGTGAAAGTACAGATAAATTTTTAACAAAAAAAAATTTTCAAGAATTAAATGAAAAAGATTTTATTGCTATATGTGATGTAGGTGCATATGGAATGTCATTAAGTTCTAATTATAATTTGAGACCTAAAGCAGCAGAATTACTAATAAAAAAATCTAAAGTTCAAATTATAAATAAGAGACAAAGTTTAAAAGACTTAATATAATTTTTAATTTTAATGATTAGAAATATTCTATTTACATTTTTTTTCTTCTTAGGAATAACATTAATCTCAATTA
The DNA here is from genome assembly GCA_902594245.1 of uncultured Pelagibacteraceae bacterium. Lineage (GTDB taxonomy): Bacteria > Pseudomonadota > Alphaproteobacteria > Pelagibacterales > Pelagibacteraceae > Pelagibacter. The sequence continues at coordinate 37,735 of CACJLM010000003.1, read as the reverse complement.
TTTTTTTTCCATCACTATTATTACCAAGAAAAATAGTATTATTTGGTGGTAAACTTATGGGTTATTGGTCTGCCGTATGCTTAAAGATATTTCTTTCAACAAAAATCATTATAAAAGGAAAAGAAAATATAATTAATAATGAAAAATTTTTCATTGCATCCTCTCATCAATCTATGTTTGAAACCTTTTTTCTCCAAACAATTTTTAATTCGCCAGTTTTCATTTTAAAAAAAGAATTACTTTTAATTCCTATTTTCGGATGGTACTTAAAAAAAATCGGATCAATTTCTATTAATAGGAATAAAACAACTAAAGAAAACTTAAATTTTTTTGATGATATTTCTAGAGTTGTAACTAATTCAAGTCGACCTTTAATAATTTTTCCACAAGCAACAAGAGTATTACCAGCTGAAAGACCTCCTTTCAAAAAGGGAGTTGCAAGAATTTATGATGAACTTAAAATAAAATGTCAACCAGTAGCAATTAACTCTGGATATGTTTGGCCAAAAGAAGGTAAAAAAAAACCAAACAAAGAAATAACAGTTTCTATATTAAAGCCAATAAAAAGTGGTTTAGAAAAAGATCAATTTATCAAATATTTAGAAAATGAAATTTATTCAGAATTAGACATAATAAATTAGCCTTTCATTGGCATTACTACAAAAATACTGTCAAAATCTCCAGGATCTTTAATTAACGCTGGAGATCCCGTATCATTTAAAAATAATTCTATTCTTTCTCCATCAAGTTGTGAAGCTACATCAATCAAATATCTAGAATTAAAACTAATCTCTAAATCATGATCAAATTTGACTGCTAGTGTTTCTTTTCCGTCTCCACTACTAGTATTATTCACAGATAAATCTAATATATCCTTACTCAAATTAAATTTTACACCATCTTTTTTGTCTAGAGAGACGGAAGCCACTCTATCAACAGAATTTAAAAAGGATTTTAAATCTATTTCTAATTTTTTTTGATTATTTTTGGGAATCACTTGAATATAATTTGGAAATTTACCGTCAATTAATTTAGAAATTAAAATGCTATTACTCAATTCAAATTTAATTTTAGATTTTATATTTGAGATTTTAACATCACCATCATAACTATCCAATAATGAGCATAATTGAAAAATAGTTTTTTTAGGCAATATAACTGGTTCAAAATCAATTTTTTTATCTAATCTAATTTTAGAAATAGACATTCTATGACTATCTGTAGCAACAGCTGTTAAGTAATTTTTATCCTCAACCTCAGTTTGATGTAAATATATACCGCTTAAATAATGTCTTGTTTCATCATTAGAAACAGAAAATTTACATTTATTTAATAACTTCAAGAGTTGCTTTGATTTTAATGAAAACTCATTTTGATTAAAGTTTTCATCAGTTAAAGGAAATTCAGATGCATCTATACAATTCAAGTTGAAAACAGATTTTTCAGACTCTAGATGTAATTTATATTTATCATTTAAAGTTAAGTTAATTTTTTTTCCAGATGAAAATTTTCTAACAATATCATACATTATGGATGAAGTTGTTGTAGTTTTTCCCTCCTCTGTAACCTCAATGTTATTTAACTCGTGTATGAATATTAAATCTAAATCAGTAGCTGTTATTGTTAGTTTAGAATTTTGTGCGTTTAACAAAATATTTGACAATATAGGAAGTGTACTTCTTTTTTCTATGACACCCTGACAATAATTTAATGCTTGCTGTAAATCTTGCTGATTTATATTAAATTTCATTTTCTTTGTTGTTATATAATATTTGATTCTTTAATTTATTAATATTATCAAGCATTTCTGGATCACTTTCTTTTAATTTTTCAATTGTTTTAACAGAATGAATAATTGTTGTATGATCTCTATTAGAGAATTCACGACCTATCTCAGGTAAGGATTTAGAAGTCAGAATTTTAGTTAAATAAATTGCTGTTTGTCTTGGTCTAACCAAATATCTTGATCTTCTGGACGACAACATTTCGTTTTTACTTATCTTAAAAAATTTACAAACTAATGTTTGAATTAGATCAATAGTAACTTTGTTTTCTGATAAATTAAGTAGATCTTTAAGTACAATTTTGGCTTCACTTAAATTTGGTACTTTTTTATAAATTCTGGAAAAAGAAATCAATCTATTAAATGCACCAATTAATTCTCTCACACTGTTCGAAACTTCAGAACTTATAAAATCTTTAAGTTCTTTAGAAATTTGAATTTTATCATTGTGTAATCTTGCTAATTCTTCAGTTTTATTATCAATAATTTTTTTTCTAAGTTCTAGATCAGGTTTTTGGATGTCTACAACTAGTCCACCAGAAAACCTAGATTTAATTCTTTCTTGCATTCTAGAAAGTTTGTTTGGAGCTCTATCAGATGTTAAAACAATTTTTGAACCCTTATCTAATAATGCATTAAACGTGTGAAAAAATTCCTCTTGCATAGCTTCTTTTCCATTCATAAACTGAATATCATCAATTAATAAAACCTCTGTATTTCTAAAATATTCTTTAAATTTTACCATATCGTTTGACTTAATTGCTTTAACGAATTGATACATAAATCTTTCTGCAGAAATGAACATTACCTTTGAATGATTTTTTAAATCATGTCCTATGGCATTCAAAAGATGTGTTTTCCCCATTCCTACTCCTCCATAAATATAAAGTGGATTATATTGAGAGTTATTTTCAGTTACTTTCATTGATGCTTCAAATGCCAATTTATTGCTTAAACTAGTTATAAAATTTTCAAACCTCTTATTTGGATCTATTCGATTGTATTGAAGATAAGAATTTTTTATAAAAGAGATGTTTTCTAAGGTATCTGAATTTTTGAAATTATTTATGTTTGTAACACTTTTTGTATTTTGCTCAATAATCTTAAATTCAATTCTAATTAAATCTTTTTTGAAAGATTTTATTATATATAAAATTTGGTCTAAGTACCTTGAGGTAATCCAATCACGAATAAATCTAGTTGGAACGGATAATAAGATATAATTATTAAACTCCTCAATAAATTCAATTTTCTTTAACCAACTTTCATAAATTTCGGTTCCTAATCTTTTTTTCATTTCAGATTGAATTAAAAACCAATCTAAGTTTTCTGATTTCAAATTATTCAAGTTATGATTTGAGGAAATATTTGTCATATTAAATTTATTTGGAGAGAGTCCAGTTAGAGCTATAATGAAATTAATTCAACAAATAATTTTGTATTTATAAAAAAAAATAAAATCTACGAGTGTACAATCTACTGTCGTATAAAAAAAAAAGTTCAAATTATTTTTTAGAATGAAATAAATAAAATTTGTAATTGAATTATTATGAATTAAATATTTACTAAATCAAAATATTGTACCCACATAATTTTATTTAATAGATTTTGTAGCACTTAAAGTTGTATTGATTTAACAACCTGCAGTATAGATTTTAAATAGCTGAAATCTTTTTAGTTATTCTAGAGACATTTCTTGATGCATTCTGTTTTTTTATAACCCCAGTTTTAACTATCTTCATCAGTTCTGAATTCAACTTAGGTAAGAATTTTAGTGCGTCTGCTTTTTTTTTCTTTTCAATTAAAATAGTCATCTTCTTTAGAGCGTTTTTATATCTACTTTTTCTTGCTCTATTTACAACTGTTTGTCTCGAAATTCTTCTTATTCTTTTGATTGCTGATTTTGTATTTGCCATAAAAGCCGCTTATATAGCTTGAGAATTTCAGTCGGTCAATCAAATAATTTATTCTTTTTGGCAAGAATTACAAAAAAAAGTTGATCTATTTGAGATACTCTTTTTTTTAATTATCCCAACACAATTTGATCTTTTGCATTTTAATCCTTCTCTTTGGTAAACTTTGAATTCACTTTGAAATCCACCATGTCTTCCAGAAATATTCTTAAAATCTTTTATGGTAGATCCTCCTTTATTTATTGCTTCATTTAAAACTTTTTTAGAATTTATCAAAATATTCTTGTAATCACTTTTGTTTAAATTTTTTGCTTTTTTAATAGGATTAATTCTACTTAAAAATAAAATTTCAGAAGCATAAATATTTCCAATCCCTGAAACAAAACTCTGATCAATTAAAAAATTTTTAATATTTTTTTGTTTCCCCATTAATTTTGAGCAAATATAATTTAGATTGAATTGTGAGTTAAACGGTTCAGGACCCAAATGATCAAACCTTTCCTTAAGTAATTGTTCATTTTCAAAAATTTCAAAAAATCCAAACCTTCTTGGGTCATTATAAATAATTTTACAATCATCAAACAATATTTCTATATGATTGTGTTTCTTCGGTAATTTCGGGGAATTATAAAAACTTGTATTTGTAATTATATTTTTTTTGTTTTTTTTTATAAAATGGATTGTTCCTGACATACCTAAATGAATTAAACATTTCTTGTTATTAGAAAAATGTAAAATTAAATATTTTGAAAATCTTCCAACTTTCAATATTTTTTCATTTATTAAAATATTTTGAAAGTTCAAAGGAACTTTTTTTCTCAAATTTCTGTTCCTAACTAATACTTTTTTGACCTTTTTTTCTTTAATCTTTTTATTAAGTGATTGTTTGACCACTTCTACTTCTGGTAATTCTGGCATTTAATATTATATTGAACGTATTAAATATTTTATGCAACAATATCTTCAAAATAAAAAAGGACTTGTTCAGGAAGTCTTTGATAAAGTTTATAATAAATATGACCTAATGAACGATATAATGTCTTTAGGAGTTCACAGAGTATGGAAAAAAAATCTAATAAACATGATGAATCCTTCCAGTACACAAAATTTAATTGATGTTGCTTGTGGTACTGGTGATATAGCTAGGTTATTTTTAAAATCTGTAAGCAATGTCTCACATATAACCTGTGTGGACCCAAACAAAGGTATGATAACAAAAGGTAAAGAAAAATTAAAACAATATAAAAATTTAAATTGGGTAATTTCATCTGCAGAAAATTTACCGATTGATGATAATAAATTTGATTTTTATACTATCAGTTTTGGTCTTAGAAATACCAAAAATATTAATAAAACATTAAAAGAAGCTTACAGAGTTTTAAAACCTGGGGGCAGATTTTTATGCCTTGAATTTTCAAAAATTCATAATTCAAATTTAAATTTTATTTATAAAACTTACTCAAATTTTATACCTAATATTGGAAACATTATTGTAGGCGAAAAAGAACCATATGAATATTTAATTCAAAGTATTGAAAATTTTGTTAATCAAGATGAACTAATGGATCTTATGAAACAAAATAATTTTGAAAAATGCAATTATAGAAATCTATCTGGAGGTATTGTCTCAATCCATAGTGGTTGGAAAATTTGATGATTTCGAAATTAATTACACTATTTAAACTTGGAAGAAAAGTGGCTAAATCAGATATACTTGAAATCACCTCAAAATTTCAGGAACCTCCTTTAGCAGTAAAAATATTATTTAAAATTTTATCCTTATCTTTTTTAACAAAAGAACAAAAAGAAATTAACAAAGATATTGGTGAAAGATTATCAAATTCTCTTGAGTCAATGGGAACAACTTTTATCAAGCTTGGTCAATTTTTAGCTACAAGACCAGATATTATTGGAGAAGAGTTATCAAAAAAACTTGAAAACTTACAAGATAAGCTACCTCCTTTTTCATTACTAGAAGCAAAAGAAATAATTAAAAATGATTTGGGAGAAAATACCTATAATTCAATAATTGATTTGAGTTATCCTGTTGCTGCAGCTTCTATAGCGCAAGTTCACAAAGCAAAAATAAATGACAATGGCACAATAAAGGATGTAGCCATTAAAATTCTTAGACCAAATATAAAGAAAATCTTCAACGAAGAAATAGATGCAATGATGCTATTTGCTTTTTTAATTGAGTCCTTCATGAAAAAAACAAAAAGATTAAAACTAGTTGAGGTGGTTTTTCTTTTAAAAGAAATAACAAATCTTGAAATGGATCTACGGTTTGAGGCAGCTGCTGCAAATGAGTACTCTGAAAATACTAAAAATGATGTTGGTTTTAGGGTTCCTCACATTTATTGGAATTTTACAAGTGAAAACGTAATGACACTTGATTGGGTAGATGGAGTTTCAATAAGAGAAACTGAAGAATTAAAAAAGAAGAATTTTAATACTGAAAGGATTGCAGAGGATATAATTCAAAATTTTCTAAGGCATGCTGTAAGAGATGGTTTTTTTCATGCAGACATGCATCAAGGAAATATTTTTATAGATAATAATGGTCATATCGTTCCAATTGACTTTGGAATAATGGGTAGATTGGATAAAATGAGCAAACGATTTCTTGCTGAAATATTGTTTGGCTTTATTCAAAGAGATTATCGTAAGGTTGCTGAAGTACATTTGATAGCAGGTCTTGTGCCTAAAGAAGTACCTATTGATGATCTTGCTCAAGCTCTAAGGTCTATTGGAGAGCCAATTTTTGGACAAGCTGTAAAAGATATTTCTGGTGGAAAATTATTAAAACAACTATTTGATGTGACAGAAAAATTTAATATGCAAACACAACCCCAACTTCTTATGTTGCAAAAAACAATGGTTGTGGTCGAAGGGGTGGCAAGAAAATTAAATCCTAACACAAATATTTGGACTACTTCAAAACCAGTCCTTGAGAATTGGTTAAAAGAAACAAAAGATCCAATCACTCAAATAAATGAAACAATACAAACTACATCTGAGGTAATAAAGAGACTTCCTGAATTTCCTGAGATAATGGATAAAGCAAATCAAGCACTTACATATTTAGCAAGTGGACAAATTCCACAAAATTCAAATTCTTATACGGCTTTAAATACAAAAAAAATGGAAATGATTTCTTTTAGAAACCAATCTATTATTGGTTTATTAGTCCTTGTAATTTTTGCTCTATTGGTATTTTAATTCAAACGATGAATAATTTGAATAACAAAAAAATTTTACTAATAATTTGTGGTGGAATAGCTGCCTACAAAAGCCTGGAAATAATAAGACTTCTAAAAAAAAATGGTGTAGTTATAAAAACAATCCTTACTAAGAGTGGTGCTGAATTTGTAACACCTCTTTCAATTACTTCATTGTCTCAATCAAAAGTTTATCAAGATCTTTTTAATATAGAAAATGAAGCAGAAATGGATCATATCAGTCTTTCAAGATGGGCAGATCTTATTCTAATAGCTCCTGCAACTGCCAATACAATATCAAAACTTGCAAATGGAAGCTCTGATGATTTAGCCTCAACTGTTGCTCTTGCTTCAAACAAAAAAATTTTTATTGCTCCTGCAATGAATGTGAGAATGTGGGATCATCGATCCACTAAACAAAATATAGATAAACTAAAAACTTATAACTATAAATTAATTGGTCCTGAAATTGGAGATATGGCATGCGGTGAATATGGTGAAGGAAAGATGTCTGAGCCAGAAATAATAGTAAAAGAAATTGCGAGCTATTTTGAAAATTTTAAAAGAAATAACAAATTAAAAGCAATTGTAACTGCAGGACCTACTCACGAATATATTGATCCAGTAAGATTTATTACAAATAAATCAAGTGGTAAACAAGGTTATGAAATAGCAAAATCTTTAACAAAAAAAGGTTTTGATACAACCCTAATTTCTGGGCCTACAAATTTAGAAATAAATGATGATATCAAATTAATAAAAGTTGAAACTGCCGAGGAAATGTTTCAAACAACACTTAATAACTTACCGGCAGATGTTACAATATTTTCAGCAGCAGTAGGTGATTACAAAATAAAAAAAACTTTTAAAGAAAAAATTAAAAAAATAGATAATCTTAATTTAGAATTAGAGAAAAATGTAGATATTCTAAATTATGTTTCTAATCATAATTCTTTAAGACCAAGACTTGTTGTTGGTTTTGCTGCAGAAACTAACGATTTAGAAAAATATGCAAAAAAAAAATTAAATGAAAAAAATTGTGATTGGATAATTGCTAATGATGTGTCAAATAAAAAAATTGGATTTGATTCAGATTTTAATGAAGTATCAATTTTTTATAAAAATAAAAAATTTGACAAACTTAAATTCAAACCCAAATCTGAAATTTCAGACGAAATTGTAGAAAAAATTATTAATCATTTAAACTAATGATTAAAGTTTTAATCAAAAAATTAAATCCATCTGCCGAACTACCATCATACAAAACTAATGGTGCGTCTGGTATGGATTTGATGGCTTTTTTGGAAAAACCAATTAACTTGGAGCCAGGAAAATCTTGTCTTGTTTCAACTGGATTATCAGTTGCATTCCCTAAAGAATATGAAATTCAAATTAGACCAAGATCAGGATTAGCAGCAAAAAATAATATTAGTGTATTAAATACTCCAGGAACAATCGATAGCGATTATAGAGGTGAGCTTAAGATTATTTTGTTTAATCATGGTAGCAAAAATTTCATAATCAATAACAATGACCGAGTTGCTCAAATGATTTTATCACCAGTTATAAAAATGAAGTTAGAAGAAACCGATGAACTTCCAGAGTCAGTGAGAGGCGAAGGAGGTTTTGGTTCAACTGGTAAATGAAAAACAGCTTAAATAAATCTCAAATTGAAAGATTTTCAAGACAACTAGTTCTTAAAGATATAGGTGCAAATGGTCAAAAAAAAATTCTATCCTCAAAGATCTTAATTGTTGGTGTTGGTGGTCTTGGGTGTCCTGCTGCAGAAAATCTTGTAAGAGCTGGAGTAGGTACTATTGGCTTAATAGATAATGATATTGTTAATCTTTCAAACATTCATAGACAAAGTTTATTTAATTCTAAAGATATAAAAAAATCAAAAGTCAGTGTAGCAGCAATAAAACTTAAAGAAATAAATCCACTAACAAAAATTAAAACCTACAATTCAAGACTTGATGAAAACAATATTGAAAAAATAATCAAAGATTATGAACTTATTATAGACGGTTCTGATAATTTCAAAACTAAGTTTTTAATCAATGATTATTGTATTAAGTTTAAAAAAAAATTAGTTACCGGTGCTATTAGTAAATTTGATGGTCATATATTTACATTTGATTTTAAAAACAAAAAAACAGCATCATTAAAGAATTTTTATCAAGAAAAAGAGGTTACCGACGATATCTTAAATTGTGAATTTGAAGGAGTTCTTGGAACAACTGCAACTATAGTAGGTGCTACTCAAGCAAATGAAGCTTTAAAAATGTTAATAGAAATAGGTCAAAATTTGAAAAATCAAATATTAATTATTGATTTACTAAATCTTAATTTTAGAAAAGTAAAATTCAAAAAAAGATAAAATAAATTTAAAAAAATGAAAAAAAATTTCTTTTTAATATTAATTTGTTTTTTTTTTCCATTACAGGTCTTTTCAGATGAAATTTACCTTTCATTAAAAAAAAATAAAGTAAACGTCAGATATGGGCCAAGTTTCGACTCACCAATAAAATACATTTATAAAAAAATTAATTTACCAATAAAACAAATAGATAAAAAAGAGAATTGGAGAAGAATAATTGATTTTAAAAATAATAGTGGATGGATTCACTGGTCGCAACTTAAGAAGGCAAATTCTATAATCAATTTAGATGATAAAATTTTATTTAAAAAACCATCTAATTTTTCTAGTCCTTTGGCAAAAATTCAAAAAGGTAAGGTTTTAATTGTTGAAAAATGTGACGGTATTTGGTGTCAAGTTAAAACAAAAAAATTTAAGGGCTGGATCAAAATTGAAAATGTTTGGGGCTCAATTAAATAAAATCATTTGACAAAGATTTTACTGTTAAGTCATTTAATTTTGTTGCATGAGAATATTCATCGTGATCAATTCCAAGCTCAATTAATGTTTCTTTTGACTTAAACTTTTTTACTTGTTCCTCTGTAAATTTAAAATGAATAAATTGAACTGACGATGCTTTTCCTTCAGCAGAAGTTCTATCAACATCTTCTTCGGGGATTGCTTTAATCAAATCGCCATCAATTTTCATATAAACTTTTTCCTCTATTCCACCTACTTTACCTAAAAATGCTGCTCTAGAAACTGGATTGTCTATTTCAAACATTAAAGTGGCTGTTAATTCCATACCATTTGGAACTAAAGGATTATATGCTGAAAGTTCATCTTTCAATTGTTCATCTCCCCCTTTTTCGATGTAAAGCATTTCCTGTACTTGAGCTAACATTGTTTCATAACTTTCAAAATAAAAAGTAGCGTAAGGTCCTAATGGAACTCTTCTATCTTTTTTAAATTCAACAATACTTTTTCTCAATTCTTTTCTTTGTCTTGTATAGACATCTAAAGGCATGATGTCCTCTTTTTGGATTAATTTTTTTTCTTTTGGCATGATCATAACTTATAACTTTTGGCCATTAATTCGATAGGGTGTAGTGCCTCATCATTTGAAATATTTGTATCTACCTCTAATTGTTTTAAATGTTTACCTGCTAACGGACAATCTGAGGCCATATATTTATTATTTTTATTTTTTATTTGTCTGGCAGTTGGTCTTCCAACTTTAATAGCTAAATCATGTGTATCTTTCATGACACCAAATGTTCCACCATGACCAGCACATCTCTCAACTACATCAATTTTTATATTGGGAATTAATTTAAGCATATCTCTAGCTTTAATTCCCATATTTTGAGCACGTGCATGGCAGGCATTGTGAACAGTAACACCGCCATCTATTTCTTCTAACCCATCTGCCAATCCTTCCTTGTTAGATATATCAACTACATATTCATCAATATCCATTATATTAGCTGATAATTTCTTTATATTTTCATCGTTGGGTAGTAAAAGTGGCCATTCAAATTTTAACATTAAACCACAGCTTGCTGTAAGGGTAACTACACTATAGCCTTTGTCTATCCATTCTATTAAATCATTTGAAACTTTTTTGGCTTGTTCAACTACTTTTGGTAAATCTGCTTGTTCCAAAAATGGCATTCCACAACAACCAGGATATGCCTCTTGAACCTCAACTCCATTTTTCTTTAATACTTTCAAAGCTGCAACACCTGTATTTTTTTTATTAAAATTTACAAAGCAAGTTGAATAAATAACAACTTTTCTTTCACTTTTCTTATTCTCATAACTTAATTTACTATTATTTTTTTTAAAATAATTTGAAAAAGTTTCAGAATTATATTTTGGTAATTGGACTCTAAAATCTATACCCGCAACTATTTGTATTATTTTTCTAAAAATTTTATTTTTGATATTAGACATCCAGTTTATTAAGCCTGAAAACATTATTCCAATTTTTGAATTTCTATCAATTTCAGCTAATTGCCTAGGTACAACGTGCAGTTTACCTTGTTTCTTTTGAGCTGTTCTATATCTCAACATTAAGTGGGGAAAATCTAGATCAAAATCATGTGGAGGTACATATGGACATTTAGTCATAAAACACATATCACATAATGTACATGCATCAACTACTGGAGCAAACTGATCACTTGATAGGCTTTCAACATCTTCATTTTTAGACTCATCAATCATATCAAAAAGTTTTGGGAAAGAGTCACAAAGATTAAAACATCTTCTACAACCATGACAAATGTCAAAAACTCTTCTCATCTCAGCATCTAATTTTTCTGGATTTAAAAAATCTGGATTTTCAAAATCTATTGGATGTCTTATAGGAGCTTCTGTACTTCCTTCTTTACTCATATCGCTAGATTCATTATCAAAACTAAAGCAATTGAAACCATAATTACAGGTTCGTTACACCAATCTTTAATTGTTTGTACAAATTGCTCTATCATTTATTTTTGTAAATTTTTAAAATTTTAGTGGGCGATAAACGCCCACTAATTAAATATATTAGCTAATAGACTCTAAAGTTTTTTGAAATTTACCAGCGTGAGATTTTTCAGCTTTTGCTAATGTTTCAAACCAATCAGCAATTTCTTCAAATCCTTCTTCTCTAGCTGTTTTAGCCATACCTGGGTACATGTCTGTATATTCATGCGTTTCACCAGCTACAGCAGACTCTAAGTTTGCTTTAGTTTCACCGATCGGCTTACCAGTTGCTGGATCTCCAACTTGTTCTAAATACTCAAGATGTCCATGAGCATGTCCTGTTTCACCTTCAGCAGTTGATCTAAAAACTGTAGCTACATCATTGTAACCTTCAATATCAGCTTTTTGAGCAAAATATAAATATCTTCTATTTGCTTGGCTCTCACCTGCAAATGCTGCTTTCAAGTTTTCCTCTGTCTTTGTTCCTTTTAATGACATTTTAATCTCCTTAATTAACTTTGATTAGTATATAAGTCATGAGATAAAGATGTCAATAGTTTAGAATTGTTATAATGTATAATTTAAACTATTGAAATTATTATATTATTTTTGATTTTGATTATCAGTTGCAACTTTAATCAATACTTCTACTGAATTTATTTTTTTTCCTAAAATATTTTTTTTAATTTTTGGTGTTTCAATTTCATCATCAGTGCAATCAATTAACTCATTCGTATCTTGATCAAAAAAATGATGATGATTTGTCGTGTTAGTGTCGAAATAACTTTTGTCACTATTTATAGAAATTTCTTTTAGATACCCTTTGTTTTTAAATGCATGAACAGTGTTGTAAACTGTTGCTAAAGATATTTTTTCGTTGAGTTGCCTTGATATATTTTTTGCGAGGTCGTTAATTGTAAAATGAAAAGTATTGTCTCTATTAAACAATAACTCACATATTTTAAGCCTTTGTTTAGTTGGTCTTAGCCCTGAAGATCTTAATTTATCAATAAATTCGCTATTTTTTATCATTCTTTTTTATAATAGTTCTAAACTTTATGTATATTATATTTTAATAAAATCAAGTAGAACGGAATTCAAAATTTATGAAAAAAAGCTCCTATACGTATGATGAACTAATAAACTGTGGAAATGGTGGTCTTTTTGGGCCTGGAAATGCTAAATTACCACTTCCACCAATGCTGATGTTTGATAGAATTACTGAAATTAATGATAATAATGGCGCCTTCAAGAAAGGATCTCTTAAGGCTGAATTAGACATTAAAAAAGATCTTTGGTTTTTTGATTGTCACTTTAAAGAAGATCCTGTGATGCCTGGTTGTCTTGGTCTTGACGCTATGTGGCAGCTAGTAGGTTTTTATTTGGGTTGGATTGGAAACCCAGGAAAAGGAAGAGCATTGGGTGTAGGGACTGTAAAATTTACTGGCGAAGTTTTACAAAATGTTAAATTAGTAACATATGAAATTGATATGAAAAAAATTATGTCTCCAGGAGGAACTACTGTGGGGCTCGCTAATGGAATAGTATCAGCAGATGGTAAAAAAATTTATTCAGCTGAAAGTTTAAAAGTAGGATTGTTTAGATGATGAGAAGAGTAGTAATAACAGGAATGGGTATTGTATCATGCTTAGGTAACAATCAAGAGGAAGTTTATAAATCATTATTAAACTCTAAATCAGGAATTTCTTATGCTGAAGAATACAAAGAACACAATTTAAAAAGCCATGTACATGGTAAACCCAATATTAAATTAGAAGATCATATAGATAGAAAAACAATTAGATTTATGGGTTCAGGTTCAGCCTATAATTATATTGCAATGAAAGAGGCTATTGCTGACTCCGGTCTAGAAGAAAAAGAGGTAAGTAATTTTAAAACTGGAATTGTTATGGGTTCTGGAGGACCATCTATCGAAAATGTAATTTTAGCAGCGGATAAAACAAGAGCTAAAACGCCGAAATTAATGGGTCCATTTGTGGTTCCAAGAACCATGGCTAGTACTGCATCCGCAACCTTAGCTGTTCCTTTCAAAATTAAAGGAACCAATTATACAATGAGCTCTGCTTGTGCTACGAGTGGTCACTGTATTGGTAATTCAATGGAATTAATTCAAATGGGAAAACAAGATATTGTATTCGCAGGTGGTAGTGAAGAAATTCATTGGGCGATGACAGCAATGTTTGACGCGATGACAGCCCTATCGTCAAAATATAATGATGCTCCTGAAACAGCATCAAGAGCATATGATAAAACTAGAGATGGTTTTGTAATTGCTGGTGGTGGTGGAGTTTTAGTGCTTGAAGAATACGAACATGCTAGAGCAAGAGGTGCTAAAATATACGCAGAATTAACTGGTTATGGAGCAACCTCAGATGGATATGATATGGTAGCACCGTCGGGTGAAGGAGCAGTAAGATGTATGCAAATGGCAATAGCTACTGCTAAAAATAAAATTGATTATATTAATACTCACGGCACTTCTACACCGGTCGGTGATATTACAGAACTAAACGCAGTTAAAAATACTTTTGGAGATAATGTTCCTAAAATTAGTTCAACAAAGTCTCTGTCAGGTCATCCTTTAGGAGCTGCATCAGTGCATGAAGCAATTTATTGTTTAATAATGATGAAAAATAATTTTATTGCTGGATCAGCAAATATAAATGAGATGGATGAAGAGGCTAAAAAATTTCCAATTGTTGCAAAAACAGAAACCGGTGTAGCTTTAAATACAGTGATGTCTAATAGTTTTGGTTTCGGTGGAACTAACGCTGCTTTAATTTTTGAAAAGGTTTAAATTATGAGTTTGATGAAGGGTAAAAAAGGATTAATCATGGGCGTTGCCAATGAAAGATCTATCGCTTGGGGCATCTCACAAAAACTTGCGGAAGCTGGAGCTGAACTTGCATTTACATATTTGGGTGATGCATTAAAGAAAAGAGTTATACCTTTAGCTGAAAAATTAAATTCAAAAGTAACATTCAGTTGTGATGTTGAAAAAAAAGAAGATGTAATAAAATTATTTGAAGATGTTAAATCACAGTGGGGTGAAATTGACTTTGTGGTTCATGCAATTGCTTTTTCAGATAAATCAGAATTATCTGGTGAATATTTAAATACATCTAGAGAAAACTTTTTAAGAAGCATGTTAATATCATGTTTTTCATTTACAGAAGTTGCAAAAGAAGCTTCAAAAGTAATGAAAGAAGGTGGAAGTTTAATTACCTTAAGCTACGAAGCAAACAAAGCTATTCCAAATTATAATGTAATGGGTGTCTGTAAGGCTGCTTTAGAGTCTAGTGTTAAATATCTTGCAAGAGATCTAGGTGCTAGAGGTATGAGGGTAAATGCGATAAGCGCGGGGCCTATTAAAACATTAGCTGCTTCTGCTATTGGAGATGCAAAATTCTTATATAAATGGAATGAAGATCATTCTTTATTAAAAAGAAACGTAGATATACATGATGTTGGAAATTCAGCATTATACCTACTTAGTGACCTTGCAAACGGTGTTACTGGTGAAATTCACTATGTAGATGCTGGATATAATAAAGTTGGCATGCCAGATCCTAAAAATATTAGTTAATATTAATCAAAATTATGGAAATATTTATTTATTTAGCTTGTTTAGTATTTGTAATTTATTATCTATTTAGACCCACCTCTAAAAAAGAAAAAGATCAATTTAATGATAAAAACAATTGGCGAGGTGGGTTTTAACTTTTATTCAGCAGCTTGTTTCATAGAAAGTTTAACTTTACCTCTGTCAAAACCAATTACTCTAACTTTTACTTCATCACCTTCTTTGACAACATCAGTAACTTTAGCTACTCTTTTGTCTGATAATTCTGAAATGTGAACAAGTCCATCTTGTTTTCCTAAGAAATTAACAAATGCACCGAACTCCATAATTTTCATTACTTTACCTGAATAAATTTTATTTAATTCAGCTTTAGCTGTAATGTCTTTAATCATCTGCATAGCTATATTTCTAGACTCCTCGTCTGGAGCAGCAACTGTCACTATACCTTCATCATTTACATCTACTTTAGCACCTGATTTTTCAACTATCTCTCTGATTGTTGCTCCACCTTTTCCAATAACAGCTGCAATATCTTTTTTATCAACTGTAATTTTTTCCATTTTAGGAGTGTGTTTTCCAACTTCAGATCTTGAAGCTGATAATGCTTTATTCATTTCTCCTAAGATATGAACTCTTCCATCTTTAGCTTGCCTTAATGCCTGCTCCATAATCTCAAATGTAATACCAGTAATCTTAATATCCATTTGAAGTGAAGTAATTCCATCTTTAGTTCCTGCAACTTTAAAATCCATATCTCCCAAGTGATCTTCATCACCCAAAATGTCTGAAAGGACACTAAAATCATCACCCTCTTTAATTAAACCCATTGCTATACCTGCAACTGGTTCTTTTATTGGCACACCAGCATCCATCAGTGCTAATGATGTTCCACAAACAGTAGCCATAGAAGAAGAACCGTTAGACTCTGTAATCTCTGAAACTACTCTAAAAGTATAAGGAAATGACTCTTTTGATGGTAATGAAGAATGAATAGCCCTCCACGCTAACTTACCATGTCCTATTTCTCTCCTACCAGTTCCAATTCTTCCCGTTTCTCCAACTGAAAATGGTGGAAAGTTATAGTGAAGCATAAATCTTTCTCTTTGAAGACCATCTAAACTTTCAATTCTTTGTTCGTCATCAGATGTACCAAGAGTTGCAGTAACTATTGCCTGTGTTTCACCCCTAGTAAACAATGCTGAACCGTGAGTTCTTGGTAGAACACCAACTTCACATAAGATTGGTCTTACATCAGATAAACCTCTACCATCAATTCTTTTCTTATTTTTGAGAATGTCTGTTCTTACAATAGATTTTTCAAGATTTTTTAACTGACTGTTTACATCAAGATCAGTATAATTTTCATCCTCTTCATATAATTTTTTTGCTTTATCTGTTATTTCTGAGATTTGGTTGGATCTGTCCTGTTTGTCTCTTGTAGCAAAAGCTTTTTTAAGATCTTCAGTGAAAGTTGTCTCGAGTTTTTTCTTTACTTCAGACAAATCTTTTTTTTCAATAATCCACTCTGGTTTTCTGCATTCTTTAGCAAGTTCTTCGATCATCTTAATTACTGGGATGAAACCTTCGTGACCAAATTTGACTGCATTTAACATTTCTTCCTCTGTTAAACCATTTGCCTCAGATTCAACCATAAGCACAGCATCTTTCGTACCCGCTACTACTAAATCCAACCTTGATTTTTCTAATTCTGTTTTAGAGGGATTTAAAATATATTTTCCATCGATATATCCAACTCTAGAAGCACCTACAGGACCCATAAATGGCATTCCTGATATAGCTAATGCTGCTGATGAGGCATTAATTGATAAAATATCAGCTTCATTTTCTTTATCATAAGAAATTACCGTAGGTAATAACTGTACTTCATTTTTAAATTCATCAGGAAACAATGGTCTGATTGGTCTATCAATTAATCTTGAGATTAATGTTTCACTTTCAGTTGGCCTTGCTTCTCTCTTAAAATATCCACCCGGAATTTTTCCAGCTGCATAATATTTTTCCTGGTAATTTACAGATAATGGAAAGTAATCCATGTCAGGATTTACTTTTTTAGCACCTACCACTGTTGCCAAAACTACTGTCTCACCACATGTTGCGATTATTGCTCCATCCGCTTGTCTAGCTACTTTACCTGTTTCTAAAATTATTTTCTTTCCTGCTACTTCAATTTCCTTCTTATATACTTTAAACATTTCATTTCCATTTCGTTTCGTTCGTTTCGTTTCATTTCGTTCTATCCAACTTGATTCCTATTTTCTTAAGTTCAATTTCGACAGTACATCTTTGTAAGAATCCATCTTATTTCTCTTAAGATAGTCTAACAATTTTTTTCTTTTATTTACAGCTTTCAACAATCCAACGGAAGAATGTTTGTCCTTTTTAAATTGTTTAATATGCTTGGATAAATTTTCAATTTTTTCTGTCAACAATCCAATTTGAATTTCGGATGATCCGGTATCTTTATCATGTATTGCAAGTTCTTTGGTCTTTTTATTCATACTTATTTTCCTATTTATTTGTTTGTTTAATTAAATTTTCTATTTTTTCCGCATATTCAAAAGACTCATCTTTTCTAAAAAGTAATTTTGGTAAAAATTTTGTAATCACTTTTTGCGATAAAATTTTCCTCACTAAAAATGAATATTCAGCAAGTATTTTAATTTTTTCGTCTGCGTCTTTACCACCTAACGGTAATACATATGCTTTAGCTATTTTTAGATCTTGACTCATTCTTACCTCGGTTACGGTGATACTATTTGTTTCCAGATTTGGTATTTTTGCTTCATTCTTTATAAAAATCATACTCAAAGCTTGTTTTATCATCTCTCCAACTCTTAGCTGACGTTGTGTAACCGGTTTACCTAATCTGTCTGTCATTTAAATTGATCTCTCTGTTGATGTAACATTAAATGCTTCAATTGTATCGTTTTTTTGAAAATCCATATAATCTTTTAAAGTAATTCCACATTCTTGGCCATTACCTACCTGTTTTACTTGGTTTTTTTCTCTAAAAATTGAGGATATTTTACCAGTAAAAATTACACTACCGTCTCTTATAAGCCTCACATTTGAATTACTTAAAATTTCACCATCTGTAACTTTTAAACCTGCAACTTTACCTGCTCCAGAAACTTTGAATATTTCTAATATTTGAGCTGACCCAGTAATTGTTTCTTGAATATCTGGAGTAAGTAATCCAGACATTTTCTTTTTCACAAAATCCAATAATTCATAAATAATATTAAAAAATGAAATTTTTATATTTTCCTTTTCAGATAGTTTCTTAGCTTCTTTACTGGGCTTTACATTAAAAGCAACTAAAACAGCATTTGAAGCTTTTGCCAATGAGACATCTGTTTCGGTAATCATTCCTATGTCTGCAAGTATAATTTTTGGTTTTACTTCCTCATGTTTTATTTGATTTATTGCATTTTTAATAGCCTCTGATGAACCGTGAACATCTGATTTAATAATTATATTTAAATCTTCTGATGATTTATTAGTAAAAGCTGAATCTTGTGTTGCAAATGATAAAGGATTTTTTCCTTCCTTATTTTCTTGAGTTCTACTTTCACTTAAAGTTTTTGCTTCTTTTTCATTATCTAAAACTAAAAAATCATCACCAGACCTTGCGGCACCATTAATTCCTAATATTTCCACAGGTGTTGAGGGGGTCGCTTCAGTTATATTTTGACCTTTATCATTAATTATTGCCCTAACCTTTCCCCATTTAAATCCACTTACAAAAAAATCACCTTTTTTTAATGTTCCGGTTGTTATAATTATATTTGCAACAGGTCCTCTACCTACATCAATTTTGGACTCTAATACTATTCCTGTAGCTTTAGACTCAAAATCTGTTTTTAAATCTAAAATTTCTGCCTGCAAAACAATTGCCTCTAACAACTTTTCTAAGTTCAGTTTTGTTTTTGCAGAAATTTCAACCATTAATGTGTCTCCAGATAAATCTTCTGCTATCAACTCATGCTCTAGTAATTGATTTTTGATTTTTTGTGGATCTGCCTCTGGTAAATCACATTTATTTATTGCAACAACAATCGGAACATTTGCGGCTTTTGCATGCTTTATTGACTCAATAGTTTGGGGTTTTACCCCATCATCAGCAGCGACAACTAAAACTACAATATCTGTTAATTTTGATCCTCTAGCTCTCATCTCTGTAAATGCAGCGTGCCCTGGAGTATCTATAAAAGTTAATTTATTTTCACCAGTTTTTATTTGATAGGCGCCAATATGTTGGGTAATACCACCAAACTCTCCAGACACAACATCAGCACTTCTTAAAACGTCTAACACTGAAGTTTTTCCATGATCGACATGTCCCATAACTGTAACAATTGGAGCCCTATTTTTTAAATTTTCAGTTCTAGACTCTTTTATTTTTTTAATTATTTCCTCTGCTTTTTCTTCTCTTATTGGATTGTGACCAAATTCTTTTACTAAATATTCAGCAGTATCTGCGGCTAAATTTTGATTAATTGTAACTGTTACACCCATCCCAAATAAATGCTTTATCACATTGCTAGATTGTTCTGCCATTCTATTTGCTAATTCTCTAACTGTTATCGTCTCTGGAATATTTATATCCCTTTTAATTGGTTTTAGCTTTTCTAAATTTTCTTCTTTAATATTCGAATTTTTTAATTCTTTTTGCCTTGCTCTTTTTACTGATGCTAAACTTCTTTCTCTCGTTTCAATTTCATCACTCAAAGCTCTAGAAACTGTTAATTTTACATCTCTTTTTTTTTCACCTAGTTTAGTTTTTTTCTCTTTATCAATGTCTGTTTTAAATTTTTTAGTAGCTCTTTGTTCTGCAAGTTTACGTTTTTCAAAGTCACTAGTTGAAGTAGGATTGAATTTTGAAGCAATATTTGTTTTAAAATTTTGATTCCTTTTAAAATTACCATACGAGGACTTAAATCCACTTGGCTTACCAAAATTGGATTTGGTTGTGCTTTTGTTTGATTTTCGATCTATAAAAACTGTCTTTTTGCCTTGCTCTTTTTGGTTTTTGATATTCTTAAAGGTTTTTTTTGGACCACCGGAAATAGTAAGTTTTGTTTTTTTGTTTTCCATTAGTCATCCTCTAATCTTTGTATATAATGTTTCTTGCAGCCATAATTAAATCATCTGCTTCCTGTTTTGATAGTGCAAAATCTTCAAGGCATCCTTGAA
This sequence comes from uncultured Pelagibacteraceae bacterium, assembly GCA_902594245.1. Lineage (GTDB taxonomy): Bacteria > Pseudomonadota > Alphaproteobacteria > Pelagibacterales > Pelagibacteraceae > Pelagibacter. The sequence goes on along the minus strand of CACJLM010000003.1, from coordinate 17,166 downwards.
TTTTTACTCTTTCACCTTTGACAACATCATAACTTCCTGTCAATTCATCTGATGCTAAATCTGCAAAATCTTGCAATCTTAATATTTTTTGTTCCCCTAAAGTTAATAACATTCCAGGTGTTAATCCTTTTAAATTAATTAGATCTTCCGAAACTCCAAGATCTTTAATCCTTTGAGAAATATCCTCTTGATCTTTTACATAGAATTCTTGAGCTCTCTCTATTAAAGCTTTTGCGGTATCTTGCTCTATACCTTCAATTTTTACTAAATTTTCTAATGTACTATCTTTGATATCATCGATTGTTGAAAATCCTTCAGCAACTAATAATTGCCCTAAAGTTTCATCTAACTCTAAATTTTTCACAAGATTTTCAGTTTTTTCTTTGAATTCAATTTGTCTTCGATCAGAATCTTCTTGATCAGTCATAATATTAATTTCATAATTCAACAATTTTGTAGCAAGTCTCACATTTTGACCTCTTCTTCCAATTGCTTTACTTAAATTTTCCTCTGTTAAAATTACATCTAATTTTTTTCTCTCAATATCTACATTTACTCTTTGTACTTCAGCAGGCGATAAAGCGTTCGAAACTAAAATTGCTGGATCTTCAGACCAATTTACAATATCAATTTTTTCTCCCTGAAGTTCGTTGACAACCGCCTGAACTCTAGAACCTCTCATACCTACACAAGCACCAACTGGGTCGAGTGAAGTATCAACTGCCTTAACACAAATTTTTGCTCTACTTCCAGGATCTCTAGATGATGATTTAATTTCTATTAACCCATCATAAATTTCAGGTACTTCTTGAACAAAAAGTTTTTCCATAAATTTAGGATGCGCTCTAGACAGGAATATTTGTTGACCTCTTTGCTCTCTTCTAACGTCATAACAATAAGCTTTAATTCTGTCGCCAGCCTTAATATTTTCTCTGGGTATAAGTTCATTTTTTTGTATAATTGCTTCGGTCCTCCCTAGATCTACAATTACATTACCAAATTCAAGTCTTTTTATAATTCCACTTAATATAGTATCTTTTTTATCTATAAAATCATTATATTGTCTCTGTCTTTCAGCCTCTCTTACATTAGAACTTATTACTTGCTTAGCAGTTTGTGCAGCAATTCTTCCAAAATCAAAAGAAGGTAATGGCTGTAATATCTCATCGCCGATTTTTTTATCTTTATTTGACTGGTTTAAATTAATCGCATCTTGCAATTTAATTTCAGTATTTGAATTTTCTGGATTTTCAGCAATTATTAATTTTCTAAATATTTCAATATCTCCATTTTCTCTGTTAATTAAAACTTTAATTTCATTATCTTGACCAAACTTTGATTTAGCTGCCTTCGCAATCCCAGTTTCCATTGAGTCAATGATTAATTCTTTATCAATGGATTTTTCTAAAGCTACAGCTTCAGCTATTCTAAGTAATTCTAATTTATCTGCTCTTTTATTTAACATTTTTAGTTTACTTCAAAAAAAAATGGGCCAAAGCCCATTTTGATAATTCAACAATGTTATCGCAATATATTAAAGTTTTTTAATTATTCAATAAAAACTATTTTAAAAAAATGTTAGATTTATCTATATTTTCCCAAGAAAACGCACCATCTTTCTCAGGTTCTCTTCCAAAATGACCATAAGCAGCTGTTTTCTCATATATTGGTTTATTTAAAGATAGCATTTCTCTTATACCTCTGGGGCTTAAATCAAAATTTTCTTTAATTTTTTTTTCAACAAATTTATTTTTTTCAAAATCATTATCAAAAAGATTCACATAAATTGATAATGGTTTTGAAACTCCAATTGCATATGCTAGCTGTATCAAACACTTGTCAGTAATTCTTGAAGCAACAACATTTTTTGCAATATATCTTGCAGCGTAAGCTGCTGATCTGTCTACTTTGGTTGGATCTTTTCCTGAAAATGCTCCACCTCCATGCGGTGCTGCACCACCATATGTGTCAACAATAATTTTTCTACCAGTTAGTCCGGTATCTCCATCGGGACCACCAATTACAAAATTACCAGTTGGATTCACATAGAATTCATCTTCATTAAAACCTTCTAAAAATTGCTTAGGAATAGAATTAATCATGTATGGCCTTAATAATTCTCTAACGTCATTTTGATTTACATCTGGTGAATGTTGTGAGGAAATTACAACAGATTTAACCTTTAAAGGTTTCCCATCAGCATATTCAAAAGTTACTTGGCTCTTTGAATCTGGTTCAATATTCTTAAGTTTTCCTGATTTTCTATCCTCGGCCATTAACCTTAAAATTTTGTGTGAATAGTGAATTGGTGCAGGCATTAACACATCGGTTTCATTACATGCATATCCAAACATAATCCCTTGATCTCCAGCACCTTCATCTTTATTTCCTGAGGAATCTACTCCCATTGCAATATCTGTAGATTGAGAATGCAGATAAGACTCTATTTTAGTTGCTTCTTTCCATGTAAATCCGTCTTGATCATATCCAATATCTTTTATACAGCCTCTGACTTTATTGATTAAATCATCTTTGCTAATTTTTGGACCTCTTACCTCACCGGCTAGAACTACTTTATTGGTAGTTGTGAGTGTTTCACAAGCAACTCTTGAATAAGGATCACCTGAAAGATAAGTATCCACAACCATATCTGAAATTCTATCTGAAACTTTATCTGGATGACCTTCAGAAACTGATTCACTTGTAAATAAAAAATTTTTTAAATTACTCATTTTTGATCCTATTAAATGAAAATGCTAGAAAAATATACAACAAAATTAATATTATAAAAATTATATTTCCATATGTGGAAAAAATTGTTTGATTAAAATCTCTTCGTTTTTCAAAATCAATAAAACCAGATTTTCCATAATCTATTTTTTTTTCAATTTGTCCTAGAGGATTGATTATTGCTGCCATTCCATTGTTGGATGATCTAATTATATATTTTCCATTTTCAATTGCTCTAAATATACTATGAGCAAAATGTTGTTTTGGCCCAATAGATTTTCCAAACCAACCATCTTCTGAAACATTTATTATAAAATCAAAATCAAAATTTTCTGATAAATTACCACTATAAATTATTTCATAACAAATTAAAGGTAGAAATTTTAATTCCTGATGGCTATTTCCTATCTTTAAAATTTTTCTATTATTTCCTTTTGTAAACGATCCCATATCATGAGTAATAGTTTTTAAGCCAATTTTATTCAATAAACTTTCAAAAGGTAAAAATTCACCAAAAGGAACGAGATTAATCTTATTGTATTTATCAATTAAATTAAAATTATTATCTAATATTGAAAAAGAATTATAATATTTAAAATTATCGTTCGAAGTTTCTCTACTTGTTATTCCCAAACCAATTAGGTGATTTTTATTAAAATATTTTTTAATTAAGTCATTATATAAATCTAATTGATCCAGATAAGTATTAGGTACAATTCCCTCTGGCCATATAAAAAACATTTTTTTTTCCTTTTCGGGCGAACTAATTGAAATCAATTCATTAATGACTTTTTCTGTTTCTAAATTATCATAAAATCTACTTATGCTAATATTTGAGCCTATTATCCTTACGATGTAAGGATTTTTTTTCAACTCACTATTCGAAAATTCTTTATTTTGATATGTACCATAAGTAATAAATAAAATTGGTAAAACCAATAGGAAGATGGTCACAAATATTTCTTTTTTAGATTTTCGTAAAATATAAAGAACAGGAACAGTGTAAAAACTAATTACTATCAAGTTCAATGAATAAGTCCCAATTACAGATATTATACTAATAAAATTTAAATTCTTGGATAAACTAAAAACTATCAAATTCCATGGAAATCCAGTTAAAATTAGTCCTCTTATAAATTCTGTTAATCCAAATAAAAGAGAGAATAAAAAAAAGGCACTTAAAATATTTCTAGGTTTTAAGATATAAAAAAATAATGTGATAAATGCATAAAATAAAGCAAGAAAAGATGGAATTATAATTAAAACGATAGGTATTAAAAAATTAAAAGTTTGATCAAATGTAAGGGATATTGTTATCCAGTATATATTTGTTAAAAAAAAACCAAAACCAAATAACCAACCATAAAGAAAAAAAAACTTTTTATATGATTGAGTATCTAGTTTTTTAAATAAAAAAATAAAGAAAATACTAAAAGTAAAAAAATTTATTAAAAAAAAATTAAAGGGTGGGAGACTCAATGAGCTTAGAGCACCTAATAAAGGAAATATTAAAATATCAAGTATAGTTTTGTTTTTCAAATTAATTTATAAATTTTTGAACAGACTCAAAAATTTTTTGTTCTTGATTAAGCATTTTTATGTAATCTTTTTTCTTAATATGATCAAAATCTAATAAATGCAAAAAACCATGTATAAAAATTTTAGTCACTTTTTTTCTAAAATCATATGCACTTAAATTTTTTGATTTATTCATATAATTAATACTAATTATCATGTCTCCTAAATAAATTTCTTTTAATTTTTTTGATTTTTGTTGAAAGGGAAATGACAATATATCTGTGTGTTTATTTTTATTTCTAAACCTTTTATTCAATTTTTTAATATTTTTGTTATTAGAAAGTAGCAAAGTAAAATAAACTTTCTTGTTAATAAATTGGAATTTTTTTGGAAAAAACTTACATATATTATTAAAAAACGTTTCTTTTTTTTTTAGTTTTTTGGACCAAGAGTTATCCTCAGAGAGTACATTAACTTTGATCATTGCTATTAGAATATGCTTTAACAATTTTTGATACTAAAGGATGTCTAACTACATCTGAATGATCGAAATCTACAACTGAAATTTCATTTAAATGAAATAATAATTTTTTTGCTCTATCTAGACCTGATGCTTGTTTATTTGGTAAATCAATTTGCGAAGGGTCTCCATTTACTACAATTTTAGAGTTTTCACCAATTCTAGTTAAAAACATTTTAATCTGAGTATCAGTGGCGTTTTGTGCTTCATCCAAAATTGCAAACGAATTTTTTAAAGTTCTCCCTCTCATAAAAGCTAAAGGAGCTATTTCAATATCACCAATTTCAATCATTCTTTGAATTTTTTCAAAATGAAATAAATCATAAAGTGAATCGTACAAAGGCCTTAGATACGGATCAACTTTTTCTTTCATATCACCTGGTAAAAAACCTAATCTTTCTCCTGCCTCTACAGCAGGTCTTGATAGAATTATTCTTTCAATCTTCTTTTCTAGTAACATCGTTAAACCAACCGCAACTGCAAGAAATGTTTTTCCTGTTCCGGCTGGACCTGCTGAAATGATGATTTCCTTTTCTCTCAAAGCTCTTACATATTCTTTCTGTTTTTCTGATCTAGGAATAATAGATTTTTTTGGAGTTTTAATTATATCAGTTACATTTGTATTTTTTACTTTTTCATTAATCATAAACTGGTCAATTGATGACAAAATATCTTTGTTTTCTATAGTGCCATTATTTAAAAATTGGTTAACCAAAAATTGGATTGCATTTTTTACAATTTCATTTTTTTCAGATGTCGATTTTATTAAAATTGAATTTCCTCTTGAATATAAACTTGCACCTGTAATTTTCTCTAATTCTTTTAAATTTTTATTGAACTCACCAACAACACCCATTAATAGATTGTTGTCATGAAATATCACACTCAATGTATTGTTTTCAGAATAAACAAATTTTAAGCTCGCCTGAATGTTTTTTTTTATAGTGTCACTCAAATTTATGCTACTTTCAATTTTGATTTTTCTACTATCTCTCCAAAAAGAGTATTTCTATTGCTATTATTAATCTTTATCTTCACAACTTTACCAATATCTTGGTCATTACCATTAAATATTACTGGAGTCATGTACTCAGATCTGCCAAAAAACTTAGGGCTTTTTTTCATTTTATTTTCTACCAGAACATCAATTACTTTATTTTCTAAAGATTTGTTCATTTTTATTTGATGATCAGTTAATTTTTGTTGGATTATCCTAAGTCTATCAAAAGATATTTTATTATCATTCAATTTAAGTTTTGATGCAATTGTACCAGGCCTAGGGCTAAATACAAATGAATAAGAATTTATAAATTCAATTTCTTTTACTAAGCTAAGTGTATTATTGAAATCTTTTTCATCTTCCCCTGGATAACCAATTATAAAATCACTCGAAAATCTTATAGCTGGATTTATTTTTTTCAATCTTTTATAAATATTTAAATAGTCTTCTACTTGGTGCTTTCTATTCATAGAATCCAAAATTTTATCTGATCCACTTTGGACAGGTAAATGAACAAGTGGCATCAATTTTTTTGAAATACCATAAGTTTTAATTAAATCATCCGTCATATCATTAGGATGAGATGTGGTATATCTTATTCTTAAAATTTCTGGAATTTTTTCAATTTCAATTAATAAGTCTGATAATCTGTAATTATCATTTTGATAAGCGTTAACATTTTGACCAAGTAAAATAATTTCTTTAACTCCGTTATCAGCAAGAGTTTTTGCTTCTTGAATAATTTTCTTAAATGGTCTTGAGTATTCTGGTCCTCTTGTAAAAGGTACAACACAAAAATGACAAAATTTATCACAACCCTCCTGAATAGTTAAAAATGATGATATTTTTTGTGATGAATTTTTTATCTTCTCTAAATAGTCAAACTTAGAAATTGCATCAAATTCTGTTTCATCTAAACGCCTCTGTTTATTTAAATATTCTTCTATTTTTTTGTTAATCTTGTGATAGGCTTGGGGCCCGATTACCAAATCGATATACGGTTCTCTTTTCAACATTTCCTCATTTTCTGCTTGAGCTACACAACCGGTAATTATAACCAAAGGTTTATTTTTGAATCTGAAGTTTTTTTTTACTCTACCTATTTCGTGATAAACTTTTTCTTTTGCCTTATCTCTAATATGACAAGTATTTAATAAATAACAATTTGCTTCATCAATATTATTAGTTCGATTAAATCCAATTTTTTTAACAATATCAAATATGCGATTAGAGTCATACTCATTCATTTGACAACCAAAAGTTTTGATAAATATATTTTTACTCATCTTTTGAGTTTACTTTAACACCATATAATTCAAGTTTGTGATCAACTAATTTATATCCATATTTTTCTGCAACTTTTTTTTGTAATTTTTCTATTTCTTCATCTACAAACTCTATAATTTCTCCAGTTTTTACATCAATTAGATGATCATGATGACCCTCATTTAGTTCCTCATATCTGGCTTTTCCGCCCTTAAATTCATGTTTAGTAAGTATTCCTGATTCCTCGAACAATTTTACAGTTCTATAAACAGTTGCAATGCTTATCTTAGGGTCAATTTTTGATACTCGTTTGTAAAGTTCATCTACATCAGGATGGTCTGATGACTCAGACATAACCTTAGCTATAATTTTTCTTTGATCGGTAAGTTTTACACCTTTTGATAAACATTTTTGTTCAATTGTTTCTGACATAAGTAATTTTAACTCAAATAAATAGGATTAATCAAATTTTTTTTAACTTTAAATTTTTTGCAAAGATCGGGTATATTCTCATATTTAACCTCATTTTCACCATCAAAATAAGTAAAACTGAAACAATAATATTCAGTTTTTTTTGTTAAATGCAAAGCTTTTACCACAGATAAAGAATTTCTAATACCAGCAAAACTCCCAGGACCTCCATTAACGTAAATTTCGGAAATCTTATTAAAATCTAAATTATGAGATCTTAAAAAATCATTAATTAATAAAGCTAACCTTTCGTAATTATTTTTGTTGTTTTCATGAGTAATTTTATATTTATTATCGTCTTTAATGATCATAAAAAAAATTTTATTCTTTGCAGCATCAATTATAAGTTTATTAATCATACATTTTTTATTCTTGGATAATTCTAATTCACAAGAAAATAATAGCAAACGTTATTCGGAAGATAATGGAATTTTATCAATAATGTATCACCGGTTTAATGAAAATAAATACCCATCTACAAACATCAAAATGGATATTTTTGATGAACAAATGAAAATCATCAAAGAACTTGGTTATGAATTTTATGATCCAAAAATTTTCATTAGTCAATTTGAGGAACCTAAAAAAAATAAAAAAATTTTGATTACAATCGATGATGGTTTTAAATCTTTTTATAATGAAGCATGGCCTTATTTAAAGAAAAATAAAATTCCATTTATTCTTTTTGTTTCTACAAAACCAATTGGCAAAAGTGGTTATATGACTTGGGACGAAATTTTAGAGATAGAAAATTCTGAAATAGGATTCATTGGACACCACTCTCATACACATGATTACTTAATTGATGTAAGTGAAGAGGACTTTATCAATGATATAGAAACTGCATCAAAAATATTTCAAGAAAAATTAGGTTATATACCTCCTATTTTTTCATATCCTTTTGGTGAATATTCACTTTTTATGAAAAATTATATTTCAAAAAATTTTAAAATCGCTTTTGGTCAGCACTCAGGAGTAATAGATGTTAATAAAGACAAATTTGAATTACCTAGGTTTCCGATTAATGAAAAATATGGTGAATTAAAAAGATTCAAATCTTTAATTAACTATTATCCTTTAGAATATAAATCACTTAAACCTGAGCAAAAAAAAATAAATTCAAAAAGTAATCCTCCAAAACTTGTTGTTGAATTTTTTGATGAACAAAAAAATATCAATAATATCAATTGTTACTCTAATGATGGAGGAAATTGGAAAAAATCAAACTTAAAGTTTAATAAAAATAATTTAATAATAGAGTTTCAAGATCCTTTTATACCAAGAAGAGGAAGGGTAAATTGTTCGTTAAACGAAAATGGCATATGGAGATGGTTTGGCACACAATTTACAGTGCAAAAAAATTAGATCAAGCTTTCAAGTTCAATACTAGATGGTAGTAATTTCGCATCGTCAAAATCTTGAAGATTATTTTGTTTGATAATTTTTTGTAGAACTTCAACATATTGATTTCCTGTTTCTGCATATTGATCTAAAAATTTTGAAAGAATCAAACTATCTAAATCTTTTCCTTGATCCCTTAACTTGGCTCTCTCCTGCCTAAAACCTTTATACGTTGAATGAGTATTTAAATTTCTTTGATATGCTCTAACAGAAGCTTGCAGAACATTAAATTTCATAACCTTATGTCCCTGACTTGCATCTGCATCTTTTGGTTTCAAACCTTCACCTGACCAAGTCCATTGACCAAATAATGCATTTCCTTCTTGAGCAAATCTAGATGTTCCCCACCCAGTTTCTTTAGCAGCTTGAGCAAGTGCTAATGAAACTGGAACTTCATCCATTCTAATTTTTAAAGTTGATAAATCTTTTGAAGGAATACCATATTGTTTGTATTTTTTTTCAAGCCATTTTTTTTCTAAATCTGTATTATTGCTTTTGTTTATAATGCTAAATAGTCGTTTTCTATCCAGCCTAATATTGTTATTTTCTTTAAGAATAAGTGGTAGAACTATTTGTATAAAAAATTCTTTTCTCTTAGTTGTGCTCTCAATCATCTTAATTTCATTCGGTAATAGCGTTAAAGCAACCGGCTTCACCAATTTAGTCTTTCTAACATCATTAAGTGTATAATTTGTATCCTCAAAAAGTTGTTTTATCGTTGACGCATTAAGTCTAACTGTGTCAGTTTCTAAATCATTTAAACTAAAAATATCAACTAATAAATCTTTCTCATTTAAAATTTTATCATTACTTTCATCATTATTTGAACCATTGTTTAATGTATATGCTAATATAGCTTTTGAGTTATTTTTAAATGCATTATTTTTATTATTTGTAAATTCTATAATTAGTGGCATTGAATAAAAAAAGAAAATAACTAGTAACGATGTAATAAAAATTCTTGGAAGAGATCCAATTTGTTTTTGATCGAAATATTTAAGCATTTTTGTTTTTCTAATAAAACTTTTCTTATACATAAATTATATTGCCTCAACTTGTTTTACTTCTGGTATGTAATGACATAAGAGATTTTGAACACCTTGTTTTAATGTCATTGTTGAACTTGGACAACCTGAGCAGCTACCCTGTAATTGAACTTTTACTACACCGTCCTTAAATTCTTTAAACTTTATATCTCCACCATCTTTTGCGACTGCTGGTCTAATTTTTTGATTTAAAATTTGAATTATTTTTTTTTCAATTTCTTTTAAGTTTTCAAAACTTTCCTCTAAGTTATTTTCGATAACACATTCTTTTCCTGACGAATAAAAATCATTTATTAAAGATATTACAATATGTTTAATTTCCTCCCATTCAATATCATCATATTTATTAATTGTAATGAAATCTCCTCCCAAAAAAATACCCTCAACACCATTTACTGAGAGTAAATTTCTTACCAATTCATTATTTGTGTCATTTTTTTGTGTAATCTCAAATGACTCATTTGGTGATACAGCCTTTCCGGGCAAGAATTTAAGTGAATTAGGGTTTGGTGTAATTTCTGTTTGGATGAACATATTTTATATATAGTTAATAAATTAAAAAAATAAAACTTATTAATAAAAATAATTTAAAAACCCATTATTTCATGAATTTTTTTTATCTTATTAGATGCAATTTTATTAGCTTTTTCGTATCCATCTAAAAGTATTGTGTCTAAAAATTTTTCATCTGATAACAACTTATTAATTTCTTTGGATATTGGCAAAATTTTCTCAACCAGTGCTTGTGATAATTTTTCCTTAAATTCTGAAAAATTTTTTCCCGAAAACTCATTTATTATATTTTCTAATTTTGTGTCAGTTAAACTGGAATAAATTCCAATTAAATTTTTTGCCTCTGGTCTTTGATTTAATTCATCCTTATGATCTGGCATTGGTAAAGGATCAGTTTTAGCTTTTTTAATCTTATTGACTATTTGATCTGCATCATCTGTTAAATTAATTCTGCTCAAATCTGATAATTCTGATTTGCTCATTTTTTTTAAACCGTCTTTAAGGCTCATTATTCTTGAAAATTCTTTTTGTATTAATGGTTCTGGAACTTTAAAAAAATTTTCTACCTCATAATCATTATTAAATTTTTGAGCAATATCTCTACAAAGTTCCAAATGTTGTTTTTGGTCATCTCCTACAGGTACATGAGTTGAATCATACAATAGAATATCTGCTGCCATTAAAACTGGATAAGAATACAAGCCTACGCTAGCTTTTTCTTTATCCTTTCCTGCTTTTTCTTTAAATTGAGTCATTCTACTTAACCAACCGGTCCTAGCTGTACAACTTAATATCCAGGCTGCTTCGGAGTGGGCAGTTATCTTTGATTGGTTAAATATAATACTTTTTTTTGGGTCTATTCCACTTGCTACAAAGGTTGCTACTGTTTCACGAATATTATTTCTAAGCTCTTTAGGATTTTGTTTTACTGTTATTGCGTGAAGATCAACTACACAAAATATACAATCGTTTTCTTTATCATTATTTAATTCTACAAAATTTTTGATTGCTCCTAAATAATTACCTAGATGAAGATTGCCTGTGGGTTGTACACCTGAAAATATTTTTTTTCCCATATTAATACTTTAATTTAAGATCTTTAGAATTAAAAGCTTTGATAAAAAAAGATAGTAACAAATATAAAATTAAAGCAGATATTACAACTAAAACTAAGTAAAATAATTTAAATTCATAATCATAAACTAATTGATTACTAAAAAAAGTAACAAGATATTTAAATACAATGCCCATTAAAATTGATGCAAAGATAATTTTAAAAAAATTTTTTATAAAAATTTGATTGAACGAAAATAATTTTTTATTACTTAAATATATAAACAAAATTATAGAATTAAACCAAGATGAAATAGACGTTGCTATTGGAATTATTATAAATCCAATATCCTTAAAATAATAAATACTAACAATTATGTTCAAAATTACAGAAATTAAAGATATGTAAAAAGGTGTCTTAGTATCATGATTAGCAAAGAAAAAACTTGAAAAAACTTTTATTAATGCAAATGCAGGTAATCCAAGAGAGAAAAAATAAAGTGCTTGAGCTGAATTTTTTACTGAAAGTTCATCAAAAGATCCGTAACCAAATAAAGCAGAAACAATTTCACTTGAACCTATCATTAGAGCTATAGTAGCGGGTATGCTTAAAAACATACTCAATTCCAAAGCTTTGTTTTGTATTAAATTAATTTTATTCTTCTTATTACTTTGAACATATTTTGATAATTGAGGCAGCACAACAACTCCGATTGCTATCCCTGCTATGGCTAAGTTTATTTGATAGATTCTATCTGCGTAGTAAAGATAAGAGACTGCACTAGCTTGAAATGACGCAATTATTGTTCCAACTAGTATATTTATTTGCGTTACTCCTGATGAAAAAATACTAGGTAAAAGTTTTTTAAAAAAAATTTTAACAGGCTTAGTTATTTGAAAATTAAAATTAAGGTTTAAAGAATAAAACTTATTTACAAATTTATATAAAAATACTATTTGAAGAAATCCTGCTGTAGAAACTCCATATGAAAGATAATAAACGACTTGGTCGTCTAAATATTTTCCAAAAAATAATACTCCTATTAATATTAAATTCAAAATGATCGGTGCTGCTGAAGCCGCTGCAAATTTATTATGTGAATTTAAGATTGCTGCAAAAAAGGATGCTATACACACAAACATTAAAAATGGAAAAGTTATTCTAGTTAGAGATATTGCAAGATCTAATTTTTCTGTATCTCCAATAAAACCAGGTGCAATTAAACCTACAAAGATTGGCATAAAAATTTCTATTATCAATACCAAAAAAAATAACCCTAAAAATAAAAGATTTAAAATTTGATCTGCAAATTTTTTTGATTTTGCTTTTCCCTTGGAAAGCTCTGATGTATAACTAGGAACAAATGCAGCATTAAAAGTTCCTTCTGCAAATAACCTTCTAAAAGTATTTGGAATTCTAAATGCAACAAAGAATGCGTCAGCAATAAAACTTGTACCAAGAAATATAGCAATTAAAATATCTCTTAAATAACCAAGTATTCTGCTGATTATAGTATAAAATCCAAAAGTCCCTGTTGACTTAATTAAATTCATAAATCATATTAGTCTTAATTTTACCCCATTTGTACACCTAATTAATATAAAATGAAAAAAACAAAAGTTGATCATTATACTGATAAAGAAGCATTAGAATTTCATAGTCACAAAAAACCTGGCAAGATTGAAATTTCTTCATCTAAAAATATGACCACAAAAAGAGATCTTGCTTTGGCATATTCTCCAGGTGTAGCTGCGCCTGTAAGAGCTATTAGTGAAAATCCAGAGGCTGCTTTTGATTATACAAGCAAAGGAAATTTAGTTGCCGTTATAAGTAATGGATCGGCAATTTTAGGTATGGGTAATTTGGGTGCGTTAGCTTCAAAACCAGTTATGGAGGGTAAAGCTGTTTTGTTTAAAAGATTTGCAGATATTGATTCTATAGATCTTGAAATAGACTCGGCTGATCCCGATGAAATAATTAATAGTATTAAAAATTTTGCACCAAGTTTTGGTGGAATAAATCTTGAAGATATTGCTGCTCCAGATTGTTTTATTATAGAGGAAAAGCTCAAAGAAATTTTAGATATACCAGTTTTTCATGATGACCAGCACGGTACAGCTATTATCACAACAGCAGCATTAATAAACGCGCTGGATATTAGTAAAAAAAAAATTGATAAAATAAGAATTGTTGTAAATGGAGCAGGAGCATCTGCAATGGCTTGTGCGAATTTATTTAAAAAAAGCGGTGTTCCTCAAAAAAATATAACTATGGTAGACAGATCAGGAGTAATTTTTAAAGGGAGAGATAATTTAAATCAGTGGAAATCTAGCCATGCCATAGATACTAAAGATAGAACATTAGACCATGCCATAAAAAATGCAGATGTATTCTTAGGTTTGTCCGCTAAAGGTGCCTTGACAAAAGACATGGTCAAAAAAATGGCAAAGAATCCGATTATATTTGCTTGTGCAAATCCAGACCCAGAAATCACTCCAGAGGAAATTGAAGAAGTTAGAAACGATGCAATTATAGCAACTGGAAGATCAGATTATCCAAATCAAGTCAACAATTTAATAGGCTTCCCCTATATTTTTAGAGGTGCTTTGGATGTGAGATCAAAAACAATTAATGAAGAGATGAAAGTTGCTGCTGCACATGCAATCGCAAATTTAGCGAAAGAAGATGTACCAGACGAAGTTGTTGCTGCAATGGGAGGTGAAAGACCTCATTATGGAAAAGAATATATAATTCCATCAACATTCGATCCAAGATTAATTAGTGTAATTCCAGCTGCTGTTGCAAAAGCAGCTATGGATACTGGAGAGGCAAGAATTAACATTAAAAATTTTGATGCTTACAAAGATCAACTTAAGCAAAGATTAGATCCGACTGTTACGATCATGCAAGGTGTAAATAACTACATTAAGAAAAAACAGAAGAAAGTAGTTTTTGCTGATGGTGAAGATGAAAATATGCTCAAAGCAGCAATAGCTTTTAAGAATTCAAAATTAGGAATTCCAATTTTAGTTGGAAAAGAAGAGTTGATCAAAAATCAAATTAAAAAAATTGGTTACAATGAAAACTTTGATATTGAAATAGTAAATTCAAAAGACACTGAAAAAAGAGACAGATATGTAAAATATTTATTTAAAAAACTTCAAAGAGAAAAAGGAATGTTAGAATGGGACTGCGACAGACTTATAAGAAATGACAGAGTAATTTGGGCATCTTGTATGGTTGCTTGTAAAGATGCAGACGCAATGGTTACCGGAAACACAAGAAGATATTCCTCTTCTCTTGAAAAAATATCACAAGTAGTTAATCCAAGACCAGGCGAAATAATGTTTGGTCTTAACTTAGTGGTTAATAGAGGTAAAACTATTTTTATATGTGATACTTCAGTAATAGAATATCCCGATGCAAAACAGTTAGCTGAGATGGCAAAATCTGCGGCAAGAGTTGTAAGGCTCTTTGGTATAGACCCAAAAATTGCTTTTCTATCACACTCGACATTCGGTCAACCAGCAACTGATAGAACAAAAAGATTGAGTGATGCAGTTGAAATTTTAAAGAGAAGCAAAGTTGATTTTAAATTCGACGGAGAAATGCAGCCTGACGTAGCATTAGAAGAAATTTACAAAGAACTATATCCTTTTTCTGAAATTGTGGGTAACTCGAATGTTTTGATCATGCCAAGTCAACACAGTGCTGCCATTTCATACAAAATGATAAAGTCAATGAGTAGAGCAAAAGTTATCGGACCTTTATTAATTGGTTTAGGTTTACCTATCGAAATCGCACCTTTAAGAACTTCCACTTCTGAAATATTAAACCTTGCTTCTATAGCTGCTTATTCTGCTGACGTTATTAAATACGATAAATAATTTATTTTTTTTGAATTCTAAGATCATCAACTAACAATATACTTGCTATCACGTCCTCAACATCTAAAATTTCTTTAGCTTCCTTAATAACAAGATCTTTCTCCTCAGAAGTAATAGCTAATCCATAAATGTAAATTTTTTTTTTATATGTATCAATTTGATAATTTGTTGCTTTAATATTTTCATTAAAAACTAAGGCTGTTCTTAATTGTGAAGTAATAAGCAAATCTTTAGCTGACTGTTTAAAATTAAATTCTTCTTTAATTTTTATATCATTTTTTACTGATCGAACTCCTTGTGTTTCCCAAGCTAATTTAGTTAATCTTAATTTTTCCTCTGGATCATTAACTTTTCCCGTAATAAATATTCTTCCATCAATTACCTTTGTCTTAACAGTTAAAAAATAATTTTTATCAATTAGCAAAATTCTAGCACTCAAATTTTTTTGCATTATAGAATCATCAATTTGTGTACCTAAAGATCTAGGATCAGTAGCTACACTAACGCCTGTTCCAAAAATTCCAGTAGAGGATACACCCACACATCCAGCTAATATAAATCCAGTTAAGAATACAATTATTAATTTAATTTTCATTTTTTATTTTTAGACAAAAATCATATATAATTTTTTTTGAAATCTTATTATTTCGCCTAATAAGATTAATAATTTCTTTAACACTAAATTTATTAATCATTTTTCTTATTATTCTTTTATCTGATTCACTTAAGTCTTGTGAAGTCTTTTTCTCATTTTTTTGAGAAATAACTATCGTTAATTCACCTTTGAGATCACTTTCAAAATGTTCTAATTCATCAACCTCAAATCTTAAAAATTCTTCATAAAATTTTGACATTTCTCTGCATATAAGAATTTTTCTACCATAAAAGTAGTTTTTAATAATTGGTATAGACTTATTTAATTTTTTTGAAGATATAAAAAAAACTATAGAACTATCTAAATTAGACAATTCTTTAAATTTTTCAGAAATTTCTTTTTTTTTTTCTGGAAAAAAACCATAGAAAAAAAATTTCTCTGAATAACCACTTAAAGATATTGCAGTTGAGACAGCTGACGCACCTGGTACCGGTGTTATATTTATATTATTCTTAACACATTCTTTAATTAATACTGCTCCCGGATCAGAAATACTTGGAGTACCTGCATCTGATATTAAAGATATTATAGCTCCATCATTTAGTAGTTTAATTATTTTTGACAAATTTTTTTTCTCATTAAATTTATGATTAGAAATTAACTTTACTTTAATTTCATATTTTTTAAGTAAATTTTGAGAAACTCTAGTATCTTCACATAGGATATAATTTGAATTTTTAAGAGTTTCGATTGCTCTTAAAGTAATATCTTTTAAATTACCTATAGGTGTAGATACTAAATATAGACCTTTTTTAATATCTTTGCTAAGTGATTTAGATTTTACGATCATATTTGTTATTAAAATAATATAATATCATTAAATGTTTAAGATTTTTAAAATATTTATAATTATAATATTTTCCCTAATTAAATCGTCTTTAGCTATAGCTGAAGGGGAAAAAATAAAAATTGGTCTTTTGGTTCCTATGTCTGGTGAAAACTTTCAGCTTGGTGAACTATTAATTAAATCCACCAAACTTGCTCTTGATGATATTGCAAATAATGAAATAGAAATTTACCCCAGGGACTCAGGTGCAAATCCAAATAAAACCTTACAGTCTGCTATAGAATTAAAAAACCTAGGTGTAAAAATAATTATTGGTCC
>CACJLM010000002.1 GCA_902594245.1 uncultured Pelagibacteraceae bacterium | reverse complement strand
AAATACATCTAATATTGAAGATATCAGAATATGGGTTGATAAAGATGGATCAAACCCTACTGATGATCTTAAAATGATTTTAGATGAATTAAATCTCAAAGGAAAAAAATTAGGAGTTGAATATGAAGCTTACGGATTAACTGGACGTAATGCAATTCGACTTAACAAATCTTTAGAAAATTATTGTAGTGTAGAAGATAAATCAGACTTAATAACAAAGTTAAGAGTAGTTAAATCTAAAGAAGAAATTGTTTATGTAAAAAAAGCTGCTGAGCTTGCAGATAAAGCTTTAGATGAAGTATGGAAAAATGCAAAAACAGGTGTAAGTGAATCTAAAATATTAGCTGAAATGAATAGAGTTATATTTGAAGGAGGTGGGGATTATCCTGCAAATGAATTTATTATTGGTTCGGGTAAGAATGCTTTACTCTGCCGTTACCAGGCAGAAAAACAAACTTTAAAAAATCGAGATCAATTAACTGTAGAATGGGCTGGAACTTATAGACATTATCATTCAGCAATGTTTAGAACTATTCCAATTGGCAAAGCAGATCCTAAACATCATAAAATGCATGAAGCTTGTGTTGATGCATTAATGAATTGTGAAAACAAACTTAAACCCGGAAATAAAATTGGAGAGGTTTTTGATGCTCACGCAAAGACCTTTGATAATCTTGGTTTTAATAAAGCCAGAATGAATGCATGTGGTTATTCTTTAGGTACAACTTTTTCTCCAAATTGGATGGATTGGCCTATGCTATACACAGGAAATCCATACATAATTGAACCAGGTAATGTTTTCTTTATGCATATGATTCTAATGGACTCAGAAAATCAATTGGCAATGAATTTAGGTGAAACTTACTTGGTCACTGAAAAAGGTAATGAAAGATTAGGCAAGCAAAAGTTGGATTTAGTTATTCTTTAATTAAAACTATATTTTTTTTCTAAAAATTTTATTACATTGTGGATTATAAAAGTCATAAATAAATAAATACCACCAGCTACAATAAATACTTCAATTGGTTTAAAAGTTGTTGATATTATATATTTTGCAACGCCAGTTAAATCCATTATTGTAACTGTACTAGCCAAAGATGTTCCTTTCATCATTAAAATAATTTCATTTCCATATGCTGGTAACGATTGTCTAATAGCTATTGGAATTTGTATTTTATAAAAAATAATCTTGCTAGATATACCTAGACTTTGTCCAGCTTCAATTATACCAGGTTTAATTGTTTGAAAGGCTGATCTTAAAATTTCAGATGTATAAGCACCAGTATTTAATGCAAAAGCTATAATTGCACACCAATAAGGTTCTTTTAAAATTACCCATAAAAATGTTGATCTCAAATATTCAATTTGACCTAAACCAAAATAGATAATGAATATTTGTACTAATAATGGAGTTCCTCTGAAAACGTATGAATATCCATATGCAAATTTATTTATAAAATCGTTTTTATTTAGTCTTAAAATTGCAAATAATAATCCAATAAATAATCCTACAATTAAGGACACGGATAAAAGTTTTAAAGTTACAACAGTGGCATTTAATAACTTTGGAAAACTATTAATCATCAATTCAAAATCCATTAATACCCCCTGCTATACTTAATTTCTAATTTGTTTATCAATTTCATACTCAAAAACGTCAGTAACAAATACAAAATTGCTGCAAAAGAATAAAAGAATAAAGGATCTCTTGTAGATCCAGCTGCAATATAAGATTGCCTCATGATCTCGACTAAACCTGTTACTGAAATTAGCGATGTATCTTTAAGTGTTATTTGCCAAACATTACTCAAATTAGGAATTGCAAGTCTTAACATTTGAGGAAGAATGATTTTATAAAACTGTTTAAATTTACTTAAGCCTAAAACTTTTGCTGCCTCGAATTGTCCTTTATCAATAGACTGGATAGATCCTCTGAAAACTTCAGTAGAGTACGCTCCAGATATAATTCCAATAGCGAATGAACCAGTTACAAAAGCATTTATTTCTATGTATTCATTGTAACCAAACATAGAAGCAACAAACATAATTGCTCCACTTCCTCCAAAAAAGAAAAGGTAAATAACTAATAATTCTGGAACACCTCTAATGACTGTGGTGTAGATATTTGCAATTAGATTTAATGATTTAAATTTCGATAATTTTAATGGAGTAAAGATTGCAGCAAAACTAAAACCTATAAGCATTGCCGTAATTGATACAGCTAGTGTCATTAGGGTAGCACGAAATAATTCATCACCCCAACCAGTATCTCCAAATGCTAGAAGTTCCATACAGATTGGCGACTATACATTATAGTCGCCAAATCTAAAATTAATTACATAGAAGCGTCGAAACCGAACCACTTAGTAGCTATTCTACTAATATCTCCGTTTTTTCTCGCTTTATCGATTGCGGCATTAAACTTTTTTAGAAGTTCAGTATCATCTTTTCTAATACCAACTCCAACACCGTTACCAAATGCACCACCTGAAAAAGTTGGACCAGTTAGAACAACTGGTTTACCAGATTTTTCTGCATAATCACTGAATGCAACCGCAGCAGCTAATGCAGCATCACATCTTCCCGATGCTAAATCTAAGTTAACTTCATCTTGTGTTTTATAAGTTCTAACATTTACTTTCCCTACATCACCTGAGTCTAAAAAGTTTTGGTGAATTGTAGCTGTTTGAACACAAACTGTTTTACCAGCTAAAGCAGCAGTAAGAGTTTTTAAAGCTTTTTTTGCTGCAGCGTTAGGTTTTGTTAAATTAATTCCAGCTGGTGTATCTAAATTCTCTAAACTAGAACCTTTCATCACAGCTAAAGAAGCAACTTCATCTGCATAACCTTGAGAAAAGTTAATTGCTTTTTGTCTTTCAGCGGTAATTGACATACCTGCCATTATTGCATCAAACTTTCTCATGATTAAAGCTGGGATCATTCCATCCCAATCTTGCTCAACTATAGTACATTGTTGACCAATATATCTACAAAGTGTCCAAGCCAACTCCACTTCAAATCCAATTAACTTACCAGACTCATCTTTTGAATTCCATGGAGGGTAAGCACCTTCAGTTCCAATTTTTATTTTATCAGCATTAGCACTTCCAATTACTAATAAAGAAAGAAAAACTGAAAAAATAGTTTTTTTAAATATATTCATTATTCTCTCCTTTAATTATAAAAATATTATTTCACAAATTTAAGATTTAAAAAAGAAAAAATTAATGATTTATCGATGATGAAAAATTCCAAGAACAATCAAAACTTGGTATATAAACCCTTGATAATTTAGTATTACCAAAATGATGGTGGAAAACATTTAACCAATTTTCAACCTGCTGGGGTTTTTTATCCTGACTTCCAACTTGCGCTGTGATAACACCTTTTGGTTTTAAAATTCTGACAAGAGAATCCATATTCTTTGCAGCTAAATCAATACAAAATTGATCATCATTTAAATCAACAAAAATATGGTCATAAGTATCTTCTTTAACAGTCTTAATACTTTCAAATGCATCACCCCAAACACATTTAACTGAATTTTTTTCTGTAGCTTTTTTTCCTATATCTCCTAAATGTTTAGTACAAACTTCAACAACTTCGGGATCAAGTTCAAACCAATCTATAAAATTAAATTTTTTTGAAATACATTCTCTAGCAACTCCGCCATCTCCACCACCAATTATTGCAGCTCTTTCATTATTTTTATTAAGATTTAATCCTGAACCAACAAAAGTTGAACTATACAAATGTTCATCTGAGGCAGCAACTTGAATTTCACCATCAATAAATAAAGATTTTCCAAATTGTTCAAGATCTAAAATTTCAATATGCTGTCCAACTTTAGATTTAAAATCTTCTAAAACATCATTAACTACGTATGCTTTTTGAAGACCTGGTGAACTATAAATATCATGATATAGAGCTCTAGTGTCTCTATTGAATTCTTTTTTAACAATTCTTTTATGCTTAAATTCTTTTTTAACAATGTCGATTGCAATTGATGGACTTATTTTTCCACATGTAAAAAAATCAAAACTTATTATGCCTTTTTCAGGAAATGTATGAAAACTGATATGACTTTCAGCTAATAAAGCCAGTATTGTAAAACCTTGCGGTTCAAATTTATACTTAGAAATATTGAGAATTGTAACTTTTGCAGCTTTTGCAATTTCATTAATTACTCTCTCATAGACTGAAGGATCATATTCTTTATCCGTTCCAATAATGTCTAAAGTGATGTGCTCCCCAACTTTTATCATAAAAATTATCCACTTTTATAATTTTTAACTTTTTCCAAAATTTTTTTCATTTCTGCAAATGAAAGATTCTTTGGCTCTCCCATCTTTAAAGCAATAACATATTGATGGCAAATATTTTCTACCTCTTGTGCCAGTTCAAATGCTTTGGATAGATTTTCACCAAATGCAACCTGACCGTGGTTAGACATCAAACATGCTTTTCTATCTTTTAAGGCTTTAACGATATTCATTGAAAGTTCATGTGTTCCAAAGGTTGCATATTCGGCACATCTAATATCTTCGCCTCCTGCTAGAGCAATCATGTAATGAAATGGTGGTATAGACTTACCATGAGTCGAAACTGCTGAAGCATTGGGTGAATGGGCATGAACAATTGCTTTTGCTTCCCATTTGTTTTTATAAATATCTTGATGAAATCTCCATTCTGATGATGGATTTTTGCCTGAATTAAACCAAGATAAAAAGTCTTTTTCTTCAGTTAAAGACAAAAAAACAATATCATCTGGTTTAAGAAACTCATATTTTTTTCCCGAAGGAGTGATAAAAAAACCTTCAATTCCATCCTCAACACCTCTTACTGAAATATTTCCTGATCTTAAAGGAGATAGATTAGTGGTATTAAGTTTAATTGAATATTCAATTACTTCTTCTCTTTCTTTTAAATTTTTCATTTAAATAACTTTTTTAATCCCTCTTTTGAGGCTTCACAAACACCTTTTTCAGTAATCAAACCTGTTACATATTTTGCAGGTGTTACATCAAATGCCAAATTCATTGCTTTACTTTTTTTTGGATAAATTTGTACTTTCTTAATACTTCCTTTTTCATCAAAACCTTCGATATGCGATAATTCTTCTGAATTTCTTTCTTCGATAGGAATGTCTTTATGATCTTTTATATCCCAGTCAATTGTCGAACTTGGAAGAGCTACATAAAAGGGAATATTGTTATCATATGCTGCTAATGCTTTTAAGTAGGTACCAACTTTATTGCAAACATCACCGTTCGCCAAAGTTCTATCTGTACCAACAATACACATATCAACCTCTCCTCTTTGCATCAAAATTCCACCAGTATTATCTGCAATGATTGTATTTTTAATTCCTTCTTCATTTAACTCATATGAAGTTAAGTTGGCTCCTTGGTTTCTTGGTCTTGTCTCATCTGCCCATACATGAACAGGAATTCCTTTTTTGTGTGCATGGTAAATTGGAGAGGTTGCGGTTCCCCAGTTAATAGTTGCAAGCCAGCCTGCATTACAATGAGTTAAAATATTTACTGTGTTTTTTTTTTTATTATAAATTTCCTCAATTATTTTTAGACCATTTAAACCTATATTTTCACAAAATTTAATGTCCTCTTCACATATTTCTTGTGCTTCATTTAAAGCTATCTCTAAAATTTTATCACTATTAACACCTGATAATTTATTTATCATTCTATCAACCGCCCACTTTAAATTTATTGCAGTTGGTCTTGAATTAATTAAATTTTCTGCTGATTTTTTTAGAAAAGACTGATCATCATTTTCGATTATAGCTAAAACCAATCCATAAGCTGCAGTAGCTCCTATTAAAGGTGCGCCCCTCACTTCCATAACTTTTATAGCTTTTATTGCATCATCTACAGTTTTTAAATCTTTTATAATAAATTGATGTGGAAGTTTTGTTTGATCTATTATTTTTACAACATTATTTTCAAACCAAATAGTGCGATACTCTTTTCCCTCTATTTTCATTTAATCAATTTTCGATGAAATAAAATTTAAAATTTTTGGATTAAACTCTTTAAAACAAGTGGCTCTATCCATATCATGATAATTTTTTATTGGTTTTCCCCATACACTGCAACTTTTTCCATTAACCTTGTTGTCTTGAGAAATAACTATTCTTTCAACACCAGAGACTTCCTCAACCCAATCCGACACTAGTCCACCAAATGGATCTTTAGGATGAGTAAAAACTAATACAGGTAAATTTGAACTTTTTTTAATTTCATCTATTTGTATTTGTCTCATATTGGCTGGACCAGGACCATCTTTTTCCTCAAATTTTTTTAAAGCATCCTTTACTCCAACTTTTTTAACTTTATATGTTTTTGTTAAACGACCATAACATTCAGGTACAAAAGAAATACCTCCAGCAACAATATCTTGATATCTGCTGAGTAACATCATTGTCATCCATCCACCACAAGATCGTCCAGTTATAAATATTTGTTTTTTATTAAATCCCTGAGCAGTAAAATCCTCAATAAGTTTTAAATTTGCATCTAATCTTTTTTCAAGTTTTGGCTTACCCTTATATGGCTCTATAAATTTTTTTTTATTCCATAATCTTTTATAATCATCTCCTTTAAGTTTGCCTGTACAAAAAAGATAAACAACTATCTCTTTATCTTTAACCTTTTTTCCAACTAAAGATGACATATTATTCATCCCTCCCTTCCATGCGCAATCATTAGACGGACCGTCGTGAGTAGTTTGACCATGATTATAAATTAATAGAATTTTATTTTGTGGGTTATTTATTTTTTGATCTTTTAAATAACCAACTTTATTATT
Organism: uncultured Pelagibacteraceae bacterium; assembly: GCA_902594245.1. Classification (GTDB taxonomy): domain Bacteria; phylum Pseudomonadota; class Alphaproteobacteria; order Pelagibacterales; family Pelagibacteraceae; genus Pelagibacter. The sequence continues at coordinate 46,377 of CACJLM010000002.1, read as the reverse complement.
CAAAAATCCACTCTTAGTCATTTTATCAGCAAGGACATTTGTATTAAAAAAAATGATAATTAGTATTAATAAAAGTTTTTTCATTTATTCAATACCCTTCCTGCAACATTTTTTAATTTTTCTATAGTTTTTTTTGTTCTTTTTTCTGGAGCAGTTATAATTGCTACATCTAGACAATTATTTGTAGGATCTTTAGGATCAATATAATTTTCAAAGTTTTCAATTAAATTTTTAATCATATTTTTGGCTTTAGCAGCATTTCCTAAAAGAACTTTTATTACTTGCTGAACATCTACATTTTCATGATCAGGATGCCAACAATCATAATCTGTCACCATTGAAACAGATGCATATCTAATTTCAGACTCTCTTGCCAGTTTAGCTTCAGGCATGTTGGTCATACCAATTACATCAGCTTTCCATGATCTATATAGATTAGATTCTGCTAGTGTGGAAAATTGTGGACCTTCTATAACAATATACGTCCCACCCCTTTGATATTCTATTTTTTCTTTTTTAATTGCATCTTCACAGGCATTCATAAGTCCATTCGATGTAGGGTGTGCCATTGAAACATGCGCAACTATTTCATCATCAAAAAAAGTTTTTACTCTTGCAAACGTTCTATCGATAAATTGGTCAACAATAACAAATTTTCCAGGAGGTAAATCTTCTTTTAACGAACCAACAGCTGAAACAGAAACAATATCTGTAACTCCCAATTGTTTTAAAGCATCAATATTTGCTCTAAAATTAATATTAGAAGGTGAAATAAAATGTCCTCTTCCGTGCCTTGGTAAAAAATAAACTTCCTTTTTATTATAAATTGTTTTTAAGATCTGATCGGAGGGTTTGCCCCAAGGGGTATTCAAATCTATTAATTCTCTATCAGTAAATTCCTCAACATCGTAAAGACCACTTCCTCCAATGATTGCTAATTTATTTCTTGTCATGTCTAAAATTTAATTTATTTATACTTCAATAATTACTTATTATGAATTTAAAAAATTATATTAGGTCCATTCCAGACTATCCAAAAAAAGGTATTCTTTTTAGAGATATTACTACATTAATTAAAGACAAAGATGCATTCGCCGAAACAATAAATCAAATAGTTGAAAAATCAAAAAAATTTAATTTTAATAAAATTGCTGCTATTGAATCGAGAGGATTTGTTTTTGCATCAGCAGTTTCATATATCTTGAAAAAACCTTTTATAATGCTTAGAAAAAAAAATAAACTTCCTGCTGAAGTTCATTCTGTTGATTTTGAATTAGAATATGGAACAGCAACAATTGAAGTTCACAAAGATTCTATAGAAAAAAACGACTCTGTTTTAATAATCGATGATTTAATTGCTACTGGAGGAACGGCCGAAGCTGCAGCAAAATTAATAGAGATGTCAGACGGAAAAGTTTCTGCTTTTATATTCGTAATAAATTTATTTGATTTAAATGGTTGTAAATCATTAGAGAATAAAGGTTATAAAATTGAAAATTTAATTGAATTTCCTGGACATTAAATTTTAATTATTGAAAATTAAAATTCATAAAATTATTGTTTCTTATGCAAAATAATATTCATCAAGTTTTGGAATTTATGAAAAATCATCATTTTATTGATGCAATTAAATCTTTAGATAACATTATTTCAAATAATCAACAAAATGTAGAATCATATAATTTAAGAGCTATTTGCTATCTGCATTTATCTAAATATGAAAAAGCCAAAAGTGATTTTGACAAAGTACTATCTCTTAAACCAAATGTTCCAGAAGTATATAACAACTTAGGAATTTTACACTTCAGATTAGGTCAAAATAATTTGGCGGTCACGAACTTTTTAAAATCTATTGAAATTAATAATAATTTTGAAGAAGCTATTATTGGACTAATTAAATCATTATCTCATTCTACAAATGTTGCTGAAAATAACTCAATATTCATCTCAAAACACAATGAATTAAATAAAATTAAAATTAATTATTCTGAAAAAGAATATATTGATGATGCTAATATTAAACATTTATTAAATTCAATAAGCGAAATAATTAATGATAATTTTGTTAATCTTAAATTTCATTACACTCAAATTTATAGAAAGACTAAAAAAGATCTTAATTGCAATAGGCACAAAAAAGTATTTGATACTTATCAAGCTATTCCTAAATTTTGTTTCGGTTGTTATAAAATTCAAATAGAACCTGATAATTTAATTGATTTGATAAAAATTTATTTGCTTTTTGATAAAATTGAATTTGAAAATTATAACACGAGAAAATGTGTGATAGAAACAAGACCAAAAATAAACGGTCACTATAAATCATTAATTTATTGTTCATCAGAAGAAGAAGCAAAAATTATTGAAAAACAAATATCTATAATAACAAAAAATAATTTAGGCAAAGATATAAAACTATATGTGAAAAGAGGGTGTACTGAATATGGAATTAAATATCCTGAATATAAAAATCTAGATAAAAACATAATGGCATTCAAACCTGAATGGAAAAATTATGAAGATTTAATTGATAGTAATTTTCCTGATTTAATAATGGATAATAAAATAACACCAACAATTAAAGGAGTAACTTTAAATGATGCTCTTACTTTTCAAAACTGGTTAAAATATGCAAAATTAATTGGAGACGAAAGTTGCTCAGATATAAAAAGTTATTTCTTTAAAAATGAATATTTAGAAAAAAGATTAGAAATTTAAATTTACGTTAATTTATTTACCTTGTCTTATTTGGTAGCGGGAAGTGGGATCGAACCACTGACCTCGGGCTTATGAGTCCCGCGCTCTAACCAACTGAGCTACCCCGCCATATAATTATGGTTGATTTATAATAGTTTTAATTTTCGTTTCAATACTTATCCACAGGCAAGAATCTGATTGAAATAATGATTTTGCAAGGTAACTTCTTTTTTTGTGAGAATTGAAGAAGATTTAAAACTAGATTATTCAGATGTATTATTTAGGCCTAAAAGAAGTACATTAAAAAGTCGTAAAGATGTGAATCTATTAAGAACTTATAGATTTAAATATAGCAAAAATGAATGGTCAGGAATTCCAATAATGGCAGCCAACATGGATGGTGTTGGTGAACTTAGTATAGCTGAAAAATTAAGTGAACATGGAATGATCACATGTTTAACTAAACAACATGATGTAAAAAAACTCAAACAAAATAAGAGTATAAAAAAAATTTATCAAAATATAGCTCTTAGTGTTGGAATTAAAAAAGAGGATTTTGCTAATTTAGATAAAGTACTAAAAGAATTTAATTTTTTTAAATTCATATGTATAGATGTAGCCAATGGTTATTCTGAACATTTTACAAATTTTGTAAAATCAGTAAGAGATAAATATCCAACAAAAACAATTATTGCTGGAAATGTTGTAACTGCTGATATGACACAAGAATTAGTTTTAAGTGGTGCTGATATAGTAAAAGTTGGTATTGGTCCAGGAAGCGTATGCACAACTAGAATACAAACAGGTGTTGGTTATCCACAATTAAGTGCTGTAATTGAGTGTGCTGATGCCGCACATGGATTGGGAGCTCATATTATTGCTGATGGAGGATGCACTTGCCCAGGTGATGTTGCAAAAGGCTTTGGAGGAGGAGCAGATTTTGTAATGTTGGGCGGAATGCTGGCAGGTCATGATGAGGGTAATGGAAAATTAATTAGAGTTAATGGCTCAAAATATATTGAATTCTATGGATCAAGTTCTGAAGTTGCTAACAAAAAACATTATGGTGGTTTAGCCGATTATAGAAGTAGTGAAGGAAGAAATGTTAGAGTTAAATATAGAGGAAAAATTAACGATACTATCCTTAATATTCTTGGTGGAGTGCGAAGTAGCTGTACTTATGTTGGAGCACCCTCTTTAAAACAACTTAGTAAATGTACAACATTTGTTAGAGTGAGTAGTCAATTTAACGACACTTTTACTAAATAAAATTAATTAATTATTAAAAAATTATTAGACCGAATAGGATTAGGCCAGTTGAAGCTGCTGCTGAAAAGTATAACTTTCTTTTAGACTCGTTCTTTTTGTTTAATTCAATTCTATTTAACAAGATATTTATATCAGTGCTTTTGGCTTGAGAAGTTGATTGATCTTTTACTAAGTATTTTGCAACTAACTTATTTTTAATATTAGATCCTAAATTTCTCATAATCCAATTAAACCATCTTAATTATAAATTTGCAAATTTTACTAGAGGGACAGATATATTCCTAAAATACCTAAACCTAGAATTAATGTAGAAAGAATGATCAAATTTTTCTTAAATTCTTTGCTTTCAGTCTCTTGCAGTTTTGATTTTAAAACGTTTATATCAACTCTTTCTGGTCTTATTTGTTCGGATTTTAAAGGCTTTTCAGCAACAACAACACCATTTGGGGTCTCGATGTTATTTTGATTTTCTGCAAAGCCTTTATTATCCATATGAGAAATTAAACATGGATTATAGATCTGCTCAATTCAAGTAAAGTTCAATCTGGGTCACATTTGAATTGACAACTGTCCAAATTGGGTTTCTACTTCGATTTTTAAAATTATGAACTTACAAGAAATAGATTTTTCTAAAACTTTAGAAGATGAACAAGTTTATAGTTCAATAATGACTAATTATTCTGATCTTAGTAAAGATTGGATATTTCATCAATGGAACTGGATGAATAATGTCTATTCTCCATTTAAAGATCATTACAAGTATATGATAGTGATTTCATTAATTGAAAAAACTCTTCAGTTTTATGATCAAATGAATATTCAATATAGCTATGATGAATATTACGCAAAATCATATCAACAAATTGAAAAATTTAGCATTACTGAATTATGTGAAAAATTAGATTTACCAAAAGAAACTGTTAGAAGAAAAGTTTTGGAACTTGAAAATGAGGGAGTAATAAGTCGTTCAAAAAAAAAGATTTTAATTGATAGAAAAGCTTTTAAATTTGTTAAACCAGAACAACAAATGAAATTTTCATCAAAATATATTCTATTAGTTTCACAAGCTTTAAATAGAGATAATATTTATTCAAAAAAACTTGATCAAAAAATAATTGAAAACATAATGAAGAAAAAATTTACATTATGTTGGAGATGGTTTTACCGAATGCAAATACCATTAGTTATTGGATATCATAAATTTATGCAAGATTTGACCACATTTCATATTTGGGGAACTGTTTGCATGAATCAAGTTTTGAATGTATCAAAGTATTTAGAGACTGGTGATAAACCTAATTTAGATCATTTTGAAACGAGTGACATCTTAATTAAAAATTTAGGAACTAATAGTGGTATCAGTGCAATGTCAATTTCTGATATGACAAATATTCCTCGAGCAACAATAATAAGAAAATGTAAATATTTAATTAAAGAAGATTTGATCAAAATGAATGATAAAAAACAATATGTATTAACTAGTATGAATTTTAGAAAAATTTTGCCTTACCAAACAGAAATTTTTAAATTCAAAGCAAAGTTTATTCGTAAAATTTTGAATCTTCTTGTAATTTCTTAAATAAAAAATATATTTGCACTGAGTAATAAAGTTTATTTTCAGAGAGGGGTCTATGGGAATAGTAACAACGATTGCGCCATTTGCGCTAGCATTAATAATGTTAGCTTTGGGTGCATCTTTAAGAGTTAATGATTTTACAAGAGTTGTAAAAAATCCAAAAGAATTTTTAGTTGGATTAGTTTGTCAATTAGTTGTTCTTCCCATTGTTGGATACTTACTAATTATAATTTTAAAAACACCCATTGAACTTGCTTTGGGAGTTATGTTAATTGCTGCAGCTCCTGGCGGAGTAACCTCAAATGTTCTAACTAAGTTTGCTGATGGTGATGTTGCACTTTCAATATCACTAACTGCTGTTACAAGTTTGATAAGTATTATTTCTGTTCCCTTTGTAGTTTTTTTATCGATTGATTTATTTGATATTGATTACGTGAGTAAAGAAATTTCAATGATTGGGATTTCACTTAAAATGTTTGGTGTTGTAACTGTTCCTGTAATAATTGGAATGTTAATAAGAAAATTTGCTGATGATTTTATAATGAGAAATATGAATATAATTGAAAAATTATCTATTATATTATTCTTAATTGTTTTTTTAGCTATCTATATTGAAGAGTGGGATAGCATTATCATGTTCCTAACAACTGCTGGCACTATTGCACTAACATTAAATGTAGTTATGATGATTATAGGTTTTTATGTTGCTAAAATTTTTGCAACAGGTGTTGCACAACAAAAATGTATATCTCTTGAATGTGGTTTACAAAATGGAACCTTAGCTGTTTTTGTTGGAATTCAATTATTTGGTCAAGATATGTCTTACATGGTACCTACTGCAGCTTATGCTTTAATCATGATGACAACATCGGTTCTTTTTGTAATTTTCTTAAAAAAAAATAGAACTTAATTATTTTTAAAGTTTGTTTGTTTTAAAGGTTTGTTAATTATATCAATTGGGTACTTCTTTTTTTCTACCTCAATAAACAAGTTTTTATTTTGTAGTTCTTCATTAGAAAAATCATTATTGATATATCCAAAAGTGAGATTTTTTTTAAAATTAAATGAATAATTTCCAGAAGTAGATCTTCCTATAATTTTCTCATCTAAATATATCGGCTCGTCATGAAGTAATAAAGGCTCACCAGGGTTACTATCTTTTAGAGCAAACATTGCAAATCTACTTTTAATTTTTTCTTTTTTGATTTTTTCTAAAGCTTTCTTACCAATGAAATCTACGTTTTTTTTATTACTAATTGTAAATGACAAACCTGCTTGATATTGATTTTCTTCAGGAGAAATATCATGTCCCCAATGCAAAAAGCCACTTTCCATACGCATAATATCCATAGCGTGCATACCACAATTAGAAAGGTTAAAATCTTTGCCTTTTTCAATTAATAATTCATATATTTTTTTAGCATCATTAAATTTTACGTATAATTCAAAACCTAATTCACCAACATAAGACAATCGCTGGGCCCATATTTTTATTCCTTCAATTGTTATATTTTTTGCAGTACTAAATTTGAAATTTTCATTTTCAAAATTATCTGAAGAAATAGATTTGATTAAATCCCTACTTTTAGGTCCAAACAATCCAAATACACAATAATCATCTGTTACATCTTTTAATTCTATATCTTTTGAAAGATGTTTGTTTATATGAAATTTATCCCTTTCTCTTGTTGCTGCAGAACTAATTATTCTAAAGTGATCTTTATCTACACAAACAACAGTTAAATCAGTCTCAATACCACCATCACTATTTAACATATGAGTGTATGTACATTTACCAATATCATTTTTTATATTAGCAGTGCAAATTCTCTGTAATTCTTGATGTGCTTTATCAGATTTGATCTCAAACTTTGAAAATGGAGTTAAATCAAATAAACCAACATTTTTGATGGTGTTATTGGTTTCATATTCTGCTGATGGATACCAATTTTGATAGTTATAACTATATTCATATTCAGATTTTTCACCATCTAATGCAAACCACATAGGTCTTTCATAACCAGCTGAAACACCAAAACATGCACCAAAACTTTTCAAATTATCATGATAAGGAAGTGTCTTTATATTTCTTGAAGTTTTGTGTTGTTTAAATGGCCAGTGCATTCCATATAAATCACCAAGAGTTTCAGTAATTCTTTTTTTAATAAAACCTAAATCTGAATGAAATTTTTGAAATCTTTTAATATCATAACTAAATATGTCCTGATTAATATGACCTGTCATTAACCATTCAGCTGTAACTTTTCCAACACCTCCTCCACTTCCAATCCCAATACTATTTAAACCACAACATACAAAGAAATTCTTAATTTCTGGTACCTCACCCAATAAAGTATTGGTGTCTGGCGTAAAAGATTCTGGTCCTGCAAAAAATTTTCTTATCCCTGCTTTTTCTAAAACTGGAAACCTTTTAATTGCAGATGCAAGATAAGGTTCAAAATGTTCAAAATTTTCAGGAAATTCTCCAAAAGAAAAATCTTCAGGCACTAAACTTGTTTTATCAAATGCTGGAATAGATTTTCCCTCAAAAATACCTACCAAAATTTTACCAGCATCTTCTTTGATATAAGTGCTGTTATCAAAATCTCTAATAACTGGTAATGTTTTAGATAAATTTTCTATAGGTTCAGTAATTATATAAAAATGTTCTGCTGGATAAAGTGGAACGCTTACTCCAACCTTTTCACCAATTTGTCTTGACCACATTCCTGATGCTAAAACAATATACTCACAATCAATTTTTTGACCATTTACTTTTACTCCTGAAATTTTTCCATCTTTTGTTAAAATTTCTTCAACTGGTGATTTTTCAAAAATTTGTGCACCTTCCATTCTCGCACCTTTTGCAAGCATATGTGTTACACCTGATGGATCAGCCGCTCCATCACCTGGCATTAAAATTCCACCAATCACTTCATCAGTATTAATTATTGGATAATCTTTTTTGATTTGATCTTTATCTAAAATTCTTACATCCACATCATAAAGTTGTGCAGTGGTTGCTTGTCTTTGAAGTTCCTGCCACCTTCCTTTATTTTGTGCAATTGAAAGAGCACCATTTAATCTTAAACCTGCAGAGTGATCAACTTCGTTCTCAAGTTTTTTATATAGATCTAAAGTGTATTTTCTAATTTTTGTTATTGCTGCTGTCGGACCTAATTGACTCACAAGTCCTGCTGCATGCCAAGTTGTACCTGAGGTTAATTGATCTCTTTCTAAAAGAATTGTATCTTTCCAACCAAATTTTGCTAAATGATAAGCTACTGAACAACCAACTACACCACCACCAATAACAACAACTTTTGTGCTACTTGGTAGTTTCTTTTCCATCTAATCAATTTTTGATTGCTTCTCCTGGGTCAACATATTGATGTCCAAACACATCTGCAACTGCTTTATAAGTCACATGACCTTTATGAACATTTAATCCTGCCAAAAAGTTTTTATCTTCACCTAAAGCTTTTTGATAACCTTTGTTTGCAAGTTTTACTAAGAATGGAAGTGTTGCTTTATTTAAAGCTAACGTAGAAGTTCTTGGCACTCCACCAGGCATATTTGCTACACAATAATGAACTACATCATCTACAATATATGTTGGATCACCATGTGTTGTAGGTTTACTTGTTTCAACACATCCACCTTGATCTATTGCAACATCAACTATTACAGATCCTCTTTTCATTGATTTCAACATATCTTTAGTGACCAATTTTGGTGCCTCCGCTCCTGGTATTAAAACTCCACCTACTAACAAATCTGCTTCTGCAATTAATTTATTCAAATCTATTTTATCACTTTGTTCTGGAATTATTTTATCACCAAACATCTCAACTAATTGTTTCAATCTTGCTTCGGATTTATCTACAATATGGACTTTGGCTTGCATTCCAGTTGCAATAACTGCAGCATTTTCTCCTACAACTCCACCACCTAAAATTACAACTGTTCCACCAGTAACACCAGGTGCACCTCCTAATAAAAGACCTCTACCTTTTTGATTTTTTTCTAAACAATGCGCTCCTGCCTGTACAGACATACGACCTGCTACTGCACTCATAGGTGCGAGTAAAGGGAGTCTACCATTATCGTCTGTAACAGTTTCATATGCAATATTTATACTTTTTGATTTGATTAATCCCTCAGTTAATTCTTTTGCAGCAGCCAAATGAAGATAAGTGTAAACGATTTGATTTTCTCTAATCATATCAACTTCAACTTTTTGAGGCTCTTTTACTTTAACAATTATTTCTGCATCATTAAAAATATCTGAAGCTTTATTAACAATTTTTGCTCCAGCATTTGTATATTGATCATTTTCAAAACCTGCTTCGAAACCACCGTTGTTCTCTACTAAAACTTCATGACCCTCTGATACAAGAGTTTTTACACTTTCTGGTGTCAGACCTATTCTATTTTCTTGTGGTTTTATTTCTTTAGGTACGCCTATCCTCATTATCTCTCTCTCTGTTAACTATAGATATAAAAATAACTAACTAGTTTTTTTGGTTTTTTTGATAGTTAGTGATACCCGTTCTTAGTTTATCAATAATCTCATCAATATGTTTTTCTTCACAAATAAATTGTGGAGCAATTATTAAACAGTCACCTGTAGCTTTAAAATTAACACCAGCTTCATAACATGCTTTAAAACACTCATAACCAGCTTTTCCAGGTTTAACTTTCATTTTCATATCAATTCCACCCATCATTCCATAACCTCTTATATTCTCAACTGACTCTAAATCTTGAAGAGAAAATAAACCTTTTTGGAAATAAGGAGCTAAATTTTTTGCTCTATTAAAAATATCATCTTTTTCAAAAATATCTTGAACTGCTAAAGCAGCAGCAACAGCAACAGGTATTCCTGAGTAAGTATAACCATGAAATAATTCAACTGATCCCATTGGCGAAGCATCCATTACAGCATCATAAATTTCATCTTTACACGCAACAACGCCCATTGGTACTACACCGTTAGTGGTTGCTTTTGCCATAGTCATTATATCAGGTGTAACTCCAAATTCATGTCCAGCAAAAGATGAACCTGTTCTTCCCCAGCCAGTTATTACTTCATCAAAAATTAAAAGTATTCCGTGTTTATCACAAATTTCTCTTAATTTTTGTAAATATCCTTTTGGTGGAACTAATGTTCCAGTTGATCCAGCAATAGGTTCAACTATACATGCTGCAATATTTTCTGGACCAAAGTTACTTGCTATTCTTTCCAAATCCATAGCTAAATCTCCACCCGTTTCAGGTTGACCACTTACAAATTTATGTTCAGGTAAATGTGTATGTCTCATGTGTTGTACGCCTGGCATTAAGATACTTGCAAAAGTTTTAACATTGTTAACCATGCCTCCAACAGACACACATCCAATGTTCATTCCATGATAACCTCTTTCTCTTCCAACAAATCTAAATCTGTGTGCATCACCTCTTGCTCTATGATAAGCAACAGCAATTTTAATTGCAGTTTCAACAGCTGTTGACCCACAAATAGTATAAAACATTTTATTTAAATTGCCCGGTGTATGTTTTGAAATTCTTGTTGCAAGTTCAAATGAACCTCCAAAACCTTGTTGAAATGGTTGAGCATAATCTAAAGTTTCTAATTGCTTAGTTACTGCCTCAGTAATTTCTTTTCTTCCATGACCTAACGGATTGCAAAACAATCCAGAACTTGCATCAATTTGAGTTTTTCCATGGTGAGTTTTTAAATAAACACCCTTTGCTTCTGTAATCAATCTTGGATTTGCTTTAAAATCTTTATTTGAAGTAAATGGCATCCAATGTTCATTTAATGAATTTGGAACTGAAGTACGATTTTCTGAACTCATAATTTTTAAATTTTTAAATTGTTAGTATTTAGATTTCTTTAGACTAATTAGGACTATTTAACCACCAAAATAATGTCACAACTAATAGTTGTATCCAAATTAAACACTTTTTTGTTTTACATCTACATCAAATTAATCTTAAACTTAGAACATATAAATAATCAACTAAGAGGAATAAATGAAAAAAATAATTAGTTTTATTCTTGGATGTTTTGTAGCTCTTAATCTTTCAATATCTGTTGCTAATTCAGCAGCTAATGAAGTTAGAGTTGCTTACTTCTTAGAATGGCCAAGTCCAAACTTAGAAGACATGCAGAAAAAAAATTTTGCAAAAGCTTTGGGTGTTCCAGTAAAATGGACAAACTTCACAAATGGTGGAGCAATGACTGATGCTATGTTAGCAGGAGATATCGATATCTCTTACTCACAAGGTTTAGTACCTTTCATTAACGCTGTAAAATCTAAAGCACCTATTAAATTAGTAGATATTGCAATGGAATACGGAATGGGTGGTACAACTTGTGTAACATCTAATGCTTCTGGAATTACAAAAGCAAACGCTACTGAATTAGAAGGTAAAAAAGTTGCTGTTCCACTAGGAACAATGGCTGAGTATGTTTTTGATGAAAGTATGAAAGTTGTTGGAGCTGACAGAAAAAAAATGGATATCATTCAAATGGATCCTGAAGAAGGAGCTGCTGCATTAGTAAGTGGTGATGTTGTAATGGCATGTTTATTTGGTGGTAACTCAATTAAAGCTGCAACTGCTGTAGGATCAAGATTGCTTACAGTACAAGAAGCTAGAGATGCTGGTATTTTAGGGATAGATATTACTTCTGTAACTACAAAGTTCATGAAGGAAAATCCTGGAATGCTTAGAACTTTTATCGAGGTAACTCATGAAGCTAATGCAAGATATAGAGCTGGTAAAAGCGATATGAATGCAATGTCAAAAGCTTCAGAAATGAAAGTTGCTGATATGAAAGAAACTTTAGATGGTTTCAAATTCCTAACTCCAGAAGAAACTAAACAATCTATGGAGAGTGGAAATCTTGATGCATTCTTAAAAGGAATGGGAACACCAAGAGGAAACGTAGATACAAGTTTCTTACCTTTATAATATAAAGGTAGATAAAAAATTTAAATAGGCGCCAATTTTTTTAAATTGGTGCCTATTTTTTTATTAAAAATTCAAATATAAAGCTTTTTATGAGTGATTTAGTTTCTCAAAATCTAAATATGATTTTTAAAACTCCGAAAGGAGAAACTGTTCACGCTTTAAAAGATTTAAATTTTACTCTCAAAAGAGGAGAGCTACTTACAGTTCTCGGCCCATCGGGTTGTGGCAAAACAACTTTACTAAATATCACCGCAGGATTTATTAGACCAACATCAGGAACTATTACTCTAAATGATAAAGAGATTGATGGTCCTGGTGTTGAAAGAGGAATGGTTTTTCAACAAGGTGCTTTGTTTGAATGGCTCACTGTAGCTGAAAATGTAAACTTTGGATTAAGAATGAAAAAAAAAGATCCAATTGAAACTCAAAAAAAAGTTGATGAATGGTTAGAAATAGTTGGACTAAAAGGATTTGGTAATACACCAACATATCAATTATCCGGAGGAATGCAGCAAAGAGTTGCTCTTGCAAGATGTCTAATTAATGATCCAGATTTAATTCTTATGGACGAGCCTTTAGGAGCACTTGATGCTTTAACGAGAGAGAAGATGCAGTCATTAGTTTTAAAAATTTGGAAAGAAACTGGAAAAACAATTATATTAATCACTCACTCAGTTGAAGAAGCATTATTACTTGGTGAAAGATTGTATGTAATGGCTCCTCGACCAGGTCGAATTCATAAAGAGTACAATCTTCCGTTTGCATCAATGGGTCTTAAACAAGATTTAAGAGAAATTAAAAAAGATAAAGATTTTTCTGCAAAACGAGAAGAAATTTTAGAAATGATTTGGAATATGGAAGAAGAAATCATGGGGAAAGAAAATTAAATGTTAACACAAATAGTAACTTTTTTAATTTTTTTTGCTGTAATCGGCTGTATCCTTTACGGTAGGCGTCTCATTAAAACTGAAAAAGTTGATGCAGTTTTTGGAAATCCAGAGAGAGCATTAGGTGGAACACACTGGGTAATTGTTGGAAGTAGTTTTCTTCTTTTAATTTGGCTTTATTATTCTTGGGATATCGCAAAAGGTTTTTATCCAAAATCAGCTAATGAGTTATGCCAAGTTGGAAAAGTAAATGACTCCTTATTAGGATTGAAATATCAATTTCCTATAGAAGAAAGAGAGTTTAAAAGTACTTCTCAAATTAAAAAAGAGAATAAGAACTTAGAAAAACTATCTAATGAAATAAAAAATTCTAAAGAATTCAATAATGAGCAGAAAACGATTCTTGTAAGCTTTATAGATAAAACAAATCAATTAATTCCTTTATTAACTAATGAGGATCTACTTGAAAATGAAACCAGAGAAAAAATTGACGATATAACTGGTAAAATAAATCTTTTAACAGAAAATTTTCAAAAACCTGATTATCCATTTGAAACAGAGCAAGAGCTTAATGAAAGGCTTAAGGCTGTAAATGAAGAAGGTGGCTGGGGTATCACAAAGATTGATGCAGGTTCAGGAAGTATTGAAAATACATTAGAAGTACCTCTTGTGCCTGCCACAGACAGAGGCTTAAAATTTCATGCTGCAGCACAAGAGTTAAATTTGATAAGTGAAGAATTTTTTAAACTACGAAACCATAATCCAGAATTCAAAAATAAAATTAAAGAAATTAAAGATGAAATTAAAGCTTACAGAAACGATTTAACTGAAAGTGAAGAAATAGCATCTACTTATGCTAAAAACATTGTCAAAATTGCAAGAAGAATAGAATTTGCAAGTATTTATCCACCAAATGCATTGGATAAAATGCAGAATGCTATTATCAAATTTGATAACGCTCAATTAGATGCTCAAGGCGGCTTGAGACTTATTGATACCTTTCTGTTTCCAGCTGGTACAATTATTGCTAGCGGTCCAAGTTGCTCAGAACAAGGTTCGGGAAGATGGTTGCCAAAACCATCTGATACTTTTAACAAATTTGTATTAATGTCAAAACCAAGTGTTGGTTATAAAGATATTCCCCTTTTATGGATAAAGATGGTGGATATAAGTACATGGATAGGTTTTATTTTGCCAGATTGGATTGCAGATATTTTACCGGGTGAATACCCAGTTCATACTAAAGATGGAACTGTAAAACAAAATCTTAAAGGTGCTGTTCTAAAAGTTGTAACAGGTGACTTCAAACTATTTAAAGTACCAGTGCCTTATGGTCATATATGGGATTCTTTTTTGAGAGTATTTTTAGGATTAGTTTTTGGAATTATAATTGGTGTTCCATTAGGTTTATTTATGGGTTTAAATAGATTCGCAAAAGGATTTTTCGATCCATTAATTGAACTTTACAGACCAGTTCCACCTTTGGCTTGGGCTCCACTTATTATTTCGGTTTTAGGAATTGATAATACTGGAAAAGTTTTCTTATTATTTATGGTTTCTTTATCTATTATGATTATTTCAGCAAGAGCTGGCGCATCAGGAACACAATTATCCAAAATTCATGCAGCTCACTCATTAGGTGCTTCAAAAAAACAAATATTAAGATATGTAATTTTCCCCAATTCTTTACCTGAAATATTAACAGGTATAAGAGTTGCTGTTGGTATGTGTTGGGGAACTTTAGTGGCAGCTGAATTTTTAGCAGGAACAACAGGTATAGGATTTGTTGAAAATGTTGCAAAAAAATATTTTCAATACGAGGTTATTTGGATCACTATTTTCATAATGGGAATGCTTGGTTTATTATTTGATGTAACTTTAAGAAAAATAATTGACAAAACAATTCCATGGCGTGGAAAAGGTTAATTTGAAAACTCAAAATCTAAAAAAAAAATTAATAGAAATTTTTAAAAAGCATGGATTAAGTAACGATCATGCAACTATTTCAGCCAATGCAATAATTAATGCAGAATTAGTGGGTGCGTATGGGCATGGGTTATCACGTCTTAAAATGTACTGTGATCGAATTTCTAAAAAATTGATTAATCCAAAACCAAAAATAAAAATAAAAAAAATTTCTCAATCAATTTCTCATATAAATGCTGATAATAGTATTGGATTTGTAGCAGCAGATATTGCTGTAAAAAAAGCAATTCAAAATGCAAATAAAACTGGAATTGGTTTGGTAGCTGTAAAAAATAGTGGCCATTATGGATTGTCGGGTTATTACGCTGAACAAGCAGTAAAAAAAAATTTAATAATAATGATTTATACAAATGCTCCACCTGCTGTAGCACCACACGGTGCTTCAAAAAGTTTATTTGGTACTAATCCAATTTGTTTTGGAACCCCAACTAGTTCAAAAATACCTTTCATTTTAGACACATCTATTTCAAAGATTAATAGAGGGAAAATTAGAGTCGCCGCTAGATACAATCAAAAAATACCAGAAGGAGTTACTTTGGATAAATTTGGTAATCCAACAACTGATCCTAAAAAAGCTCTTCATGGAGTTCAGTTACCTATTGCAGGTTTTAGGGGCTCAGGTTTAGCTTGGATGGTAGATATTTTAAGTGGTGTTTTGACTGGGGCAAATCATGCAGGAAGGGTAAAAGATCCTTTTGATGATTTTTCCGGTCCACAAAATATTGGTCATTTGTTTATCACATTTAAAACAAATTTATTTGTCAAAAATTATAACAATAGAATTAAAGATAATATTAAAAAAGTTAAAAGATTACCTAAAATTAAAGGAGTAAAAGAAATTGTATATCCTGGTCAAAATAAATATAAAAGATTTAAAATGAATTCAAAAAAAGAAATTAAATTAACTGAAGTAATTAAAAAAGACTTAGAGTTATTAAAGAATTAGATATGCTTTCAAATAAAGAAATTGTCGTTCCAAATAATCTTTTAAATGTAGCTCATAAGAAGAAAGGGGTAAAAGCTGGTATTGTTAATGCTGGTAAGCCCTTACCAATGCTCTCTGTTCAAGATGCAGTTAATGAAAGTTTGATTGAGCCAATTTTTATTGGGGATGAAAAAGAAATTCAAAAGTGTGCTCAAGATCTTAAATGGGATATTTCAAAATATGAAATTATTCATGAACCTGTAGAAAATAATACTGCAGCAATTGCTGCCAAACTAGCTAGTGAAGAAAAAATTAGAATTATAGTAAAAGGACACATTCATACTGATATCCTAATGAAGGAAGTTTTAAAAAGAGAATATAATTTACTAGGGAAAACTAGACTAAGTCACATTTGGCATATGACTTTAGATAAAGAAGATAAGCCACTCATTATTACTGATGGTGCTCTAAATGTTTTACCAAATGTGAAAACTAAAATGCATATCTTAAAAAATGTAATAAATTTTTCTAACAGAATTGGAATTGAAAGACCTAAAATTGCTGTGTTGTCTGCTACTGAAGAAGTTTTAGATAGCGTTCCAAGTTCTAAAGAAGCTGAAGAAATTACAAGATTAGCTAAAAAAGAAAATTTAAATGCTGATGTTTTTGGTCCATTAGCATTTGATAATAGTATTTCAAAAAAATCTTCTGCTATAAAAGGAATTAAGAATGATGTAGCTGGAATGGCTGATGTTTTATTAGTACCAAGTGTAGAAACAGGAAATGGATTAGTTAAAATGTTAATTTATTTTTGCGGGGCTTGTGCAGCTGGCGTGGTTGTTGGTGGTAAAGTACCAGTTGTAATTACTAGTCGATCTGATGAAGCACAAGCTAGATTAGCATCAATTGCTGCTGCTGTTGTTGCATTAGATTAATTGTTTGATTGCAATAAAATCAAAATTGCCTTAAATAATTCATCAATAAAAAGAGGAATATAATGGCAATCACGTATTTGAAAAAATCACCTAAAACATCATCAACAGATGACACAAAAACGACTGGTATTGTTCAGGATTTATTAAAAGACATAGAAAAAACTAAAGAACAAGGATGTATTGATCTAACTAAAAAATTTGACAAATATGATGGTGAGATTGTTGTATCAAAAGAAAGAATTGAAGAAATTAAAAAAAGTTTAGATCAAAAAACAAAAGATGATATTCAATTTTCATATGAGAGAGTAAGAAAATTTGCTGAAGCTCAATTAAAAAACTATGGTCAAGACTTTGAAGTAGAATTGTCTAATGGATTATATGCTGGCCAAAAATTAGTTCCTGTAAATACAGCAGGATGTTATATCCCAGGAGGAAGATATGCTCATATCGCTTCTGCTGTGATGAGTGTCACTACAGCAAAAGTGGGTGGTGTAAAAAATATAATTGCTTGTAGTCCACCTAAAGAAGGTGTGGGGGCTCATCCTACTATAGTTTATACAGCTGATCTTTGTGGTGCTGATGTAATCTTAAATTTAGGTGGTGTTCCAGCTATTGCTGCTATGACTAATGGACTATTTAAAAATCCTCCAGCAGATATAATTGTTGGTCCAGGAAATCAATTTGTAGCTGAAGCAAAAAGAATTTTATTCGGAAAAGTTGGTATTGATTTATTTGCAGGTCCAACTGAAATCGGAATTATTGCTGATGCAAAAGCAGATCCAGAGATAGTAGCTGTAGATTTAGTTGGTCAAGCTGAACATGGTTATAACTCTCCTTGTTGGCTGTACACAACAAGTAAGGAGCTTGCAGAAAAAGTAATGAAAAGAGTTCCAGAATTAATTGCAGAACTTCCTGAAGTTCCAAGAACAAATGCTGATGCTGCATGGAGAGATTACGGAGAAGTAATTCTTTGTGATACTGATGAAGAGATGGTTAAAATCAGTGATGAATATGCTCCTGAGCACTTAGAAGTTCAAACAGAAAATTTAAAATGGTTTCATGAGAAATTAACTAATTATGGTTCTTTGTTTGTTGGTGAAGAAACAACAGTAGCTTACGGAGATAAATGCTCTGGAACAAATCATATTTTACCAACTAAAGGTGCTGGAAGATATACGGGCGGCTTATTTGTTGGAAAATTTATCAAAACTTTAAGTTTCCAAAGAATGACAAAAGAGTCCACCGAACTTGTTGGTGCTGCTGCAGCTAGAATATCTAGATATGAAGGTATGGAAGCTCATGCAAGAACAGGTGATGTAAGATTAAAAAAATACGGTTACTCTAACTAATAATATCTATTAGCACATAAATTGTAAGCAAACTCATAAAGATGATAATAAATATATTTATTACTCTCCATACTCTGTCACTTTGAGCATATTTAGATAAATAAGAGGACAAATATCCTATTAAAAAAAAGAAAACAAATGATGCAATAGAAGCCCCTACTCCAAATAATATCTTTTGATTAAAAATTAAATTCTTTGAAAAATTGCCTAAGAAAAATACTGTATCTGAATAAACATGAGGATTTAAATATGTAAAACCAAGAGTTTTAATAAAGATATTAAATTTTGAAATATCTGGAATATCATTATTGAAATTAACTTTAAGATTAAAAGATTTTATTTTTGTATAAATAAAGTGAAGTAAGAAAATTATTAAAAGAATATTGAATATTATTTCAATTGTTGAATTGAAGTATTGAATAAAATAGTGAAAAAGAAATATGCCAAAAAAAATTAATATTAAATCCGATATTGAACATACAAAACAAACTAGAAAAACATGTTGTTTCTTTAAACCTTGCTCAATTACAAAAATATTTTGTGCACCTATAGCAAAAATTAAACTTAACCCAGTGAAAAACCCTAATACTAGGTATTCCATTTAACGCTTAGATTAGTCTGCGTTAGCTGTTAATGTCTTAATCTCTAAAATATTTTCGTTAGGATCTTTAACAAAGAAAGTTTCCTGCTCATATTTTGTGCCTTTAAATCTTAGATAAGGTTCGTCGTAATATTTTGTTCCATTATCTTTCAATCTTTGTTTAAGAGCATCAAAATCTTTTCTAGATAAGTGAACTCCAAAGTGAGGAACAGAAACATTCCCCATATCTACATCGTGTCTCTCATTATCTAGTTTGTGCTCACTTGCATGAAGTGTTAATTCATTTCCCCAAAAATCAACATCTGCCCACTCTTGAGCAGCATTATCAAGTCTACACCCCAAAGTTTCACTATAAAACTTTTTAGCTGTTTCTAAATCCCCACAAGGAATAGCCAAGTGAAAACAATTTGTATTTTTGTACATTTCAACCCTCTTTAAATTGCGTATTTGATTACTATATAAAGTATATACATTTTTTAATCAACTGTTAGAAAACTCAAAAAAATATGAATGATTTTTTACAATCTATAATTGATCGTGATCCTGCGGCAAAATCTAAGTTAAGTTTAATCTTAACTTACCCGGGTGTTAAGGCAATTTTTTTTTATAAGATTGCAAATTTTTTTGCTATTGCAAAATTCGATTTAGTTGCAAGAATTATTTCACAAACTTCTAGATTTTTAACTGGTATAGAAATTCATCCAAAAGCAAAAATAGGAAAAAATTTATTTATTGACCATGGTATGGGTGTTGTCATTGGTGAGACTTCTGAAATTGGAAATAATGTTACAATCTATCATAATGTTACACTAGGTGGAATTGCTCCAAGTATAAATTCAAATGATCAAAGAAATATGAAAAGACACCCAACTTTGGAAGATAACGTGGTTGTTGGATCGGGTGCCCAAATACTAGGGCCAATCACAATTGGTAAAAACTCATTAATTGGATCAAACTCAGTTGTAACAAAGAATGTACCTGAAAAATCAGTAATGGCTGGTATCCCTGCAAGAAGAGTTGGTGATGCTACAAAAGGATTTAAACCTTATGCAGTTACAGATGAAGATAAAGAATAATGAAAAATATCAAAAATAATTTTATAGACTCAATTGGAAACACCCCATTAATAAAATTAAAAGCAGCTTCCGAAATTACTGGATGTAACATTTATGGTAAAGCTGAATATTTAAATCCAGGTGGCTCAGTAAAAGATAGAGCAGCTTTAGCTTTAATTAAAGACGCACAAGAAAAGAAACTAATATCTGAAGGTGGTATTGTGGTCGAAGGAACTGCTGGTAACACTGGAATAGGATTATGTCTTTTAGGAAATTCTCTTGGTTATAAAACTATAATTGTAATGAACGATAATCAAACCCAAGAAAAGAAAGATACATTAAAAAATATTGGTGCTGATTTGAGATTAGTACCACCTAAACCTTATAAAGATGACGGTAACTATGTAAAGGTTGCAGGAAGACTTGCTGAAGAATTAAAAAGTACCAATAACAATGGTGTAGTTTGGGCAAATCAATTTGATAACACTGCTAACGCAAGAGGTCATTATGAAACTACTGGTCCAGAAATTTGGGAGCAAACAGATGGAAAGATCGACGGATTTGTCTGCGCATCAGGAACAGGTGGAACGATTGGTGGCGTTAGTAAATATTTAAAGGAAAAAAACAAGGATATCAAAATTTATCTTTCAGACCCCACAGGTTCTGCACTTTATAATCACATTATGAATGGTGAACTTAAAGCTGAAGGTGGATCAATCACAGAAGGTATTGGATCGAGCAGAATTACTAAAAATTTTGCTGAGGCTAAAATTGATGGAGCTTTTTCAATAAGTGATCAAGAGTCTTTACCAGTGCTTTATGATTTAATTCAAAATGAAGGATTGAGCTTAGGAACAAGTTGTGGAGTAAATATTGCAGGAGCAATTAGATTGGGTAAAGAACTTGGTCCAGGCAAAACAATCGTTACAATTCTTTGTGACAAATCAGATAAATACAACTCAAAGATGTTTAACAAAACATTTTTAAAGGAAAAAAACCTACCTATTCCTAGCTGGCTATAATATCGCATACCAGGCATGTAATAAAACAGTTACAGTTTTAGAATAATTTTAAGTAACAATTGAAAATTATGAAAAAAATTATTTTTTTATTATCTTTTTTAACTTTCACATCTGCTTATGCAGGAATGAGTGATAGCGATAAATCTAAAGCATGGGAGTGTAGCGGAATTTATATGGCAAACTATTTCTTACCATCCGGTGAAGAATTTGAGTACAGCATGAAAGAAAAGTCTATGGCATCTGTAAAAGTTATGAAAACATATGCGCTTGAGATTGGAATTTCAGAAAAAGAATGGGATGAGGGAGTAAATAAAGCTGTAGATAAGTACTATGGCTCTAAGTATGACAAAGCTATAACTGAAGAATGTCATTCATTTATAGCATCCACGATTCCTAACGGTGCCGAAAGAGTAAAAAAAGTAGTTCAAACTTTATATTAATTTAATAAAGGAGATAAAATGCCAAAAGCATACTTAGTAGCAGTTCCAAAAGTTACAGACAAAGATATGTTTGCAAAAGAATATGCAAGTAAAGTTGCAGACACACTTAAACCTTTTGATGGAAAGTTTCTTGTAAGAACTCCAAATAAATTAGTCTTAGAAGGAGATGAACCCACTCTTACAGTTGTGATGGAATTTCCAAACAAAGAAAAGGCTTTAGGCTGGTATAATTCTGAAGCACATCAAAATATTGTTACTCATAGAAGAGCAGCTACAGATCCAAAAAGTACAATTGTTATCTGCGAAGAGTCAGACTCTTATTAAAAAAAAGGAGACAAAATGATAGAAAAATTTAATGGAATATTTTATTTAGCAGTTTTTATAATTCATTTTATAGGTTTTGCTTACTATGGATTTAGATGTGTTTTCCAAACTAAATACTTTTTAGATCAGTATGGTATTGATGATACTGGTGCTGGAATGGTCAGATTTTTTGGATCAATATTTTTTGGCTCTGTAGTTATGGCTATCTATGTTGGTTTCATTAGACCCAATGGTTTAGAGGCAACATGGGGTTTCTTTAACCTAATATTTTTACAAAACTTATCCGCTTTTATAGTTGGTTTTTATAATACAAAGATAAACAAACTTGGACATACAGATAAAACTTCAGATGAAGCAATCTATGCTCCGTTAGTTTTGACTATCTTAAGTGCTGTATTATGTTACGGTCTTGCTGATAAAATTTATATTTAGTTATTAAAGGTAAACAATGTCAATATTAAAAAGATATACTGATGCTATAACAAATAAAGATGAAGCAACGATGAATGAACTTTTGCATGATGATTTTAAGTTTACAATGCATAAAACTGGAAATTCATTAGGAAAAGCTGATGTTATCAAATGGGCAATGAGTGGTGATATTAATCAAGATAAATCGCGAATTGTTTATGAAAATGATGAACTTGGTGTACACCATTCAATTGTAAAATTTAATGATGGAAATGTTGAAGCTGTAATGGCAGTTTATAAATATGATGGTGGAAAAATTATCAGCTTAGAAACTGGTGCTACTCCAATGTCTAAATAATGTTTCCTAAAAAATATTCCAATTTATTATTTATTTTTTTTATGGGTCTTGGCATGAGTTTACTCATGACACTGATAATTACTTATGTAAATACCGGTTATGATGATCTTTATTATAAAAGATTTCTTAAAGCTTGGTCAGTAAGCTTACCAGTTGCAATGATTGCAACAACAATTGTAGCTCCAATAGTGCAAAAATTTGTAGATAAAATTACTAAATAAGAATAATCTTTAAGAGTGAGTAATATAGTTGCATATATAATTCTTATACTTGCAGTTATCTTGGGTACTGCAGCAAATGGTTTTGCCAAAGGTGCAAACGGTTTTACATTATTAATACCAAGTTTGTTAACAGCCATAACAATAGTTGGTTGTATGTTTACATTGTCAATTGTAATGAAAACTATTCCTGTTGGAATTACGTATGCTTCATTTGCGGGTTTATGCATAATCGCCACAACAATAGTTGGGGTATATAAATTCAATCAAATGCCAGATCTTTATACTGTAATTGGATTAGCTTTAATTATTTCTGGAGTGTTAATAGTAAACCTACTTGGTAAAACAGGTTAAATATATGACAAATTTATCTGGATATATTTTTTTATTATTAGCTATTTTTTTAGGAATAACTTCAAATGGTTTTTTAAAATCAACGAATGGATTTACTAATATTGGACCAACTATTTTTTGTATCATATCGATAGTTGCTTGTATTTTTTGTTTAGCTAAAGCAATGAATATTATTCCTGTTGGTTTTACTTACGCAACTTATGGCGGTCTTACTATTACAGCAGTAACTTTGTTTGGTGTATTTAAATATAATCAGATTCCTAACTTATATGGAATACTGGGTATTACCTTAATTATTATTGGAGTAATATTACTTAACACACTCGGTAAAACTACCTAGAAACTGGCTTTAAAATTTTTAAAACTTTATTGTGGATACTTTTATTTGATGAACAAATAATATTTCCTGCTTTAATAGCATTTTCATTTTTCCAAGTAGTAACTATACCACCAGCAGCTTTGATAATTGGAATAAGAGGATGTATATCCCAAATTTTATTTGAGCATTGCAATACGTTATCTATTTTTCCTTCTGCAAAATGTGAATAGCTTAGAGCATCTGCACAAGGAAATTGCATTAATTTTAATATTATAGGAATTTTTTTTTGTTTTTTTAGTGAAAGATAGCCATTAAATCCAACTGACATTTTAACTTTTGAAAAAGTAGCTTTTGTATTTACTTTTATCTTTTTTTTTTTTCCATTTTCACAAACAAAAGCAGTTTTATCAGTAGTATTAAAATAATACTTCTTTAATACTGGAAAATTTGCAAGACCTAACACTGGTGTTCCTTTATAATTTAGAGAAATCAAATTACTCCATGTTGGATTACCAATAACAAATGACCTTGTCCCATCAATAGGATCAATAATCCAAGAAAAATCACTTTTTGTTTTTTTGTGACCAAACTCCTCACCAATTATTTGATGACTGGGAAATTTTTTTTTTATCTCTTTGCTTATAAATTTTTCAAAAGCCTTGTCTGCATCTGTGACAGGATCATAGCCCCTTCCCTTTAACTTATTTGAAACTTTAAATGGCTTGTTTAATTTTGAATAGTAAAATTTAGTCAGTTTATTTCCTAAATTACTTAGAAATTTTGAGTAATATTTATATTCTGAAGATTTTAATTTAATCACAAGGAACTAATACAATTTAATTTGTATTGATTAAAGCAAAATTTTAAATAATCATCATATAAGTATGAAAATTGAATTATCTGATAATAAAGTTTTTTTTGAAAATAATGGGTCAAAAAAAGAAATTCATCCTTTTTGGTTAAGAGAGCGAGTAAATGGAGAAAGCTTTGTAGATAAAGGAACTCAACAAAGATTATTTGATCCAACTGAGCTTAAAGGAAATATAGAAATCAAAAATGTAAGCTTATCAGGCAAATTTTTAGAAGTAGCTTTCAATGATGGTGTTGAAACTAAATTAACTATCCAAAGTATTCTAAATGAATTTTCTAATACCAATGATGTTAAATTTACTGATAAAATAAAATGGGACTCTACTCTTTCTAATCTTAATAATTTTGAATTTAGTAAAAGTATTTTTGAAGAAAAGGTAATGTATGAAGCTTTAATAAGTTTTTATAAATATGGTTTTGTAATTTTCAAAAAAGTTCCAACAGAAAATGATTTTATTGTAAAATTTGCCAATTCAATAGGAAGTATTAGAAGAACAAATTTTGGTGAATTCTTCAATGTAAAATCAAAACCTAATCCAAATGATTTAGCTTATACATCCCTACCTTTAGCACCGCACACAGATAACCCTTATAGAAATCCTGTTCCTTGTATTCAATTATTGCATTGTATTGAAAATGAAGTAAGTGGTGGTTATTCAACTTTAGTAGATGGCTATACTGTAACTGAAAAGTTAAAAAAGGATCATCCAGATTATTTTAAAATTTTAACTGAAATTAAAGTTAGATATCAATTCATAGATCAAGATGTTGTTTTGGAAGATTGGTCAGAGATGATTAAATTGGATGAAAATAAAAATTTCAAACAAGTTAGATTTAGCCCAAGACTAGATTTTGTTCCACTAATGGATAAAGAAAAATTGGATCTCTATTATGCAGCAAGAAATAAAATTTCAGAATTATACAACTCAGATAAATATCGATTAGAATTTAAACTTGTACCTGGGGATTTATTAATGATGGATAATTATAGATTGCTTCACGGAAGAACATCATATGATGCAAACGAAGGTAATCGATTTTTACAAGGTTGTTATATAGACTACGACAGCACTGAAGGAAAACTTAAGCACTTAAAAAGAAAATTTAATATTTAGCTCTATTTATTAAAGCAATTATTTACAAGAATTGCCATTAATATCCAAATTACAAAAGTTTCTCCATGAGAGAATGAGTAATCTGCTCCAGCAAATCCTGCAATAATATTTATTCCATAAATTATTATTGTAGAGATTATTAAACTTATAATTAGATTTATGAGCCCGCTCACATATTTCATGAATAAACAATATAGATATTATATTTCTAATGCAATTCAAAATTTCTATTCATAAGGGAAGTTTTTTTGATTGTGCGAATAATATAAAACAGTCAGGTTGTATTCAAGAAATATATTTTCATAAAGATAAAATAAAATTGTTGAATACAACCTTTTCAAAATTTATCTTTTAACTAAGGAGGTAGTTTTAATGAATCAAATGCCACCTGACACTTAGCTGGGTAGCTTTCTATTTCATAAAAACGAAAACAAAAAACTTAAAGTCCATTCGGACTTAAATGCCAAGAAGGCGACTTAAGGGAGCTCTTTTGGTTGGAGAACGAAAGAGCGAACCCTTAAGTAAATATTTTACTTATTCAAAATAAGGCAAATTAATTTGTCATTAAAATTTAATATTTTTCTATAATTTAAATTAATTTCATCAATACCCCTCAAAATTTGATTACTGCTCATACTTAGTAATGTTGAGATATATCTATTTTTAATCATTTCCATATATCTCTTAGTTGATATTTTTACTTTGAATGAAAATTTCTTTTTTTTAATATTTGGATAAAGTTTCGATAAAAATGTTATTATTTTTTTATCACGATTTAATGAGGTTTTAAGTCTTTTTTTCATTAAATAAAAAGTCGGTATCTCATTTTTCGAAGTTTCTAAAGAAAATATCAAAATTTTTCCCTCTTTTTTAAGCTTAATCTTACATAAAGAAATTAATTTCTTTATTTCACTAAAATTTAATAAATGAATTGTTTGTTTAATTAGAATTAAATCAAATTTTTTACTATTATTTTTTAAATATTTAATTGCATCAATCTTTTTGAAATTAATTCTTTTATCTCTATCTTTGTGAGTTTCTATATCAATACCTATTGGCTTATTCTTTAATCTTAATTTTGAGTATAAAAATCCTAATATTTTACCTCTCCCACAGCCAATATCTAAAATTTGCGATTCTCTATTTAATCTTATTTGTTTTAATAAAAAATTATTAAAGGATTTGATATATTTTTTGGATGAAAGCCAAGTTTTGTTATCCCAATTCTTTAATGACACGCAATACCAAATTTCTTAAGTCTCCAGTAATTGTATGGCCAAGGAGTTAAAAAACCAACTAAAAGCATAATTGGTATAACCCACCAAGTTAAAATAGCGCCACCAGTTAAAAAATAATCAGTTAAGTTCATTGCAACTTCCATGCTTATCATTGATATAAAGCTCATTCCCAATGCTGTTTTGAAAGCTTTTGAAAAATCTAGATTTTGCTTCATTAAAACTACTGTTTCTAAAATAATACTAGTAATTAAACCATTGATAATTGCTAGCACCATTATTCCTAAAACTGGAAATGGAATGAGAGTTAATTGAAAAAACAAAATTGTTCCAAAGTCACCTATTGCACATCCAAGTAAACACCAGCCAGTATTTTTAGCACTTCTTTTCCACGTATGTTTGCAAGACCAATTAAAATTGGTGACAGCAGTGTTGTTCATTTTACTATTTTATATTAACTTTGGCTATCATTCCAGCTTGATAATGACCAGGAACATTGCATGCTACCTCGATGTTAACTGCATTATCAAATTTCCAAATGATATATCTTTTTTGTTTTGGTTCTAACAAAACACTATTACTGTGTGAATGACTCATGGACTTATCTATTTTTGCCATTTTTTTCATCTTAACTTTGTCTATTGAGTCAGCAAAAAGAATTTCATTCTCTACCATTTTTTCCATCTCGGGCTGATGTTTTATATGCATCATTTTATTTGCTATATTAAACTCATGAACAAGTTCACCAGCATTTTCAACTTCAAATTTTATTGTTTCCCCTGCTTTAATTTGAAATGAATCTGGTTCATAGTAGTTATCATACATAATAACTTTAATGACACGAGATACTTCGCTCTCTTTTCCTAAAGAACCAATTTTCATGTTTTTATCAGCATAAGCTATTGAATTTAAACATATTAATATAAACAAAATTTTTAAGATTTTCATGAGATAGAAAATAATAATCAGATAATTTTTAACAATGGGTCAATTTGTACTTATATGTTAATATAACCAAATGATTTTTAAACAATTATTTGATACCAAATCTTCAACATACACTTATTTAATCTCTTCAGGAAAAGGTCGAGAGGCACTGATCATTGACCCAGTTATAGAAAATGTATCTGGTTATATAAGTTTGCTTAAAGAGTTAGATCTAAAATTAGTGAAAGTAATTGATACCCATATTCATGCTGATCATGTAACAGGAGCATCTAAACTAAAAGATATTACAAAATGTTCAACAATCATGGGTGCTCATACCCCAGCGGAGTCAGTAGAAATAAAAGTAAAAGATGATGAGTATATAGATTTAGATAATCTTAAAATTAGAGCCATGTATACTCCTGGACATACATCGGATAGTTATAGTTTTTTAATGAACACTCACCTTTTTTCAGGAGATACATTATTAATTAATGGAACTGGTAGAACTGATTTTCAAAATGGTAATGCAAAAGATGCTTATAATTCAATATTTAATAAACTTTTAAAATTACCCGAAGAAACTCTTTTATATCCTGCTCATGATTATAAAGGTGAAAAAGTAAGCACTATTGGAAAAGAAAAAAAACAAAACCCAAGATTACAAGTAAGTAGTGTTGATGAATATATTGAGATTATGAATAATTTAGATTTAAAGAAACCAGCTGAACTTGAAATAAATGTTGCTAGAAATATAAATTTAGGTGGTTAATCTAAATTGAAGATTGTATAGCTTTATAGATTAAATCTTTACTTGTTTCACCAACACTTCTGTAAATTTCTTTATTATCTTTAAAAATTAAAAGTGTTGTTTGATACTGAACATTTAATAAATTAGCTATTTCTTTATTTCTTACATCGAATTTAAAGTATTCAATATTCTCAAAATCATTTTTAGCTTTATCTAAAACCTTCATTTGACTAGCACAAGATGTGCAGTATTTTACCCAAGAACTGACTATTACAATTTTTCCATCAGACTGAGCCTTATCAAACAATTCTTTATTAAAAGTTGTTTCCTTTGCATTTGCACTGCTATTGAAAACAAATAAACAAAAAATAAATATAAAAATTTTTTTCATTAATCCTCTATATAACAAATATAATGAACCAATAAGATGCTAATCCTGAGAATATTGTCGCAATTATACTTCTTGAGAAAATTCCAATTACTGTTGCAATAATTGCTGCAATAATTTTTGGATTATTCTCAGTTAGAATTAATCCTGAATTATCTAAAAAAATAGCTGGAAAAATAATTGCTGGAAATATTGCTGATGGGACATAAGATAAAACTTGTCTTATTCTATCATTAAACATTTCCTTTTTTATCAATGCTATCATTGAAAATCTCGTAAGATAAGTAATCAATCCACAATATATTATTAAAGCCCAATTACTCATTTGTTTTTACCATCTTTGTTAATATCATAGCTACTATTAAACCTGTTAAACCAGCTACAATTGCGTAGGCTTTGAAAGGAATATAATTATAACCTAGTGTAGCCACCAATCCTGAAACAATTATTACAATAACATTTATAAATTTTCTAAAATCATTAACTAAGAGTGCTAAAAATGTTAGAGGAACAGCAAAACTTAAACCTAGTTTTTCTGGTATTGCTGCACCTAATATAATTCCTAAAAAAGTGGTTGATTGCCAAATCACCCAACATGTTGCGCCAGCACCAACTAAATGAAAATATCTATTTTGATCTTTATTTTTTTTTAAATACTCATTTGATATTGCATACGCTTGGTCAATTAGAAAATATGAAATAATAATTTTCCAAATTAATTTTAAATCTGACAAATGCTCAGATACAACAGCTCCATAAAGCAAATGGCGTGAATTAACAGCACCAACTGAACTTATAATTACTAAAGAAGAAGCTCCTCCAGAAAATAATTGCAAAAGAACAATTTGAGAGGCTCCACCAAAAACTATTAGTGACATTCCCATTGTTTCTAAAGGACTAAAACCAACATCAATTGAAAGAACTCCGAATATAAGACCAAAAGGTACTACTGGAATCATTAATGGACTAACATCAATTATCCCTTTTAAAAAAACTTTTAGGTTACTTTTCATTTTCTAAAAGGTTTTTATTAGAAGCAAACTATATGATCAATATGAATTGGTCTTTTAATACCAAATTTTTCATCTACTTCATGTTGATGAATATGATGTGAATGTACAAATACTGGTATTAAAGTATTACTTGGTGTTTTGAGGGTATAAATAAAGTTAGTTCCTCTAAATTTTCTATCTACTACTTCTAATTTCAAATTGCTTTTATCGTCATGCTCAAGATCTTCTGGCTGAAGTAGTAATTGTACATTTGCACCTTTCGGATATTCTTTTATAAAATTACCTTCAATAGTTCCTAAATCCCAATTTTCTAACGTGTTTTTACCTGTAACTTTAGCAGGGATTAAAATACCTCTATTTAAAAAATTAACTACCTCAACTGAATTTGGAAAATGATAAACCTTATAAGGATCGTCAAACTGTTTAAGTTGTTGATCTAATATAATTCCACATTTTGTACCCAAATAAAAAGCTTCATAAGAATCATGAGTAACTATAATTGTTGTTATCTTTAATTTATTTAAAATTTTCTTGAGCCTTACTTGAATTTCTTCCTTAAAACTTTGATCAACATTAGACAAAGGTTCATCTAATAACAAAAGATCTGGCTCTGTTATGAGAGACCTTGCGAGTGATGCTCTTTGGGCCTCACCTGCACTAATCTGATGAGGATACTTATTTAATATGTGAAAAATATCTAGTAAATCAACTATCTCTTTTAAACTTAGCTTTTTATCTTTTTTTCCTTTATTTCTTTCAGATCCCAATAATATATTTTTTTCAACAGTATAATGTGGAAATAAACTGTTATCTTGAAAGGCAAGAGAAATATTTCTATCCTCAGGCTCAACATTAATTTCTTTTGATGAAATCAAATTTCCATTTAAAGAAATTGATCCATCATTAATTTTTTCTAGACCGGCAATCGTTCTTAAAATTGTAGTTTTTCCAATACCAGAGGGGCCTAAAAGACAAATTATATCTCCCTCATTTTCAATAGAGAAAGAAACATTTTTTACTTTTGCTTTTCCACCAGCGTAAAAATCAACATTCTTTATTTCAAAAAAATTTTTATTTTTCATTATCTTTCAATATATATTTAGAACTTATTATAATAAAGAAAGCAGCAATTAAAATTAAAAATAATGAAGGTACCGCTGCTGCCTCTAATAAATCCTCAGAGGCAGAAATATAAGCTGTGGTTGCAAATGTTTCAAAGTTAAAAGGCCTTAATATTAAAGTTATTGGTAATTCCCTGATAATTTCTAGCGAAATTAAAATAACAATAAATAAAAGTGAATTACGTAAAAAAGGAATGTGTATATTCATGAAAGTTTTTCTTTTAGAATAACCTAATAAATAAGAACTTTCATCAACTGAAATATTAATTTTTTCATATCCTGACTTAATTCCATTAAATGCTAAAGAATAAAATCTTATGAAATAAACTATAACTAATCCAAAAATAGAACCTATGAATATCTTTTTAATAGATAAAAGACCAAGTGATTTAATTACACTTTCATCAAACCAAGCTATGAAAGTTATAAAAGCTATTGCTAAAATTACTCCAGGAATAGCGTAACCTGATATTGATAATGTAGATAGAGTATTTAAAATTTTATTCTTAGAAACTCTATTGCCATAATTAGAAATCAATGAAAATGATATTAAAATGAAGCTTGAAATAGTAACTAAATAGATAGTGTTGATTAAAAGCTCAAATATTTTTAAATCAAAAAAGTTTTCTGGAAACTTTATTGTCCAATACAGCATTTGACTTAAAGGAAAAAGGAAACTCAAAAAAAATATTATAAAACAAAACATAAAAGCTAAATAAGATTTTGTACCATAAAGTTTTAATTTCTCTTTTTGCTTTAATCCTTCTCTTGTATTGAAGTGATATTTTGCATTTTTTCTAGACAAGTTTTCTAAAATGAATAATGCAAATATGAATAATAAAAGAAAGAAAGATAATCGATTTGCAAAAGCTAAATCATCAAAGGCTATCCATGAATTATAAATACCAGTTGTTAAAGTATTGATTGAAAAAAAATCAACCGCTCCAAACTCTGCCAATGTTTCCATTGCAACTAATGATAACCCGGCAACGATTGCTGGTCGAGCAGACGGTAATATAATTTTATAAAACGATTTAAATTTTGAAAATCCAAGATTTTTACCTAAATCAATTAAATTTTGTGATTGATATAAAAAAGATGCTCTTGTTAAAATATACACATAAGCAAATAATGAGAACGAAATAGATAATATTGCACCGAACATTCCATCAAATTTGGGTATACTTTGATTATAATTGCCGTCTCCAAATATATTTTTTAAAATTGCATATGCAGTGCCATAATTTTCAAAAAATGCTGTTAAAGAATAAGCATAAATATAAGGTGGAACTGCAAAGGACAATATAAGTGCCCATTTAAAAAAATTACTTAGTGGAAACTCATAAAATGACACTAAATAAGCTGATCCTGTGCCCAGCAAAAATGTTAGCACGAGCACACTTAATAATAAAACTGAAGAATTAAAGATATATTCTATTAAGAATGTATTCTTTAATAGTTCATAATATTCTGAAGTATCATCAAAAAAACTTGAAAAAACTGTGAGAATTGGAATTAGAACGAATGAGGAAATTATTATTGATATAAAAAACCAAATATTTAAATTTTTTAACATTTTGGCGACTTATATATTAATTTAAGTTTAATGAATAGATTTACTCACTACCTGCCGCAAGATATTCTAAGCATTTTTCTGGCATAGTTTCTGTATAAGGATCGTCATCTGATCCTTCATTGTTTATTCCTGGTTCTTCCCACCATTTTTCAACTATCCCATCAGTAATTACAGCCATATATCTCCAGCTTCTGTTACCAAAACCTAAATGATCTTTAGAAATTAACATTCCCATCTGTTTTGTGAAATAACCATTACCATCTGGTATAAGTTTTACATTTTTAATCCTCATTTTTTCTGACCAAGCATTCATTGTATATGCATCATTTACCGAGCAACAATAAATTTCATCTATACCTAATTTTTTGAAACGCTCACAATTATTTTCAAATCCTGGTAGCTGTAGCGAAGAACATGTTGGAGTAAAAGCACCAGGTAAACTAAATAAAACTACCCTTTTATTTTTAAAAAAATCATCGGTGGTCTTTTCTATCCACTTTCCACCGATTGGACATTCATTATGACTACTAGCTTTATCACCTTCTCTTAATTTAAAGATAACTTTATCTAATTTATATCCAGCTTTCATTTTTAATTTTTTTTCTGTTCAAAGAGTGTTCATCATAATTAAGGAGACATCTTGATCACAGTGAACACTCCTTCAACAGAAGAAAATTTCTAAATGACCACGCTTTAGGAAGGAGACGCCAACCAAAGCATGGCCATTGTCAGAAAATCAAAAATTAAATACTTTAAGGAGATGCGGAACTTCCTTAGTTTCAATTTCTGAAAGTTTTCTGTCATTTATTCTTTTATTGATTTTTTTACACTCCGTATGACATGGGGAACATGCTTTAGAAGATTTGTTCAAATCAATATTAGACATAAATTTCTTTTTTTCTTTCATTATTTCCAACCAGCAGCTGTCATTACCTCTACTGCAGCAGCTTGATTTTTTCCATAAGATGCTAGTTTAGTTTTCATATCTTGTTTGAAATCTAATCCTAGATTGTTAACTACTAATGGACTTGGTGAAACACCATCAATCATTGGAAACTCAAAAGTATTGTTAGTAAAATGCTCTTGAGACTCTGGAGTTAGTAAAAACTCTACAAGCTTAACAGCATTAGCTTTATTAGGCGCACCTTTTACTAAAGCTGCACAACTAACATTCATATGCGTTCCTCTATCATTTTGATTAGGGAAGAAAGCTTTAACTTTTTTAGCTGCTGCTTGTTGTTCTGGTCCTTTTTTTCCAGACAACATAAGAGCTAAGTAATAAGTGTTAGCTACAGCTATATCAGCTTCACCAGCTGCTACTGCCATGATTTGAGCTCTGTCATTACCTGTTGGTGTTCTTGCCATGTTAGCAACAACCCCTTCAGCCCATGCAGCTGTCGCAGCTTTTCCATTATTCTTAATTAATGAAGCTACAAGAGACTTATTATAAATGTTACTAGATTTTCTAATAACCAATCTACCTTTCCATTTTGGATCAGCTAGACCTTCATAAGTCATTCCAGATAATTCTGCACCAGTAACTCTTTCAGGTGAATAGTAAATTATTCTAGCTCTTTTTGCTATTCCAACCCACTTGCTTGTTCTGAAGCTTGAAGGAACAGCTGATTTAATAGCTGCAGATGTTAAACCACCTTGGAGTGCACCCTTTGCATCCATAGCACCACATCTTCCAGCATCTGCTGTGATATAAAGATCTGCAGATGAATCAGCACCTTCTTCAAGTATTCTTTTTTCTAAGGCACCTGATTTTCCATTTATCAGATTTACTTTAATCCCAGTTTTATTTGTAAATTTGGCATAAAGCTCTCCATCAGCTTTATAATGCCTAGCATTAAATATGTTTACTTCACTCGCAATCGCAAAAGCAGATGCAAATAAAGACATTATCAATGCTAAAGTTGTTATTTTTTTCATTAATCTCCTCATTTGTTAGAATGAAAATGATAACTATTCGCAATGATAATGATTATCAATCGCAAGAATGTCGCACCCTATAGTTGAGTTTACTTTATTGGATTAAGATTTCCAGTCGCCTATTTTGCTGAATAAAAAGTTCCGAAAAGCCTGAACTCTAGCTGTGTTTTTTAACGATTGAGGGTAAACAAAATGTGCTTCTGTAATTGGACCCTCAGATTTAGGTAATACTTTAATAACGTTATTAGAATTACTTACCAGATATTCGGGTAATGCTGCCAATCCTACTCCAGACTCTACTGCAAGAAGCAATCCCATTACACTATTTACTTTCATTATTGTTTTTCTTTTTTTTCCATCGGGCATACCTAATTTTAAAGCCCAATCAGGATTATAAACTGGTGAAGGTGCTCCCTTGCCAAATGAAATAAATTTGTGTTTATTTAAATCATTAATTGTTTTTGGCATACCGTATTTTTCAAGGTATTTGTTTGATCCATAAATATAATACTTCAAATCAACCAATTTTTTTTGAATATAATTCAATTGTTTTGGTCTTCTCATAAAAATACCAATGTCAGCCTGCCTAGTGCTCAAATCTAGCTCTTTATCCTCAAAAATTAGTTCTATTTCAATTTCTGGATTTAACCTCATAAATTCCTGAATTCTTGGGGTTAACCAGTGTGTTCCAAAACTTCTCACAGTAGTAATTGTTAATTTGCCTGTTGGCTTATTTTTTTGATCACCTAATGATGTTTCAACTTCTTTTAATTTGCTTATAACTTCGTGTGCAGTCTTAAAAACATACTCACCATTTTCAGTCAAAGTAAGACCTCTTGCATGTCTTTCAAATAATTGAACTTTTAATTCTTGCTCTAAAGATTGAATTTGTCGACTTATTGCTGATTGACTTAAATTTAAATTTATTGTTGCATTCGTAAAACTTCCTGCTTCAGCAACAGCATGAAAAATTTTTAATTTATCCCAATCCATTATTTATTTAAATCAACTAAAACTCTTCCAGAAATTTCACCTTTTAAAATTTTAGGATAAGTTTCAATTAATTCCTCTAAACTTACCGTTTGAACAGATTTTTCTAATAAACTAAAATCAATTAAATTTGCTGCCTCACTCCAAATAAACTCTCTTCTTTTTATACTACAGTTTGCTGAATCCATTCCCCACAACTTAATTCCTCTTAACATAAATGGAATTACACTTGTATTTAGTTCATTCGTATTTGCATTACCACAAACAGCAATAATTCCATTTGGATTAGTTTGAACAATTGCATTTGCTAAAATTTTTCCTCCAACAGTATCTACAACACCATCCCATAATCCTTTATCAATAAGTCTTGGATCTTTGTCAAATTCAGCTCTATTTATAACATTTTTGGCACCTAATGACTTTAAATAATCAGCTTTAGAATCTTTTCCAGTAACTGCAGTTACATTGTAACCTAGCTTACTTAAAGCAATAACCGCAACACTTCCAACTCCACCAGTGGCCCCTGTTACTAAAACACTATTTACTTTTTCACCAAGTAATATTTCTTCTCTTGCTTTGATTGCAAACGCTGCCATCAAAGATGTAAAACCAGCAGTTCCTAGTATCATTGCTTGCTTGGATGATAAATTTTTTGGTCTCTTAACTAAAAAATCACCATTTACTTTTGCAATCTGAGAATATCCTCCATAAAAAATTTCTCCTACTCTAAAACCAGTTAAAATTATTTCATCTCCAGTTTTAAATTTTGAGTTTTCACTTTCTAAAACAGTTCCTGAAAAATCGATACCTGGAATATGTGGAAATTCTTTTACTAGTCTTCCACCATTTTTTAAAATCATTCCATCTTTAAAATTGAGATCCGAATAATCAACTTTAACGGTTACATCACCATGTTTTAGAAAACTTTTATCTATAGATTTAACTTCTCTTGTAAACTCTTCACCTTTTTGATCTAAAATTAATGCTTTAAATTGATCAGACACTTTATTCTTTTGGTACACTAATAAACCTTAAATATCTGTTTTGATAACTAAGATCTTCTTTAAATTGACCTAAATAATAATTTGTAACTGTAGAAGCTTGTTCTTTTTTAATTCCTCTCATAGTCATACATTGATGAGTTGAATCTATCGTAACGGCAACACCTTTTGCATCTAAAGATTGCATTAAGGTATTCGCAATCTGCATAGTTAATCTTTCTTGAGTTTGTAATCTTTTTGAAAAAACCTCTACCACTCTTGCAAGTTTACTTAAGCCAACTACTCTATCTTTGGGTATGTATGCTACATGAGCTTTACCAATTATTGGAGCCATATGATGTTCACAATGACTTTGTACTGAAATGTTTTTTTGAACAACCATGTCATCGTAACCCTCTACATCACCAAAAGTTTTATCTAAAATCTGATTTGGATCTTCTTTGTAACCCTTAAAATACTCTTTAAATGCCTTAACAACTCTTTTTGGTGTTTCTAATAAGCCCTCTCTTGATGGATCCTCACCCATCCAAGATAAAATTGTCTTGAAAGCTTCCTCGGCCTCCAGATCTGAGACTTTTTTTGTATCTTTATTATTATCTGTATTTTTAACGAGTTTCATTGGAGGTTTTATACCTATAAATACTTATTTTTAAAATATTTATTATATGTATATATGTGCTACATAATTACCGAATATGTTCAAAAAAAGAGAAAATGTTGCTGAAATTGAAGAAGGAAACCTTCTATCTCCAAAATTTGATAATGATGGATTGATTCCAGTTATCACTATGTGTGATAAAACAAAAGATATTTTAATGCACGGCTACATGAATGTTGAAGCTTTAAAAAAAACAATGGAAACAAAAGAAGCACATTATTTTAGCAGATCAAGAAATCAAATTTGGCATAAAGGTAAAACAAGTGGCTTTACACAAATAGTAAAAGAAATTAGAATTGATGATGATCAAGATTCAATATGGCTTACTGTAGATATAGGAAACGGAGCTAGTTGTCATGTAGGTTATAGATCTTGTTTCTATAGATCAATTCCTCTTGGAATGATAAAAAATGGGAGAGAAGTTGAAATGAAATTTTTAGAAAAAGAAAAAAAATTTGATCCTAAAAAAGTTTATAAAGGTCAAGCTAACCCAACTAAGATATAATTTATGGCAGAGGGCACTATACAAATTACTAGACCTTTTGGTCCATCTATTGCTAAGGCTGAAATGCCAAAAGAATTAGTTGATAAATTAAACAAATATATTGATGATATTATTGCTGATAAAGAAAAAACAAAAAAGCAAGATTGGGGACACAAGTTAGTAGGGCATGTTAAACAAGAATTTAAATTAGAAAATGAATTTATTGACTCGTCTGGTTTCATGACTTTTTTATCTAAAGCTGTAAGTGCTTGGATTAAAAATACTGAAAAAAAACAAATTACAAAGTTTTTAGTTCACGAATCTTGGGTTGTGAGACAATTTGAAAATGATTTTAATCCAGTCCATTGGCATAGTGGACATGTTTCAGGTGTTGGTTATTTAAAATTACCAAAAACATTTGGTAAACCTGAACAAGCAGATAAAAAAGAAGGTATTAACAAAATGGGTAGAATTGAATTAATACATGGTAATAAAATGTTTATGCAAAGATCTACTTTCAGTATTCTTCCAGAAGTCGGTAGTTTTTATTTTTTTCCTAATTATATGATGCACACTGTTTATCCATTCAAAGACAGTGATGAAGAGAGAAGATCGATCTCATTCAATGCGAATATTGATGATAAAATTTATGACGCTTACGGTGCTTACGGTAGTTAAAAATTTTAAATAAACTTTATATTAATTAAAAATGAAAAATGATTATGGCCTAATCAAACCCTTTGGACCTTCTATTTTTAAAGTAAAAATACCAGAAGAGCTTATAAAAAGTTTAAATAAATTTATTGATGATACAATTAATAACGAAGAACAATCAAAAAAACTGGATGTTGGAAAAGGTCTTGTAGGTGACGTAAAACAAGAATTTAAATTAGATAAGGATACAATAGAAAAAAGTGGATGGATAAAATTTTTAGGAGATTCTGTTGCACAATGGATCTATAAAGATACAGGACAAAAAATTTCAGAATTTCGATTAATTGAAACTTGGATTGTTAGACAGTTTGAAAATGAATATAATCCAATTCATTGGCATTCAGGTCATATTTCAGGGGCTGGTTTTTTAAAAGTTCCTAAAACTTTTGGTAAACACTTTCAAGAAAACAAGGTTGATTACAGGGGAGGAAATCTAGAATTAATTCATGGAAATAGAACTTTTTTGTCTCAATCA
This sequence comes from uncultured Pelagibacteraceae bacterium, assembly GCA_902594245.1. Classification (GTDB taxonomy): domain Bacteria; phylum Pseudomonadota; class Alphaproteobacteria; order Pelagibacterales; family Pelagibacteraceae; genus Pelagibacter. Next base: position 7,417 of record CACJLM010000002.1, on the reverse strand, counting down.
AGATATCCTATTGAGCCCAAAGTAGGAGATTTTTATTTTTTTCCACATTACCTAATGCATACTGTTTATCCATTCAAAGGTACCAATGAAGAAAGACGTTCTATTTCATTTAATGGATTAATTGACAATAAAATTTTCAACATATTCGGCTAATATATGCAAAAAAATGTACTTGGTGAAAACTTAGAAGAATGTTCAAAAGATCCTTTAACAGGATGGTATAGAGATGGGTGCTGTAACACCGACGAAAATGATCACGGGTTACACACTGTATGCGCCAAAGTCACAGCTGAGTTTTTAGAGTGGTGCAAAGAGGCTGGCAATGACTTAATAACGCCTCATCCAGAATTTGGTTTTCCAGGTCTCAAAGATGGTGATGGATGGTGCGTTTGTGCAAGTTGGTATGCTAAAGCTGTTGAAGCAGGTAAAGGATGCCCTATTTATCTTAAAAGTACTCACGAAAATACTTTAAAAATATTACCTATAGAAACTTTGAAAAAATTCGCAATAGATCTATCTTAGTTACATATTTCCATACTTAGGACCACCCCCACCTTCAGGTGTTACCCAAGTAATATTTTGAGAAGGCTCTTTAATATCACAAGTTTTACAATGAATACAATTTTGAGAATTAATTACAAATTTATTTATATTATTTTCATTTTGAATTTCATAAACCCCTGCTGGACAATATCTTTGAGCTGGTTCATCAAATTCACCTAAAGTGTAATTTATAGGTAAATTAGGATCCTTGAGTTTTAAATGTACGGGTTGGTTGTCCTCATGGTTTGTTCCTGTTAAATAAACTGAACTTGTTTTATCAAAACTAATTATATTATCAGGTTTAGGATAATCAATTTTTGGCATCTCTTTGGCAGGTTTTAATGTTTCGTGATCAGAATGTTTGTGTTTGAGAGTAAATGGCAATCTTCCTCTAAATAAAATTTGGTCAATACCAGTAAATATTATCCCTAAGATTAAACCCCAACTAAAACTTGGTTTCACATTTCTTGCTTGAAACAACTCTTTATGCAACCAGCTATTTCTAAATTTTTCTTCATAGATTGATAAATCTTTTTGAGACTTAAAGTGATCACAAATTGTTTCTGCTGCAATTATTCCACTTTTCATTGCTGTATGAGACCCTTTTATTTTTGGCATATTTAAAGTTCCCGCATCACAGCCGATTAATAAAGCTCCAGGCATGAACATTTTTGGTAAACTTTGAAAACCACCTTCAATTAAAGCTCGAGCACCATAAGAAATTCTTTTTCCACCCTCAATAATCTTTTTAATAGATGGATGTGTTTTAAATCTCTGGAACTCATCAAAAGGTGATAGATGTGGATTTTTATAATCTAAACCAATAACATAACCTAAATAAATTTGTTTATTTTCTGCATGATACATAAAACTTCCACCATATGTATTATTATCCAAAGGCCATCCAGCAGTATGCATAACTAAACCTTCTTCATGTTTTGTCTCATCTATTTCCCAAATTTCTTTAAAACCAATTCCATACTGTTGAGGATCTTTATTTTTGTCTAGCTCAAATTTTTTAATCAATTGCTTTCCAAGATGACCTCTACATCCTTCTGCAAAGACTGTTACCTTTCCTAAAAGTTCCATACCTGGTTCAAAGCTATCTTTTTTATTCCCTTCTTTGTCAACTCCCATGTCTTGAGTAGCTACACCTTTTACAGAACCATCTTCATTATATAAAACCTCACTTGCTGGAAAACCTGGAAAAATTTCTACACCTAATGCTTCAGCTTGTTCTGCAAGCCATCTACATAAGTTTGCTAAGCTAATAATATAATTTTTGTGATTTTGCTGGACTGATGGAAGTAACCATGTTGGCCAGCTTAATGATTTAGTTCTTCCTAAAAATAAAAATTTTTCTTTAGTGACTTTTGTTTTAATTGGTGAATTCAACTCCTTCCAATTTGGTAATAATTCATCTAATGCTCTAGTTTCGAAAACATTTCCACTCAATATGTGAGCACCAATTTCTGAAGCTTTTTCTAAAACACAAACATTTAAGTTTTGGTCTAGTTGTTTTAATTTAATGGCAGTGGATAAACCTGATGGACCACCACCAACAATAACAACATCATATTCCATTGTCTCTCTGGACATATACTAATTTTTTACAGATTCTATTATTTTTGTATAGTGTTTAATTTGTTCAATTCTTCAAGAAATTTTGGAAGTGCTTCAAAAAGATCTGCTTCAAGGCCGTAATCTGCAACACTAAATATTGGAGCTTCTCCGTCTTTATTTATTGCAACAATTACTTTACTCTCCTTCATTCCAGCCAGATGTTGAATGGCTCCTGAGATTCCTACTGCAATGTATAAATCGGGCACAACTACTTTGCCTGTTTGTCCAACTTGATGATCATTTGTAATATAGCCTGCATCCACCGCAGCTCTGGATGCTCCAATTGCAGCATTAAGTTTATCAGCTACTGCTGTGATTAATTTAAAGTTTTCTCCACTTTGCATTCCCCTTCCACCTGAAACTACTACTCTTGCTGTGCCTAATTCTGGTCTATCAGATTTAATTTCTTCTTTTTTTATAAATTTTGACAATTCGGAAGCATCTCCAGGATCACCATTTATAACTTCAGCAGATCCTCCAGATGTCGGTGCAGGATCAAAAGATGTAGGTCTGATTGTTACACATTTGATTTTATCTGTGCTTTTTACTGTTGCAAATGCATTACCAGCATAGATTGGTCTTAAAAAAGTATCTTCAGCAATTACTTTTGTAATATCGCTTACTTGTGAAACATCTAGTAAAGCTGCAACTCTCGGCATTAGATTTTTACCAAATGTATTAGCTGAACAAACGATGTGAGAATAACTTTCAGCAAACTTTATTACTGCTGAACTATAATTTTCAGCAAGATAATTTTCATATAAGTTATTATTTACATGTATAACTTTTTTCACATTAGGAACTTCAGAAATAGATTTAGCAACACTGTCTGAATTTGAACCTAAAACTAAGACATGAACATCTTCATTTATTTGTGATGCAGCTGAAATTGCATTCAGTGTAAAAGGTTTAAATTCTTTATTATTATGTTCCGCTATTAATAAAACTGACATTATATTACTTTAGCCTCATTTTTTAATTTTTGAACCAATTCTTCTACACTTGCGACTTTTATCCCTGCTTTTCTTTTTGGTGGTTCTTCAACTTTAATCTGTTCTATTCTTGGTTTTGTGTCTACACCAAGATCTGATGCTGTAATTTGCTCAATTGGCTTTTTTTTGGCTTTCATTATATTTGGCAAAGAAGCGTATCTAGGCTCATTTAACCTTAAATCACATGTAACTATTGCAGGAACATTTACTTCAATAGTTTCTAAACCTTCATCTATTTCTCTTGTAACTTCTAATGATTTGTCTTTAACTTCAATTTTAGAAGCAAAAGTTGCTTGTGGCCAATTCAATAATGCTGCTAGCATCTGTCCAGTCTGGTTGCAGTCATCATCAATAGCTTGTTTGCCCATAAAAACTAAATCAGGTTTTTCTTTTTCAACAACTTTCTGTAAAATTTTTGATACTGCTAATGGTTCTATAACTCCATCAACCTTTACAAGAATTCCTCTATCAGCACCCACAGCCAAAGCTTTTCGAACAGTCTCTTGTGCTTTTTCCTCACCAACAGAAACTGCTACTACTTCGGTTGCTTTTCCAGCCTCTTTTATTTTAACTGCTTCTTCTATTGCATTATCATCTGGTGGATTTGTTGACATCTTTACATTATCAGTGACAACACCAGTTCCATCTTCTTTAACTCTTATCTGTACATTGTAATCAATTACTCTTTTTACTGCGACTAAGATTTTCATTAAGCTCTCAATAATTTATTTTCTGCATCATATGGGCTTTCTTCTAATATTGTAGCCTCATACATTTTTCCAAGAATATCAACTTTAAGTTTTTCACCAACATTTGCTAAATCAGGTTTTACCATTGCTAAAGCAATTGATTTATCTAATCTAAATCCATATTCACCACCCGTTGCTCTTCCAACTACTTTGTCATCTTTGTAAATAGGATTATTTCCTAAAACATCCGAGTCAGTTGTGTTATGAACCTCAAGTGTAACTAGCTTGTTATCAAAACCTTTTTGTCTCCATTTATTTAATGCTTCAAGACCAATGAAGTTTCCTTTATTAGGATGCACAAACCTATCTAAACCAGACTCATAAGGTGAATATTCAATTGATAATTCTGTACCAACTAGTTTATAAGATTTTTCAATTCTCAAACTATTCATAGCTCTAATACCAAAAGGCTTTATTCCTAAATCCTTACCCGCTTCCATCAATTTATCAAAAATATGATTTTGATACTCAATTGGATGATGTAATTCCCAGCCTAGCTCACCTACAAAGTTTACTCGCATAGCATTCACAGGCGCATATCCAACATTTACATTTTTGGCTGTCAGCCATTTAAAATTTTCATTTGAAAAATCGTCAGTTGAAACTTTTTGCATTAATTCTCTAGCTTTGGGACCTGCTACTACAAGCACTCCATTACTATTTGTAAGATCTTCAAATATTACAGATCCATCAGTAGGCATCCATTTTTGTATCCAATCGTGATCTAGTCTTAAGTTTGCTCCTGCAGAGACAAGATAATAACTATTTTCAGCTTCTTTCATTATTGTAAATTCTGAATGAACTCCACCTTTAGTATTTAGTGCGTGACATAAGTTAATTCTTCCAATCTTTTTTGGAAGTTTGTTAGCCACTAAGTAATCTAAAAATTCTTCAGCTTTTGGACCTTTAATTCTGCATTTTGCGAACGCTGTCATATCTAAAAGACCAACATTTTTTTTAACATTTTCACATTCCTTTTTAATAGCATCAAACCATTTTGATCTTCTAAAAGACCAATCATCTTTTTGTTCCATGCCATCAGTTGCAAAAAAATTAGGTCTCTCCCACCCAAATTTTTGTCCAAATACTGCTCCAAGATTTTTCATTCTCTCATAACATGGTGAGGTTCTAAGTGGTCTAGCTGCTGGCCTTTCCTCATCTGGGTAATGAACTATGAAAACATGGCTGTAAGCTTCTTCATTTTTAGCTTTTAAATATGATTTAGTTGCATAATTTCCATAACGTCTAGGTTCGACACCAAGCATATCGATTGTTGGCTCTCCATCTACAATCCATTCTGCTAATTGCCATCCTGCTCCACCGGCAGCAGTAATTCCAAAACTATGTCCCTCATTAATCCAAAAATTTTTTAATCCCCATGCAGGTCCAACTATTGGATTACCATCTGGAGTATAGCAAATTGCTCCATTGTAAACTTTTTTTACACCTACTTCACCAAACGCTGGTACTCTATGTATAGCTCCTTCAATGTGTGGCGCTAATCTATCTAAATCTTCTTGAAATAATTCATACTCTGACTCTTTCGATGGACCTTCAACATAACAAGCAGGTGCTCCATCTTCATAAGGACCTAAAATTAAACCACCAGCTTCCTCTCTCATATACCATCTGCTATCACTATCTCTCAATACTCCCATTTCTGGTAAACCATCTTTTTTTCTTTTCTGAATTTCAGGATGAGGTTCAGTTACAATATATTGATGCTCAACAGGTATTACTGGAATATCTAAACCTACCATTTCACCTGTTTGTCTTGCAAAATTTCCTGAACAAGAAATAACATGTTCACATTCTATAGAACCTTTATCAGTTTCAACAATCCATCCATCTTTATTTTGCTTCATACTTAAGACAGTTGTATTTCTATAAATTTCAGCTCCCATATTTCTAGCACCTGTAGCCAGAGCTTGTGTTAAATCTGCCGGTTGAATATATCCATCTTCAGGATGTTGAATTGCTCCAATTAAATCATCTGTATGACACAAAGGCCAAATTTCCTTAACTTGCTGTGGTGTTAAAAATTTTACATCAACTCCTATGGTTTTGGCTACCCCAGCGTATTGATGATATTCATCCATTCTATCTTTTGTACTTGCTAATCGAATATTTGAAACAACACTAAAGCCAACATTTTTTCCTGTTTCTTCCTCTAATTTTTTGTAAAGGTTCACTGCATATTTATGAAGTTGTCCAACTGAATAACTCATATTAAATAAAGGTAATAATCCTGCAGCATGCCAAGTAGAACCTGAAGTTAATTCTTTTCTCTCAACTAAAACAACATCCGACCAGCCTTTTTTTGCTAAATGATAAAGCGCACTCACGCCTACAACACCGCCACCAACAACAACTACTTTTGTTTTAGATTTCATTAAATGATTCCTACTAAATTTTTATTCATTACGAAACAAAATTGTATTGTGGATAATCAAATTGAACTTCCTAAAGGAATAGGACTGGATACCATTGTAGTTAACCAACAGTCTTTTAAAGGCCCATCCATAGTATATTTTTCGACTTGCCAGTTAAATTTATGGTAAATTTTTTCCTTATCTAAAATAATAACCTCAAATTGAGCCCATTTGTCACTACTTCCTACCTCGGTTATTGTGTGGCTCAGATGATTCAAAAGCATCTGATAAGATCTTCCTTTTATCATAATTTTAAAATTGGGTAATGGACCTGTGTTTTTTTTATTATCGGGATGTGCGAAATTCCAAGTTTGTTCTATTCCACTATCTTTAAATTTATTATCATTATTCATTAATCCAGTAAGCTGTATCTGAACAACTTCTTTGGGTTTAATTAAACTGCTTGGATTTATTAAGTCAGCTTTTACTTCAGTAAGACTTAAAGAACAAATTAGAACTAAACTAAACGTTAAAAGCAGTTTTTTTAACGTCATCAAGAAATTGTTTTCTTTTTTCCTCACTTACAAATGGTACAGCAAAATATCTTCTATAATTGATATTATAAATGCCGCACATATGAAAAACTCCTCTTTTTAATCTTCTTATAGGTAAATTTAAAAAGAATGTAGTAATTGCTAATCTAGGAGAGCCATAAGTACAAAAGATAATTGCTTTTTTATCTCTTAAATTTCCAATCGGATATCCGTAGTTGCCCCATAATTGTTTAAATCTAAATGCCCATGGTGGAGCTAAAACTTTATCTATCCATCCCTCAACAATAGCAGGCATTCTAAAATTCCAGATAGGTGCTATTAAAACAATTGTATCACAGGCATCTATTCTCTTTCTGTGGTCTAAAACAACATCATCTGGTTCTTCACCAGCAAAAACTGGATTAAATTTTTCTTTATAAAGATCTATTGTATCAACAACATGCCCTTTATTCTTAGCAGTTTCAACAAAAGTATCTCTAATTGCAGCATTAAATGATTTGTCATCATAATGACCGTAAATCAAAAATATTTTTTTCATCTTTAATCAACAATACTAAAATGACACATTTAAAACCATAAAATAA
>CACJLM010000001.1 GCA_902594245.1 uncultured Pelagibacteraceae bacterium | reverse complement strand
AATAGCTTTCACTAAAGCAAATAAAATGAATAATAATAAAATTTTAAATATTAACCAGATTGCTCCAGGAATTAAATTAAAAGGATACAAATCAATTGGAGATAACCAACCACCTAAAAACAAAATTGAACCTAATGCACACATTAATAATATATTGGCATACTCACCTAACCAGAACATTGCGTACATCATACCTGAATATTCAGTTTGGTAACCAGCAACTAGTTCAGCTTCCGCCTCTGGAAGGTCAAATGGTGGTCTATTGGTCTCAGCTAATGCAGAAATAAAAAAAATCACAAACATAGGGAATAAAGGAATTATAAACCACATATCCTGTTGTGCTAAAATAATGTCATTTAAATTCAGAGATCCAACACAAAGTAAAACATTTATTATAATAATACCAATTGACACCTCGTAAGATACCATTTGAGCAGCTGATCTGATGGATCCTAAAAATGGATATTTTGAGTTAGATGCCCAACCCCCCATAATAATTCCATAAACACCTAAGGATGAAACAGCGAATATATATAAAATACCTACGTTTATATTTGCCAAAACATGAGTTTCACTAAAAGGTATTACAGCCCATGCTATTAATGCCAGAGTCATTGTTATAATGGGAGCTATTATAAAAATTATTTTATTCGAACTTGCAGGAATTATTATTTCTTTAAAGATATATTTTAATGCATCTGCTAAAGATTGTAATAACCCAAATGGACCCACAACATTAGGTCCTTGTCTTTTTTGAACGAATGCCCATACTCTTCTATCAAGCCATACAATCATAGCTACAGAAACTAAAACAGGAACAAGTAAAAATAATATTTTATAAACTTCATTTAAAATTAAGTTTAAAGATTCCATTAATTAACCTTCAGTTCCAGTTTTTTTAATATCTAATTTAGAATTATAACAATCCAACATTGTTTTAGATGCACGAGCAATAACATTAGAAAAATAATATTCTTTAAATTCAACATTCAAATTTTGATCTACGAACTTTCCTTCTATTGGATTTTGATTAACTTTATTTTTAATATCTTTTTTTAACTTTAGATAATTAAACATACTACTTTCTAATTCATATTTATCGTTAAAAAGTTTTCTATTATTCATAAATTCAGCAAGATTATTGATTATCTCCCAATCTTCTTTTGATTTACCAGGTGGATAAGAAGCTTTATAGGATTTTTGAATTTTTCCCTCTAAATTTGTATAGTGTCCGCTTTGTTCTGTATAAGCCGCAGCTGGTAAAATAACGTCTGCTATCTCTGCACCTTTATCACCATGGCTACCTTGATAAATTACAAACTCATTTTTTTTATTAAAATTTAAATTATCTTGTCCAAGTAAATAAACTATTTCAAATTTATTTTCATACAAATCATTTATTAAATCTTGATCTTTATTTATTAAATCTAAATCAAAGTTACCTACGGTTGCTGCATCAGTTGATATTATATTTAAAGAATTCCAATTTTCCGAAATTTTGTTATTTTTTAATAAAAAATTTTTAATTAAAGAAAACAAGTAATTTGCTGACTCATCATTCAATAATGATTCACCTAAGATTATCATAGGTTTTTTGGAGCTAATAATTTCATTTGAAATACTGTGATTTCCTTCAAATATATCTTTTATCGTTTTAGTTTTACCATCAAGACTTTTATAAGGATATGTTAAATCCCCCACATTATTAACTGAAACTATATTGGTGTTATTATTAAGATAAGATTTCCTGATTCTGGCATTAACAATAGTGGCCTCAAATCTTGGGTTAGTACCAATTAATAAAATAAAATCACAATCCTCAATGCCATTAATAGTGGAATTAAATAAATAATTTTCTCTTTGAGAATTGTCTATGAATTTATATGTAGATCTTGACTCGTAATTTCTATTATCAATAGTTCTGTCAAAAAATTCCTTAAAGATAAAACTTGTCTCCATATTGACTAGGTCTCCAACAAAACCGCAAATCTTATCTTTATTTGAATTTTCTATTTTTGATTTAATAATATTAAAAACTTCATCCCACGAAGCTTTTTCAAATTTATTATTATATTTGATATATGGTGTATCTAATCTTTGATTTAATAATCCATCACAAGCATATCTGGTTTTGTCAGAAATCCATTCTTCATTAATATCTTCATTAATAATTGGCAAAACTCTTTTTACTTCCCAGTCATAGGTGTCTACTCTAATATTTGATCCGACCGCATCCATAACATCTATAGTTTCAGTTTTCTTTAATTCCCAAGGTCTGGCTTCAAAAATATAAGGTTTAGATGTTAATGCTCCAACAGGGCAAAGATCTATCACATTTCCAGATAATTCAGATTGAATAGATTGCTCTAGATATGTTGTAATTTGCATATCCTCACCTCTTCCTATCGCTCCTAATTCAGGAACACCAGCGATTTCAGTAGCAAATCTTATACATCTAGTACAATGAATACATCTTGTCATTTGAGTTTTAATTAAAGGTCCCATATTTTTATCTGGGACTGCTCTTTTATTTTCACTAAATCTTGATTTATCTACCCCGTAGTACATAGATTGATCTTGTAAATCGCATTCACCACCTTGATCACACACTGGACAGTCTAAAGGATGGTTTGCTAATAAAAACTCCATTACTCCTTTTCTTGCTTTCTCAACTTTTGGAGTATTCGTCTTTATAACCATTCCTTCCGTTGCTGGCATAGCACATGATGCTATAGGTTTTGGTGACTTTTCCATTTCAACTAAACACATCCTGCAGTTTCCTGCTATCGATAATTTTTCATGATAACAAAATCTTGGTATCTCAGCTCCAGCTTTTTCACAAGCCTGAAGAACTGTTAAACCTTCTTCAACTTCTACGTCAATATCATTAACTTTTAATTTAAGCATTTTTGTCTAGTAAATGTTGATCAACTAAATAAGGTATATTTTTACTCTCCTTTACAATTGGATTGAAATTGTTTCTTTTTTTTATCTCGTCTTTAAAATGTCTTAATAATCCTTGAACTGGCCATGAAGATCCCTCACCAAAAGCACAAATTGTATGACCTTCAATTTGTTTGGTAACATCCATTAACATATCAACTTCATCTTTAGAAGCCTCTCCTTTTGCCATTCTTTCTAACATTCTCCACATCCAACCAGATCCTTCTCTACAAGGCGTACATTGACCACAGCTTTCATGTTTATAAAATCTTGCAATTCTTGCCATACATTTAATTATATCTTGGTCGTTATTAATGACTACAATTCCGGCTGTACCTAATCCACTTTTTTCAGCAACCAAACTATCAAAATCCATTTTAATGGTATCGCAAGTCTCTTTTGGAAGTAAAGGCATTGAAGATCCTCCAGGAATTACTGCTTGTAAGTTGTCCCAGCCTCCAATTACACCACCAGCATGAGTTTCTATTAAATCCTTTAATGAAATACCCATTTCCTCCTCAACATTACAAGGATTATTAACATTTCCCGAGATACAAAAAATTTTTGTTCCTGTATTTTTTGGTTTACCTAAACTTGCAAACCATTTACCACCTTTTCTAAGTATTGTTGGAACTACAGCAATTGTTTCAACATTATTAATAATTGTTGGGCAACCATACAATCCTATTAAAGCTGGAAAAGGAGGTTTTAATCTTGGCTGACCTTTTTTTCCTTCTAAACTTTCTAATAGAGCTGTTTCTTCACCACAAATATAAGCTCCTGCGCCATAATGAATATAGATGTCAAAATCCCATCCTGTGCCACTTGAATTTTTTCCGATTACTTTGTTTTCATAAGCTTCATCAATAGCTTTTTGTAAAATTTGACCTTCATTAAAATACTCACCACGAATATAGATATAGCAAACATGAGCATTTACTGCATATGAAGCTAACAAACATCCTTCTATTAATTTATGTGGTTCAAATCTAAGAATATCTCTATCTTTACATGTTCCAGGTTCTGACTCATCAGCATTTATAACTAAATAATGTGGTCGTGAGCCAACTTCTTTTGGAGCAAACGACCATTTTAAACCTGTAGGAAAACCAGCACCACCTCTTCCACGTAATTCAGAAAGTTTTACTTCATTGATAATCCACTCTTTACCTTTTTTAAATATTTCTTTTGTATTTGACCAGTCACCTCTTTTACTAGCTGATATAAAATCTGAACCATTATCGTTATACAAATTTTTAAATATTCTATCTTTGTCTTTAAGCATTTTTTACATCCAATAAAGTTTTTCTATTATTTTCTGGCTCAGAATTTATTCTGCCTCTATAAGAACCAGGTTTAGGAGTTTTTCCTTTAATAATATCATCTAAAATCATTAATGCTTTTTCTTTATCTAAATCTTCGTAATAATCATCATTTATTTGCATCATTGGAGCATTAATGCACGCTCCTAAACATTCTACTTCCATCCATGAACAATTTTTATCTTTAGACAACTCATTTTCATTCTCAGAAATTTTTTCTTTACATGCTTCCACAATTTTACCAGCTCCTCTAATCATGCAGGGGGTTGTTGTACAAACTTGTATAAAATTTTTTCCGACAGGGGTTAAATTGTACATAGAGTAAAATGTTGCTACCTCATAAACTTTTATATAGGGCATCTCTAAAAGTTTACCTATATGCTTCATTGCAGATAAAGGTATCCAATTATCATTTTGTTTTTGAGCTAAATAAAGTAACGACATAACTGCACTTTGTTGTTTGCCCTCAGGATATTTTTTTATTATATTTTTTACTTCCTCAAGATTTTTAGTATCAAATTCAAATCTTTCAGGTTGATCTTTTGAAATTTTTCTTAATGTCATCTATCAACCTCTCCAAAAACTATATCTAAAGATCCTAAAACTGCTGGAACATCAGCAAGCATATGACCTTTAATTAAATAATCCATTGATTGTAAATGTGAAAAACCAGGTGCTCTAATCTTACATTTGTAAGGTTTACTTGATCCATCGGATATTAAGTACACACCAAATTCACCTTTTGGAGCTTCTACAGCAGTATAAATTTCATCTTTTGGAACACGATATCCTTCTGTGAATAATTTAAAGTGATGTATTAAAGCTTCCATAGATTGTTTTAATTCTTTTTTTGAAGGAGGACTAATTTTTCCATCGTAAGTTTTTATAGGACCTTTTTCCATTTTAGATAAACATTGTTTAATTATTGATACACTTTCTTTCATTTCTTCAATTCTACAAAGGTATCTATCATAACAATCTCCATTTTTTCCAACTGGTATCTTAAATTCTAATTGATCATAACAATCATATGGTTGTGATTTTCTAAGATCCCATGGAACACCAGATCCTCTAATCATCACTCCTGTAAAAGAATAATCTAGAGCATCTTGTTTAGTTACAATCCCAATATCAACATTTCTTTGTTTAAATATTCTGTTATCAGTCAGTAAATTTTCCAAATCATTTATTATTTTTGGAAATGTTTCACAAAATTTTGCAATATCATCTTCTAAACCTGCTGGTAAATCTTGATGAACACCTCCTGCTCTGAAGTAATTTGCATGTAATCTTGAACCTGAAGCACGCTCATAAAAAGTCATTAAAGTTTCTCTTTCTTCAAACCCCCAAAGAGAAGGTGTAAGTGCTCCAACATCTAATGCTTGTGTCGTTACATTCAAAATATGACTTAGTATTCTGCCTATTTCACAAAAAATGACTCTTATATATTGTGCTCTAATAGGAACATCTATATTTAAAATTTTTTCAATTGCTAAAGCAAAAGCGTGTTCCTGATTCATCGGCGCAACATAATCTAAACGGTCAAAATAAGGTACTGCTTGCATATAAGTTTTATTTTCTATTAATTTTTCTGTTCCCCTATGAAGTAATCCTATATGTGGATCTGCTTTTTCTACAACCTCTCCATCCAATTCAAGAATTAATCTTAAAACGCCATGTGCTGCTGGATGCTGAGGTCCAAAATTTAAATTTAGGTTTTTAATTTTTTTTGTCATTACTTTCAGTTTGTTCTTTAATATATTTTGTACCTTCCCAAGGACTTTCATAATCAAAACTTCTGTAATTTTGTTCTAATTTTACAGGTTCAATCACTACTTTTTTATTTTCTTCACTGTACCTAACTTCTGTATGACCAGTTAAAGGAAAGTCTTTTCTTAATGGATGTCCTTCAAAACCATAATCTGTAAGAATACGTCTTAAATCTGGATGATCTTTGAAGCTAACACCATACATATCAAAAACTTCTCTTTCCATCCAATTTGCTGACGGAAAAATTGCTGTTAAAGAAGGCACAACTTCATTTTCACTAATGAAATAACTTACTACAATTCTTTGATTAAATTCATGACTTAAAAACATATAAACAATTTTAAATCTCTCATTATTTTCAGGAAAATCAACTGCAGTAATATCTATTAACTGTTTAAATTTTGTATTCTTATCAGTTTTTAAAAATATAATAACATCCAACAAATCATCTTTATTAATTTCAATATAAATTTGATTATGTTTTAGTTCTGTTTTTTTTATTTTAGTTGTAAGTTCAGAATTAATTCTTTTTTCTAAATTATCTAAATTTTCCATTTTATCTATTGAATGAACCTTTGTTTCTTATTTTTTTTTGAAGTTGCATAATTCCATATAATAAAGCTTCTGCAGAAGGTGGACATCCTGGTACATAAACATCAACTGGCACTATTCGATCACAACCTCTAACCACTGAATATGAATAATGATAATAACCTCCACCGTTGGCACAACTTCCCATAGAAATTACATACCTTGGTTCAGGCATCTGATCGTATACTTTTCTTAAAGCCGGAGCCATTTTATTTGTAAGTGTCCCTGCTACTATCATAACATCTGATTGTCTTGGTGATCCTCTTGGAGCAGCACCAAATCTTTCAAGATCATAACGCGGCATAGCTGTCTGCATCATTTCAACTGCACAACAAGCTAATCCAAAAGTCATCCAATGTAATGAACCTGATCTAGACCAATTAATTAAATTGTCTAATGAAGTTGTGATAAAACCTTTTTCACTAAAATCTTTAGCTAATTGTTTGAACTCTTCTGGAACTTGATCTAGTTTATTATTCATTTAGTTACTGGTTATTCCCAATCTAGCGCACCTTTTTTCCATTCATAAATAAAACCAATTGTAAGAATAAATAGAAAAATCATCATTGAAATAAATCCCAAGAATCCAATACTCCCCAATGAAATAGCCCAAGGGAAAAGGAAAGCTATTTCAAGGTCAAAAATTATAAACAAAATTGCTACTAAATAGAATCTAACATCAAATTCCATTCTTGAGTCTTGAAAAGGTTCAAATCCACATTCATATGCAGAAAGTTTTTCTGGATCTGGGTTTTTTGGTGATAAGATAAAATTAATTAATATAAATGCGCAACTCAAACCTAGCGCTATAATTAAGAAAAGAATTATCGGTAAATAGTCTTTTAAAAAATCAGCAGTCATGCTGAATATATATCATTTTTTATAGTTAGATGAAGAGATGATAGGTCACATTATTCAAAATATACACTATAAATGATAATGATTATCAATGTAAGTGGCGGGAGTGAAGGGACTCGAACCCTCGACCTATCGCGTGACAGGCGATCGCTCTAACCAACTGAGCTACACCCCCACTTATGATTCATTTTTGGTGGGCAGTAAAGGACTCGAACCTTTG
This sequence comes from uncultured Pelagibacteraceae bacterium, assembly GCA_902594245.1. Lineage (GTDB taxonomy): Bacteria > Pseudomonadota > Alphaproteobacteria > Pelagibacterales > Pelagibacteraceae > Pelagibacter. The sequence goes on along the minus strand of CACJLM010000001.1, from coordinate 149,968 downwards.
ACCCCCTCGGTGTAAACGAGATGCTCTACCAACTGAGCTAACCGCCCTATTCTTATAGCACACCAAAAACACAGTGTTTTATATCTTTTAGCACAATAACGTCAAGATTAATTACCTGTTAAAAATGGCTAAAAAATTATTTTTAAAGATGAACTGTGCTTACAGTGTGCTTAGAAAAATATATCAATTCTTCAAATTTAATTAACTTATCTTCAACAACTTCTATTGCAGCTAAGATACCAATGATAGCTACTACGACTAAGAGTTCTATTAAAGTAAAAGCTTTTTGCTTTAAAAAGTTTAATCGATTACTGTAACTGAACATTCTTTAATATCACCCTTGCTGGTATCTCCATCTGTTCTTCCAACATTGGTATACACATTGATGTTATTTCCAGACGGAACTATAGATAAAAATCCCCAGTGATTACTATTATTTAATCCATCAGTTTTTATATTTGCACTGTATACGGTGCCTCTATTATTATGAAATGGATTTTTAAAAGTGCTATTAACAACCCTATAAAAATAATCTCTTGCAGTAGAAGAACTAGTTATAGGACAAGATAAAGACCAATTTCTTGATTCATCATCTGTAAATGTTAGTGCAGTTGATCCAAGATTACATTTTCGAGATTCGTTTGAAATTAATTTACATACTTGACCATGGTAAGATTTTGCAGCATTAACCTTCGCAGAACTTGTATAACCATTATAAGCAACCACTCCTACTGCAGCTAAGATACCGATGATGGCTACAACGACTAAGAGTTCTATTAGTGTAAACCCTTTCTTGTTCATTATGGTACTATAATATCTTTTTTTGACATATCTCCACTAAAATTATTATCCCACCTCATTTCTAGTCTCATAGTTTTTGGTGAACCAGATACATTAGTTATAAAAACATAGCCTGCAGCTTGGCTATTCATAAGTTTAGATGAAGGATACCCAGAATTTGAACAGTGAAGGACATATTCGCTATCTACGTTGTTTTTTATATAATGATCTGTATAGGGATTTTTCCATTTTAATGATTTAAAATGGGCTGTTAAAATATGACAGGCACCTAAAGGACTATTATTACAATATCCGCTCGTTACATCTTTTGAATTTCCAGATTGATCATTCATCATAACTGGTTCACCCAAATCACACTTTGTGTAATTTAAACTTATAAAGTTTACGATTTCATTAAAATTGTGTTTTATAGCATTCTTCTTAGCACTAGCTGTATACCCATTATAAGCAACAACACCTACTGCAGCTAAGATACCGATGATGGCTACTACTACCAAGAGTTCTATTAAAGTGAATGCTTTATTATCTCTCATCTAATATTTCAGTTATTAAAACTTCACTTTGATTGCCAGTCCATTGACCTGTACTACCATCAAACTTCGATACAATTTGTATTTTATTTCCACCAGCATTAACTATTCTTGTTTGTCCTAAAACAGGACTATTTCCTGTTGTAGAAAATAATGTTCCATTATTATCCGGATTATTGAATGGATTCTTAAAACCATCTCCTCTAAAATGATCAACAAATCTTGAACCTAGAGTAATTGTATTTACAGATGATGGATCACATGAAACGGTTGTGCTTGCACCATTAGATCTTTTAAGTTCTAAATTTGATTGTCCAAGCGAACATTTCATTATTTCAGATTGCATGAATTTGGTTATAGTTTTGTGTTGAGATTTTGTTGCAGCAATTTTTGCACTTTTAGTATAACCATTATAAGCTACTACTCCTACTGCAGCAAGAATACCGATGATTGCTACTACGACAAGGAGTTCTATTAATGTAAAACCGGTAATCTTTTTTTTAAAATACACTTGATCTAACAAGAGCTAGTTGAAGATGGTTTTTTATTGTTCTGAGTTATTGTAATTTTACAACTTGTATCAGATTTCTTTGTTGCAATTATAGTTAATGTATTGGCGTTTGTAGTACTAAATAAGTAAGCTTGCTCTGATAAATCATCAACACCATCAAACAAATTATTAACTAAATTTGAAGTTGACGAATTAAAATAATATTCACCATTATTAGATTTATATTCTTGTTCAGCTAAATAAATTGAATTTAATGTTATCTCAGCTTGTTTCTTTTCTGCTGATGATTTGTAACCACTATAAGAAACTATACCCACAGCTGATAGAATTCCTATGATAGCAACTACAACCAAAAGTTCTATTAAAGTAAAACCTTGGCTGTAGCGCCTCATAAATTTTTAGTCTACAGAAACTGTTCCTGTTAACTGATCAGACGATCCACATCCAGATTTTGTACAAGTTTTAACAGTTACAGTTGTTCCACTAGAACTGATACTAACTTGTCCAGCTACAAAAGATGAACTCGATACAACAGCATTGTTGGCAGTGTTGTATGGATTTTTGTCTGTCATTGTATTTACAGCACCAGTAACAGCTTTCGCAGCTGTTGCAGGACAATCCTGATTTGTGCCCATAAATTTTGACTCCCCTAAAGAACATTTTTGTATCTCTGCAGAAATATATTTCACTGTTTGAGAGTGCATTGTTTTAGCAGCGTTTGCTTTTGCAGAAGCCGTGTAACCATTATAAGCAACAACCCCAACTGCAGCTAGAATACCAATGATTGCTACAACAACTAGCAATTCAATTAGTGTAAAACCTTTATCTTTTTTCATAAATAACCCTCTTTACCTGATATCGTTTAAATTAATCAAAGACTATAATAATTCTAAAATAAATAAAAGTCTAAAAAAAACAGGCTTTTAGTTAATTATTGCACCAACATTGAAAATAGGGGCATACATAGCAAGCATCAAGCCACCAATGGTAATACCCATAAATACGATCATTATGGGTTCAATTAAACTTGCAAGGTTAGCAACAGCGACGTCAAATTCCTCCTCATAATAAATTGCTACAGAACCAAACATTTCATCAAGGCTACCTGTTTGTTCTCCTACTGAGATTAATTGACTAAATGTAGGAGGGAATATTTTTTCTTTAGCAAATAAATCGGTTAAAGTTTCTCCTGAGAAAACTCCTTTTTTAATATTTTCTAAGGCTTCAATTACAATAACATTGTCCGTAACAGATTTTGCAATATCAATACTTTCAATTAAATCAACTCCTGCTTGATTCAAGTTTCCTAAAACTAAAGATACTTTTGCCAAAATTGATTTGTTTATTAAATTTCCAAAAACGGGAAGTTTAAGCATAGTTTTGTGCCAAGCTTTTTTAATATTGTAGTTTTTAGTCATCAAATATTTAAAACCAACTACAAATAAAATTATGAAAATCAAAAGAAATAATCCTCCAGATGAACGAACAAATTCACTCATGGACATAATAACAGCTGTTGGAGTTGGTAGATCGTCTGCCATACCCATGCCCTCATACATGTCCACAAAAGTGGGTACTACTTTCATCAACATGAAAACTGTTACTAAAATTGCTACTGAAAAAAGTACCCCCGGATAAAACAAAGCACTCTTAATTTGAGACTTAATTTTTTCTCTCTTTTCCAATGAAAGAACTATTTTTTGTAAAAAAGTATCAAGTTTACCACTAGCTTCTCCTGCCTTAATTAAATTAACTACTACAGTGTCAAAAATTTTAGGATGTTTTTCAAAACATTTTGATAATGCATTTCCAGATTCTAAATCTTTTTTAATTGTTTGGATAACCTTTTTCATTGGAGGTCTTGTAGTTTGGCCTTCTAGCATCTCCAATGTATTTAACACTGGCAATCCTGCTCTAAGCATAGTTGCAAATTGTTTACAAAAAATTAAAATTTCTTGAGCTTTAATTCCTGTACCAAAAGAAAAAGATTTTTTATCTTTTTTTACAACAAGTTTCTTTTTTTTTGTTTCTTTAAGTTTAGTTATTATTACTTTTTGTTCTTTTAACTTGTGAGCAGCTTCGGCATTATTTAATGCTTCGATCTCTCCTTCAACGTATTTACCGTAAGAAATACCTTTATATTCAAAATTTAACATTAGTCAGATTGTAAAACTCTTTCAAATTCTGCAAAAGACAAATCACCACTTAATAATAGTTCCTTACCCATATCTTGCATTGTTCTAAAACCATTTTTTTTTGCGATTGCGTTTAATTCTGTTTGTTGTAAATTTGATAATACTCCAGCTTTTAATTCATTATCAATCTCAAGAATTTCATAAATTCCCATTCTGCCTTTATACCCACTACCACTACATTGTTCACAGCCTTCACCTTTATAAATTTTGGCTCTAGCAGACTGTTCTGGTAAAAAACCAATTGAATTTAAAAGTTTTGGAGTAATATTTTGATCAATCACTCTACAATCTAAGCAGGTTTTTCTAGCTAGTCTTTGAGCCATAATTAATGTTAACGCAGCTGAGATTAAATAATTAGGAGTGCCCATATTTAATAAACGTGTAATTGAGCTTGGTGCATCGTTAGTGTGAAGTGTACTAAAAACTAAGTGACCAGTTAAAGCGGCTTTTAATGCTATATCAACCGTTGCTTTATCTCTTATCTCTCCAACTAAAATTACTTCAGGGTCTTGACGCAAAAAAGATCGAAGCGCCTCTTCAAAAGTATATCCTATAGCCTCTTTTACTTGAACTTGTCCTATTCCTTCCATCTCATATTCAACAGGATCTTCAGCAGTCAGAATATTCATACCTGGTTTATTAATGTGTTTTAAAACACTGTATAAAGTTGTTGTTTTTCCACTACCTGTTGGTCCTGTTACAAGAACCATTCCCTGAGGAGAAGTTATTGCTTTTATTAGTTTTCCTAAATCTTTTTCCTCAAAACCAAGATCAGCTAGCGCTTTGTCTCCTGCATCTTTATTTAGGATTCTCATTACAATTCTTTCATTATTTTTTGTAGGTAAAATAGAAATCCTCAAATCAATTTCTTTGGTATCTGACTTAAATGTTGATGCACCGTCTTGAGGTATTCTACGCTCTGCTATATCAAGTTTACTGATTATCTTTATCCTAGCGACAACAGCGTTATAATTTTCATATAAAAATTTGGAATATTTATCCATAATTTTTAATATTCCATCTATTCTAAATCTTACTTGTGCAGAATCTCTGTAACATTCAATATGAATATCACTCACACCTAAATTAATTGCTTCAGTAATTAAATTATTTCCGAATGAAATTACTTCTGATCCAACTTCAATCAATTCATCTTTATTTTTTTCAATTTTTTCAACTTTCACGTTGTTCGATGATATTTTTTTACTATCTTGCCTGGACATACGATCAATAAAATCATTTATGTCAGAAATAGTAGCTGCATATAATTCTGGTTCCATTTTGGTGATTGTTTTAAGATTTTTCATCAAACCCAATTTAGAAGCATCTGCAATGGCAATTTTCAAAACACCACCTGACATTTCAAATGGCACCAAAAGATTATCTTGCAAATATCTAAGATCAATAATTTTTTTGATTTTTGGATCTATAACTTTTTTTTCTAATGAGATTAATTCCAATGAGTAACTTGTTGATAATATCTTTTGTATTTTATTTTCATCTATAAAATTTAATTCTATGGCTGTCTCCAGTTTAGATTTTCCGATTTCAGGGCTAGTTGCATTAATTTTTGAAATTTGATCTGTGGATAATGACGAATTATCCATCAACATATTCAAAATATTTTGTTCGCTGTTAGAGTCTAACTTTAATTTAGCCATTTAATCTATTACCCTTGGGGCTATAAAAATCAATAATTCAACCAATTCATCAGTTTTATTTTTACTTTTAAATAAATTTCCAACAACAGGCACTTTGCTTACTCCTGGTGTTTTGCTATTTGAGTCATTTAATGTATTTTTTTTTATTCCACCTATAACAACTATATCTCCATCACTTACTAAAAGTTTTGTTAAAATTTCATTTGTTTTAATTCCTGGTTCATCTGATCCTTCAACTGCTACAGCAGAGTCGTTATTAACTTTTATATCAAGTAAAACATTACCATCACCAATAATACTTGGTGTAACTGTTAATGATAAAGCTGCCTCTTTAAATTCTGTAGTTGTCGTTCCATCAGATGTAGTTTGATAGGCAATTTGTGTACCTTGAGTAATTTTTGCCTCTTGATTGTTTAAAGTAAATACACTTGGTTGTGAAAGAGTTTTGCTTAAAGCTAAAGACTCTAATGCTTCAAGCTCAACTTTAAGTGCTCTAGCACCTACTTGTTTTAAAATTCCAATACCACTTGTTCCAGATATGCCCTGGTTAGAAATTGTTCCTGCAGCCGCTCCTAAAGTAATACCATCTGCAGTTGTTGCTGCATTCCCACCACTTGTTATACCTGAAATAGTAGTTGTACCATCTACTCCTCTTTCACTGACACTCACTGCTCCTACTCTTGCACCTAAAGCTTTTGCGAAAGTAGATGTTGCGTCAACAATAAACGCCTCTATTAAAACTTGCTTCGTCTTGACGTCTATTTCTCTTATTACAGCATCAATTGTATCAAGATCTGGCTCATGACCTCTAACAATGATTGATCTCGTTGTATCTTCAACAGTTATGGTTAAATTATTCATCGTTGCGGCACCTTCGGCTCCTTGTGTTGCGAATAAAGCCTCTAGGGTTTGTTTAGCCTGAGCAGGACTAATATAATATAATCTGAATATCTCAGCTAAAATTGGTTCAACTGACTCTTCTAATGCAATTTTTTTCTTTAATACCTCAGCTCTTGCAGATTTGGCAGTTTCCTGAGCAGTCAACTTCTCTGGTGTGTGCACTCTTATTATTCCATTTGCAGTATCTACATCAGCAACTAAAGTTTTCATATCTAGCAAGGTTTGAAAAGCAACGTCCCAGCCAACGTTTTCAATTTTAGCATTTACTGTCCCACTTACTTCATCTCCAACTAAGATATTTATACCAGCAATATCAGCCATCAATGACATTACATATTCAAAATCTAATCCCTGAAAATTAAAACTTACTAACTGTTTTAAATAAGTATATTCATCAGAAATAGTTACATAATTTTTAACGTTTTCAGTTGTGATTGTTTTTCTTTTATCTTCTCTGACAACCGTGGTGTCATAAGGTTTTGGACCATCAATAATTTTTTTGTCCATGTCTTCACGACCTTTTACAATAATCTCGGCTGTATCAATTAAAGGTTTGTCTCCATGAACTGATTTTACTTTTTTTCCTGTAGTTGAACAAGATTGGAGTAAAACAATAAAGGATATTATAAATATAAAATTAAAATATTTTTTCATTGTTTAGCCGTCGCTAGGTTTAATTATATTATTCATATAAACTTCATATTCATTACTTGAGTCATCTCTAACAATTACTACCTCGTTGAAAACTTCAATTAACATGGTTGATGCTGTAATTGAGTCATTTTCTTCATACTTAAACGCCCCACCATCCGGTGAAGAGAAAATTGCTATCTTTTTATTTTCCCCTAAAATTGTTCCAACTAATCTCATGTTATTTAACAAACCACTACCCTGACTACTTTGACTTGTTGATTCAGTACTTCCTTGACTAGTATTACCAACTCCGCCAGCAAAAGGATCTATTGCTGGTAACTCTTCTTCATCTAAATTATTTGAGTCTTCTGCTTTGGAAATTTGAAATTGAAATAACAGAATTGTTAAAAATAATATTAAGATTTTATTGATACTCATTTGGTAATCCTACAATTGATATTGTTCCTTTTGATAAAATCTGACCCTGTATTTCTGTAATAGTTGTTATTTCCTCTTTATCATAATTTATAACTTTAGAAGATTTAGCTAGCGCTCTTCTAAATTTTAAGTAGCTTAAAAAATTTCCACGAATTTCATATTCCACAGGAATTTCATAATAAAGGGCTTGTTGTCCTTGATTATTGTTTTCTGTTGTTGAATTTTGTTCAGAATTATTCTCTGTTGATACTTGTGCAGAGCCATTAACAGGTTTTGGCTCACTTTTTTTTAAATTAATTATTGATAAACCATTCATCAAAGCATATTTGCTTATATTTTGATAAAGATCTTCAACCTCTTTTTTACTGTGAAATAGTTTACTATTTTTTTCATATTCAGGTTCTAATTTTGTAACTGCATCTTTTAAAGTTCCAATATTATTATTAAATTCAATTATCTTTTCTTTATTCTCATTCATAATTTTCAATTTTTCTTCTTGAACATTAACTTTGGGTGCAACAAAAACATAATAAAAAATTAAAAAAATAAATACTGCTCCAAAACCAATACCAAATTTAATTAATGTTTTTTTATCAGCTAAACCGCCACTTTTCAGTTTATTGAATAAATCATTAACATCTATATTTTTTAAATTAGCTAAATCCATTATGTTGCCTTCAATTTACAATTAATTACGAACCCTTTTTTATTATTATTGCCTGCTGTTGTTTCAGAATTTTCAACTTTCATGTTTGCTAAAGAAGCTTGTTCAATTAATGATTTTGCATTTAAGTTTGAAATAAAATTCAAGATATCTTGATCAGAAAAAGCCATGCCCTCTATAATTAAATTATCTTCTCCATCAAAAGATATTTTTGTAAAATTAACTCTTAAAGGGACACTTCTTGTTACTTGTGCAAGTGTTCTATAGGATGAAGCTTGATTTGAATTAATCATTTTACCAAGATCAAGAGATTTTTGCATTTCTCTTCTTTTCTTTGCTAATTTTGAAAATTGTATATTCAATTTATCAAATTCCATTTGCACCTGATCAAATTCCATCAATTTTTCATTATTGCTATTGATTTGGAAATAAGAGAAAATAATAAGCAATAAATAAATTCCAGCTACTACTCCGGCAACACCTTTCATTGCAAATCCAGATAAAAACTTGAGTTTGTTCTGCTGTCTAATTGCATCTCTGTTAGGTAATAAATTAATATTTTTAACTGCAGTTACAAATTTGTAGTAACCAAAAACGTCTAGCTTTCTGTAAGCCAAACCAAGTACCGAGGCTATTGGTGATTTATTATCATTTGGGATTTTATCACTATTGTAAGATGGTACGCTTACGCTTTGTAATGGATCAAAATTAAAAAAACCAGTTGTTGGTAAATTCTTTTTAAATGCAGGAATTAAAAAAGAAATGTTTTTTAAACTACATACAACCTGTATAGATGTAATCTTATTTTCATATTTAGCCTCGTAATCTGTGATTGCTTGTTTAATTTGCATGGCATATCTTCTAATAACTGCTTCAGCTTCTGTAGGAATTTGATCATTTACAACGTCTAAAAGATGTTGTTTTTCCTGTGGTCTTAAAAATATATCAGTAATTATTGGAATATTATTATGAATTATCATTACATAATTTTCATCAAGTCCAAGTTCTAATATTACAGAATTTTCATTTTTATTAATTGATTTAAATTTCGTGTTGTCATGAGCATTTTTTAAAGTAAAACATCTCACATCCATAATAACAGGATTCAAGCCAGCTTTTTTAGCTATTGATGCATAAGCATTTACATCTGATAATTTTGAAGCAACAAACAAAATATCCATAGTATTATTTTTTGAATTTCTATTAATGACTTGATGAAAAATAGAATAGTCATTTAAATTATCAGTCAGTTGAACAAGATTTTCCCAAAGAGAGTCTGTCTCTATTGCTTTTTGTAATTCCTCATCTGTCATTAAAGGACTTGTTACAACTCTTATAATGGCACTGGTTACAGGAATTGATAAAGCAATATTTTTAGATGTTATCTTTGCATTTGACATAGCTAATGCTATTTCCTCAGCAACATAATCTTTACTCTCTAAAACATTTTCCGTAATTTTTTCTTGGTCTAATAATCGATAAGAAAATTTATCTAAGATCCAGTTTTCTTCTTTGTCTTGTGAAACTTGTGCAACTCTAATAGCCTCTTTTGTAATATCTAAGCCAGCAATTTCTTCACCAGCCACACTCATCTTGCTTACTTTTGATTGGAAAAATTTTTGAAATAATTCTTTGGCTTTATTCTTTTGAGATTTTTGGCCAGATACATTATTCGCTGAAGAATTTTTTAATCCTCTTAAGTTAGGAAGTTTAAGATTCTTTAATTTATCTAGCATACCTATTGCTACATTCTTTTGAGTTTTTTGCATATCCGCATCAACTTTAGGGGCAGAAGGCTCCTTAGCTACCTCTTTAACTGGCTGATTGGGTTGGGGGTTATTTATTTGTTCCAGTTGAGCTTTATCTTCAGGGGCATTTGTTGGACTTTCCTCTGCATTATCAGTTTTTTGAAGTTGAAGCTCATCAAACCATTTTTCCAATATAGGAATAGCCTCTTCTAAATTGGTAGTTCCCGAAGAAACGACCTTTTGTTTTCCATTTATATATGTTCTACCTACCCAATTATGGGATTTCAATTCTCCCTTGTATTTATCTTGGCGAACATAAATATGAAGCCTGCCATCTTTTTTATGTATAGTTTCCATATATACTAACTCGAAGTAGAAACTCTAACACAATTGCTAAAATTCGTCAATTAGTTTTTGTGTTAGAGAAATTATATTTTGTGTTATAGTTTGAAAATATTACATTATTATTCTAAAATAATATATTCATTATAAAAATCCTTTAAAATTAAGACTTATAAACATTTTTAATTTTTATTAATGATAAAGACTAAAAAAAAATATTTCTTGTGTTAGAGCATCTTAATTTGTGTTAGAGATAATTTTATTTGTGTTACAGTAAATGGGAAACTTAAAAATTGTTATAAATTAATATTTTAATTGAAAAATCAATAATTAATTGATTTTATTGAATAAGTTTATTTTTGTGTTAGAGTAATAATTTTTTGTGTTAGAGTTAAGAAAATTAATAGTTTTCTTTCCATCCTTCTATTTGAATTTTTCCACCAGTAGATTTAGATTGCGATTTTCCAGTTAATAAGTTGTCTTTATCAGAAAAACCTGTTCCATCTGTGTTCGCTTCACCAGATATACCAACATATAGATTATCATTGTTTTTTACAACCTTTGTTAGAACACCAGAGCCTAAATTAACATTTAAAACAGAATTTCCACATTCTGAATTATACGCAGATAATATTCCTTTTCCTGTTTTACAGACATTAACCCCATCTGTTGGTTCATAAATTGGAAAATAAACCCGATCATTATCAATTGTCGGTTCATCAGAGAGTTTTTGACCATTTTTTAGATTTACATACCAGCCAGTATCAGCTGAATTTGGACAATTAGGTGCCGTTTTACACTGTTTAATTGTTGGTGTGGTTGTTACACTTCTAAAGTTTGGAAAATATTTGTCTTTAATCCCATATAATCGATTAAGTGTATTCGAATTTTTGTTTTGTAGTTTTTGAGTGTTACCAGTTCCATAGTAGAACCATAGATTATTATCAATAATAGTAGCACTTGCTTTCTTATATAAGAATCTACCATTAGTCGTATTTGACTCTGAATCAAATATCTCTGTTTGATCATATAAAGTTCCCTGATTTGTTAAATTAATTTTTGTAATTTTTCCTTCTAAATCAAATGCATAAACTAAAGCTCCATGATATCTTGCATTTTCAGTGCTATCTGCTGTAATTATAGTTAAATCAGATGGAATTGAATTTACTATATCAATTGAGGATTTATCTTGAATATCAATCTTTTTAATTAGTTTACCGTCATTTTCTAAATCTATTATAAATACAGCTGATCCATAATTTGGATTAGTTGCTCCATTATAACCACCTCCAGCTATAGCTACCCATTTATCAGCACCATCAATTTTTAATTTAACTATTCTTGGAGTAGACCAAGTTTCTCCTAGTTTTCTATAATCATTTTCAGAAAGTATAGATGAATTATGGGCAAAAATTTCATCATCACCGTTTTCATTCCAAAAAGTAACTAAGCCGTTAGAACTGTCATTGTTTACTGTAAACATATGTTTGGGATTATCAGGATCAGTAATGTCTAGAGCAAAAAAACTATGCCCACCAGCACCAAGACTAGATATCAAAACTGTTTTCCATTCACCATCAATATAGATATCTTTAACTGATGAAGAACCATCTACACCGTAAATACTATTAGTGGAATTTGCTTTAGTAGAAATCATGGTTGAAAGTTTTGAGTGTAAGCTGGGAGGTATAAAAGCCCATAGCTCATTACCTGTTATTGCATCAAATGCATGTAACATACCATCATTTGCACCCACATAAATTACTTCACGTCTTCCAGAATGCTGTGACATGAAATTTGAATATCCATTTTGTGATCTATAAAATCCTGTTTGAAATTCATTTGTATATTGTGTAGAAGCATTTGGCTTTCCAACAATGTTTATATTAGAATGATAAATATCTCCCAATTTATGTCTACTCTCAGAAGTTTTTCCATCTCCATCCTCATCATAAGAATCAAAACCTCTTATAAAGTTTATAAGTTTTGTAGCCTCTGAATCTGTAGTGCTAGTTGAAAAAAATTTGTTTTTTAAAATTGCTAGATTAGAAGTAGTAACATTATTTAAATTTATATTACCAGTACCGACTGTCCAAATCTGTCTAGAAGATGAAGATTTGTTATTTAATAAAGTACCAGCATCCCAGATCATATTTCCAAATGAACCATTAGAATTAAGATTATATTTTTTTAAAAAACCTTTCCATTGATTATTTTTTGAGTAAGTAAAGGTTGATTGATAAATATAATCATTCGATTTTGCATCTGTAGAAATTGCAGGTGCAGTAAAAGTTAATGTTGATCCTGTGATTTGTTTTATCGCCTCTGTCAATTTTGCAAATAATTGATCCTCGTTTTCTGCAAATAAAGGAGTAACAGTTCCCCCAGCTGAAGCTAAGTTTGAATAGTTTGGTTTATTGCCTCCAGTTGCAAACCCTACAACAAAAGTTTTAATACTTGGGTCCTGTCTTGCCATTTGCTGGGCAATACTATTAACAGAGGATGCTTGTGCCCAATCACCATCACTTATTACAATTAGATAATTTTGCTGACAATCAGCACCTTTTATTATTGGAGAATATGGTCCAGCAAATTCTTGACGTGCAAGATTCATACCATTTAATAAATATGTACCACCTCCTGCTTTAACATTATCTATTACATTGTAAATTTGCCTTGCTCCATTAGGAGTTATCCTTACCAGCATCCTAGTGCCATACCAATTATATCGCCAACCTTGGTAAGGATCGTTCATCCTAGAATAAGATCCAATTCTTCTATAAGGATGACCCCATTCCATTAGTCCAAAATTAGCACCATCACTTAATTCTGAATTAGATACAATTCTTTTAATAACTTTTTTGGCAATATCAAGCCTGGATGGTGAAGTTCCAACTAAAGTATTACTTAAAGATAAATTTCCACCAACTGGATTGTTAAATTCATACACTCTATTTTGTAGCCATCCAGCTACATATACTTTGTCATTATCACCAACATTTAAACCATAAGGAAGCGTCCAAGGATTATTGTATGAACCGTACACTTTTAAAAAGTTACCATTAGAATCAAATTTTTGCAATTTATATAAGCCTCTATCAACTGTAAAAATATTGCCGTTTGTGTCGTAATCTACACCCACAGGTCTATAATGATATCCATTAGAATAATTATATCTTTGACTATATATATCTCTTGTTGATCTATCATAGCCAACCTGAGAGCAGGTTGAGCCAATTAGAGATCCACTTAAACTATGTTCACAAACTAAACCATAATTACTTATTGCTAAAGCAATTTTATTATTAGATTCATTTACAGCAATATCCCATATGTTACTCCATAAACTATTTGAAAATGATCTAATGTATCTTAGTGAAGATCTGTCAAAAACATCAACAACATTACTATAGGTCCCAACAAAAATATAATTTTCATTAACTGTTATAGCTTGATTATAACCATATCTTCTTTCCCAAGTGTCGCCTGTTTTTACACAGCTCCCTGTATTTTTATTAATAACTTTAATTTGTCTGTCATAAGTATCTAAATAATAAATATTGTTTCCATAAATGTCGAATTTGAAACCATAATAAGCCATATTGCATCTTCCAGGACCGTACCCCATTAATTCTCTTTTAAAAGAGCCATCACTACCTAATACAGTTATTTTTCGAGTATTTAATCCATAAACATAAATGTCTCCATTATCATCACGCACAACATCCATGGGTCGATTAACATAGCTATTATTAGCGTATCGTTCCCTTCCATCTATATCCCAAGCCATTGAGCCAGAGTTATCAAGCATAATTAAAATATTAGCTGGTACATCAGCAGTTCCTGTGCCAGGTGGAGGTGACTTAGAAAAAGCAAATTTAGAAATAGAAGTTATACAGATCATAAAAAATAAAAATTTAATGAAATTTTTCATTGCTGTTCCTCTTCTTTAATTTCTAATTCTCTAAAAGAATTATTTTTTTCTGGATCTACAATTTCAAAAATTTCTATTAAGTTGTTATATTCATCAAAAAGATGAGTATAATAATAATATTTATCTTTACTTTTAAATTCACTGGTAATAATTTTTTTTTCAGAATTGTTTTTTTTAAATTTAAAATCAACAGAATATTCTTTTAACGAGAGGTCTAGGACTTTTTTTTCAGTTCCTACCTGATTAATAAAGTTAATTTTAAAAATTTTATCTTTTAAAGTATCTATATTAACAATTACACCTTGATATTTATTTTCACAAAACGCCTCTATAGGAAAAAAATATTTTCCATAATCTTTGTCAATGTTTTGGTTTGTTAAGAAAATTTCGTCAATTTTTAGATTTTTAATATCTTTATCAATATTTAATTCATTGAAATTACATGAGAAACTTTTGGTTAAAAAAACAAAAAAATACAAAAATAATATTTTATAAAATAATTTCATTTAATTACCGTTACCACTGCTTCTAATGGAGTAATAATATTATTTTTAATATTACAACCTGAAACCGTATTATTACAACCACATGAATAAATTGTGTAATAAGTAGCTAAGGATGTTGCTGTTGATTTATAATTGGTTCCCTCTGAGATATCTGTTCCCCCTGATGAAGCTACAGTTTTAGTTTTAATTGTTGGTATACCACTTTCGTTAGGTGAATAAGTTATAAAATATTCAAAACTGTATTTTTCTAATCTTTCTTTTTCTTTTCCTGAAATACCTAGTATCACATTACTTAATTGGTTTGATCCTGAATGAAGAGAGTTTGAATTGTCTTTTAAGTTAGGAAATAATGTAGTTTTACAAAATTTTAAGCTTCCATCTCTGGCGGTTTGACTTGCGTTATCTAATTTAGAAGTTTCTTTTGTCATCCAACTTTTTGCAATTGATATACCACTTTCTGCTGCATAGAAAACTTGCTGGCTATTGTCTTTATCGGTATTTGCAGAATGTTCTTTAGAAGTAATTGTCACTAATGTTAAACCCATAATTGTCATAACAACAAAAAGTAATAAAGATATCGGTAAAGCAAATCCTCTTTCATTTTTATTAAGTTTATTTCTCATTTAATTCGATAGATTCCTTGTATGTACGCTTACAAAAAAAGTTTCTCGGTAATACTTATCATTAAAATTTAATGTATTTCCATAAGTACCGCCCTCATGATTTATAATTCTTGTAGCCTGGTCTTTATTAAAAACTTCTTTAGCAGACTCGATTGTTAAATAAATTTCAGCCGTATGAACTTTTTTCATATTAGTATGTTCTATGTTCCCTGCTTTACCTGCACCTTGTGAAATTTCCACTGATCCACATTCATAACAAACAGGATACAATTCATTTCCATTTTTGTCTCTAAAGACTACTTGAAAATCTACAATATTAGGAATGAACTCTTCATTACCAAAAATTACCTTTGAGCCAGTAGCTGGGTTCATAACTAGCTCTCGTGCTAAATACATTTTATTACTATTTTGATACTTCATGGGAGTGTAACTAACTCTCATGCGATCATTTGGGGACGTGGTGTACCAAACTCCTAATTTATCTAGGTTATCTAAATATTTTTGCCGAAGATTAATTAATCTAATTTCAGGCTTCGGATCTCTTGTAAAATTTATATCAATATAGCCAGCATTCCTTAAATCCCTAGCTATAACTGTCAGAGCATCTCTTGCAGAACTATTTATTGCTGCTTTTTGTGAAACAGATTTATAAGATTTATTAAAATAGTTGTAAGATGCAAATGCTGCTGCAATACTAATAACACCAATTACAATTGAAACCAAAACTTCTACTAAAGTGAGACCTGAGTTTTTATTTTTCATTTAACTACCACACCTAAATATTTTTTTCTTTTACCTTTGCCAGTTAAAAAATTAACTCTTCCTGTTGTATTAATTCCAGTATTAATAAATGTTTTTTTAGTATCGGCTATATCACAAGGTAGTTTCTTATCTTTGTTGTTTACTCTAATATGATTTTTTTCTTTAAGTTTATTTCTCCATTTATCTTTCATTTTGTTGTAAAGATTTGAGCCTCCTTTTACAGAATAAGAACATGTTTCATTAAAATTTCCATAATTGGAAACATTGTCAGGGTCTCCAATCATATCCTCCATCACCATTTCAGATAAATAATTTAGTTTATTTTTTTCAGTTGCTCGCTCCATTGAATTAATTGAAAAAGCGGAAAGCTGCATGATAGCAATAAAACCAATTCCTATAATCACAATACAAACTAATGACTCTATTATTGAAATTCCTTTATTAAATTTAGCCATCTATTTTTATCCATTTATTTTTATTCTTACTATATTTCAAAACTTTAATATTTTGAAAGCGGTCAAGTGTAATCATATATCTATAATCATGATTAGAACTGTATTTACATGTGCTTTCAGTAGTATTTGATTTTGAGCAAAACATAAAAAAATCAACCCATTTACCAGTTTCTTGATCTTTAACTCTGCCATTTTGATTGGGTCGGTAATATGATATTGACCCATCTTTTGTTATACAGACTGCAGTCCTGCTTGGGTTGTGCCATGCGCTTGGATAAATATGAACGTTGCTACTTGAAACGTAAGGACCAAAATCTTCTTTATCATATTGATTTTGTCTAGTGAAACCTGCTGTATCTCCAAAGCCACAAGTATAATTCTGTTTGTGAGATGCATAAGGAGAATTAAAGCCTTTATAAATTTGAGAAAATTTTTCAGGGTTCATTGTAAAAACTTGAAGCTGTCTATTAAATAAAATTTGAACCATTCCATACTTTCCACTGGTAACTTCTGATTTTCTCTCTTTAATAAAAGCAACAGTTTCGTAAGTTTCTTTTTTAACTTCACGATCTGTTATCCAGCTTGAAATATTTGGATAAGCAATTACAGAAAACACACCAAGAACAGCTAAAACAACTAAAAGTTCTAGTAGTGTAAAAGCTTTTATTCTTTTATTCATAGAAATTTATGGAATAGCTTTCCTATTATCTATACTCTCTCCAGCTTTGTAGGTAACTCCAGAATTTAAAACTGTATAAGTTCCATCAGAAAAATTATATTTACAATTTCCACCATTGCATGATGATGCAATATTTCCACTTGCAGATGCACCTTCTGTCATAACCCATCTCCATTTACTTCCAGGTCTACCAGGATAAATTCTGTTTCCATTTGTATCAGTTGTATACCAATTAGGCATTTTACCGTTAAAACAGTCTGGACCACATGCATGAGCCCCTTGACCCGCTAGCATATTACCATTTTCATCAACTATTATACCAGCACCTGGTCCATCATGAGGTGGTTTATAAGTATAAATAGTTTGTTTAGGACCACTTGATGCAGAAGCTTTAGAAGCACAAGTAAAAGCCACTGAAGTTGTTTTGGTTTTAGAGTAATTTTTAGACCAGCCAGAGCTCACTAAAGAAGTATGTTTTTTCTTCTTTTTAATTGATGCATAAGCAACATTATATGACCCAGTTTCTTTTTCTGAGATTGCAATTGATCCAGATGTACAAACATTAGACTGTGCTACAGGTCGACTTTTATCGTAAGGATTTTTAAGACCTAAGCTATTAACATAATTGTTAATTGTACCTGTAGATGGTCGATTTGATGAGTTACATTTATGAGAATTAAATATAGTAGAACTTTTATCTAATTTACATTTTGCAAATTCACTTTCCATACTATTTACAATTTTTGTATGATTAGATTTTGTTGCTGTTTCTTTTGCAGCTGAAGTATAACTATTATAAGCCACTACACCTGTTCCTGATAAAATACCAATTATGGCTATAACAACTAATAATTCGATTAAAGTAAATCCTTTAATTGTTTTTTTCCGCATTTGATATATCTCCTCTGCCAATTAGATCATCTATTGATTTTTCCATTGTAATCATACCTTCACGCTGAGCAGTTTGCATCACACTTGGAATTTGATGGATTTTAGCCTCACGAATTAAATTTTTAATAGGTGCATTACAAACCATTACTTCAAAAGCACCCACTCTTCCAGATCCATCTTTTTTCTTAAACAATTTTTGTGTAACCACCATATTTAATGACTCTGCTAATTGTGCTCTTATTTGACCTTGTTGTTCTGGTGGAAAAACATCAATAATTCTGTTTACAGTATTTGGTGCACCACTTGTGTGTAATGTTCCGAAAACTAAATGTCCTGTTTCAGCTGCAGTTAAAGCCATTCCAATAGTTTCTAAATCTCTTAGCTCACCAACTAAAATTACATCAGGATCTTCTCTTAAAGCAGCTTTTAATGCGTGTGCAAAACTTTCAGTTTGTTTTCCAACTTCTCTTTGTGAAACAATACTTTTCTTATCTTTGTGAATAAATTCTACTGGATCTTCAATGGTTATGATATTTGCTGGTCTAGACTCATTTATTTGATTGATAATTGCTGCAAGTGTAGTTGATTTACCAGATCCTGTAGGGCCGGTTACTAACACTAAACCTTTATGAGCATCAAGTAATGTAAATAAGACTTGCGGTAAATTTAAATCTTCCATTAAAGGAATTTTTGTCTCAACTCTTCTTAATACAGCAGCTAGACCATTTAACGTTTTGTAAAAATTAGCTCTAAATCTTAACTCTCCTAACATTACTGCTGTATCTAATTCATTTTTGATATCAAATTTTTTTATCTCATCTTCTGAACAATTGTTCTTTAATAATTCTTGTAAATCCTTATCAGTAATTTTACTATTAGGCTCAATTACAATATCTCCCAAAACTCTATATGAGATATCTGAGCCACCTCTTAAGTGAAAATCAGAAATTTTTTTATTTGTTTTTGCTAATTCGGATATTTTATTTATCATAATTAAATAATACTATTTAATATTCAAAATTTAAACTAATATTAGATCGTATAACTGACTTCCATAGACAAAATAAATCAAGCAGGCTAATATAATAAAGGGCCCAAAAGGAATTTCGGTCCTCATATTTTTCTGTTTTTTTATTAGTGATGGGACAACGAAAATCAGTCCTAAAATAGATGAAACAAAAAGGACAAAAGGTATAGATTGCCAACCGAATAAAAAACCAATACCAGCCATTAGTTTAGCATCACCTAATCCCATACCATCAATTTTTTTAAAAGTTTTATATAAATAAATAATCAACCAAATGCTTATATATCCAACCATACCACCAATAATTGATTGGTTTATTTCATGAATTAAGCTTGTATTAAAATTTGGTAAAAAGTTTTTTAATAGTGCCAAACCTATAATAATAAAATTTAAAGTATCTGGGATAATATAATTTTCTAGGTCAATAAAAAAAATTATAATAAAAATTAAAACTAAAATAGATAAAAAAATAACTGTATTCAAATTTTTGAAATTTAGGTAAATTAATAAAAAAGCAATTCCAGTTATAAGTTCAACAATAAAATATCTCGTAGATATAATCTTATTACAATTTCTACATTTTCTATTTAAAAAAAAAAAAGAAATTAAAGGTAAATTATCGTACCAATTAATTTTTTTTTTACATTTTGGACATGAAGATCTGCCACTAATAATCTGTTTATTTTTAGGTAAACGATAAATACAAACATTTGCAAAACTGCCTAGACAAGCGCCTAATAAAAAAATTAAAAATAAGTTTAAAAAAATCAAAGATTTATGTAAGTGACTAAATTAATGATACCTTGATAGCAATAATCAACAAGTAAAATGCTATTTTCATATATCAAATTTAAGTTCTGTGAATAAATTTCTATTTTCATTGTTTATTTTGTTTAAAAAAATTTGTTATAACTTCTGGTTTCCATATGTAATAAAATAGATAAGGTACTATTGCAGGTATCAGTCCAAACCATATCCATTCATCCCATCTAAAATCTTTAGTTCCTCTTGCCAACAATCCATTCGCCCAAACAAGATAACCCACAAATACTATCCAAAATAATGATAATGTTAAACAGATTTTAAATTTTTTCATTTTAGAATCTTACCAAATCCTTAGTATGAAGTCTAACTACCCCAAATTCAAATTATGTGTTTTATATCCTTATTTTAGATAAAGTAAATTAATTATTATTGAATACTAGCTTGAGATTTGTCATCTTTTTTAGTCAAATCAACTTCAACCCATTCTGTTTTTTTAAGCTCTTTAGTGAGTGCAATTTTTAAAACTTCATCTGCATATTCAACAGGAGTGATCTTTATTTCATCTACTATTTTTTTAGGCATATCAACTAAATCTTTTTCATTTTCTTTCGGTATTAAAACTTGTTTAATTCCTGCTCTATGTGCTGCAATTAATTTTTCTTTTAATCCACCAATAGGCAAAACCTGTCCTGTTAGTGTAACTTCTCCTGTCATTGCTACATCTTTTTTAACTGGAATATTAGTTATTGAGGAGACTATTGAAGTAACCATACCAATACCAGCTGAAGGACCATCTTTTGGTGTGGCTCCCTCAGGAACATGAATATGAAAATCTTTCTTCTCAAATAAAGGAGGAATGATTCCATATTCTAAACATTTTGATCTTACAAAAGATTTTGCTGCTTTTACAGACTCCTGCATTACATCTCCAAGCTTACCTGTTATTTGCATTCTTCCTTTACCAGGCATAGTTGCTGTTTCAATTTTTAAAATTTCTCCACCATATTCTGTCCAAGCCAAACCTGTAACTATTCCTATTCTATTTTCATTTTCTAATTCACCAGATTTATATTTAGGTACACCTAAGAAATCAGATAAATTATTTTTATTAATTTTTACCTCTTTTTCTTCTCCTGAAACTACTTTTTTAACAACTTTTCTAGCTACTTTGGAAATTTCTCTTTCTAAATTTCTAACTCCAGATTCCTTTGTATAACTTCTTATAATTTCTTGAATTATATCATTAGCTAAATTCATTTCATTTTCTTTTACACCATTATCTTTGATTTGTTTTGGTAACAAATATTTATTTGCTATGTTTATTTTTTCGTCTTCTGTATAACCAGCTAATCTTATAACTTCCATTCTGTCTAAAAGAGGTGGAAGAATATTTAAAGTATTTGCTGTAGTTACAAACATTACATCTGATAAATCATAATCTACTTCAAGATAATGATCATTGAATGTTGTGTTTTGTTCAGGATCCAAAGCTTCTAAAAGAGCTGAAGAAGGATCTCCTCTATAATCATTTCCAATTTTATCTATTTCATCTAATAAAATTAATGGATTTTTAGTTCCAGCTTTTTTCATCATCTGAATTATTTTTCCTGGTAGAGATCCAATATATGTTCTTCTATGACCTCTAATCTCGGCTTCATCTCTCATTCCACCAACAGACATTCTCACAAATTCTCTATTTGTTGCTTTTGCAATTGACTTACCTAGTGATGTTTTACCCACACCAGGAGGACCCACTAAACATAGAATTGGCCCTTTAATTTTTTCCATTCTTTTTTGAACTGCCAGAAACTCAATTATTCTTTCTTTAACCTTTTCAAGTCCGAAATGATCTCTGTCTAGTATTTCCAAAGCTTTTTTTAAATCAATGTCAACAGCACTTTTTTTATGCCAAGGAAGTTCTGTCATCCAGTCCAAATAATTTCTTACTACTGTAGCCTCAGCAGACATTGGACTCATATTTTTTAATTTTTTTAATTCTTGTAAACACTTTTTCTCAACTTCTTTAGGCATTTTCGCTTTAAGAATTGCTTTGTTTAAACTAGTGCTTTCATCCTTGCCATCTTCAATTTCACCTAGCTCTTTTTGAATAGCTTTAAGTTGTTCATTTAAATAATACTCTCTTTGGGTTTTTTCCATTTGAGTTTTAACTCTTCCTCTAATTCTTTTTTCGACACCTATAATACTAGTTTCATTTTCCATGATTTTTATTATTGCATTCAGTCTTTTTTTTACATCTACTGTTTCAAATATTTGTTGTTTTTCTGAAATCGTAGCAGTTATATGTGATGCAATATTGTCTGCAATCTGAGAAGGATCTTTTAATTGTTTAATACTATTAATTGTTTCACTTGAAATTTTTTTATTTATTGAAGTAAGTTTTTCTAATCGCCTAACTGCTGTGGCAGCTAAAGGATATAAATCTTCCTCCTCATTAATAATATCGCTGTAAGCAGAATAGTCACACACAATAAATTTGTCATTATCTTTAAAATCTAAAATTTTTACTCTTTTAATTCCCTCAATTAACACTTTTACTGTGCCATCTGGTAATTTCAAAAGCTGAAGTATACTTCCCTCACAACCATACATAAAAATATCTGTTTTCTTTGGGTCATCAATTTCAGAATTTTTTTGAGTGACTAATATTATTTTTTTGTCTTTTTTCATCACCTCATTTAATGCAGATATTGATTTATCTCTTCCTACAAATAATGGAATAACCATACTTGGAAAAACTACAATGTCTCTTAAAGGAAGAAGTGGTGATGATATTTTTACGTCCATAGATAGAATATGGATATTATATTTTAATTTGCAATACCTTTTTATCAGTTATTAAGGATATTACGCCGCTGATGTCTTGGTTGATTTAGATTTATCGTCTGTTTTTGAGTGGACAATTATTGGCTGTGACTGACCTTTTACAACTGAAGCATCTACTATAACTTCTTCTATATTATCTTGACTTGGAAGATCATACATAGTCTTCAACAAGATGTTTTCTAAAATTGACCTTAATCCTCTGGCACCAGTTTTTTTACTTATTGCTTTGAGGGCTATTTCTTTTAGTGCTGTTTCTTTGAAAGTAAGTTTTGCACCATCTAACTTGAACAATTCCTGATATTGTTTTGTTAAAGAATTTTTTGGCTCTTGTAATATCTTGATTAAAGATTTTTCATCTAAATCTTCTAAAGTTGCTATCATTGGAAGTCGCCCAATAAATTCTGGTATCAATCCATATTTCAGTAAGTCTTCAGGTTCTAATCCTTTCATCCATTCCCCAGTTTTTTTATCTTGAGTATTTTTTACATCTGCGCCAAACCCTATCGATGTACCTTTATCTCTTTGAGATATTATCTTATCTAAACCTGCAAATGCACCTCCACAAATAAACAGAATATTAGTTGTATCAACTTGAAGAAATTCTTGTTGTGGATGCTTTCTTCCACCTTGAGGTGGAACACTTGCGATTGTACCTTCCATTATTTTTAGTAAAGCTTGCTGAACTCCTTCTCCTGAAACGTCTCTTGTTATAGATGGATTTTCAGATTTTCTACTAATTTTATCTACCTCATCGATGTATACTATTCCTCTTTGTGCTTTTTCAACATTATAATCCGCTGCTTGTAAAAGTTTTAAAATAATATTTTCAACATCTTCTCCAACATATCCTGCTTCTGTTAATGTTGTTGCATCTGCCATAGTAAATGGTACGTCCAAAATTCTAGCAAGTGTTTGTGCTAATAAAGTTTTTCCACATCCAGTTGGACCTACAAGAAGAATATTTGATTTTGCAAGCTCAACATTTTTACTAGTTTTATTTTCATAATTTAATCTTTTATAATGATTATGAACGGCAACTGATAAAACTTTTTTAGCATGAGTTTGCCCAATAACATAGTCATCTAAAACTGTGCATATTTCTTTTGGAGAAGGTAA
Source organism: uncultured Pelagibacteraceae bacterium (assembly GCA_902594245.1). Lineage (GTDB taxonomy): Bacteria > Pseudomonadota > Alphaproteobacteria > Pelagibacterales > Pelagibacteraceae > Pelagibacter. The sequence continues at coordinate 125,943 of CACJLM010000001.1, read as the reverse complement.
TCCATCTTGGTGTTTAACAAAAGTATCTTTGCTTTCTTCTTTTATGATATCCATACACAGTTCAACACATTCGTCACAAATAAAAACTGTTGGACCAGCAATCAATTTTCTTACTTCGTGTTGGCTTTTGCCACAAAAAGAACAGTACAAAATATTTTTATTATTTGTGCTCATAAATTTTAAAACGAATCAATTTTAATACTCTATTATATAAGACTCATACTAATCAAGTTTGATATAAGAATAATCCAATATATTGTGTATTAAGATCTTTTTTCTACCACTTCGTCTATAAGTCCAAAAGATTTAGCGGTATCTGCAGTCATGAAATTATCTCTTTCAAGAGCAGTTTTAATTTCATTGACAGATTTACCAGTATGTTTTGAATAAATTTCATTCAATCTCTTTTTTAAAGATAAAACTTCATTGGCATGAATCTCAATATCTGTAGCTTGTCCTTGAAATCCAGCTGAAGGTTGATGAACCATAATTCTTGAATTTGGTAATGAAAATCTTTTTCCTTTTGTTCCTGCTGCTAATAGAAATGATCCCATTGATGCAGCTTGACCAATACATAAAGTTGAAACATCAGGTTTTATATATTGCATGGTGTCATAAATCCCTAAACCTGATGTAACTAAACCACCAGGACTATTAATATATAAATAGATCTCTTTTTTAGGGTCCTCAGCTTCTAAAAATAATAGTTGTGCAGTTACAAGAGATGCAACACCGTCGTTTATTTGACCCGTTAAAAAAATTATTCTTTCTTTTAATAATCTAGAATAAATGTCATATGCTCTTTCACCTCGGTTTGATTGCTCAACAACCATTGGCACAAGATTGCTCATATGTTCAGATAATTTGTTAGTCATAAAAGTTGATTCGAACTACTTATACAACTTGGGATTACTTTTTGCTAACTTTTTTTACTTTTTTCTTAATTGTCTTAGCTTTTTTAGATTTAGCGGCTATTTTTTTAGGGCTTATTTTTTTTGTTTCTATCTTTTTTTCTTGATCTCGAATTTGTTCTTTATTTGTATCTAATTGTTGATTTTGTGAATCTTTTAGAATTTTTTCAGCTTCATCTTTTGTAATTTCTTTTTTAGAAGGTTTACCCTTTTGTTTAATAGCATTTAAAATTTTTTCTTCATAGACAGTTCCTCTTAAACTGGCTAAAGCATTCGGATTTTTTTTGTAAAAATCCATTACCATCTTTTCTTGACCTGGCATCATTTGTATTTGTTTTTGTACTTCTAGTTGAAGCTCTTGTTCTGTAACTTTTATCTGATTTTGTTCTCCAAATTCATTCAGAACTAATCCAACTTTAATTCTTTTTTTTGCTATCTCTTCAAAATTACTTTTACTTTTTTTGGCATCCTCTTCCGACATACCCTGAGAAAGAATTTTTACCTCCTCAGCTAATAAATTTTCTGGTATATCATTTACCTTAAATTTTTCAATTTCTTTCAATATTTGATTTTTAGTTAATCGATCTAGAGAATTTTTATATTCATCATTAATCTGTTTCAATATTAATGATTTAAGATCATCTAAATCTTTAGCTCCAAGATTTTTTGCAAATTGATCATCAATTTTAACTTCTTCTGGATTTTTAATAGATGTAATTGAACATTTAAATTTTGCTTTTTTATTAACTAATTCTTTTTCTGGGAAGTTTTCAGGTAAAACGGCTTCTACATTTTTTTCATCACCTTTCTTTACTCCAATTAACTGTTTATCAAATCCTTTTAAAAATAAATCTTTGCCTAGTGTTAATTGTGTATTCTTCCCTTCTCCACCTTTAAATGATTTTTCATTAACAGTAGCATTATAATCAAAAACGACTAGATCTCCCTCTTTTGCTGTAACATTGTCTGCAGCCTCTTTAAAGTTAGGTTGATTTTTTGCAATTTCTTTTATTCTTTTTTCAGTTTCTTTGGGATCTATCTTAACTGTATATTCATCAAACTTAATATTTTCTATTGATTTTAATTCTACTTTAGGAAGTTCAGTTACAGATAAAACGTATTCTAAATCTTTATCTTCACCATAAGTTTTTAGATCTAATTTAGGCTGTCCGGCTGGTTTAATTTTATTTTCCTCTAAAGCTTTTGTTGAGGTTTCTTTTAAAACTTTATCTAAAACTTCTCCAAAAATTGCTTTACCAAACTGTCTTTTTAAAACTTCTTTTGGTACTTTTCCTGGTCTAAATCCTTTGAGATTAACAGTGCCTTTAATCTCTTCATACTTTTTATCCATGTAATCATTCATTGTCTTCTTATCGACAAAAACTTTTACATCCTTGTTTAACCCTTTTTTATTTTCTACTGTTACTTTCATGTTTTGTTCTAATTTAATCTGAATTGGAATTGGTAGACACGTTTTTTACTAAAACTAACACGACTACCATTTCTGGTAGGCGAGAAAGGACTTGAACCTTCACCTCTTGCGAGACCAGTTCCTAAGACTGGCGTGTCTACCGTTCCACCACTCGCCCAACTCAAAAAATTTAGTGTCTTATATTATTATTGAACTTATTTGTCCAACGACAATTGTTGCAAATTATATTAATTTTCCCTTATAATATTACTATGATTATTTCGCCATGCATAAGTATTTGCAAAACTGATCCTAGCACTGGGTATTGTTATGGTTGTGGGCGAAATAATGAAGAAAAAAAAATCTGGAAACTTGATGATACAACTGATGATTGGAAAAAAGAAAATATAGAAATAATAAAAAAAAGATTAACAGGTTGGCAATTAGAAAGTTTCGAAGAGTCGTATACATATAAAATTGAAAATGGTATTTCTTTATTTAAAAAAAGTTTAAAAAATGAGTAAAACTTCGATTTTTATCATAATTTATATTATTGGACTCATATTTGGTGCTTTGGTACTTAAAATCTGGAGTGCAGATACAAGTATTTTGAAAGGCCTTTTAGGGTTAGGCTGGACAGCTCTTCTTTTAATAGGAATATTTTTTGCTGAGAAAAATGAGAAAAGTTAGATATTTAATCTTTTTTTTTTTAATAATTTCACCTTTTCAAAGTTTAAAATCAGAAATAATTATTATGAGTGCTTGTGATGACAAACAAGATGAATATTTAAAAAATGAATACATTCTTAATCTAAATGAGTTAATAATGACAAGAAATTACGTTTACAAAGAAAAAACATACCAAAAATATAGGTTAACAGACTTGAGCGTTAAAAAGTCTAACACTTATGTTAGAAATATATACGAGGAAAATGGAAAAATTTTAACACATAAACATGGCTATCCTCAATTTTATACTCAAATTTTATTTGAAAAAGGAAAACAGGAAATTTATATAAAAACTGTTTTAAATGATGAGGAAGGTATCTCAAAAATTTCTACATGTAAAAAAATAGAAAAATTTGACCACGAAAGTTAATTTTTTTTCTTATTTTTTATAAAATTTTTCTTTTTCATTCCAAACCTACTATTAGTAATATTGCTCCTGTGTTTTGCGTAGGCTTGTTTTTGTGCTTGTTTCAATGCTTTTTTTGAAGACATAATATATTAATAATTTATTTCTATGCTTCCTATCATATTAAAATTTTTATCTGAAACAACTATTTCACCTGAAGATGGAGCATAATTTAAAACTTCAGATATCAAGACATAATGAGTAACTAAAATTAGATTTTTATCACTTTTAAATTTTTTTACATAATTATTTAACATTTTAATTTGTTTGTCTTTATTCTTTGCATATTTGGAGCTATAAAAAGAATTTAAGAAACTATTTGTAGAAAAATTTTTAAAAGCAATCCTTGCCGTTTCTTTGCATCTGCACCATTCGCTTGATAAAACTTTATCTATTTTAATTTCATTTTTTTTAAAAAATTCCCCAATATATTTAGCTTGTTTTCTTCCCTCATTGTTTAAATTTCTCTGTGTGGAACAATCGTTTAAATTGAAATTTTGCGGATCTCCACCTCCAGGTGCATACGCATGTCTGATAAATATTAATTTTCCACCGTCATCTAATTGATTTAATAAATTTTTATTTAAATCTGCTTTGATAGATGTAGTTAAAGATATAAATATTATTATTAAGAATTTAAAAATTTTCATCTAAGGATATTAAATTGAATAATTTAAACAAAACAATAGTTAAATGTAAAAAATGTCCTAGGCTTGTAAAATTTATTAAAAAAATCAGTACTGAAAAAAGAAAACAAAATATTAATGAAATTTACTGGGGCAAACCCGTTCCTGGATTTGGAAATTTAGATTCGAAATTAGCTATTATTGGTCTCGCCCCTGCTGCACATGGAGGTACAAGAACAGGAAGAGCTTTTACTGGAGACAAATCGGGAGATTTTTTGTTCAAATGCTTGCATGAAGTCGGGATTTCAAATTATCCAATTTCAAAAAATATAAATGATAATTTGAAATTAAAATCCACTTATATCACTAATATCCTAAAATGTGTGCCTCCAGAAGATAAGCCACTAAGTAATGAAATTTTAAATTGTTCAAACTTTTTTGATGAAGAAATATTAAGTTTAAAAAAACTTAAAGTAATAGTTACATTGGGTAAAGTTGCTTTTGATAATTGTACTAAGTTATATAAACAAAAATTTAATATTAATAAAAAATTCATTTTTAAACATGGCAAAACACAATTATTGCCAAATGGTTTGATTATATTGTCAAGTTACCACCCCAGTCCTAGAAATGTGAATACGAGAGTTATTACAATTAAAATGATGGTGAATTTATTTAAAAAAGCAAAAAAACTAGCTAAGTTTTGATAGTATCACAAAAATAAGGTTTAAATTTTAAGTATATTTCATCTGGAATTTTTACTGGCTTATTTTCATTATTAATAAAAACTAAATGAACTTGAGCTTCAACAATCGTATCTTCTCCTTTCGTAATTATTTGATTCATAAAAAAAGATGTTTTAGTTATTGATTTTATGAAAGATCTTATTTTTAATTCATCTTCTAAATGAGCTGATTTTTTGTACTCAATATTACATGACTTTACAATTATCAAAGAATTAAATTGATCTTGTATCTTTTTATTACTAAAGCCAATCGAAAATAAAGCCTCAGTTCTAGCCCTTTCTAAATACTTTAAATAATTAGCATAATAAACAACCCCACCTGAGTCTGTATCTTCATAATAAACTTTTATCTTGTGAAAAAAATTTTCATGCATAAAAGAATTATATCAAATAATAATTTAATTTATAGATTGTAAGGTATAAATTTTGAAATGAATGTTTTTGTAATTTGGTTGGTATTAGTAATTGCTTGGAACTTTGGTTATCCCGGAGCTAGTCCACTTGAAGACGTCTTAGTTGCAGTTATTTTAGCTTTATTTAACTTTTTTTTGAAAAAATACTTGAAATTATAATTAATTCTCTGAAAAATATATATTCTGATAATAAGCTATTGCTTTCATTTTTGAATTATCTGTATCAGACATTATAGCTAATCCGTCTAATTCACTTACATCTAGACCATGAAACTTTTTAAAATCTTCTTTTACATTAGCTTTAACTGTAACCCATTCGTTAATATTTTTCTTAGTACTAGCTAAAACATTATCTATTGATTTTTTTGTGTAAGGACTTGGGGAATTAAAGCCAATTTCATTATTACTTGAAAATACATAATTAATTGCCCTATTTGAAAGTGGTGTTGCACCTGTTTTTTTGACAGCAAATACTCTGGCAGCAAAATCATGTCCTTTTTTTGTATTTTCCTTGATACCTGGTAAATCTCTCTCTATTTTCCATGTAATATTGATGTAAGGAGTCTTGTTTAAATCAATTTTTATTTCCTTACCCAATCCAGAGGCAGCATTATCAGCTACAGCTTTTAAAAAATTACCATTTTCGTTTGATCCTACCGAATAAATAGTATTATTGTCTGCTCCTCTCACTTTCCTAACATCTAGCTGAGAAAGCTCTTTTTCAGTAAAATTAAAAACTTTGATCTCATTTGCATTGCTAGAGCCAACTATGATTAGGGTACCTAATAAAATCTTTAAAATAGTTTTCATTTTATAAATTTTTTAAAAAAAATTGTTAATACATTATTTTGACAAAATTTAAACATCCAAAAATCAATTTTTGTATCTAAATAATAATTATGAAGACAATTTCCATTTTTATCTTATTAATTTACTGGTCAATCATGATTTTTGCACCTGTTATGTCTAAAGACGTGAAATTAGGGAGAGCGAAAATAAACCAAACAAAGATATTAGAGCAAAAAACCCAAGGTTAATAGGTAGAACGACCACCGCTTATATCAAAAACTGCCGCAGTAGAAAAAGTATTTTCTTCAGATGAAAGCCAACAAACTAATGATGTAAATTCTTCTACTTCAAGAAACCTACCTCTTGGGACTTTTGACAACATTCTTTGCACATGTTCTTTGGTCATTTGATCTAAAATTCGTGTTTTAGCACCCGCAGGAGTGACTGCGTTTACAGCTATATTTTTGTCAGCTAACTCTTTACCTAATGATTTAGTAAGCCCAATTGCACCTGCTTTTCCAACACTGTAAGCACTAGCATTCGCATTTCCATCTTTTCCAGCTACTGAAGCAACATTTACAATTCTACCGTAATTATTTTTAATCATATTGGGTACTATTGCTCTGCAGCAATTAAAAGTTCCCATTAAATTTATATCCACAACTTTTTTCCACATCTCAATATCATATTCCCAAAGAGTAGCGGTAGGACCAGTTATGCCAGCATTATTGATCAAAATATCGATATTAGAGTTTTTTGTAATTTCTTTTACAGTCCTGTCAACTTCTTGATAATTAGACACATCCACTATATTTGAGCTAAGATTTGAATTATTTAAATCCTTCAACGACTTCTCAACCATCTTTGGATCAATATCCCAAATTATTACTTTTGCTCCTGAATTTAAAAATCTTTTAGCAATATCTAGACCAAAACCTTGGGCGCCACCTGTAATTACAGCTGTTTTATTCTTAAAATTAAAAGAAATTTTATCCATTATATTAATCTTTTGCTAAAAGGTAGTATGTGATTGAAGAAACAAATGCACCAATTATCCATGCATAGGATTGAAGAAACATTAAATCAGAATTCCATATTGTAGAAGCTGAAAAAATAAATCCTAATAATAAAGAATAAACACCTTTAATATGCCATCCAGCTGAAAAATAATAAGAGCCATTACTCTCCAATGAATATATATCTTTATTAATTAAATTACCCCTCTTAATCAAATAGTAATCAGAAATCATTACTCCAAACAATGGTCCAAAGAAAGCTGCCACAGTATCAACAAAAGCTAAAATTCCAATTTGACTTAAATAGGTTAGCCAAAAAATACCAATTATAAAACCAATAAAAGCGATTATAAAACTTGAGCTTTTTAAGGACAATGTATTGGGACTGAAATTTATTAAAGAGTATTGAGAAGGTATAAAATTTGCAATCAAGTTTGTTGATATCGATGCTATCAAAATAAAAACTAAAACCAAAACTGTTACAAGTAAATTATTTAATTTTCCAATAATATCGGTTGGATTTGTAAATATTTTTTCTAAATTTTCTGGATTTTGTTTTAAAAAAGCATCTGCACCAATAACAATAAATAAAGCAAAAAATGAAAATATAATTAAGTTTAAAATTAAACTAAAGTTTCCTTTTTTCATTTCTTTTTCATCTCTAACATATCTTGAAAAATCACCAAAACTTAAAATTACAATTGAAAAATAAGTAAAGATAGTTCCTGTAACAGTAAGTAGAGGAGCCAAATTATCTTTATCAATAAAGTTTCCTAAATCTAAAGTATTAATGAAAGAATTTGTTGTAAATTTTACATCACTTAACAAGACTGCAAAAAAGAAAATGGTCATTCCTAAATAAACACTCAAAGCAGAAAACTTAATTAATCTTTTATTAAAATTCATTCCAAGACTAAAAAGAAGCATTTGAATAACAATTGCTATTGATATTGAAATCCAATCTATAATATCTAGCCCAAGTAAAAAAATTAGAAAAATTTCTTGCTCTAAAATTGTTTTATCGTATGAAAATATTGCTATTCTTATTAGATAACCTAGTGCTTTAGATAAAAAGTATGTTTGAATTCCAAACATAAACATTCCAACTACAGACCTCAAAACACCAAAATATTTAGCACCTCTAAAACCAAGTGAAGATCTTAATAAAACTACAAAAGGAAGACCAAATTTTTGGGATGGTCTACCTATTAAAGTTGAAAAAAAATAAACTAGAATTGAAGCAAGTATAGTACCAAATAATACTACAAAAGTATTTAAATCATAAATCAAATAAAGAGACGCAATTAAAGAAAAACCAATAACGCTCTGAATATTCACCCCCCAGAAACAGAATAAATCTGTCCAGTTCCAAACTTTATTGCTTGGATTAACTGTAACAAGATCCCAGTTAACTAATGTTTTTTTTGATTTTTGTTGACTCACTTTAACAATATAAAACTAAAATAATCTACTGTCCATACAAGAGAGTTGGCAGCCAAAGTGCAATCTTAGGAAATATTATAATTAAAATTAATCCAATAACTTGGAGAACCATAAACTGCATCATTCCATAATATATATCTTTAAGATCCCATTCTGGGACTACTCCTTTTAAGAAATAAGCTGATAAAGCAACTGGCGGTGAGAGCCAGGCGGTTTGTAAATTCACAGCTACTAATATAGCAAACCAAGTTAAATTAAAACCTAATGCCTCAATCAATGGTAAAATTATTGGAACGATAATCATTACTATGGGCACCCATTCTAAAGGCCATCCTAATAAAAATATCATAACCATGACCATTGCTAGAATTAAATATTTATTCATTTCAAGACCTAATAAAAATTCAGTTAATAAAGTTGGTGTCCCTAGTCTTGCAAAAACAGCACCAAAAAAATTTGAAGCTGCAACTAAAACCATTATTAATGCTGTTATCTCTAGTGTTTTAACTAAGGCTTCTTGTAGTTTTAGAAGAGTTAATTTTTTATAGGCTAATGATAGAAGTAAAGCACCCATAGCTCCGCATCCTGCAGCTTCAGTTGGAGTTGCAAAACCAAATAAAATACTTCCCAATGCTGCAAAAACTAAGGCGGCTGGTGGCACCAACCCTAAAAAAAATTCTATCCAAACATCCTTCATGCTTGCTGCTCTCATATCTTCAGGAATGACTGGTCCTAATTTAGGATTGATCATACATCTTATAGTCGTGTATCCCGCATACAAACTTGCTAATAAAATTCCTGGTAAAATAGCTGCTGCAAATAAATCAATTACTGGGATTTCCATGATAGGTCCCATAACAACTAACATAATACTTGGTGGAATTAATATTCCTAAAGTTCCCCCAGCGGTGATGGTACCAGCTGCAAGTCTCACATCATAACCAGATCTATTCATTGATTTTGCAGCCATAATTCCAAGAATTGTCACCGAAGCACCAACAATTCCCGTTGCTGCAGCAAATATTACAGAAACAAATAAAACTGCATAATATAAAGATCCTTTAACTTTTGCCAACATCATTTGAAATGCTGAAAACAATCTTTCCATTAATCCAGCTTGTTCCATCATAATTCCCATAAAGACAAACAGTGGGACTGCGGCGAGTGTTTGTTCGGTCATGACCATAGAAAATTGAAGAGTCATTAAATAGAAAACTAATTTTCCAAATCCTAAATAACCAAACACAAAACCTAAAAAAATTAAAGTAAATGAAATCGGGAAACCTACAAAAATTGCAAAAAGCATAACCCCAACAAGAATAAAACCTAAGATTGCTGGATCTATAAACTCAGCTATCATTTAGTTTCTCCAGGCCACTCACCTTTTTTAGCTGCCCAATAACTTTTGAGTAATTCAGAAACTCCTTGGACTAGTAAAAATATTATACCAATAAGCAGGCAAGTTTTAATTGGCCACATATAAGGCATCCAAGTAGTATCCATGCCTCTTTCTCCTCTTTGGATCGACTCTCCAACAAACCCTATTGTCATATATAAAAAAACAATTAGACCTGGAAAGTAAAATAATAAATACAACCAAAAATCTATAAGACCTTGGTTTTTAGTTTTAAAATTTCTGTATAAAAAATCTGCTCTTATATGAACTCCTCTTGACAGAGCATAACCAGCGCCCAACATAAAAAGAGCTCCATATAAAAATCGACTAATGTCATAAGCCCAAATAGTTGGGGCTAAAAATAATTTTCTTGCAAGTACTTCATAAGTCATCGCAAAGATTAATGGCATTAATATCCAACATACAATATTGCCAATCCACTTACTAAATTTGTCAATACTTGTTATAGATTTTGCCATCCACAATGGCATATCATCAGGCATTTTCCCCGAACCACCTCGCCTTTCGGCAATCATTTCATCTGATATATCTAATTTACTTGGTTCGTCTGCCATAAAATTTTAGTTAAAAAAATTAGAGCGGACTTTAAAGTCCGCTCTAATATAATCAAGATTAATTACTGATTACTTTAATGTTGCTGCGTGAGCCATTCCTAGCTTCGCATTAGACATTTGAGCACCACTCCAGAATGGAACGGCAATATCAGCAAATTCTTTCATCGAATTATAAACTTCGTTAAAGAATTTATTTTCTTTAGCATTCTTGTTTAAAGAAGCTTTAGCTGCAGCCATATATTCTGTGAAATAATCAGAAGGTGTATCTTCTAAAATTACTCCATGTTTAGTAGTAAGCTCTTGTAAAGCTTTTCCGTTTTCATAGATTCTGTAACTTAAAGATTTTGCTAATGAAGCATTAGCAGCAACTTCAAGAGACTTCTTCTCATGAGCGCTCATCGCTTTATAAGTTTTTCCAGTAATATAAAAGTCAGCATTTACCACTACTTGGTGTAAACCTTGTAGGTAATAGTGCTTTAGTACTTTTTGGAAACCAAATGTTAAGTCTGGTTTTGGACAACACCATTCAGCAGCATCGATAGTTCCTGCTTCTAATGCTGGTAGAATATCTCCACCACCCATAGCAACAGATGCTATACCAATGTCTTTATAAGTTTGTCCTGGAATTCCTGGAGGAGTTCTGAACTTATATTTTCTAAAGTCAGCCATGTCTTTAATTGGTTTTGGAAACCAACCTAAAGCTTCAGGTCCAACTGGTTGAATCATAAATCCTTTAATATCTCTTCCCATTTCTTTCCAAAGTTGGTCGTATAATTCTTTACCACCACCATATTGGAACCAAGATAAGAAAGCTATGTTGTCGATACCAACACCACCACCAGCTACTGGCGAACCAAATAACATAGCAGCAGGGTGATCACCTGACCAATAGTGAGTCCATGCGAATCCACAATCGATCAAACCTTTATCAACAGCATCAAGAGTTTCTTTAACTCCAACAACAGCGCCCGCAGGTAAAATTTCAAATTTTAACGAACCAGCTGTTAGTTCTGTAACTGTATCAGTAAAGTCCTTTAACATTTTGACTTCATCAGCCTTAGTATTAAGAACAGTCTGACATTTTAGTGTTTTCGCAGCATTAGCGTTAGATACAAATCCAAGCACTAGAGTAACTGCAAATAACATTGAAATGATTTTTTTCATTATATTTCCTCTTGTTAGTTAAATTTAACGTGATGCATACAATCAGAAAAACAATGTTGACACAAGTGACAATTGATAAATATGAGTGTAAAACCTTTAAAAAACTAAAACTAAAAAACGATTCAACTACTAATGGAAAATTTTGATTACATTATCTTAGGAGCAGGCTCTGCTGGTTGCGTTCTTGCAAATAGACTTTCAGCTAATCCGTCAAATAAAGTTATGTTAATCGAGGCTGGTGGTAAAGATAATTATCCATGGATACATATCCCAGTTGGGTATTTTAAAACTATGCATAATCCAAAAGTTGATTGGTGTTTTAAAACTGAACCAGATGAAACAATGAATAATAGATCGATTAGATATCCTAGAGGAAAAACTTTAGGTGGAAGCTCTTCGATTAATGGACTTTTATGGATTAGAGGTCAAAAAGAAGATTATAATGTCTGGAGACAACTTGGTAACACAGGTTGGGACTGGGAAAATGTTTTACCCTATTTTCTTAAATCAGAGAATAATGAATTAGGAAAAAGTGAATTTCATAATGATAGTGGTCCAATTACTGTAGCAAATAAAAAAATAGATTTAAAATTACTTGATGAATTTCAAAATGCAGCTGAAGAATACGGAATACCCAAAACAAATGATTTTAACACTGGAGATAACTTTGGTGTAGGTTTTTTTCAATTCACTACGAGCTTTAATAAAACAGGATTAAAACTTAGATGTAGCGCTGCTAAAGGATACTTAAATCCTGTAAAAAAAAGATCTAATTTAAAAATTGTAACTAATGCACATGTTCAAAAAATAAATTTCGAAGGTAAGAAGGCTATAGGTGTTAATTATTTTACTGGAAAAAAAATTAATACTGTAAATGCCAATAAAGAAGTAATTTTATCAGCAGGATCAATTGGATCTCCTCATATTTTGCAAGTATCTGGAATTGGTGAGGCTAACAAACTTAGAAACTTAGGTATAGAGATGGTTCATGAGTCAAATGGAGTAGGTAAAAATTTACAAGATCACTTAATGTTTAGGCCAGTGTATAAAGTCAAAAATTTAAAATCTCTAAATAGAAAAGTTGAAAGTTTATTTGGAAGATTTTTAATGGGGCTGGAATATTTGGTTAATCAAAGTGGCCCTGTAACCATGGGAGCTAGTCAAGTTTGTGGGTTTGTTAAAAGCGATCCATCAAGAGCTACTCCTAATTTACAATTCCATGTATCCCCTGTTAGTACAGATATATTAGGTGTAACTCCGATGCACGACTTTGAAGGAATTACTCCGACTGTTGCAAATGTTAGACCTACAAGTAGAGGTGAAATAAATATAGTGAGTAATGATAGTAGAATCTATCCTAAAATAAAGATGAACTATTTATCTACTGATGATGATAGAAAAGTTGCAGCTCAGGGATTAAAAATTGTCAGAAAAATAATGTTAGAAACTGAAACATTCAAACAATATGAACCAGAAGAATATAGACCTGGAGTTCATATAACTGATGATGAAGAGTTAGTTAAAGCTGGTTCAGATTTTACTCAAACAATTTTTCATCCTGTTGGTACTTGCAAAATGGGACAGGATGATATGGCGGTGGTTGATGAAAAGCTCAGAGTTAAAGGTATTCAAAACTTAAGAGTAATTGATGCCTCTATCATGCCAAATATCACTTCAGGAAATACAAACGCACCAACAATAATGATTGCAGAAAAAGGTGCTGATATGATACTAGGAAATTAATGTTTGCCGAATTATTTACTCCAGAACAATTAACAATTTTAACTCAAATCATTTTAATTGATTTAGTTTTGGCTGGGGACAATGCAATTATAATTGGAATGGTTGCATCAAAATTTCCATTAGAACAAAGAAAAAAAATTATTTTTTTTGGTATTGGTGGCGCAGTTATCTTAAGAATAATTTTAACTTTACTAACTGCATATTTGTTGCAAATAACTGGATTAAGACTTCTTGGTGGAATTCTTTTACTTTATATAGTCTACAAGCTTTACACAGATGTCATAAAAGGATCTGATCATGACGAAGATGTAAAAGTTGACAACTCGAGTTTTCTTAAAGCTATTTGGACTATTTTATTAGCTGACTTTACTATGAGCCTAGATAACGTTTTAGGGGTAGCAGGTGCTGCTGGTGATCATTATGGATTATTAGTATTTGGATTAGTTTTATCAATTGCATTAATGGCTTTTGCTGCAACATTAATTTCAAATTGGATCAAAAAATATAAGTGGATTGCTTGGGCAGGTTTATTAGCGATTTTAATAGTTGCTATTGAATTGATTTACACAGATATTCAAATATTATTTTTATAATGTATTTAAAAAATTATAATCTAAAAAATAAAGTTGCAGTAGTAACAGGTGCTGGAAAAGGAATTGGTAGGGCTTGTGCAATAGCTTTAGCAGAAGCTGGAGCCAATCTAATTATTATCAGTAGAACTCAAAAAGATTTAGATGAAGTTTCAAAGAAAATCAAAAAACTTAAATCAAAATGTAAATCATATGTTTGTGATATTACGAATTATAATGAAATAAAAGAAATTATAAATAGCCAACCTAAAATAGATATTTTGATTAATAATGCTGGAAATAATATTCCAGAACATTTCACAAAAGTTAAAACTAAAAATATGGAATATTTAGTTAAGATTAATACTATGGCCACATTTAATCTTGCTCAATTGTGTGCACTTAAGATGATAAAATCTAAAAATAGAAAAAAAACTGGTGGCGCAATAGTGAATATGTCTTCACAAATGGGACATGTGGGTGGCCCTATAAGAAGTGTTTATAATATGACTAAATGGGGTTTAGAAGGATTAACCAAAGGTATGTCTTTGGATTTATCTAAATATAACATTAGAGTAAATACTGTGTGTCCTACTTTTGTAGTAACACCAATGACTAAAAAATTTTTAAAAAATAAGAAATTTAGAAATGAAACTCTAAATAATATACCTCTTGGAAGATTTGCTGAATTGTCTGAAGTATCTTCTGCAGTTGTGTTTTTAGCATCTGATGCTGCATCTATGATTACAGGAACTTCATTATTGGTTGATGGTGGATGGACTGCAAAATAACATCTAGATTATTTTTTTTAATAATCCTACTTACCTCAACTCACTTAAATGCAATTGAATTTAAAGGAAAATTTTTACAAGGTCATTATATTATTGGAAAAACTGATCCGTCCGCAAAAATCATAGTAGATAAAAAAGAAGTTAAGGTTTCAAAGGATGGTTATTTTGTATTTGGACTGGATAGAGATAGAAAGTTTGATCTAACAATAACAAAAATAATAAATGGGAAAAAAGAAATTATTACCAAACAAGTTCTTAAAAGAAAATATAACATTCAAAGAATAGATGGTTTAGATGAAAAAAAGGTAACTCCACCCGAGTCTGTTTATAAAAGAATTAAAGAAGAAAATAATAAAATTGGAGAAGCTAGAGCAATTAATTCAGATTTATCATTTTTTAAAAACCAATTCATTATGCCTGTTGAAGGTATCATTAGTGGAGTTTATGGAAGCCAAAGAATATTAAATGGAAAACCAAGATGGCCTCACTATGGAATTGATATTGCTGCTAAACAAGGAACTATGATTAAGTCATCTGGATCAGGTGTTGTTACTATGGCTGAAGATGATCTTTATTATACTGGTGGGACAATAATTATGGATCATGGTCATGGTATTTCTACAATATATTCTCATCTTGAAACTGTAATGGTATCTGTAGGTGATAAAATAAATCAAGGAGACATTATAGGGACTGTTGGATCAACTGGAAGATCAACAGGACCTCACTTGGATTTTAGAGTTAATTGGTTTCAAACTCGACTTGATCCAATGTCTTTGATTAATTAAACTAAATTTCGGACCTGGCTTTGATACGTTCATAAATCAATCTTGTTTTTACACCTAGACTTAGAAACGGCTCAGGAGGAAGCCAAGTAGGTTTATTTCTTGCTTCAATAACCTCTATCTCTTTTGTATTTTCGTTACTTGCTTTAATCGCAATTTGCTCACCAAATAAAGTGCCAACTCCAATACCTGATCCATTATAACAACCTGCAACAAATGTATTTTCATCTATTTTTTCAAAAATTTGAGAACTATTTCTAGTTCTAGAGACAATTCCTGACCAAGAAGATTTTATGATATCATCAGGTAATTGAGGAAATCTTTTTTTAATTCCTATCTTCTGTTTTAATGTTCTTTTATTTAATTCAGATTGAGACATTTGGTAAGGATTATAAAACTCTGCAGTGTTTCTAATTAGAATTCTTTTATCTTTGGTCATTCTTATAGTTGCCCCCATTGGTCTAACTGGTAAAACTCCCCACTCTTTTGGTTGACCAATGGACTCAAATTCTTCATCTGTTAAAGGTCTAGTCATACTAGCTGTCAATGTAATAGGAAAATTGTAACTAGATTTTATTCCTAAAGATTTCAAAAAACCGTTTGTTGCAAAGATAATATTTTTTGTTTTTATAATTCCATTTTTGAAATAACATGAAATAACATCATTGGTTTTATTCCATTTAATTAATGAGGAATTTTCTAATAATTTAACGTTATGTGGCAACACATCTATCATTGCTCTTACAAGCTTTGCGGGATGTAGTAACACTCCTCCTTTGGTGTACAAAGCAATGTTATAAAAACTAGTACCTAATCTTTTTGATAATTCTTTATTATCTAATAAGCTATGTTCAAAACCTAGTTTGGATAAAGTATTTGAAAAGTTATTTAGGATTTTTTTATCTTCTTTCTTTGACGAAGCAAAAAACTTTCCACTTTCATTCCAATCGCAATCTACTTGATGTTCTTGAATAAACTTTTTTATTACTTTTATTCCTAATTCATAAATATCTGTTTTTTTTTTATAATTTTCTAAATCTTTATTAGATGTAAAACCATCGTTAAGAGTTGTATCTACTAAATATCCTGAGTTTCTGCCACTTGCACCCTCACCTGCTAATTGAGCATCAATTAATATTATTTTTTGGTTTGGATGAAGTTGAGCTAATTTTCTGGCAGCTGATAAACCTGTATATCCAGCCCCTATTATAAGCCATTCACATTCTTCATTTTTTTCTAAAACTTTAATGTTTGATCTTGGATCTAAATCATTGATCCAACTACATCCATTGTCATTAACAATTTGCATGTAATTAATTTAATCTAATTCAAATTCTTTTGTATAGTCTTTTTTAAGTTTAGAATCTTGTTGTGTTTTATCTAAAATACAATCTCCAATAACTAAATAATCTAACTCTGTTCCCATAAAACAATTAAAAGCATCAGTTGGTGTATTTACTATTGGTTCGCCTCTAACATTAAAAGAGGTATTTACTATAACTGGACAACCTGTTTTTTCCTTAAACTTAGAAATTAAATCATAATAACGATTATTGGTATCTTTTGTAACAGTTTGAACTCTAGCAGAATAATCTACATGAGTTACCGCTGGTATCTCTGATCTTTTTATATTTAATTTATCTATACCAAAAAGTTCTCTTTGCTTATCAGTCATTTCAATTTTTTTATCAGAGTTAATATTAGCTACCAATAACATGTAAGGACTATCAACATTCATCTCAAACCATTCTGATAAATCTTCTCTCAAAACTGAGGGCGCAAAAGGTCTAAAGCTTTCTCTATATTTTACTTTAAGATTTAAATTTTTTTGCATTGTGTCGGATCTAGGATCTCCTAAAATAGATCTACCTCCTAAAGCTCTTGGACCAAATTCCATTCTACCCTGAAACCATCCTATCGCTTTTTCATTTGATAAAAGTTCGGCAGTTTTATCAATTAATTTATCATACTTTAAAGTTTCAAAATTTGCTCCTAAAGTTTTCAACTCAGATTCAATTTCATCTTGATCAAATTCAGTACCTAAATATGAGCCTTTCATATCGTCTTTAGAGTTTACTGATCTTTTATTTCCTTGATCAATATGCCATAAGGCTAAGGCTGCACCTAAAGAACCACCAGCATCACCAGCTGCTGGCTGAATCCAAATGTTGTCAAAAATTTTTTCCTCAAGAATTTTTCCGTTTGCGACACAATTCAAAGCTACACCACCAGCTAAACATAAGTTTTTAATACCATATTCTTCTCGAATAGATTTAGCTAAATTAATCATTATTTCTTCAGTAACTTTTTGGATTGACGCCGCTATATCCATATGAAATTGAGTTATCTTTTCATTTTGTGGATTACGAGGTTTTTGACCAAATAAATTATTAAATTTTTCATTTGTCATCGTAAGTCCAGTTGCATAATTAAAATATTTTTGATCAAGTCTAAAAGTTCCATCCTTCTTTAAATCAACTAATTGTTTTACTTTATCTTCATAAATAGGATTTCCATAGGGAGCTAAACCCATCAATTTATATTCACCACTATTTACTTTGAAACCTGTATAATAAGTAAATGCTGAATAAAGTAATCCAAGAGAATGGGGGAAATGAATTTCTTTTTTTATTTCTAAATTTTCATTTTTTCCAACTGCTACAGTAGTTGTTGCCCATTCACCTACACCATCTGCAGTTAAAATAACTGCATCCTCAAAAGGTGATGGAAAAAAAGCACTCGCTGCATGACTTAAGTGATGATCTGAAAAAAAAATATTTTCATCAGATTTAAAATTAGGATCGTGTTTTTTTAGTTTATTAAATAAAAGATTTTTTTGAAATAATTTTTCTTTAATCCATAAAGGCATAGCTTTAGCAAAAGATACAAAACCTCTTGGAGCAAAAGCCACATAGGTTTCTAACAATCTTTCAAATTTTAAAAATGGTTTTTCAAAAAAAACTATTTGATCAACATCACTCAATTTTAAATTTGCATATTCTAAAACGAATTCAATTGCATTATGAGGATAATTTGGATCATGTTTTTTTCTTGTAAATCTTTCTTCTTGTGCTGCTGCAATTATTTTTCCATCTATCAAAATACATGCCGCACTATCATGATAAAATGCTGAAATACCTAATATAGAATTCACTTTAAAAAATTGTATATATAAATGGAGCTACTGCTGAACCTTGAGTCAATACTATTAAGCCACCAAATAAAACAAGAACAATGATAATTGGCAAAAGCCAATATTTTTTTCTTACTTTCAAAAATTCCCAAAATTCTTTTATAAAACTCATATTAAAATTGATTTTTCATTTTACTTTTTGGACCATCTTTTTCAATCCAATAAGATTTATTCTTATTAAATTTTAAATTTAATACGTCTTTTCCTAATAATCTCATTATAAAACCTATGGGTGTTACCACTAAAAAAAATATTATACCCATGATTAGAGGAGATATTATTTTTCCTAATAATATTCCAAACTTAAACCAAATCTTATTAAAAGGAGCCAGGATTTTGGAATTTAACAAACCTAATATAAGGAAGATTATAGAAATTATTAATGACCATAGTCTTATTTCTTCGCTATTAATTAAGGGATATAAAGCTACAAGTAAAAAAACTACAAAAAAAACTATTCCAAAATTTCGATTTGAACTTATTTTAACATCATCCATTCAATGATTTTTGTGGTCTCATGTCTTTTTTATCTATACCAGCAACTCTAACTGGTTTTTTCATAGCATCTCTTCTGAAAGGCTCACCTAGTTCTTGATTTAAAATAACTTCAATAAATGTTGTGATACCTTTCTTTTGATCTTCACACGATTGTTTGATTGCTGAAGTTGTTTCTTCCATTGTTCTTACAGTTACACCTTTTAAACCACAAGCATCAGCTACTTTCGCGTAACTTAATTCTGGATCTAATTCAGTTCCCACAAAATTATTATCAAACCAAAGAGTTGTATTTCTTTTTTCTGCTCCCCACTGATAATTTCTAAAAATCACCATTGTTATCGCTGGCCATTCTTCTCGTGCACAAGAACTCATTTCATTCATGCTTATTCCAAAAGCTCCATCACCAGCAAATCCTATTACAGGAGTATCTGGACAACCTATCTTTGCTCCTAATATAGACGGAAAACCATAACCGCACGGACCAAACAATCCAGGTGCTAAATATTTTCTTGGTTTTTCAAAAGTAGGATAAGCATTTCCAATTGCACAATTGTTCCCAATATCACTAGAGATTATTACATCGTCTGGCATTCCTGCTTGAATTGCTCTCCATGCTTGTCTTGGAGACATTCTATCTGAATCTCTCTCTCTAGCCTCTTTATTCCAAACTGTACCTTCGTCATCATCTTCATGATCCAAACTTGATAACTTTTGTAACCAAGCCGATTTAGTTTGATGAATCAAATCTTTTCTTTTTTGTCTATCAGTATCTCCTGCATTAGAAGATAGTTTTTCTAAAATTTGTTGTGCAACTAATTTTGCATCACCACTAATACCTACGGTTACTTTTTTAGTTAAACCTATTCTGTCAGGATTAATATCTACTTGAATAATACTTGCTTTTTTTGGCCAATAATCAATTCCATAACCGGGTAGAGTTGAAAACGGATTTAGTCTTGTTCCTAAAGCTAAAACTACATCGGCTTTTGAAATTAATTCCATAGCAGCTTTTGAACCATTATAACCTAATGGACCAACCGCCAACGGATGACTTCCAGGAAAACTATCGTTGTGTTGATAACCAGAACAAACAGGTGAGTCTAATTTTTCAGCAAGTTTTTTTGTTTCTTCTATTGCTCCACCAATTACTACTCCTGCTCCTGATAAAATCACTGGAAATTTTGCTTTTGATAGAAGATCAGCAGCTTTTGAAATTGCGTCTACACCTCCACCCTGTCTTTCTAATCTAACTATTGGAGGAAGATCAATATCAATTACCTGTGTCCAATAATCTCTTGGAACATTTATTTGAGCTGGTGCTGAACCTCTTATTGCTTTTTCAATTACTCTGTTCAAAACTTCTGCCATTCTTGAGGGGTCTCTAACTTCTTCTTGGTAACAAACCATATCTTTAAATAAATTCATTTGTTCTACTTCTTGGAAACCACCTTGACCCATAGTTTTGTTTGCAGCCTGAGGTGTTACTAACAACAAAGGTGTATGATTCCAATATGCAGTCTTAATAGGTGTTACTAATCCAGTTATACCTGGTCCATTTTGAGCAATTACCATTGACATTTTTCCTGTGGCTCTTGTGTATCCATCAGCAATTAATCCACCATTTGTTTCATGAGCAACATCCCAAAAAGTTATTCCTGCATCTGGAAAAATATCTGAGATTGGCATAAACGCTGAACCTATAATACCAAAAGCATGTTCAATGCCGTGCATTTGTAAAACTTTTACAAAAGCCTCTTCTGTTGTCATTTTCGTCATTAATAGAACCTTTCTAAATTAGAAACGAATTTTTTAAAATTTAATTGTTAATTTTTGCGATTAATATATAAGTTTTTACGAAATTCAAATAAACATTTCGACACTACAAATATGGCTACAGATATTATAATTCACGACCAAAAAGACAATGTTGGCGTCATTGTAGTTGAAAAAATCACCCCAAAACAAGATTGCTCTTGTTGGATTATGGAAAACGATAGCACAGTCAATATACAATCAGTAGATGAAATACCCTTAGGACATAAAATTGCAATGACGGATTTAAAAGAGGGGGACACAATTTTAAAATATGGTCATGATATTGGTAAAGTAGTAAAATCAATTAAAAAAGGTGAACATGTTCATGTTCACAATGTCAAAACAAAGAAGTGGTAATAATATGGAAATTCCGAAAAGTTTTTTAGGTTATAAAAGAGAAAATGGGAGAGCAGGTACTAGAAATCATGTCATCATTCTTCCTGTAGATGATATTTCAAATGCTTGTGCAGAGGCAGTAGCGAATAATATAAAAGGAACTATCGCTTTACCTCATTCTTACGGAAGACTTCAATTTGGTGCAGATCTAGAATTACACTTTAGAACAATGATTGGTACAGGAAGTAATCCAAACGTAGCTGCTGTTATTGTAATTGGAATTGAACCAAAGTGGACCAAAAAAATTGTTGATGGTATTGCAAAGACTGGAAAACCTGTTGAAGGATTTCATATTGAGCGTACTGGTGATATTGGAACAGTAATGAAAGCATCCAAAAAAGCACAAGAATTTGTAATGTGGGCATCTGAGAAGCAAAGAGAAGAATGCCCAATTAGTGATCTTTGGATTTCAGTAAAATGTGGGGAGTCTGATACTACCTCTGGCTTAGCAGCCAATCCTACAGTAGGAAATTTAATGGATAAACTGGAGCCATTAGGAGTTCATCTTTGTTTTGGTGAAACTTCAGAACTTACAGGTGCTGAAAAAGTTTGTGCTACGAGAGGAGCTACAAAAGAGGCATCTGATAAATTTATGAAAACATGGAGTTCATATAATGACTTTATTTTAAAAGAAGCAACAGATGATCTTTCTGAAAGTCAACCAACTGCAGGAAATATTGCGGGTGGTTTAACAACTATCGAAGAAAAAGCTTTTGGAAATTTTCAAAAAATTGGAAATTGTAAATTTGTAGATGTATTAGAACCTGCAGAAGAACCAAAAAAAGGTAAAGGCTTATATTTTATGGACACCTCATCTGCAGCAGCTGAGTGTGTAACTCTACAAGCTGCAGCAGGATTTAATATTCATCTATTTCCTACTGGTCAAGGAAATATAGTTGGTAACCCAATTGAACCTGTTGTGAAATTAACAGCTAACCCTTTAACAGTTAAAGGAATGGGAGAACATATTGACTGTGATGTATCAAAAATACTTTCTAGAGAAATGAACATGTCTCAAGCTGGAGATAAACTTATTGAGACAACTCTAAAAGTTGCAAATGGAAGATTAACTTGTGCAGAAGCTTTAGGCCATAGAGAATTTGTAATGACTAAACTTTACAGAAGTGCTTAAAACTACTTTGCAGGTTTAACAAAATATTTTTTTCTCATCTTAGATAAAAATCTTCTTATAAAAGCCGCAGCTATTCCTAAAACAACCGCAAATAAAATTGAGAACAAACCATAAAAAAATGGCATATCTTTAGAAAATTCTTTAATAAATTTTGAGAAAAAATTTAATTCAGTGCTTGGAGTTTTTACTACTACATTTGA
This sequence comes from uncultured Pelagibacteraceae bacterium, assembly GCA_902594245.1. Classification (GTDB taxonomy): domain Bacteria; phylum Pseudomonadota; class Alphaproteobacteria; order Pelagibacterales; family Pelagibacteraceae; genus Pelagibacter. The sequence goes on along the minus strand of CACJLM010000001.1, from coordinate 103,197 downwards.
GATCTCTTCTGCAAAAAAAGTATCATAAGCTATTGCAATACCAACAATCAGCAACAATATTGCTAACAATGCTTTTAATCCTGAGCTATCAATTTGTTCTCCTAGTTTTTGACCAACTTGAACACCAATAATTGACCCAACCACTAATAATAATACTAACATTAAATCAATTGAGCCATAATTGAATGAGTGTAAAAAAGTTACAATTACACTTACAAAAATAGTTACAAATAAAGAAGTTCCAGGAACTAATCTTGTTGGCATTTTTATTAGATAAATCATTGCTGGAACCAAAATAAAAGCGCCACCTATTCCCATAATGGCAGCTATAAATCCAACAACTAAGCCAATAATAATTGGGGTAAAAATACTTTCGTATAATTTGGATTTAGGAAATCTCATCCTAAATGGAAGACCGTGAATCCAATAATGAACGTGTAATTTTTTTCTTTCTATAACATTTTTTTTTGCTTTATCAATTTCACCTAAACTCTCAACTAACATTAATGTTCCAATTATTGCAAGTATGTACATATAAGCTAAAGAAATAACTGTATCTATTTTTCCAATTCCCTTAAAATAACTAAAAGTATAAATACCTAAAGCGGTTCCTATGGAACCACCTATTACAATCATAAAACCCATTTTATAATCCAAAGTATTTTTCAACCAGTGAGTAGTAGACCCAGAAACTGATGTTGCTAAAATATTATTAGCCTCATTTGCAACTGCATAAGCTGGTGGTACACCTAAAAAAATTAAAAAAGGTGTCATTAAAAAACCTCCACCAACACCAAACAAACCTGAAAGAACCCCGACTAGTGCACTTAATAAAAGAATTTCAATTGGACTAACAAAAACTTCAGCTATAGGTAAAAAAACTTCCATCTAAAATTAAACTTCTTGTAAAAATTATTTAAATGTCAAAAAAGTTCCAACTAAGATAACACCCCAACAAGTAGCAATAGCTGAAAAAATCCCTGTTTTAATAAATATTGTCTTTTTATTTAAAATTTTTTGGGAGATTTTTATATTTGAAAAGTGCATCTATACATCCTCAATACACCCAGTAAAAAAATTGTCAAACTATAATTGAATAAAATAATTTTTTTTTGAGTTAATAAATTGTAGCTCCGAAGACCTTGGTCTCACCATCTTCAACTCCAAGAACTAGCCTTCCTAAAAACTCTCCAGGGATTTTCTTATTTGTTTGTTTTATGAGAATTGTGATGTGCTCACCTCTCCTTAAGGTCCCAAATGGTTCATAGGTTTCATTCAAATTGGTTATTAGATCGTTGTTAGCCCACTGCTTTCCTAACTCTACTTCATTTGCTCCAAACAACATCTGGGTTGAGAAATCTCTAGTAAAACTACCATAATCTTTCATATTGGATGATCTTACTAAATTTTCCCAAAAAGGTTTTCCAATGGCAAATATTTCCTCATCTGATTTAGATAATAGATCCATAGGTATTTATAATTAATAATTTATTATGAGGCTTTTTTTTTCTCATTTTCGTCTACAATATGGTAGACAGGAACCTTTTCCATCGAGAATTTTCCAGTTTTAGGGTCTCTTCTTGAAACCGTTAGACAATGCCAATTTTCATCATCTAATTTCATATGATCACCTCTATAATAATACCCTGGCCAACGTGTTTCTTCTCTAAATAAAGTGTGTTCTGTTACACATTGAGAAGTCAATGTTCTATGCTTGAGTTCCCAAGCTCGCATCAATTGATGATAATCTTCAGCCCCAACCTTCTCTAAGTCCTCTTGAAGCCAATCTAAAAGCTCTAAAGCTCTTTTTAACATATTTCCATTTGTCATGTAATTTGATGTGATACCGCCAACGTACTCATCCATAATTTTTTGAAGTCTTTGTAAACCTTGAATAGGTGAAATATAACTAGGAGAGACTGTTCCACCTGTAATTTCGTTTTGAGAAACAGTATATGTTTCTAGAGGTTTATAGACAGCTTTTTTGAAATCATCACATTGCTTATCTGAAACATTAATACCTTCAGCTTTTTGATCTTGAATATATTTAACTGCTGCTTTTGCAGCTAGTCTACCTTCAGTGAAAGAACCGGATGAAAACTTATGAGCGCTTCCTCCAACCGTATCACCAGCTCCAAATAGACCATCAATAGTCAACATTCGATTATATCCCCAGAAATATTCAGGTGGAGATAAATCTTCAGGACCACTTACCCATGCTCCAGAACATGTAGCGTGTGAACCCATTACATATGGCTCTGAAGTTGTTAATTCTGGGTTTGTGTATTTAGGATCTATATTTTGGGAAGCCCAAACTACAGCTTGACCAACTGTCATACCTAAAAAGTTTTCCCAACCTACCGTCTCCAAATGTGGATCTTGAAAAGCTTCTTTAGTTACCATGTGGATTGGTCCACCACCTGCAGCCACTTCTTGAATAAATGCATGATTTCTCAAACATGTTGGAGTTGGATGATGATCAATATATTCTCCTACAAGCTCTTTTGTTTGATCGTACCATTTCTTTTCATAATTTTCACCATTAGCATTTTGTGTATAAGTTTTTAAATGTAAGAAATAAGCTCCAACAGGTCCATAACCATCTTTAAATCTACATAAAACAATTCTGTTTTCCATTTGAGTCATTTTCGCACCTGCTGCTATTGGTAAAGCATAAGCTGAACCATTACTCCAAGGTGCATACCAAGTTCTACCCATTCCTTCTCCAACTGCTCTTGGTTTAAATATATGTGAAGCTCCACCTGCTGCAACGATTACAGTTTTCGCTCTAAATACATGAAAATCTCCTGTTCTCATGTTGAAACCTACAGCACCACCAATTCTATTTTCTTTAGCTTCATCCATTAAAAGATGAGTAACCATTATTCTATTATAAATTTTATCAGCAGATTTTTTAGCAGCCTCGGCAACGATTGGTTTGTAACTTTCACCATGTATCATAATTTGCCACTTACCTTCCCTTAAATATCTTCCTGTCTTTTCATTTTTCATCATTGGAAGACCCCATTCATCAAACATATGGACTGTAGAGTCTACGTGACGAGCCATATCATAACCTAAATCCTCTCTAACCATACCCATTAGATCGTTTCGTGCATATCTTACATGGTCCTCTGGTTGATTTTCATCCCATTGCATACCCATATAACAATTAATTGCATATAATCCCTGAGCAACAGCTCCACTTCTATCTATATTAGCCTTTTCTACACAAACAATTTTTAAGTCTCTTCCCCAGTGTCTTGCTTCAAAAGTTGCTCCTGTGCCGGCCATTCCACCACCAACAACTAAAACATCACAATCTTCAAAATGTGTTTTATGTTTGGCCATTAATAGTAAACTCCTTTTTTGAAAGATTCTTTTGGAACCACAGGTAATTCTTTATTTGTATTTAAGCCCTCTGGTTCTCTATATAATCTTTGTGAATTAATCTCTCCTTGATTAGGTGTATCACCCTCTGCAAGTTTAGGAATAAATTTTCCCCAAGGTTTTGTTGTAATTGGTGAAACAAAGTTTTTTTCTGTTCCATTTCTAAATTTAATTTTCCAAGAAATTGTTCCCTTTTCCTCTTCTCTTCTTACTCTAACACTATGACCCATCGGAGCAAAATCAGCATAACCTCTAACATCTATTGCATGGTTAGGGCATGCCTTAACGCAAGAATAACATTCCCAACAAAAATTTGGTTCAATATTTTTTGCTCTTCTTATATTTTCATCGATGTGCATGATATCTGATGGACAAATATCTACACAGTGCCCGCAACCATCACATCTAGTCATATATACAAATGTTGACATAATTTATTTTTCTCCCTTTTTAGTTATCATATTAATAATGTTTTGGCTCTTCTCTTTTTATACCCAGGCCAAATTGCTCAGGTGCATCAGCAGGTGGGGGAAGATTGTCTCTAGATCCATCAGCCTCAGCTAAATTTTTCTGTATTGCAGCTCCAGGTTTGTAAAACATATGCGCAAATTTTGACCAATAAACTCCACCAAATAAAATTAGGTTTGAGGCTATAAATAAAGTCAAAAATAAATAAGATAATCCTGCTTGACCATTAAATTGAGTATACGACCAAGCTAATCCAAAAGTAGAACAAGCTAACAATGCTAACACAAATAAGTCTGCTTTAATAATTCTGTACCATGGATGAGCTTCTGCAGAAACGTCTACTCTTAAAAAAAACCAAAACCAAAACCCACCTAGACAAGTTAATATAGCTCCTACATGCCAAAGCATCGACCAAGTTTCAGAATTTGTTTTATCTGAACCTGTGTAACAAAAAACTAAAACAGCCGATGATATCCAAAACAATATTGTACCATACATGCCAAGCACATGAGCTAATCTTCTTTTCCCAAAACCTAACTCAGATGTTGTACCAATATCTACAACAGTTGTTTTTGCAATTATTGCTGATTTTTCTCCAATACCTAATTCTTTTGTTGCTGATAATTTTGCTTTTCTCGCGTTTTCAAAAAAGTATTTAAGATTTTTGTGATGAATCATTTGAATAATAGTCCCTACAGCAATCAATAATATCATAGCTATAATAAAGTATTGCATTGCTAATGGTGAAACCGTTTCCGCTAAGATAGAAAAAGGATTATTATTTAACATTTCCGCCTTTGGTTAAATTTTTGAGTTATTTTTTTAAAGTTTTATATATAGTTGAACTAATAGTTCAACCTCAAACTCAAGTCAATTTGTCTTTAATAACAGCCTATTTCTCTCTCTTATAATGTTGTTTGCTTGGTATGACAGATCTTACTCCGCCTTGAGGATTCTTTACATCTCCCTCTCTTCTTGGGATCAAGTGAATATGACAATGAAAAATTGACTGGCCTGAGGCTTTTCCAACATTTGTTCCAATGTTGAAACCTTTTACAGATTTATCTTTATTCGTTATTTCGTTTTTAACAATTTTGATAAGTTTATCACATGCTATCAATTCATTTTGAGATAAATCAAAATAATCTTTAATATGTCGCTTAGGAATAATAAGGCAGTGATCTTTTGATACAGGATAAGTGTCATAACTAGCATAAGCCAAATCATTCTCGTGGGCAATTCCACTTTTATTAATACTACAAAATAAACATGGGTTATTTGGATCTCTCATATATTTAGAACTTATAGTGATTACATTTTTTCACAGCTAATCTGTAATATTTGCAAAATTCTTTAAATTTACTTAAACTTTTTCTTTTCCAGCCAATTTCTTTAATCGATTTAACTGAGGTAACTCCCTTGCCTGAACCAATTAATATTATTTCTTCAAAATCATTTAATTCTTTTATCAGAATGTTTTTCTTTAATATTTTTTTTACTTTGGATTTAAAAAACTTGTAAGTATTTCCTTCATAATAATCTTTTATCGGAGTAAATATTTTTTGTTTTTTTATAAATAAAAGATTTGAAGTTCCTGTTTCTAAAATTTTGTTATTTACTACAAGACCTATATCCGATCTAGAGTTATCTAATTTAGTAAGATGAAATAAAATTTTTTTATATTTTAAATTTTTATATTGAGGTTTTTCTCGTCTTAAATTTACTAATTTTAAGTTAAAATCTATTTTAGGTTTTACTCTCTTTCTCAAAGATACTGAAATAACTTGTTTGTTTAGCGCAATTCTTAAAAGATGATTGTATTTTTTATTTTTTGATAAATTAGTATTTATAATTTTTATAACATCTTTTTTTAGAAATCTTTTTTTTATTCCATACTTTTTGAGTGATCTAATTAAATTTTTTAAATGATTTTCAAAAAACAAAATTTTTGCTGGTTTTCCAAAAATCCACATTGTAGTGAACACACCATGATCACCCCATAGATCTTTAAATTTTGTTTCTTTTAAATCTTTAAGCTGATAGGATTTTTTTAATGAGTAAGTTGCCATTGATTGTTAAAAAAGATTCTGGGTGAAATTGAAATCCATATATTTTTTCTATATTATTTTCAAAAGACATTGCAACTTTTGATTTTAAACACCTCATAGTTATATCAAAATTATTAATTTTAAAAGGTTCTTTTAACTTAAGTGAGTGATACCGGCCTACTTTGAATATTTTTCCTTTTTTGAATAAAGATTTATCATTAACAACTTTAATATCTGATTGAAATCCATGATAAATTTTCTTTTGTTCAATAATTTTAGCTCCTTCACAAAATAATATTTGTTGAAAACCTAAACAAATTCCAATCATTTTTTTTTTTCCTTTAAATTTTTTGTAAATCTCTGAAGTTTTCGGATAATCTTTTGGATTACCCGGTCCAGGAGAAAAAACTAAAACTTTGGCTTTTTGAAGTTTTGTTTTATTTATTTCATTATAATTATCACATTCCACCTCATCAAATAATGAAAATTGATGAACTACATTATGAGTAAACGAGTCATTGTGATCTATTACGTAAATCATTTAAACAAATCTATTAACGCTTTTGCTTTAATATAATTCTCATTGAATTCATGTTGAGCATTGCTATCTACAACTACTCCTGAAGCAACTGATATTTCAGAAATATTATTAAAATTTAAAATCGATCTAATAATAATGTTAAATCTCATATCTCCATTGAATTTTATATATCCAAAGCTGCCTGTATAAATATTTCTATTCTCTTTTTCTTGTTTATTTAAAAGTCTTAAAGTGCTTATCTTGGGACAACCAATTACAGATCCTCCTGGCATCATAGCTTTAATAATATCTATATTTTGAACATTCTTTTTTAATTTACCTTTTATTAAACTTACATAATGAAAAAGATCTTTATATTCCTCTACAATTTTTTGTTTAGATAATTTTACAGAACCGGGCTTGCATATTCTAGATAAGTCATTTCTTTCCATATCAACAATCATATTGTGTTCTTTTGTTTCTTTAATATTTTTTCTAAAATATTTTAGTGCCTTTATCTTATTTAAGGATTTGGTTTTTTTAACTGTCCCAGCTATAGGCTTTGTAAATATATTGGTACCTTTTTTAGTTATCAAGTTTTCTGGTGAACAGCTTATAATTGAATAATTTTTATCTTTTATCATGAATGCCTCTGGAGCTAAATTAATTTTTGATAATTTCGAAAAAAAGCTCAAAGGGTCTATCTTTGATTTTGTTTTATATTTAGTACAAATCTTAATTTGATATGTCTCTCCACTTTTAATTTTTTTTTTGAATTTTTTAAAAATTTTAGTGTAAGAGTTTTTGTTTATATTTATCTTAAAAGTACTTTTTTTGTGTTTATCTTTATTTTCATATTTCAAATTATTACTTAAACTGATCTTCTTTTCAGGTTTATAGAAAATTCCCTTTGGAAATTTAGTACTTTTTTGTTTTGGAATTTTGACACCGATTAAATTGTTTAGTATTTCATAACCAAAAAAACCTATGTGTAGATCAGTATTTTTAGATACACTTTGATGTTTTTTACTTAAAAAACTACTAATATTATTTTTTTTAAGAATAATTTTTTTCGAAAAATTTGTATATAAATCAAAACCTTTTTTTGATTTATAAATTATGTAAGATTTTCCTGAATTATGTATGTCCGATAGTTGATCTTTTTTACTCAATTTATTCTGTTTTTAATCTTAAAACTGGTTCTTCTTTAATTGGTAAGTGTATTATTGCTGCGAAAACAGATAAAGCAATTGCTAAATACCACGCATAATCATAAGAACCATATATATCATGGAATAAACCTCCAAGATATGCACCAAAAAAAGATCCTATTTGATGACTTAAAAATACAATTCCATAAAGCATTCCTAAATATTTTGTTCCAAATAAATGTGCAACTATTCCACTGGTTGCTGGAACTGTTGAAAGCCATAAGAAACCAAAACTCGCTCCAAATAAGAAAGCACTAATGTTACTAGCTGGTGTAAATATGAAAAGAATTATAGAAATCCCTCTTAAAAAATAAATCCCACTGAGAATAATTTTCTTGCTCATTTTTGCTGAAAGATAACCACTTAATAATGAGCCAAAAATATTAAATAATCCAATCAATGATAAAATTGCAGCTGCAGTCCAGTCCTCTAAACCTCTATCAATAACATACTTAGGAACATGAGTTCCAACCAAAGTAATGTGAAAACCACAAACAAAAAATCCCGACACAAGTAAAATATAACTTTTGGTCTTAAAAGCTTCAGTTAAAGCTTCTTTAAATGATTGGTCCGAAGTTTTCTCAACACTTTCGGACTCAGATGGAGATCTTACAAAATAAGCTGCAACTAATCCTGTTACTAAAACTAAGGAAAAGATGAATAAAGTATAATTCCACCCATATTCTTTTAAAGAATAATTTGTAAAAATTGGTGAGAGAAAGTAACCGAAAGATCCAAGTGCAGTAACAATACTCATTGCAATTGTTCTTGTTGATAATGGGAAGTGTTTACCAACAACTGACATTGGGATACTTATGGCTGTGCCACCCAAACCAATACCTATCAGTAAACCCATATGAATTTGAAAAAAAATTCCAGTATTTGGACCTGTGTATAAAAAATAAATACCAAGAGTATAAAATATAAATGCAGAAATTATTGCTATATGTCCACCGTAACGATCTGCAACTGCTCCAAAAATTGGACCAGTTATTCCCCACATTAACATTTGTATTCCAATTGCAAAACCAAATGCAGTATTACTTATATTCAAACTTTCATTAAAATCGATAAAGAATAAACCAAAAACTTGTCTTACACCTAAAGAAATCAAAACAACAAAACATGCAGCAAACAAAGTTATGATTGCTGTTTTAGATTTAAAAAAATTTTCTGATATCATCTTAAATGTCTTAATGCTTGTTTAATATCTGCAATTAAGTCATTTGGATCTTCTAAACCTATGTGTAATCTTACAAGGTGCTCATCCTTTGCTAAATTCATATATTTTCTTTTTCCAGTTTCTCTAAATTCTTGGTGTAAAGCTAAACTTTCAAAACCACCCCAGCTATAACCATAACCAAATAATTTTAAAGAATTTACGAATTTTCTTACTGCATTTATACTTTTTGATTTAATCTTTAATCCCATTAATCCTGAGGCACCCGAATAGTATTTTTTCCACATTCTAAAATTTAAAGAGTCTTTTTTAAATGGATATAACAATTTAATCTTCTTATTTTTTGACAAAAATGTAGCAACTTTTTTTGCATTTTCTCTATGTCGATCTAATCTTACATCCAAAGTTCTTAAACCTCTGGTAATCAAATAAGCATCATCTGGACCCAATCGTAAACCAGTAATTCTTTCAGCTGTCTTAACTTTTTCAAAAACTTTTTTATTTACTGCTAAACTTCCTCCCATTACATCAGAATGACCAGAATAATATTTTGTAGCTGAAACTATAGACATATCAAATCCAAGTTTTATAGGTTTTAAATAATATGGCGTGCCCCATGTATTATCTATAGCAGTAAAAATTTTTTTTTTTTTAGCTATTGAAATTATTTTTCCTAAATCTTGAAAATCAAAAGTATTACTTCCTGGATTTTCAACAAATATTAATTTTGTTTTTTTTGTAATGTTTTTCTCTAAAGTTTTAAGGTCACTAGGGTTATAAAATATAGTTTTGATATTAAATTCTTTAAGATAATCTTGTGTTAATAGTCTTGTGGGACTGTAGACTGGATCTGCAACAATTATTTCATCTCCAGGTCTAACAACACTAAATATAGCTAAAAAAACTGAACCAAATCCAGTTGGAGTAGTAAAAACATGATAACTCTCTTCAAGTTTTGTTAAAATTTTTTGTAAAATATGAGTAGTTGAAGTTCCTTGTCTACCATAATCATAATGACCACCAGTAGGATTTTTTTGGGCTTTTGCTTGCGTCTTCCTAATATGCTCCATTGATTTAAATATAATTGTTGATGCTCTCACAACTGGTGGATTAACCGACTGATTATGAAAGTCTTTAGCGGTATGTTTAAGAAATGTTTTAAAAGATTTTCCCATAAAAAAATTGATATGCTTTGAGGACAATGCTATATCCATACGAGAAATTCAATAAATTAATGAAAAGGATTTAATGAGTTACCCTAAGAAACATAGAGGTCGAAGAAAAATGGGCTCTAAAAAAAGAAGAGCTAGAAAAAAGAATAAGAAAAAATAGCTTATTCTTTAATCCAACCACCTCCTAAAACTTTATAACCTAGTTTATCTTTGTTATAAAACACACAAGCTTGCCCTGGTGATATCCCATCCTCAGTAATCTTAAGGTTAACATATGCACCATTTTGGTCACTAAAATCTACTTTGGCCTCTAGTAATTTACCAGTTGATCGTACTTTAACCAAAACATCATTTTCAAATTCTTTTTTATCTACAAGTAAATTCAAATTTTTTAATATAATATTTTTTTTTCCTAAATTTTCTTTTGGACCAACTATAATTTCATTTTTATTAGAATTTATTCTAAGTACATAAAGAGCTTCTTTATCTGATACTTTGATTCCCTTTCTTTGACCTATAGTAAAATTGATTATTCCATCGTGAACACCAATCACTTTACCATCTAGATCTTTTATATTTCCTTTTTGAAAAGAGTCTGGTCTAAATTTTTGAATTACAGAGGCGTAATCACCATTAGGTACAAAACATATATCCTGGCTATCAGGTTTATCAGCAACATTCAAATCTAACTTCTTAGCAATCTCTCTAGTCTCATCTTTAAGTAATCCTCCCAAAGGAAATCTTAAATAATTTAATTGATCTTTTGTTGTATTAAATAAAAAATAACTTTGATCTCTATTTTCGTCTATAGCTCTATACATGTCAGTTTGATTTTCTGAAGTTACACTTTTAACATAATGACCTGTTATAAGAGCATCTGCTTTTAATTCTTTTGAAACATCAAACAAATCTTTAAATTTAACAGTTTGATTACATTGTACACAAGGTATTGGTGTTTCACCTTTCAAATAACTCTCAACAAAATTATCAATTACACCCTGTTTAAATTTGTTTTGATAATATAAAATTTTATGTTCAATATCTAATTTTTGCGCAACTCTTTTGGCATCCATTATATCTTGACCAGAACAACATTGTTTTGAAGTAGCAACTTCTTTATTATCATCATAAAGTTTAAGAGTAATACCAATAACTTTAAAGCCCTGTTTTTTCATCATGCCAGCAACAGTTGATGAGTCCACACCCCCAGACATTGCTACAACAACAGTTGTATCTGAAGCTTTTTTATTAATACCTATAGAATTTAATTCTTTATTCATTTGATGGTATTTATACTGATTTCTAATATAAGTTAAATTAAATGATTTTAGATTATGAACCAGGAGATAAAGTTCAAAACCCATCAAATAAAGAATGGGGAATTGGACAAGTTCAATCAATTATTGATAATAAAGTGACGGTAAATTTTGAAAATGTAGGAAAAAAAGTAATAAATGCCGATAATATAGAATTAGTTAAAATTTATGAATAATCTAAATATAGAAAAAATAGTAAAAGAATTAATTGATACTTTTTTATACGCTGGTCAAATATCTATAGATTTAAGAAACAAAGGGCTTATAAAAGAATTAAAGCCTGACAATACTCCGGTAAGTAATGGAGATTTAGAAGTAAATAAAATTATAACCGAAAAAATAAAAGAAGTTACTCCCGAACTTCCTATTATTTCAGAAGAAACCTCTGATAACAAATCAATAAAAGGTTTAAATGATTTTTGGTTGATCGATCCTATAGATGGTACTTACGATTACATAAATAATTTAGAGGAATTTACAATCAATGCAGGGTTAATTTTAAATAATCAACCAATGGCAGGACTAATTTATGCTCCAGCAAAAAAAAGAATGTTTTATTCTTTCGGTCCAAATAACGCTTATGAAATTAAAAATGATGAAACAATAAAACTTGAATGTTCAAAAAATTTTAATAAAGATACAATTAAATTTGTTTCTTATTCAAATAAAATCAAACCTGAAATTGAAAAAATTCATAAAACATTAAATGTGAAGGAATTTGTGAGAATGAAAAGTTCATTAAAATTTTGTGCAATTGCAGCAGGTGAATTTGATGGATATGTGGCTGAACCAAGAGCTTTTGAATGGGATATTGCGGCAGGTCATGCTATTTTAAATCATGCAGGAGGTAAAGTAACGGACTTTAATAACCATGAAATTAAATACGGAAAAGAAAATTTTAGAAATCCAAGTTTAATTTTAAAAAGTAAACATCTGATATAATGGACGAACAATTAAGAATAATATTAATTATAATAATATCAGTCTCAATTTTTGGATTATTAGTTTTTGTTTTTGTTAAGAATTACATAAGAAATAAAATTACTCGTTTAGTTGAAGAAGAAAAAGAAAGAAAAAATTAGATTAATTTAATTATCTTTAAATAATCATCTTTTTGCAATTCCATGACTTTTTTTGATGTTTCAAAATCAAAACCATTTCTAGCTAACAAAGATATATCTTTTTTATAAAATAAGGGACGATTATCCTCTGTTCTTGCTGGGCCTATTCTTTTTTTTTTACAAATCTTTATTGCAGAAAAAAAATCTTGATCAGTATTATCTTCTTGAATCTTATTAACTGTTTCCTTAATGAATTGATCATTAATACCTTTGCCTATTAGATAGTTTCTGATTTTGTTAATCGAATTGCCCCTTTGTATCATACTCTTTGCTTTACTTTCTGAGTAAAATTTATCGTTGATGAATTTACTTTTCTCTAAATCAGATAGAACAACATCTATTAACTGAGTGACATCTTGTTTTTTTACATTTGGTACTGACAACTTTAAATATTTTTTCAATAGATATGTTCGGAGTTGCTGTTTAGATGGAGCATATTTATCTACATATGCTAACGCAAAATTTCTCATTTCATCAACAGTTACTTGTAAAGTTTTTCTCTTATTTCTTATAGGAATCATTGTAAGATTTAATATAATATAATTTCAAATGATCGAACAAATTTATGCTTACTTCACGATTGAAATTCTCTACTTTTGGGTGAATTTGGGTGTATTGCCTTTTTGGTTAATCTTAATTTTTTTTCCTTCATCAAATTTAAGTAGATTTTTTGTAACATCAATTTTGCCAATTTTTTTACTAAGTGGAGCATACATATTTGTACTATATAAATCTTTCATAGGTTCTTATGATTTCCTAAGTAATTTTGAATTGTATTTAAGTATTTCTAATTTATCTAATTTATTCTCAAATAATCTTTTTCTTATGCTTTTTTGGATACATTTTATATCTATTAATTTATTTGTTGGAGGTTGGATTGTTAAGGACTCACAAAAATTTTATATAAATAAAATTTTAGTGTCATTTCCTTTAATTATTACTTATTTAATTGGTCCATTAGGTCTATTCATTTATTGGGTGATAAGAATATTCTATGCAAAGAGCATTAACCTCTATGAATAAATCAATTGATTTTTATTTTGATTTTATAAGTCCATATTCGTACATAGCTCATAAAAAAATAATTAGATTGAATTTGAGAAAAAATTTTAATTATAAGGCTATCTTATTAGGTGGCCTTCATAATTTAGGTAAGATCACTGCACCAGCATTTAATGAAAGAAAAATGAAAAATATGAAAAACGATTGTATTTTAATCTCAAATAAAAATAATATTCCATTTAAATGGAATGAAAAATTTCCATTAAATTCTTTATATCTAATGAGAGGATTTCTTTTAATTGATAAAATAAAAAAAGATAAATTTATTGATTTATGTTTTGATGCATATTGGAAAAATAATGTTGATATAACTCTTGAAGAAAATATTGAAAAGATTCTTTCCACATGTAACATAGATAAAAAATCATTTCATCAGGGTATTAAAGAACAAAAAATTAAAGATGAACTTAAAGATTTGACAGATAAAGCATTTGCATTAAATATCTTTGGGGCTCCAACTTTTGTTGTTAATGAAAAACTTTTTTGGGGACAAGATAGATTGGAATATGCTTTAGAAGAATTTAATTGTTAAATTATCTTGAATTTACTTTGTCTTAAAGCAGCAAATCCTCCATCAATATGAGAAACTTTTTCAAATCCCATTTCTTTTAGAGTTTTTGCGGCTAAAGCAGAACGCAATCCTCCAGCACAAAAAAGAACCATTTCTTTATTCATATCAAGTTTTCCTTCTTTGAAATAAGGGCTATCAGGGTCTAACCAAAATTCCAACATTCCTCTTGGAATATGATTTGATTTTTCTACTCTACCTTCTTTTTCCAATTCTCTAATATCCCTAATATCAATTAAATTACATTGGTCTTCAGTTGACATCGTATAAGCCTCATCTGTAGAAATTGTTTTAATATCCTGAAGTGCTTCTGAAACAAGAGTTTGACTTGATTTAATTTTCATATTCTTAAAATGTTAATATTATTGTAAATTTTTTAGTTTGCATAGTCTTCTAAATCATTAAATAATTCAAATATAATGGATAAAAAAATTTGTGTTGTTTATACACACCATAAACTGGGGGACTTGATATGGCAACTTCCTTACATCAAAGCAATTAGCGAACATCACAGTGAAAAGGTAGATTTAATTGTAAGAGAAAAAACCCAAGCAAAAAATATCTTAAAAGACTTAAAACATTTAAACTATATTTTTTACAATGATTTTAGAAAAGGCTTTGGTTATTGGTTAGATGTAATAAAATTGACAAAAATTTTCATCAAATCAAAATATGATTTTGTCTATATATTAGATAAAGTTAATAAGCCTGCTATCGCTGCAAAATTGGCTGGTATAAAAAGCATTATTGGTCCAGGTATTGGTAAACAAAAAAAATGGTTAACATGTAAAAGTTTCCTTAGTGAAGAAGACCAAAAACAAACTTATTCTGATCAATCTCAAAAGTTTTTGAAAATTAATTCAATCAAATTGAATAATTTATATCCAGAAATAGAAATAAACACATCAGTATTTGAGGAAAAGAATTTAGATTTAATAGTGAAAGGAAAAAAAATTGCATTTGGTATAGACTCTTTTGAAGATTATAAGATGTGGTATGAGGAAGATTTCGTTGAATTAGCTAACTTACTTTATGAAAAAAAATTATTTGATTTTATTTATTTAATCTGTGGTCCTGAAAAATCATATATAGCTGATAAAATCATTAATCTTTCAAAAAAAAATTTTTTTATTAATTGCTCAAAAAAAGACCTAACAGGAGTGGTTTTAGCATTAAAAAATTCAGATTTTTTTGTAGGTAATAATTCAGGTCCACTTAATTTAGCTGCAGCTCTAAATATTAAAAGTTTTGGATTAATTGCTAATGATCCCATAAATGAATTAAAATATAGTAAAATTAAAATTATAAGACCTAGTGATCTCGATGACAACTATAGACTCAGAAGTAGAGAGGGAATGAAAAAACTAACACCTAAAAAAGTTTTCTTAGATATAGTGAATCAAATTAATTCATGATTTTTAAAATTAATAAAGCCCCTTGAGGGAGGGGCTTTATATTTATAACAACTTAGAGGAAGTAATGTTATTTTGTTTTAAGGGGCCCTCCGATGAGTAATCTGTGTATACAGAGAGCGAAGGACCCCTTTATTGCATGCAATTAGTCTCTTATCGCGTAAGCAATAACACCAGTTTCAGTTACATCAGTACCTTTGGTTTCACCTTCTTTACTTAACCTTAGGCCAATAGTTGATTTGATAACGCTAAACACAATGTAAGCGACTATAAATACAAATATGTTAACTGATAGAACTCCAATTAACTGTGAACTGAAAACTGCATCAGAATTTGTAGCTGGAACAATCAATGTTCCCCAAATTCCTGCAAACAAGTGTGCTGGTATTGCACCTACTACATCATCAATTTTTAATGAGAATAATAGTTTAGTACCATAAACCACAATTAAACCACCCACAGCTCCGATTAGAATAGCTGCTAAAGGTGATGGAGCTAATGGTTCAGCTGTTACTGCAACTAATCCACCAATACATCCGTTTAACATTTGGACAACATCTGTTTTACCAAAATGTAATCTTGTGATTATAGCAGCTCCAATAACACCACCTGCACCTGCTAAAAATGTGTTCATGAAAATAGTTGATACAGCAATTGCATCAACAGCAGTTCCTATAGCTAATTGTGAACCACCATTAAAGCCAAACCAACCTAGCCATAATATAAATACTCCAATTGTTACTAATGGAATTGATGAAGCTGCAAACGGCTTAAGTGGAGCCGGTGCACCAGATTTCATAAATCTTCCAAGTCTAGGTCCAATTATGATAGCACCAGCTAAAGCTGCTGCACCACCAGTTGAGTGTACTAAAGTTGAACCAGCAAAATCAGAAAATCCTAACTCTGCTAACCAGCCTCCACCCCATTGCCAACCCATTACGATTGGATAAATAATTCCTGAAAGAATCGCAGCAAATACGAAGAATGGCCATAGTTTAATTCTTTCAGCCATAGTTCCTGATACAATAGAAACTGTTGTTGCACAGAATACCATTTGGAAATACCAATCTGAACCATCTGAATAACCAGTATCTACAGCACTAGCATCTGACCATGGTATAAATTTCCCTATATAACCACCTTCTGGAATTCCGTAAGCTAAGTTATAACCTACTAACCAGAACATTATTCCTGCGATTGAAAATAATCCTATATTTTTAGCACAGATTACAGATACACTTTTTGATGTAACCATACCTGACTCTAACATTGCAAATCCTGCAGCCATAAACATAACCAAGAATCCACAAATTAAAAAAAGTAAGGTATTAAAAATAAACCCTACTTCAGCAGAAACAGTTGTTTCCGCCATTCCTGCACTACTCATGTTTAATAAAAAGATTAAACTAATAAGCGGCACACTTATTTTTTTTAAAAATTTAGTCATTAAGACCTCCCTGTTCATGAGGGGGTTATATTTTTAAAAATTTTAAAAACTAACGCTGTTTAAGAAAATTGGGTATGCAGTTTTTGCATATAGAAACAGCCTTAATACTATTTAGCATTAAGGCTGTAAAAGTTTGTTATCTATTAAAAACTTCTTTTAAAGCTTTAGCAGGTAAGAATTTAACCTTTTGAGATGCAGCAATTTGAATTTGCTCACCAGTTCTAGGATTTCTTCCAACTCTAGCTTTTCTCTTAGCCACTTTATAAGTTCCAAATCCAGCAATTTTAACTGAATCATCAGCTTTTAAAGCATCAAGAATAGTGTTGGTAATCGTGTCAAAAGTTCTCTCAGCAT
The DNA here is from genome assembly GCA_902594245.1 of uncultured Pelagibacteraceae bacterium. GTDB lineage: Bacteria > Pseudomonadota > Alphaproteobacteria > Pelagibacterales > Pelagibacteraceae > Pelagibacter. The sequence goes on along the minus strand of CACJLM010000001.1, from coordinate 85,928 downwards.
CAGCTTTACTTAAATTTAAAGCCCCTGAAAGCTTGACTACTAATTGTTTTTTATTCATTTTAGCTCCGGTTTTATTAGGTTATTTACCATTTTTATCAAAAGTGTTGATAAATCAAGCTTTTTTTTAGTGTTCAAAAAAAAGTTATACACAATATATAGAGAAAATTGAAATAAGTGTTGTTTTTATTGGCTTTTTAAAGATTTTTAACTTTAAAATTATCTAAATAAACCAAGGTCTTTTAGATCATTAAAGGTGGTAAAAAACATTAATGATAACAATAAAAACAAACCGATTCGAAAAAAACCTTCTTGAGTTTTTTGAGATAATGGTCGTCCCAAAATTTTTTCAAATGCATAAAACATTAAATGACCCCCATCCAACATTGGGATAGGAAATAAATTAATTAACCCCAAACTTATTGAAATGTAAGCCATCATACTCACAAAAGCTAACAAGCCAAACTCTGCTACTTGACCTGAAATTTTAGCTATTCTAATTGGTCCACCTAATTGAGAGGTATCTGCCTTACCTACTATCATTCCACCAATATATTTTAATGATGAAATGGTTACATAATAAACTTCATTTACAGCATGATAAATTGCTTGAGCAGGTCCTAATTTTACATGGTTGATCTCATTATTATATGCACCAAGTTTAATTCCAACCATCCTCTTATTAATTTTATTTCCTAGATTATCTTCGCCAGGAACCACATCTGGTTTTATTTTAAGAATTAATTCTTCATATGAACGTTTTACTTTAAAATCTATGATTTCATCTAAAGACATAGTAATAAATTTTGAAACATCCATGATACTTTTAACTTTATTTCCATCTATTTCTAAAATTATATCATTTTGCTTTAGTCCACCTATCATAGCAGGGCTATCATCTTTAACTTCATTTATAACAGCAGGAGTGAAATCTTTTCCAACAAAAGTATAAATTGAAAAAAAAATCACTAAAGCCAATAAAAAATTAGCTAATGGTCCACCAAAAACAATTAAAACTCTTTGGTATAAAGGTTTAAGGACAAATAATTTATTTCTATCTTCTTCATTATATTTTTGTATTAGTTTTTCTTGATCAGCTTGAGAAAAAACATTTCGATCTCCAAAAAACTTCACATATCCACCTAATGGAATCCAGCATATTTTCCATCTGGTACCAGATTTATCATTCCATCCAAATATTTCTTGACCAAATCCTATAGAAAAGTCAGTAACACCTACCCCATATTTTTTGGCAAAGTAATAATGTCCGTATTCATGAATGAAGACAACAATTAAAATTAGAATTATAAAAGGAATAATATAACTTAACATTTAAATTGATTGTTTTTTTATTAACTCTTCAAGTTCTTTTATCATAATTTTTGGTGAATTCATAGACGGATATATTTTCATTGCTTCTTTATAACTCATGATAGCCTTTTCATAATTTTCAAGTTTTATATTAACTAGACCCTGCCCAGCTAAAGCTCCGAAGTGTCGTTTTTCTAGTTTTAAAACTTCATCAATATCATTTTGAGATTTTTCAAATTCTCCCATCATGTATAAAACTGTAGCTCTTTTATTCCAGGCTTCTGCCCAACTTGGATCTATCTCTATAACTTTTGTAAAAGTCTCAACAGCTTTAGGATATTGATTGTTATTTACAAAATCTGAGCCTAAAGACAACATAGAAGTCAGTTCATCATTATTTGGATGAGTGCTCCAAATCTTCCAAATTTTTAGTTCAATCTTTAAACTTGAACTTTGATCTTTAATCTTTAATTCATTAAATAATCGATTTAATTCTGAATTTCTGTCATCAGCATACAAAAAGTTTAAGTTAAGAAAGGTTGAAATTATAATGATAAAAATTTTTTTCATTTTAACGAATCTAGTTTATTTGGTTACTATATATTCAAAATTTTGGGTTGTATCATTTACTTGAATTAATTTTGCACCATTACTTGTATGAAAACGTGTGGCCATATCTGTTAAAGGTGACAAAGTAATTAATCTGTTAAGATGGTTAGATTTTTTAATTTTTTTAAATACCTCGTTAACAATTAATTTTCCCCCACCTTTTTTTTTCGACCATACAGTATAAGCGATTGCTATCTGTCCAACATTTTGGTCTCTCTGCGCACTTTGTAAAAAAGCATCGTGACTAAACTTATCTAATTCAATAACATTTTTTGGTACTTCATTAGTATAAGCAAAACACATAACAGCATGGATTTCACTCATATATTTTACACCATAAATTTTTCTTCCATAACTTCTTCGAAAGACATTATCTAACTCTGGTCTAACTGGATCTTCATTTACATTGCATTCTTTAAGTTCAATTAATTCGGCTCCTTTTATCCAATCAAAAAAATTATCAATATTTTTATTTATTATTTGTTTGTTTTTTCTTAAATGAGCGGTAATACGGGGTCTTAATTTTGTTTTAAGCCCCATCTTCCTCAATCTTGCTTTAATTCTTGGTCTTATTTTTTTTTTTAATTCCATTTTTCTAAAGATTTCAAAAGTTTAGTCCCCAATGGACTAATTGGTTCTTGAAAAATTATTTTATTTCCTGTTTTTTCTTTAACTAACTTCAATAGTTTTTTTGCAACACCTCTTTTTCTAAAAAGTGGATTTACAAAGATATATTCAACTTCTCCAATATTATTAAAACGAACAAATCCAATCGTAGTATTTATATTTTTAAGCGTATAAACATCTTCAGTTTTAGTTAATTCACATTCATGAAAATTAAAATTACTCATAATTCTAAAAATATAATAGTAGAAGGATAACCCCAAGAATTAATAATAAAAATAATATTCCTATATAATTTATTTTAATATTAAATTTATTATAAATAATTTCATTTATTTTTTCCCAAAATAAAACAATCAAAAAAATTATTACTGCTGGAATTATAAATTTAATCATTTGTTTAAATTAATTGTTTTTATCGCCAACATAAACTGAGACGCCTCGTGTATTTATATCTACATCAAACTTCTTATGTAATGGTGGGAAGGCTCTTTGTGAACAGTCTAATCTATCACAGGTTCTACATGACACACCGATTGGAATTTCTGTTGATTTATCATTGAGACTGACATTTTCAGTATAAACAAAATCTTTTGCAAATTTTGCTTCACAACCTAAACCAATTGATAAAATACTTTTTGATTGACCAAATCTACCTATGCCTTTTTCAACTGTTCTAGCTATACAAACGTATTTTTCTCCATTAGTCATTTTACTAACAGCTGCTTGAATAACTCCAGGTCTTGTAAATGCTGAATAGACATTCCACCTAGGGCATGCTCCTCCATATCGTGGAATTTCAATTCCAGATAAAGAAAATCTCTTTGATATATTTCCAGCCATATCTACTCTTAAAAAATGAAATGGTATACCAGGTAATTTTGGATCTTGTAAACAAGTTACTCTATGAGCTACTTGTTCAAATGAAGTTGCAAAAGTATTCTGTAATAATTCAAGATCATATTTTAATTTTTTACATTCAGAGTGGAATAACTTGTAAGGCATCAAAATAGCTGCACCACAATAATTAAGTAAAGCTACTTTAGATAATTTTTTAGATTCTTCTGTTGGAAAAGAAAAATTAGCTAAATATTCCTCTATTTCCTTATTTGCTCCCTCTTGAGCTATTTGAGCAGCTGCATGAAGTTTTTTTGTTTCGAGAGAACTATAATCACTTAATAAAAGTTCTTTTTTATTTTTATTAAAAATTTTAGAAAATGGCTTATCTTCCTCGGGTATAACGTCTTTTACAACAATTGAATATTCCGACAATAAATAGTCACATAATGCAATATATCTAGTTCGATTATTTTTTTGGACTTTTTCAAAAACTTTATTTGCAAATTCTTCTAATTTTGGAAAGTAGTTTTTATTTTCTTGAAGAAAATCAGAGATAACTTCCCCTGGAAAAGAATTCTTTCTATTATCAACAATTTTGCCAGATATTTTTTCAATTCTATTTACTAATTCATGATCTTTCTTTTTTAAAATATCTCCAAGTCTTACAATTGCTTTCCCAATTTTCGGATTAGTACTAACTAAATCTTTAACCTCTGGACCCAAAATATCTAAATCTTCAAATAATTTATCATCCAAAATCTCAGATAAAGTATTTTCTAAATTTATATCTGTTTTCGATGTTAGATGTGAAAGCTCAATGTTTAATTTTTCACAAATTTTGAGGAGAAGGTCCCCATCAATTTTTCTCTTTCCACCCTCAATTAAGTTTAAGTAGCTTGGAGAAATACCCAAATCATCTGCCAATTTATTTGCTTGAAGACCCAATTGTCGTCTAAAAGCCTTGATTTTTGGCCCAATCTTTAGATCTAATTGACTCATATTTTCTATTTGTAAATTTTGTAAATTAATTTTTACAATTTTTTTCCTTCATTTACAAGCATTTTATCCTTTTTGGTAGATTTTGTAAATTCTGTAAATTATATAATTTACATGGACGAAAAATTAAAAAATACAGAAAATGAGGCTCAAATCATAAACAACGAAGACCTTGCTAAGCATAATAGCAGAGGAATTTACATGAGAGATGATCACTGTGATTGGGGTTCAAGTGGAATGAAAGATCTGGTTGAGACTCTAAACGACTCTAACTAGTTCTATTTCGTTCAACTTAATTCATTTTTTTACATAAATATTAAAAGCAAAGGATGCGATAAATGAGTGCAGAAAATATCTCATACGACTTAAAAAGATTTGCAGGAATTAAAAGAGATTATACTCCAGAAGAAGTTGAAAGATTGAGAGGTTCTATAAAAATTGAGTATTCTTTATGTAAACAACAATCGACTAAATTGTGGAATTTATTAAATTCTGAGCCTTATGTTAATACACTCGGTTCATTATCTGGAAATCATGCTGTTCAGCATGCTAAGGCAGGTTTAAAAGCTATTTATCTAAGTGGATGGCAAGTTGCGGCTGATGCCAATAGTGCTGGTGAAATGTATCCTGATCAATCATTATATCCATATGATAGTGCACCAAAATTAGTTGAATCAATGAATAATGCATTATTAAGAGCTGATCAAATTCAACATATGGAACTTGCTGATGGTGATATGCAAGAAAATAAAAAAGTTGATTATATGTTGCCAATTATTGCTGATGGAGAAGCAGGTTTCGGTGGACCATTAAATGTATTTGAACTTGCAAAAAAATTTATTAAAGCAGGAGCAGCAGGTGTTCACTTTGAAGACCAGTTAGCAAGTGAAAAAAAATGTGGTCATATGGGTGGAAAAGTTCTTGTTCCAACAGGCACAATGATAAAAAATTTGAAAGCAGCAAGGTTAGCTGCGGATATCGCAGATGTTCCACTAATTATATTAGCAAGAACAGATGCTAACGCTGCAAAACTAATAACTAACGATCATGATGAGAATGATAAACCTTTCTTGACTGGTGAAAGATCACCAGAAGGTTTTTATTATGTAAAAGCTGGTATCGACCAAGCAATCTCAAGAGGTTTAGCTTATGCACCTTATTCTGATTTAATTTGGTGTGAAACTGCTACACCAAATCTTGAAGAAGCAAAAAAATTTGCAGATGCTATTCATAAAAAATTTCCAGGGAAACTTTTAGCTTATAATTGTTCTCCGTCTTTTAATTGGAAAAAACATTTATCAGATGATGAAATTGCAACTTTTCAAAAAGAAATAAGTAAAATGGGTTATAAATTTCAATTTATAACTTTAGCAGGATTTCACACACAAAATATTGCAATATTTGAATTAGCTGAAAAATATAAAAAAGAAGGCATGACTGCTTATTCAAAAATCCAACAACAAGAATTTGCTCGTGAGAAAGATGGTTACACAAGTGTTAAACATCAAAGAGAAGTTGGTACTTCTTATTTTGATGCTGTTTCTAATACGATTAGTAGTGGAAAAAGCTCAACAACAGCAATGAAAGGCTCAACTGAGTCTGAACAGTTCTAATAAAATAATTCCTCTTATATATTAGTTGTTTTAGCTGGCCCAGAAATGGGTCAGTTAAGATTTTATATTATATCCTTTTTTAAGAAGCACAGTAACAACAGTGATACAAATTGTTAAAAACAAAAACATTGTACCGATACTTATCCAAATATTAAAATCTGAAACTCCATAGAAAGAAAATCTCAATCCGTTAATTAGATAAACAACTGGATTAAAGTAAGTAACTGCTTGCCAGAAAGGTGGAAGCATATCTAATGAGTATAAACTACCCCCTAAAAATACCATCGGAGTTATAAATAAAGTTGGAATAATTGACATTTGTTCAAAATCAGAACTCATTAATCCTATTAAGAAACCAAATAACGCAAAAGTAAATGCAACTAAAATTAGTAAAAAAATCATCAATAAAGGGTATTTCACTTGGACATCAACAAAAAATAAAGACGTGATAAATATAATTATACTAACAATTAATGTTTTTGTTGCTCCTGCTCCAACAAAAGCGAGAACTACTTCAAATGTTGAAATTGGAGCTGCAAGTATTTCATAAATTGTTCCATTAAATTTCGGAAAAAAGATTCCAAACGATGTGTTGCTAATTGACTGGGTTAACAAAGTTAACATCAATAAACCTGGAACAATATAAGATCCATAACTTATTCCATCTATTTTTTCCACATAGCCTCCAATAACAGAGCCAAAAACAATAAAATATAGTGAGGTTGTTAATACTGGTGATAATAAAGATTGTGTCAAAGTTCTTCTGAACCTATCCATTTCATGAAGATATATTGCTTTTAATGCTAAATGATTAATTTTCATTTTTTTCCTTTACTAAACTTACAAAAATTTTTTCTAATGTGCTTTGCTCTGTTTTTAAATCTTTTAATTTTAAACCTGCATCTTTTAAGTCTTGTAATAAATTTGTAATTCCCGTTTGTTTAGCTTGGACATTATAAGTGTAGTCTAAACTCATTTTGTTTGTTCCTAATGATAAATTATATTTATTAAGTGATGAAGGAATTTCATTTATATTTTCTTGTAATTCCACCGTTAATTTTTTATGTCCCATTTTCTTTAATAATTCTTTTGTATCATCAACAACAATAATCTCTCCTTGATTTATGACACCAACCCTATCAGCAATTGCTTCTGCTTCCTCAATGTAATGGGTTGTTAAAATAATTGTTACACCAGTCTTTCTCAAATTTTCTACAATTTTCCACATATCTTTTCTTAACTCAACATCTACGCCTGCTGTGGGTTCATCTAAAAATAAGATTGAAGGTTCATGAGATAACGCTTTTGCAATTAAAACTCTTCGTTTCATACCACCTGATAATTGTCTTAGTCTAAGATCTTTTTTATCCCACAGACTTAATTGTTTTAAAATTTTCTCTATATGACTGGGGCTAGGTTTTTTTCCATAAAGACCTCTTGAATAAGATACATTGTTAAATACTGTTTCAAATTGTTCTAACGTTAATTCTTGAGGTACCAATCCTATTTTCGATCTAGTTTCTCTATAATCATTAATAATATCAAAATTATCTACTTTCACCTCACCTGAAGTTGGATTTACTATTCCACAAATAATACTTATCAAAGTAGTCTTGCCTGCTCCATTTGGACCAAGCATTGCAAAAATTTCTCCTTTTTTAATATCTAAATTAATATTTTTTAAAGCAGTAAAGCCATTATCATATACTTTTGAAAGATCACTTATAGTTATCTGATTGTCCGCCATTTAGCAGATATATAACTATTAATTTTATTATTACAATCAACTAATGACTAATCTTTTTAGCTTTTAAAACTAATAATGGTAAAAATGTTGCTACTACAAATGATAAAAATAACAATGATTGGGAAACAAAAGGTGGAAAAGAATCTACGGAAATTAAAATTCCAACCAATAAACTTTTTGAAAAATCAGGTGTAGGAAAAATCAAAAAACCCGCAACTAATCCAATTATAATTGATAAGTATGCAACTTTTTCGTTTATACTTTTATCATAGAAACTAAAAAAAACTGTTAAGGCAAAAGCACAACAAAATAAATCAGCTAATAAAAACAAGTATAAAATATCAAATCCTTTAGATGCAACAATGAAAGAAATTAAAGATAAAAATAAGATTACATACTTAGAAAAATTTAAATAATTAGTTTTTTTATCCAGATTAAAAGTTGCTTTACCATCTACTACTATTAGACTTGATATTGCATTTACTAAAGTATCGACTGTAGAAATTGTTAAGGTTAAACCAAGTATAACCACAACTAACGATAATATTTCTTTTTGCTCTTTTAGTAATAGTGTAAAAAATCCAAGATCAGGTCTTGTTGATGGGTCTATTGAAAAAGCAACCATTCCAGCAAATCCCATATAAAAGACTATTGGTATAATGATATAAAATGAAATAATTAGACTTTTTTTCAGCGTGTCAAAATTTTTTGCAGCATAAACACGTTGCCAATTACCTTGGTGAAATAAATTAGTTGCTGCAACAGCAATAAAAAAAGTTAAACCAGCAGTATAACTGGGTATATAAGATGGACTTAAAAGATGAGGGTTTTTCTCCTCAATAAATTCAAAAGAAAATTCAGAACCTGTGAATGAAGTTATGTATACCAAAGAAATTAACAACAAAACTCCAATAACTACCATTTGGATTTTGTCAGTAAATATTGATGCTCTTAATCCTCCATATAGTGTATAGATTAATGTAGTTAGCAAGACAATAAGAGCAGTAATCCAAAGTTCCGTACCTGAAATATAATTTATTAAGACTGAGATAGCTGTAACTTCTGCACATAAAAAAATAAACATGTAAAAAATTGTCATTAATAGAATAAGTTTGAACAAACTTTTTCCAAACTTTTTTCTCATAAACTCAATTAAAGAAGATCCTTTGGGAAATTCTTTTCTAATTTTTTTTCCTAAATAAATTAAAAAAAACATTGGAAAAGCTGTACCTAATGAATATCCTATTATGGAACCTATACCTCCCCAAGTCGCTGCTGAGGCTGGTCCAAATAAAATCCAAGCTCCTAAAGCTGAAGCAGTTAAACTTGTTGTTAGAGAAAATAGTCCAATATTTCTATTTGCGGTTAGATAGTTACTAAGCCCCTGATTTTTTTTTGAATGATATATGCCTAAGAAAGCAAATATAAAACTAATTATAATGACTAGTATCAATGATGTTGATTGACTTAAAAAATATGTTTTATCCATTATTCTCCCTTTCTGAATTACCGGACAGGTTCTTAGGGTTTAATCTCAGTCTGTAACGACACCCCTTATAGAAATATTTATACCTTATTATCCATTATTTCAATCATACATTTAGTTGCATATTCTCTCCACTCAGATGAATTTTTTCCTTTAAGACTATTTAAATGATTACGATTATTTTGAATATCCTCTTTGTATCTAGTCTTATCTTTTTCATCTAAGTTTGCTTCCATCTTTATTAAATTTGTTTCCATAGCCTTTATCCAATTATTACCAAGTTCAATACATTTTTGATCATCTTTTTCATCACAGATTTGTTTAAAAAAATTAAATATTACATCGTCAGTATTGATTGTTTTTTTCATATTTTTAGAAGCTTTGGATTTTGTTATAAATGAAATTTACTAATTGATTGTAACCAGTAGGTGAGAAATGAGCCCTATCTTGTCCAAGAGCATAAATCTCTTTATAGTTTTGAAAATTATTTTTTAAATATTCAAAAAAGTTTAAATAAATTATCTTATCTGAAAGACTGCTTATTTCATTAAAACGTTGACTACATTCGATCGGTCTTTTTTCAAAACAAGTTGTTTCTGGCAAGTAAACAACAAATATTTTTTTATCTGGATATAAATAAACTATTTTATTAAATATTTTTTTAAATATTCCTTTATCATATCCTATGCTGTCCTCAGGTTCTTTCTGGCTTATCAATTTATTTATTCTATAAATAAGTGGCTTAAGTTCTAAAATACTTTCTTTTAAAGAAAATCCACTTTTAAAACTATTTAAATTATCTTCAATATATTTTTTTTGAAAATCTATATTATTCTCAATCTGAGAAAAATAATTATGACTCACAAAATCCTTATTTAAGTATTTTTTTAGATAATTTGAATTCATTTCTATACCTAGATCATAGAAATCATTATCAAAAATAAACCAAACAATGTAATCAAACTCTGTTATCAATTTTATTTCATGCGCTAAAGCTAAACTTAGCAAAGGGCCATTGCCTGATATACCTATACTGTATGTTTTTAACTGATGATTATTTTGAAATAAACTAGCTGGTTCATGCTCTTGTTTAACACAAGATCCTTCTGCAAAAGAGTCTCCCATTAATAATATATCAAAAGAATTCAAAAATTCTTTATTATTAAAACCAAGTTTATCTGTTTGGATATACTTCCATTCTCCAAACTCATTACATGAAACAAACATTGTATTAGGCAAAGGTGTTAAAGGAATTTCATCTCTATTTTGTTTTAAAAACTCTCTTGGGACAACATGAGGGTATATATCTTTTCCTAAAATTCTCTCATCTTTAACTACTTCTAAAATCTTTCGTTTATCAAATTTAATATTTTTTTTACTAAGTATTTTTTCTTTTTGTTTTTCAGGTAAATTCTGTAAATCAAAATATACTAATAAACCATTTACTGAATATATGATTATCAAGAAATAACTAAAAAAAATCAAACTTATTTTTGAGAATTTTTTTATAATAAAACCAAAAAAAAAGTTAATTGCTAAAATACTCAAGATTATTATCTTTGCAAAATCATTTTTAGAATAATATTTATTAAATTTTTTTAACAATATTAAAGAAATAATTAAAAAAATAACAAATAAAAAAATTTGTAAAAATTTATTTTTAAACATTTTTTTTTAAATATTTTCTATTTGATTTTCAGCATCCCTTATTGATTTATCATAATTCAGTGCCATTTGATCAGCACTAATAACCTCAACTTTTTCGATACCAAAAAAATTAAGTATAAATTTTAACCACGGAGTCAAAAAATCCTCATTACTATTAAGTTTTGTTCCACCAGAAGTAATTACCAAATATGCTTTTTTATTTTTTAACAAACCTTCTCTTCTGCCATTTTCTTTAAATCTAAAAGTTTCTCCAACTCTAGCCGCAAGGTCTGACCAAGCTTTTAATGTTGCGGGAGGGCCGTAATTATAAATTGGAGCGGATATTATAATTATATCACTTTCTTTAAGTTCTTTTACTAATTGATTAGAAAGTTCAAACATTTTTTTATGATTATCATTTTGATCCTTTTCATCAATATTCATCCCTGACTCTGTTAATCCTGTAACAAAAACCATTTCATCATTTAAATCTCTATAAATTACTTCGTCTTCAGGTTTTTTTATTTTATTTAGTAATTTTTTTGCTAAAGCTCTTGATGTAGATCCCTTTTTTCGAGCACTTGAATCAATTTGATAAATTTTCATAAGTTAATTATCCAAAATTTTGTAAAAAAGGAAATACATTAAGTAAGTAAAATCCTAATGCTTGTAATTGATTTGTTATGATTAAAATGCCTGTAATTAATAAAATAATTCCTCCAATTTTAGATACTTTATTTATGTTTTTTTTGAAATTTTTTGAAAATATCAAAAATTTCTGTATTAAGTATCCTGATAAAATAAATGGTAAAGCAAGCCCAATAGAATAAGAAAATAAAAGCAAAATTCCTCTAACTAAACTTTCTTCTGTTGAAGCTAAGATCAAAATTGATCCAAGAATTGGGCCAATACATGGAGTCCATCCAAAAGCAAAAGCCATACCGATTAAAATTGGACTAAAAAAGTTTCTACCTACATTAGCTTCTATTCTTTTTTCGTAATTCAAAAATTTAATATTAAAAATACCAATAATGTGGAGAGATAAGATTATTATAATCAATCCTGCAACAATTCTTAATTCATATGAATTTTGTAATAACACTTTTCCTAAAAAAGTTGAAGCAGCACCAAAAATTATAAAAACTATAGAGAAACCAACAGTGAACAGAATAATAGGAAATATATTTACATTTTTTTTTTCAATTAGCTCATTTAATGAACTGCCTGAGATATAAGAAATATAGCCAGGTATAAGTGGAAGTACACAGGGAGATAAAAAACTTATTAACCCAGCACCTAATGCAATAATTAATTCGATCATTAAATTTTAGTAATTAATCTTTATAAGGAACAACTTGATGCTTTTGTTGACCTAATTTATCAATACCTAAAGTAACTTCCTCCCCACCTCTTAGAAAAATTGGAGGTTTCATATTTTCACCAACGCCTGGAGGTGTACCTGTGCAACAAATATCACCTGGATGTAAACTCATACAAGAACTCATGTAAGAAACTAAAGTTTTAATGTCAAAGATCATTTTCTCAGTGTTTCCAGTTTGCATTCTCTTACCATCAACATCTAAAAACATATTTAGTTTCTGAAAATCTGGCAACTCATCTGTTGTAACTATATAAGGACCTATAGGACCAAAAGTATCAAAACCTTTACCTTTGTCCCAAGTTAAACCTTTATTTTTTTGAAAGTTTCTCTCACTTACATCATTAACAAGAAAAAAACCAAGAACATGATCTAATGCATTTTCAACACTAACATTTATTGCCTTTTTTCCAATCACAAAACCTAATTCAACCTCCCAGTCTGTATGATTAGATCCTTTTGGGACAATGATTGGATCATTAGGTCCAGTAATACAACTTGTAAACTTTGAAAAAATTATTGGTTCTTTTGGAATTGGAAGATTTTGTTCTTCTGCATGATCTTTAAAATTCAAACCAATTCCTATAAATTTAGATGGTTTAGATACACATGCACCAATTCTAAGATTTGAGTCTAACGCTGGAAGTTTTGACGTATCTGTAGTTTTAATTTTATCTAAAGTTTCAAAATTTAATGTATCAGGATTTAAATCTTTTATTATTGATGATAAATCTCTGTATTTATTTTCATTGTCTATTAAAGCAGGTTTCTCTGATCCTGCTTCTCCTATTCTTAATAATCTCATTACATTATCCTTTCAATCCCATATGGGTATACTTTACATTTAAATAATCTTTAATTGCATTTGAGCCTCCTTCTCTCCCATATCCACTTTGTTTAATTCCACCAAAAGGTGCTTCTGCAATTGCAATCATACCTGTATTTACTCCTACAGTTCCTGTTTCTAACTGTTCAGATGCAAGATGTGCTTTTTCCATTGAATTAGTACAAACATAACTACATAAACCAAGTTCATGATTGTTTGCTCTTTCAATAACTTCTTCGAAAGATTTAAATGAAAGCATAGGTACTAATGGTCCAAATGGTTCTTGTTTCATTATAGTATAATCATCTTTCACATTATCAAATATTGTTGGCTCATAAAAAAATCCTTTATTAAATCCTGCTGGTCTTTTTCCACCATATAAAACTTTAGCTCCTTCTTGCTTAGTTTTTTCAACTAACTCTTCTATCTCATTTAATCTTTTCTTGGTAGTTAATGGACCCAATTGTGTTTCTGGGTTCATTCCATCCCCAATCTTTAATTTTTTTGTTTTATCTACAAATAAATTTACAAACTCATCTTTCTTACTCTCATGAATATAAAATCTATTAGGAGATATACATACTTGTCCATTATTTCTAAATTTTGCAGCTATAGCCATATCTGCAGCTTTTTTAGTGTCTGCATCATCAAAAACAATAAAAGGTGAATGACCGCTAAGTTCCATGGTAACTCTTTGAACTTTATCAGCAGCTTGCTTTAAAATAAGTTTTCCAACTCTTGACGATCCTGTAATTGAAATCTTTTTGACAATATCAGAGGCAATCAATTGTTGAGCAATACTTGGTGGATCACCTGATAAAAGATTTACTACACCTGGAGGCACACCACATTCTCTACAAATATCAACCATTTGCATTACTACACCTGGAGTAATTACATCAGGTTTGATAATAACAGAACAGCCCGCAGCTAAAGCAGTTGAAATTTTTCTTGCTGATAAAACTGCTGGAAAGTTCCATGGTGATAAAGCGGCAACTACTCCTACTGGCTGGTAATAAACATGCACTCTAGTATCTTCAAATCTACTTTCTACAGTCTGACCATAAATTCTTTTTGTTTCTTCAGCATTCCACTCGAAAATATCTGCAGCTCCATTAATCTCTCCTTTTGCTTCTGCTAAAGGTTTACCTACTTCCAATGTCATCCACTTTGCCAAAAGATCTTGTTTTTCTCTCATCTTGTCTGCAATTCTTCTTATGATGTATGATCTTTGCCAAGGAGCAGTTTTCCTCCATACCTCTAATCCTTTGGCTGCTGACTGCAATGCTGCCTCTACATCTTTTGGAGTTGCTTTTGATGCTTGACCTAAAACTTCCTCATTTGCCGGATTTATAACTTCGTAAGTTCCCTTGTCAGATGATTGCTGCCATTTACCATTTATAAATTGTCCAAATTTTTCGTACATATCATTAACTTAGCATTACTTGTGGTTGTGTCTAGCATGCAAATAAAGCATATCAACATTTTTATAACACTAGTAGAATAGATATATAAAAAAAAGGGGGAAATATGAAAGCATACATAATGGGAAACTATACTGCAAAAGCTTTCCAAGGATTTTTACAAGATCCAGCAAGTGATAGAAAAGCTGTAGTTAAACAACTTACTGAAGCTATGGGTGGTAAAATGCACAGCATGGATATTGTTAGAGGTTCATATGATTTTATAGTAGTTACTGACGTGCCAAGCTTTGATGATTTTGCTGCAATTAAATTGGTAGTAGAAGCATCTGGTGCAGTTGAAAATTTAACAATGTTAGAAGCTATTGACTTTACTAAGGCGACTGCAAAAGCAAGTAAAATTGGTTATAAAGCTCCAGGACAATAAAAAGAATTTTTAACTTCCAGTTTACTGCTGGAAGTTAAATTCAATCATTACTTACCAGCTGCGTTTACAACGTAGTAAGATACTATATCTATTTCTTCTTTAGTTAGAATTTCACCTTCTCCAAAAGCCGGCATAACTCCTAATCCATTAGTAACCATGTCTGTAACAGACTCGATTGTCATGCTTACTGTATCTAAATTAGGTCCTATATTACCCACAGAACCTGCTGCCTTTAAAACATGACACGCAGCACATCCAGCAGTCTCATTAAAAATTTCTAATCCTTTTTTCATTTTTGCTTCATCAGCAAAAGTATTTACACTAATAGTAATGGATACAAAAAAAGAGATTAATAAAAATTTAAAAATTTTCATTAATTAACTTTAAAACTTTTTATAGTTTTATACTACTGTAATATTTACGCTATGATCCTTCCAGCCATTATGAGCATATCCTCTTCGGTTCTCCATTCTTAATTCTGGCTGTTTGTCTGAACCATTTGAAGCTAAACTAGCGATGTTATAAGTTCCAGCAGATAGAGTTGTCTCTAAAACAAACTGTCTCCAAGCAAATTTACCTAGATTTGGCCCAATAAATTTTGCTCTTTTCCAGCTACTGCCACCATCAACTGATACCTTAACACTTCTTACTTTTTTAGTACCACCCATAGCAACACCAACTATTTGAACTTTTCCTGCTTTTACAGTTCCAGTTTCATCTGTAGGACGTGTTATCCATGATTTAACCGGCATCTCCCAACAAGATGGATATTGAGATCCTTTTTTTCCAATTGGAGAAATTCTATAACTTGATTTCATATACTTAACAGATGACTCTTTCGTTGTGAAAGCAACTTTACCTAGATGTTTTACATTGTTAATTCCAAAGTAACCAGGAGTAACCATTCTTAATGGACCTCCATGTGCATTAGGTAATGGAACACCATTCATTTCCCAAGCAAGCATAGCATCTTTAAAAACATTTTTTGGAACAGATCTTTCTATCATTGCTTTTTTAGGATCTAAACCTGTAGGTTGGTGGTCAACACCTGCTGACGTCATAAAAACTGTATCTCCATTTATACCACCACAAGCTTCAACAACAGTTTTCATTGGAACACCAGTCCATAGCACACATGCTGCGGCACCAGTTTTCCATTGTGAGCCTCTTGGCTTATGTTTAAAAAAACCTCTTCCATTTCCTGAACACTGTAAAATTGTAGCCATTGTCTGATGACCTAATTTTTGAAGTTGTGCTAGAGTAAAAGTTTGAGGATTTTTGACACCTTCTATCGAAACTTTCCAATCCATTCTATTTCCGATTTGTTTATCAGTCATTGTAGGCATATTATTTCTGATATAAATATTTCGATTTGGAGTGATTAAACTTTCACCAATAGCACTTCTATGAGTTTCAATACCTTTATCAGAATGAACTATAAGAGCGTCTCTATCTTTCCAACTTATAAAATCGGGTAAACCTTTTTTCCCTTCTGAATGATTTGCATTAGCTATTGTGATTGGAACAACAGAAGCTGTAGCAGCGACACCTGCTAATGTTGCAGTTCCAGTTAAGAAATTTCTTCTAGATAAATTTAATTTTTTTAATTTTTTTTTCATTTAACCCCTCCTAATTTATAATTTTAACAAAAAAGAGTTCGACGAAAAAGGAGAAATAAAAAATTTATTCAATTAGTAGTTTTACAATCATTAGTTGAAATTTTCAGTTTATTTAAGTTAAAGTACAATCATTTAAATTTATTAATCTTAATTTCTATTATAAGTTTATTGTGTGAAACATTTAGAGGACAATTTTGGAAGAAAATTTCCTTATATAAGGATGTCCATCACTGAGGTGTGTAATTTTAAATGTGGATACTGTTTACCTAATGGATATCAAGCAGATAAGGGTGATAATAGAAAATTTCTCAACATAGATGAAATTAGAAGATTAGCTAAAGGATTTTCAGAACTAGGAGTTCAGAAAATAAGGTTAACTGGCGGAGAACCTACGGTCAGAAAAGATTTTTATGAAATCGTAAAAATTTTAAAAAATGAAACATCTATTAAAAAAATTGTCATTACAACAAATGGATATCATCTTGATCAAAAAGCAAAATTACTAATTGATAGTGGTTTAGATGGAATTAATATCAGTATTGATAGTTTAGATAGAGAAACATTCAAAAATATTACAAAACATGACAGATTGCCTGAGATTTTAAAAGGGATAGAGATTTTACAAAGTTTTAATTTTGATAATATTAAAATTAATGCGGTTCTTTTAAATGGTGTTAATTCCTCAAAAAAAGATTTTGATTCTTGGGCTGAATATATAAAAATTAACAAAGTTAATTTTAGATATATTGAATTGATGCAAACTGGAGATAACCTAGATTATTTTAATAGATATCATATTTCATCTAAAATATTTAAAAGTTACTTAAATGAGAATAAGTGGATTTATCAAACCTTAGGCCAAGATGCTGGACCTTCGTTAAACTATATTAATCCAGAATACAAAGGTAAGTTTGGAATTATTGCACCATATTCTAAAGATTTTTGTAAATCATGTAATCGTCTTAGAATAACATCAAAAGGTGATCTAAGACTTTGTTTATTTGGAAATACTGGAATAAGTATAAGACATTTATTACAAAAAGATGATCAAACCGAAGAATTGAAGGATTTAATTTTAGGACAAATGAAATTTAAAAAAGAATCTCATTATCTTGAGCTTGGAGAAACTGGGTTAACAAAAAATCTATCAAAAACGGGTGGTTAAATGAAAAATTTAAAAATTGTTAATCAAGATGATCTTAAAGATTGGGCAAAAGAAATATTTCAGAAAAATTCTTTTAATATGGTTGATGTTTCATCTAAGAAAGAAACATTTCGTAGAGCATTAGCGTCCGGAAAAATTTACGTAGGAAAAGAAGTTTTTGATTTAATTAAAAACAAAAAGATGCCTAAAGGAGATCCAATTACTTTGGCTGAGGTATCAGCTGTATTGGGAGTTAAAAAAACAAGTGAACTAATTCCTTTATGTCATCCACTTCCAATTGATCATACTGCTACTAAGATTATAATGAATGAAGTAGATAATTCACTTGAGGTTTTTTGTGTAGTTTCTGCAGTTGCTAAAACAGGTGTTGAAATGGAAGCGATCATGGGCGTTAATGCTGCATTAATAACTATTTATGATTTAAGCAAAATAGTAAATCCCCATTTAAGAATTGATAACGTCAAGTTGTTAATTAAAGAAGGTGGAAAAAGTGGATTATGGAAAAATCCAGATGGCCTACCTGAGTTCCTAAAAAATATTTTCTAATATTTAATGTCCGTTTATTTAAGTTCCCAAAAAGTAATTAAAGATTGGATTGATTACAATGATCATATGAATGTTTCATATTATCTTTTAATTTTTGATAAGTATGGTGCAGATACTTTAAATAATATTTTTAAGATGGGAGAAGAGTCAGCAAAAACAACTAAGAAAAGTACTATGATTGTGGAGTCTCATATCACTTATAATCAAGAACTTCAGCTAAATGATGAAGTTGATATCAATTGTATTTATTTTGATCACGATAAAAAGAGACTTCAATATAAAATGGAAATGATACACAAAGAGAAAAAATTTTTAGCCTCAACTATTGAGATACTAGCTTTATATGTGGATCTTAATGAAAGAAAAGTTGCAGAATTTGAAGAAGAAAAAATCAAGTTAATGGATGATTTTATCAATAAAAATAAATCTAAATTTAAATATGAAAATCTGAAATTTTCACCTAAGCTTAAAAAATGAAAATTAAGTTAGAATTATTTGGAGCAAGTCGAGATTTTAGTGAAAAAGATCACTTGGAGATTGAGATTCAAAATAAAGCTTCAATAGATGATTTACGAAATGAAATAATTAAATATATAGATAAAAATTTTCAAGGTAATGAAAACTTTATCAAAGTTGTAAAATCCTCAGCTTTTTGTTCAGAAAATAATGAAATAATTAGCGACAATTATAAAATCACAAAAGATCAAAAGATTGGTATTATACCTCCTATCGGAGGAGGTTAATGCTTCATACAAAAATAGTAGATACTAAAAAAGAAAAAATACTTACTTCAAACGCTGAAAAATTTATAAAAGACTCTAAGTTTGGAGCATCAATTTATTTTTTAGGAACTGTAAGAAATATCAATGATAATAAAACAGTAACTGGAATTACTTATGACAGTCATGATGAAATGGTGATCAAAAGTTTTGAAGAAATTTATAATGAAGCAGATAAAAAGCTAGATATTAAAAATAAAGCTGTATTTATTGAACATGCAAAAGGACACTTAAAATTAGGTGAGATAAGTATTATTATCGCAGTAGCTTGCAAACATCGTGATCAAGCTTATGTACTTTCAAGATATATAATTGAAGAAATAAAAAAAAGATCTCCAATTTGGAAAAAAGAACATTATGAAAATGAGGAAAGTGAATGGTTAAAAGGAAATCCAATAGCTAATGAAAAAGTTTAAATATTCTGAAATTACACCTGAAAAGATTTATCATAAAAGAAGGTCTTTTATTAAATCGATGGGTTATGGTTTAGGTGCACTTTCTTTAAGTTCTGTTCCATCGATTAATGCTAAAGCAAGTAATTCCAATGAGCCAACTAGTTATGAGGATATAACAACATACAACAACTACTATGAGTTTGGCACTGGCAAAGGTGATCCCTATAGAAGAGCAAAAAATTTCAATACAAGACCTTGGGTTGTGAAAATTGAAGGTGAGGTTGAAAAATCTTTAGAACTTCCGATTGAAGAAGTTTTGGCTATTAAATCTGAAGAAAGAATTTTAAAATTAAGATGTGTAGAGGGTTGGTCAATGGTAATTCCATGGTTAGGTTTTTCATTAAGTGAATTACTTAACAAAGTAGAGATTAAATCTTCTGCAAAGTTTGTTGAATTTGAAACAGTTTATAATCCAGAGGAAATGGTTGGTCAGAGGTATCCTGTTTTAAATTGGCCTTACATTGAAGGTTTAAGATTAGATGAAGCAATGCATCCTCTTACCACTGTTGTGACTGGTTTGTACGGAAAAACTTTACCAAATCAAAATGGAGCCCCTTTAAGAATATTTATTCCATGGAAGTATGGATTTAAAAGCGCAAAAGCAATTGTGAAAATTAAATTAACAAAAAATATGCCTAATACTGCTTGGAAAAATGCTTCACCAAGAGAATATGGTTTTTACTCAAATGTGAATCCTAAAGTTGATCATCCAAGATGGTCACAAAAAACTGAAAGAGTGATAGGAGAAGGTATTTTAGCTCCAAGAATAAAAACTTTAATGTTCAATGGCTATGGAGATGAAGTTGCTCATCTTTATAGTGGTATGGATTTGAAAAAAAATTACTAAAATAAATTGAAAAACTATTTCAAGCCTACTGTTTTTTTAATTTCACTTTGGCCACTGTGCATAATCATTTATCAAATATTTTATAATAAATTAGGTCCAGAACCAGTTGATAGAATAATAAATCATTTTGGGGAGTGGACTTTAATCTTTATTTTCTTAACTCTTTCAATGACACCACTCAAAAAAATCACAAAATCATTGGAGTGGATTAAATTTAGAAGAATGCTCGGATTATTTGCTTTTTTTTATGCTTCTATACATATGCTTAGTTATGTAGGGCTCGATTATAGATTTGATTTTGAACCTTTAATAGATGATGTTTTAAAAAAGAAATTTGTGTTTATTGGGTTCTCTGCTTGGCTTTTATTAGTTCCTTTAGCAATCACTTCATCAAATAAAATGGCAAGAATTTTAAAACAAAACTGGAAAAAACTTCATAGATTAGTTTATGTAATCGCAATTTTTGGAGTATTACATTTCATTTGGTTATCCAAAACTATATTCTTTAAACCACTTATTTTTTTAATAATTTTAATTATTCTTTTACTTTTAAGAATTAATTTCAGTAAATCAGACTCTAAAATCTGAAGCTTTATCAAAATCTTTAAAAGATTTAACGCTACTAATTTTAATAAATCTAGTTCTATTCTTAAGTCTTTTGACCATAAATTTTGCACCAAATTTACCTTTGATATTTTTAAATTTTTTTATAATTGAAATATCAAAACCTATTGGATTACCTATTCTATTTTTAAACTTCAAAACAGAGACTAAATACTTTTTAAGCTTTATTGAATTATATATTTTATTAATATCTGATACTTTTATAAATGGCATATCTGATTGAACAATAATAAATCCTTTGTCATTTCTTGATACTTTTTTTAATCCAATTTTAATAGATGACGCCATTCCTTTTTTATAATCCTTATTGTAAACAAAAATATTTTTCCTATTTGATTTAATTACTTTTTTAATTTCTTTATTTTGGTGACCAAGAACAATAATAATTTTATTAACTTTGCTTTTTTGTAATACTTTTAATGAATGATTTATTAATGGTATCTTTTTGTATAATTTAATTAATTTATTTTCAGATTTTAATCTTTTCGATTGACCTGCTGCTAATAAGATTGCACTAATCACTTTTTATAAGTTTCTGAAACTAGTTGAGCAATTATTGATAAAGCTATTTCAGGTGCTGATCTTCCACCTAATTTAATTCCTATCGGTCCATGTATTGAGTCAATTTGTTTATCACTAAAACCAGCCTCTTTTAGTCTTTGACATCTATTTTCATGAGTTTTTTTACTTCCAAGAGCTCCGATATAATAAAATTTTTTATTTAAAGCATGTTGTAATGCAGGATCATCAATTTTTGGATCATGTGTTAAAGCAATTAAGGCTGAGTTTTCATTTGTATCTATTTCTTTAAAAGCCTCATCAGGCCATTTGTTTATTATTTTCATATTAGGAAATCTTTGTTCAGATGCAAAATAACCTCTGGGATCAATTATAGAAATTTCAAAATTCAAACTCTTTGCAAAATCTACTAGGTATTGTGCAATGTGGACTGCTCCAACTATTATTACTTTTATTGGTAATATGTAAGTTTCAACAAATATTTCAGAATTTTCTATAACTCCGTTTTTTTTGGATTTAAAAAATTCATTGATTTGATTGGAATAAACCTCCATTTCTTTACTTAAAGGTTTGTCTTTTTCAAAAATTTCACTCTCCCCTGTTTTGAGATTAGTGATAATTGCAAATTCAGACTTATTTTTCTTTTTTTCAATAATTGATTTTAGTGTTTGTAATTTCATTAATTAACTTGTTCTAAATAGACTGCGATTTCTCCACCGCAAGCAAGACCTACTTCCCAAGCACTTTCATTTGAAACTTTAAATTCTATTTTTTTACAAGGTTTATTGTCTTTGATAAGACCAATACATTCTCTTACAACTGCTGACTCTACACATCCTCCCGAAACAGAACCTGAGAAGTCTCCCTTTTCATTGACAATCATTCTACTGCCAACCTGTCTTGGAGAGGATCCCCAAGTTTGAATTACTGTTGCTAAAACAACCTTTTGATTAGCTGTTACCCAATCGTTTGCTTCTTCTAAGATTTTTTCATCAAATGAGTTTTTCATTTGCTGAAATATAAATCTTAACTAACAAGCTTCAACAGCTTTTTTTGCGTATAGTGATACCAAATTAGCTCTGTATTCTGCTGATGCATGCATATCAGAATTCATACCCGAAGATTTTACTTCAGTGCCTTCAATTGCAGATACTGAAAAATTAGAGCTTAATTTTTTCGATAAATCTTTATCAATATAAACGCAAGACTTAGCACCTGTTACTGCAACATTCACATCTTTTTTATGTTTTGCAACAAACACTCCAATGATTGCATATCTTGATGCTGGATTTGGATGTTTTTGATAATCAGCTTTTTCTGGAATTTGAAACTCTACAGCTTCTACAAGTTCACCACTTTTTAAAGCAGTTTCAAACATTCCTGTAAAAAACTTTTCAGCATCTATTTTTCTTTTGTTTGTATGAATAACTGCATTAAGTGCCATACAAGCTGAAGGATAACAAGCTGAAGGATCATTGTTTGAAATTGACCCACCAATTGTTCCTCTGTTTCTTACTTGGGCATCACCAATATTTCCAGCTAACTTAGCAAGAGCTGGTATTGCCTTTTTAACATCTTTTGAAGTAGCAACTTCTACATGTTTTGTTGTTGCGCCTACTGTTACAGTTTTTCCACTAACTTTGATGCCTGATAGTTTTTTGATATTTTTAATATCAATTACATCTTTGTAACTTGCTAATCCTAACTTCATGGAAGGAATAGTTGTCATTCCTCCTGCTAAGAAAGCAGAACTAGAAGAGGCTAACTTAGAAGCATCTTTAACATCTTTTGGTGCGTGATAATTAAATGATTTCATATTTTCCTCCTATGCTGCTTTAGCGTTAGATTTTTTTATTGATTTACAAGCCTTCCAAACTTTTTCAGCTGTAGCTGGCATTGAAATTTCTTGACCACCTAATGCATCAATCACTGCATTCATAACTGTTGGTGGTGAAGCGATTGCACCTGCCTCTCCACAACCTTTAACTCCTAAAGGGTTAGATGTTGCGTGAGTACAAGTAAAGCCTAAATTAAACTCAGGAAAATTATCAGCTCTTGGCATCGTATAATCCATATACGAAGCTGTCATTAACTGACCAGTTTCATCATATTGAGTATTTTCATGCAAAGCCTGACCTATTCCTTGAGCAATTCCCCCATGAACTTGTCCTTCAACAATCATTGGATTTACTATTCTTCCAAAATCATCTACTGCAGTATATTTTTCGACTTTTACATTTCCTGTATCAGGATCTATTTCTACTTCACAAATATGCGACCCTGCTGGAAAAGAGAAATTTGGTGGATCATAGAATGCTGACTCTATTAACCCAGGTTCGTCACCCTCTGGTATTGGTGATTTCATTTCATCTCTTTGACCTGGTAAATAACAAGCAAAAGCAACTTCTCCTATTGTTTTTTTCTTATTTGATTTAAGTGCAACAAATTCTCCATCCTTGAATTCAATTTCATCTTCATTTACTTCAAGCATTTTAGCTGCAACTCTTTTACCTTTGGCAATTATTTTCTTACAGGCATTCACAATTGCAATACCACCTACAGTCAATGATCTTGAACCGTAAGTACCCATTCCAAATGTTCCTTTGTCTGTATCACCATGAACGATATCAATATTTTCAATTGGCACACCCATTTCATCTGCTGCAATTTGAGCAAATGTTGTGTCATGACTTTGTCCATGACTATGAGCACCTGTAAACACAGATATTTGACCTGTCGGATTAAACCTTACTTCTGCTGACTCCCATAATCCTACTCCACAACCTAAAGACATAACTGCTGCAGATGGTGCAATACCACAAGCTTCAAAATAAGATGAAACACCTATTCCTCTTAATTTTCCATTAGCTTCAGATTTTTTTCTTCTAGCTTCAAAGCCAGCATAATCTGCCATTTGTTTCGCTTTTTCTAATCCAGCAACGTAGTCACCAGAGTCAACTGTATGAACTAATGTTTGTTTAAATGGAAACTGAGTTGGAAAATTTTTCATTCTTATTTCAGTTTTATCCATACCTAATTCCATTGCAGCTTTTTCAACTAATCTTTCAATTGTATAAGTTGCTTCTGGTCTTCCAGCACCTCTATACGCATCAACTGGCGCTGTGTTAGTATATACAGCTTTAACATTAGAATATGCAGCTGGAATTACGTAAACACCCGTTGCGCAAGGACCGAATAAATAAGTTGGAGTAACCGTTCCAAATACTCTTGCATAGGCTCCTAGATTTGCAATTGTTTCATTTTTAAATCCTAAAAACTTACCATCGTTAGTTACAGCAAGTTCTGCATGGGTAACATGATCTCTTCCATGAGTATCCGTTAAGAAAGATTCTGTTCTTTCCGCAACCCATTTAATTGGTCTTTCAATTTTTTTTGAAGCCCAACTACAAACTATCTCTTCATTGTAAACATTAATTTTAGATCCAAATCCACCACCCACATCTGGAGCAACAACTCTTAATTTATTTTCTGGTGCAACACCTCCGAATGCTGACATTACTAATCTTGATAAGTGAGGGTTTTGACTTGTGGTATATAAAGTGATTTCTTCTGAGGCTGTATTGTAATCAACTACACATGCTCTTGGCTCCATTGCATTAGGAACTAATCTATTATTGATTAAATCAACTTTAATAATTTTATCAGCTTTAGCGAAAGCTTCATCAACTGCTTTTCTATCACCAAGCAACCAGTCATAACAAAGGTTTTTATCTACTCCATCATGAATAGCATCACTCTTCATTGCTTCAGCTGGATCTACTACAGCTTTTAAAACTTTGTAATCAACTTTAACTTTTTCTGCACCTTCTTTTGCTTCATCTAAAGTTTCAGCAAAGACAACTGCTATAGGCTCACCTACAAAGTTAGCAACATCTTTTGCTAAAGGAGGGTTTGCAGGAACTTTCATTTCAGATCCATCCTCACTTCTAATTGCCCATCCAGCAATTAGACCACCAATTTTATCTTCTGCAATTTCTTTTCCAGTAAGAACTCCAACTACACCTGACGACTTTAAAGCTTTTGAAGTATCTACACTCTTAATCTTTGCTCTTGCATGCGGAGATCTTACAAACACAGCATATGTTTGATTTGCTATATTTATGTCCGCAGTATATCTTCCTTTTCCTTGTAAAAATCTTGTATCTTCTTTTCTTTCAACTCTTGATCCAACTAAACTTGCCATTTTTTTTATTCTCCTTTTGTATTGTTTACATTTTTGTTGCAGCTTCTTTAACTGCTGCGACTATATTTTGGTAACCTGTACATCTACAGATATTACCCTCTAACCATTCTCTAATTTCTTGATCACTTGGATTTTTCTTTGTCTGTAAAAGATCAACTGCACTCATCACCATGCCTGGTGTACAATATCCACATTGTAATCCATGAGTTTTTTTGAATGCTGCTTGCATTGGATGAAGTTTTCCATCTTTCGCTAAGCCTTCAATTGTTGTTACTTTTGATCCTTCAATATCAGCAGCTAAAGTAGAACAACTTTTTATTGATTTACCATTAACATGAACTACACATGCTCCGCATTGGCTTGTATCACATCCAACGTGTGTGCCTGTTAAATTTAGATTGTCTCTTAAGAAAACTGATAAAAGTGTGTGGTCTGGAACATCTTTACTGACCTTTTTACCATTTACTTCTAATGTTACTTTTGTCATCAAGCGTCTCCTTCCTGAATAGATTCTAATATAACCATAAGTAAAATTTATAAACAATTGTTAATTTTGATACATTTCTACTTCTACTAGAAATCTAAATTTCTGTTTATTAATGTTTTTTGTAGGTTTTTTAAAAAAATGAGTAAACTAAAACTGCTATAATTGTGACAACGCCAGCAATGATCAAAATTTTTTGATTTTGTTTTTTTGGTTTAACTTCAATTGTCTGATCAATTTTTTCACTAGAAGATTCCCCTAAAGATGAACTGTCTTCTGTTGAAATCAATTCTGAAAATTTTCCAAAAAATATATCTGCCATTTTCTTTGCTGTCATATCTATTAATCTAGATCCAACTTGCGCAATTTTTCCACCAACATTTGCTTCGACTTCATAAATAAGATTGGTTCCTTTTTCATGATCTTCTAGTTTGACTGTCGCTTCTCCTGATGCGAAACCAACTGGAGAATTACCAGAGCCAGTAATTTTATAGCTATTCGGTGGATTAAGATCAGTAAGTTCTATATCGCCTGTAAAACTAGCATTAAAAGGACCAATTTTATTTGTGGCCGTTGCTGTAAACTCAGTATCAGAATTTTTTGTAAACTCCTCACATCCAGGTATAGCTTTTTTCAAAATTTCAGGATCATTTAATGCTTCCCACACTTTTTCTTTAGATAAATTGATTTGATACGATCCAGAAAGTTTCATATTATATTTATATATAAAATTTTATGGATGATAAAACAAAAAAAGAATTACAGTCTGCAACTTTAGATAGATTAATTTCTCACCTTAGAGAAAGGAAAGATGTACAAAACATTGATTTGATGAACCTTGCTGGCTTTTGTAGAAATTGTTTATCTAAATGGTACAGAGAAGAAGCTGAAAAAAAAGGAATTACTATTTCAGATCCTGATGCAAGAGAACATGTTTATGGAATGCCTTACTCTGAATGGAAAGATAAATACCAAAAATAATTATTTTTCTTTTAGTCTTGGAAATAATTCTACAAAATTACAAGGTTTATGATTAACATCTAATTGATGTTTTAAGATTCCATCCCATGCATCTGTAACACCACCAGATGAACCTGGTAGAGCAAAAACGTATTTTCCATTAGCCAAGACTGCACAAGCCCTAGACTGTATTGCTGAAGTTCCGACAGTTTTTAAACTTATATTTCTAAATACTTCTCCAAATCCTGGAATATATTTATCTGCAATTTCATCTAATGCTTCTGGTGTTATATCTCTTCCGGTTAGACCAGTTCCACCAGTAGTGATGATAGAGTCAATTTTTTCATTTTTGAGCCACTCTTTTAAAATCAAAACTATTTCATCCTTATTATCTTTACATATTTTTCTATCAATCAGGTTATGGTTAGCTTCTTTAATTTTATCAACTAAAATTCCTCCAGATTTATCATTATCAAATGTTCTAGTATCTGTTACAGTCAATAGTGCAATATTTACTCTCATAAAACTTTTTTTATATGATTATATTACCAATATTATTTTTTATAACAGCTATTTTATACTCTAGTGTTGGTTTTGGTGGTGGGTCTACTTACTTAGCCCTTTTGCTTATTTGGGATATTCCTTATTATATTTTTCCAGTAATTGCTCTCATGTGTAATATAATAGTAGTTTCAGGAAATTCTTTTAATTACATTCGTGCAGGTAATCATAATTTCAATTTAATACTTCCATTTTTAATTGGATCTATTCCTTTTGCTTTTTTAGGTGGAGCTTTAAAAATTGACAAAGATTTTTTTGAAATTCTTTTATTTTTTGTCTTATCAATTGCAGGAATACTTTTATTGATAAATAATAAATCTTATGAAAATGAAAATCTAATAATAAAAAAAATAAATTTTATTTATTCTCTTATAATTGGTTCTATTCTTGGATTGGTTTCCGGGATAGTTGGTATTGGTGGTGGAATTTTTCTAAGTCCTATACTTTTTCTACTCAAAGCTGAAAAGCCAAGAATTATCTCTACAACGGCATCATTATTTATTTTAATTAATTCGATTTCAGGAATTTTAGGGCAATTTACTAAAGACAAAACTTTTGATGAATTAATAAATTATTGGCCTCTTTTTTTAAGTGTTTTAATTGGAGGTTTGATCGGCAATTATCTAAATCTTAAAATCTTTTCAAATCGGATTTTAACAATTCTGACATCTTTATTAGTTATTTTCGTTTCAGTAAGAATCGGTATAAGACTATTTTAATGGATATAAATTTCTTCAGAAAAATAAGAGTTTTAGACGGTGGTATGGGTCAAGAGTTATTAGCTCGTGGATTGGATCCGAAGGGTACTTTATGGAGTGCAAAAGCATTGTTAGAAAAAAAAAATCATTCTCTAGTTGAAGCAATACATGAAGATTTCGTTAAAGAAGGTGCAGATGTAATAGTTACTAATACATTTGCCACAAGAAGACTGAGGTTAAAGCAAAATAACTTAGAAGAAAAATTTGAAATATTAAATAAACAGGCAGGACAAATAGCTAAAAAAATTAAAGATAAATATCCAAAAGTTTTAATAGCAGGTGGTTTACCTCCACAAAATAATACTTATTCCTCTGACGATAGAGATGAAAATGAAATTTTCAAAAATTTTAAAGACCAAGCAAAAATTTTAGATCCCTTCGTAGATTTTTTTTATTTTGATGTTTTGAGTAGTATTAGAGAGATTTCAATCGCAGAAAATTCAATAAAAGAATTTAATAAACCTTTTTTAATCGGTGCACATATATCTGAAGGAACTTCTCTTCCTAGTGGTGAAAAATTATCAGATATTACAAAAAAAATTAACTGTAAAAATTTATTAGGTTTAATTTTAGCATGTGTTTCACCTGAAAATTTTAAAAAAAATATAAATGAAATTAAGTCAATTGGTTATCCGTTTGGTTTTAAGATAAATGCATTTGAGAGAACAAAAACTACTAGAAACTTTTTAAAAAATTTTAAAGAAAGTAAATCTGGAAATCCAAATGAATTTTTGGGAAAGAGAAATGATTTAACTCCAGAAGTATTAAAAAATTTAGCGAAAGAGTTTATTATGAACGGCGCAACTATAATTGGTGGATGTTGTGAGACAAGTCCATCTCATATCAAAGCATTTTCTGAACTTAAATAGTTTTTTGATAATCTGCTTTTCTTACAAAATAAATTCCAACACAAACTGCAATTAATGAAATTAATACTTTGAAAGTAATTAATTCTTTTAAGAAAATATAACTTAGTATTGTTCCAAAAATTGGAATTAAATAAGAAACCTGTGATTGAAAAATTAGTCCATTATTAATTAAAATTCTAAATCTTAATAACCAAGCTATTCCTGTTGAAACTAAGCCAAGATATATTACAGAAATAGTTGAATCTAGTCTTGGATTTAAATTCCAAGGTTGTTCAATAAAACTCACAAATGGTATCAAAATAATTGTTGCCCAAATCAATATTGAACCAGTTACATTTTCATTTTTCTTCTTACTAATTTTGAGAGTTAAAACTCCTCCAACCACATAACAAGTTGATCCTAATAAAATTAATAATGCTGATGTAAAATTGTTTTCATCAATCAACAAATTATCAGAAAATAAAAAAACAATTCCTGAAAATCCAATTAATATTCCAATTGTTTTAATTAAATTAAATTTTTCATTTTTAGTGTAGAAATGTGCTAACACTGTTGAGCTTAAAGGCGTTGTAGACATTAATATTGCTGCTAAATTACTTTGAACTGATTTTACTCCATAAGCGATTAAAAAAAATGGAGCTACTAAATTGATAAAACCTATCATTGCAAACCAATGCCAATCCTTTGAGAATGCCTCAATTTTAATTTTCTTATAATAACAAAGAAGTAAAACTGGAATTGCTCCAAAAAAAACTCTTAAAAAAGCTATGGTCACAGGTCCATATGAATAAGTTGCAATCTTGATATTGAAAAATGCAGAGGCCCAAATTAATGCCAATATTGTAAGTAATAAGTAATCAATTAGTTTAGGCTGTTTCATTCGGAAATTTCCTTAATTAAACCATTTGTAATTTTTTGCAAATCGTTAAAACTAATTTTAAATATACAATTAGGATGTCCAGCAGCTGCATATAAATCAACAAATCTCTCTAAAGATTTATCAATAAAAATATCAATTTTATTTAAATGTGCTATTGGCGAAACACCTCCAATGGTAAATCCTGTAATATCTTTAACCTCATCAGCAGAAGCCATTGATGCATCTTTAATGTTTAAAGTTTTTTTTATCTTATTTAATGAAGCTTTTTTATCTCCTGCAACTAAACACAATGTGAATGTATTCTCTGTTTTAAAAAGCAAACTTTTGACTATTGCCCCAACATCACACTTTAAAGATGAGGCTGCCTCCAAAGCTGTTCTAGCTGAAGTGTCGAGCAAAATAACATTTAAATTTTGGTCAAAATTTTTTAAGAATTTTTCTACTCTTTTTACTGGCTCTTTATCTAATGCTGACATAATTCAACTTTAAATTGTTGGTTTTTAACCCAAAAATACACACTTATGTAAAAATTGCATAGGTGTTATTAATTAAAAGAGCATTATTTATCAATCTTTATTTGGTATCACAAGGCCCAGATTATATAGGAGAGATTATGAGTGCAAGTGATGTATTAAAATTTATCAAAGACAAAGAAGCTGAATTCGTTGATCTAAGGTTTACTGATCCAAGAGGAAAACTACAACATTTAACAATGGATGCTACAGCGGTTGATGATGGCATGTTAAAAGATGGTGTGTTTTTTGATGGTTCTTCTATAGCCGGTTGGAAAGCTATCAACGAGTCTGACATGATTTTAAAACCAGATTTATCAAGATTTTTCTTAGATCCCTTTACATCTCATAATACTGTCGTTCTATTCTGTGATATTTTAGATGCAATAAAGAAAACTCCCTATGAAAGAGATCCAAGAGGTGTAGCAAAAAAAGCTGAGGAATATTTAAAAGCATCAGGGATCGGCGATAAAGCATTTTTTGGACCAGAACCAGAATTTTTTGTCTTCGATGATGTTAGAATTAAAAATGATATGAATGAATGTGGATTTAAGATTGATAGTAAAGAAGGTCCATATAACTCAGGAAAAGAATATGAAAATGGAAATATGGGTCACAGACCTCCAATCAAAGGTGGTTATTTTCCAGTTCCCCCGGTTGATAGTGAACAAGATATGCGTGGGGAGTATTTAAAAAATTTAAAAGAAGTTGGAATTAAAGTTGAAAAACATCATCATGAAGTTGCACCAAGTCAACATGAGCTTGGAATGTATTTTGGTACTTTAGTCAATCAGGCTGATAATGTTCAACTATACAAATATGTTGTACAAATGGTAACTCATTCATTTGGTAAAACTGCTACGTTTATGCCAAAACCTGTTGCTGGGGATAATGGATCTGGAATGCATATTCACCAATCAATATGGAAAGGAGATACTCCAGTATTCTCCGGAGAAGCTTATGCTGGATTATCAGAAACTGCTTTACATTATATCGGTGGAATTTTAAAACATGCAAAAGCAATCAATGCATTTGCTAACTCAACGACAAATAGTTATAAAAGATTAATACCAGGTTTTGAAGCACCGGTGCTACTTGCTTATTCCGCGAGAAACAGATCAGCTTCTTGCCGAATTCCAATTACATTAAGTAAAAAAGGCGCAAGATGTGAAATTAGATTTCCTGATGCAGCCGGAAATCCTTATTTAACTTTCGCAGCAATGTTAATGGCTGGTTTAGATGGGATTAAAAATAAAATTCACCCAGGAGAATCTTTTGATAAAGACTTGTATGAATTACCACCTGAAGAGGTTAAATCTATACCAACTGTATGTGGATCTTTAAGAGAGGCTATGGAAAGTTTAGATAAAGACAGAGAGTTTTTAACTCAAGGTGGTGTATTTACCGATGATCAAATAGATGCTTACATCGCATTAAAATTTGAGGAAATTCACAAGTTCGAACATGCACCTCATCCTATTGAGTTTGAGATGTACTACAGTAGTTAGTTTTTAATTACTGTTTAGTTGTAGCAATAGTATCTTTGTTAGGACCTTTTTTAACAACGTAATCCTGAGTGCCATTTGCACCAGTTTCGACTTCTTTACGTAAGTCTTTAAAAAAAGTTTTTTCTTTTAAAGAATCTTTAAGGCTTTTAACAAGATTTTTAAATTCAAACTTATTCATAAGAATCTTATACACTAGATATGCATTTTTAGCAATACTGGTATGCAACTTACGGGATACTAATAATTAGCCTATTTTGAAAGACTCTCCGCAACCACAACGCTCTGTTTCGTTAGGATTATTAAATACAAAAGTAGAGGAAAAATCCTCTTTTTTATAGTCCATTTCTGTGCCTAATAAATACATAACAGCCGCAGAATCTATAAACACTTTTACTCCTTTATCCTCAATAACTTCATCATGGGGATTTGCTTCTTTTGAATACTCCATTACATATGACATGCCTGCACATCCACCGGATTTTACAGATACTCTTACACCTAAGGCATCTTTTTCTGCACTGGACATTATCTCTTTAATTCTGTTAGCAGCATTATCGCTCAATTTAATTATTGGGTTCATTATAAATTTAACTCCAATTTTGCAGCATCTGACATCATATCTTTTGTCCATGGTGGGTCCCAAACTAATTGAAGATCAACATCATCGATTTCTTCTACTTGCATTGCACCTTCTTTAACTTCTTTAGGTAAACTTTCTGCAACAGGGCAATTAGGTGTCGTTAATGTCATTTTTATCTTGGCTTTTCTGCCTTTAACTTGAATATCATAAATTAAACCCAGTTCATAGATGTTTACTGGTAGTTCGGGATCATAAATTTTTCTTATTTCCTCTATAATTTTATTTTTGACTTCCATAATCATCAATCCTCTGTACTTACTTGTTTACCATCATTTTCCATAGCTGAAACTAAAGTATGCCAGGATAAAGTAGCACATTTGACTCTCATTGGATATTGTTTTACTCCTGATAAACACATTAATTTTGTTTTATCATCTTCTTTTAAAATTTTATTTTTAAGTTCTGGATTTTCTTTTATCATTCCTAAAAAGTCTTCAATAATTTCTTTAGCTTCATTATCACTTTTACCTTTTATTAAATCTGTCATTATTGAAGCTGAAGCCATAGATATTGCACATCCACTGCCCTCAAAAGAAATATCCTCTACTTTTCTTTGTTCATTTAATTTTAAATAAACATGAACATTGTCACCACATAATGGATTATTTCCTTTAGCATCTTTATTAAAATTTTCTGCTTTACCTAAGTTTCTAGGATTTTTTCCATGCTCTAAGATTATTTCTTGATATAGTTCTTTTAAATTCATTTTAAATCAAAAATTTTTTTACAATTGTTAATACCTTCATTTAATTTATCTAAATCGTCTTTAGTATTATAAACTCCTAATGAGGCTCTAGCACTTGCTGGAATACCTAATTTGTCATGCAGAATTTGACAACAATGATGACCAGCTCTGATTGCAACTCCTGTTTCATCCAAAATAGTTGCGATATCATGTGGGTGTACACCTTCTATAGTGAAAGATAATACACCACCTCTATCTTTTGGATTTCCAATTAATTTTACAGAGTTATTTTTTTGTAAAATTTCTTGACCATATTCAATTAGTTCTTTTTCATGTTTAATTATATTTTCAATTCCAATACTTTCGAGAAATTTTATTGACTGATCAAAAGCAATTACTTGCGCTGTTGCCATTGTTCCTGCTTCGTATTTATTAGGAAGCTCACCGTATGAAATTCTATCTTTTTTAACCTCATTAATCATTCCACCCCCACCTTGATAAGGAGGAAGTTGTTCAAGCCATTTTTTTTTTCCATACAAAACTCCAAGTCCTGTTGGTCCATACATTTTATGACATGATATTGCATAAAAATCACAATCTAAATCTTGCATGTCTAATTTTAAATGTGGTCCGCCTTGGCAACCATCAACTACCACAATTATTCCTTTTGAATGAGCTAATTGAGTAATTTCTTTTATTGGTAAAACGGCTCCAGTAACATTCGACAGATGAGTTATCGCTATTACTTTAGTCTTGTTCGTTATCTCTTTCTCAATATTTTCTATTGGTATATCGCCATCCTCATTAATTTCAGCAAACTTTATTTTAACATTCTTAGATTTTCTTAAAAAATGCCAAGGCACATAATTCGAATGATGTTCTAATTCAGTAATCAAGATCTCATCATTTGGCTCTATAATAGTTTGACCAAGAGTATTAGCTACTAGATTTAAAGCTTCTGTTGCTCCTTTGGTAAAAACAATCTCATTTTTATCTTTAGCATTAATATATTTTTGAACTGAAGATCTTGTATTTTCATATAAATTTGTCGCTGCTACAGCTAAATAATGTAAACTTCTACCAACATTAGAAAATTGTTTAGAATAAAAGTCATTTATTCTGTCCAAAACAACCCTTGGTTTTTGAGATGAATTGGCACTATCCAAATA
Source organism: uncultured Pelagibacteraceae bacterium (assembly GCA_902594245.1). Lineage (GTDB taxonomy): Bacteria > Pseudomonadota > Alphaproteobacteria > Pelagibacterales > Pelagibacteraceae > Pelagibacter. Next base: position 51,222 of record CACJLM010000001.1, on the reverse strand, counting down.
AACTAAATCATTATTTTGAATCTTTTCATCAAAAATTGGAAACTCTTTTTTAATCTTGTCTACATTCATTCTTTTAAACCAATCATATTTTTAATTAAATTTTTAACTTCTGAGTCAGTAATTTTTTCAACAACATCTAATAAAAAACCATTAATTAAAAGTTCTTTTGATTGTTGATAATTTAAACCTCGTGACATCAAATAAAAAATTGAATTTTCATTTAAACTTCCTGATGCTGATCCATGAGAACATTTTACATCATCTGCGTAAATTTCTAATTCTGGTTTTGCATTAAACTCTGATGTTTCATCTAATAAAATTGCTTTACTCAACTGATAACCGTCTGTCTTTTGTGCCTTGGAATTAACAAATATTTTTCCCTGATAAGCAGCTTTTGATAGTTTGCCTAAAACACTTTTTATAAGTTGATAGCTTTTAGTATTTTCCGCCAAGTGATTAACTGTAGTTCTAATTTCATGCTGTTGATTTTCTTGTAATGAGAAAATACTATTGACAAAAGCTGATGAATATTTTCCCTTAAGATTACAATTTACTTCATTTTTAAAATAATTAGATCCAGCAGATAAAATAAAAGTTTCTGAAACACTATTTGTTTCTTGTTCTATGTTATTAAATGAATATTTCAAATTATCATTTTTAAATTTATCAATTTTATAATTTTTAAGAATTGAATCTTTTTTAAGATTAAAATTATATAGGATGTTTATGAAATTTTTGTTAACATTATCAGCAAAAAAATCTATTAGTCTTAGTGAGCTATTTTGTTCCAGTTCAAAATCTAATCTTAAATTGATACTTTTTGATTTTATTTTTTCATTAATTGTATGGTAAATTATAAGAGGTTTCTTTAATGAATAGTTCTCTTTGATCAATACTTTAAATGTCTTGTTTGTAAAAGCGTTATTTAAATCGATTAATGAATTTTCGCTATCAAATAAAAATTTTTTTTCTATTTCATTACTTATTTTAATCTTATTCTTATCTTCATAATTAAAATCAATCTTTTCTATTATTCCATTAATAAAAACTATTTTATTGTGCTCAAAACCATCTACAAAAATAGATGGATCAATTTTATTTGGTAATGAATAATCATTAAAAAAACTTAAATCACCAATATTTTTTTTTATAATTTGATTTATGTCTATAAATTTCCAATTTTCCTGTTTTCTGTTTGGAAAACCTTTTTCTATAAATTTTTTTAAGTACTTCTTTTTTGCTTCTATATCTTTATCAGAAATATCTGCTGATTTAATTATTTTATCAAAATCTATTTGTATCTGTTCAGTCATTTAATTAAAACTTTGATATCCTTTTTTTTCCAACTCTTGTGCGAGCTCTGGCCCACCTGACTTTATTATTTTTCCATCCATCAAAACATGTACGAAATCTGGTTTAATATAATCCAGTAATCTTTGGTAATGCGTAATTATTAAAAAAGAATTATCTTTATTTCTAAGTGTGTTAACACCATCAGCAACAATTTTTAAGGCATCAATATCTAAACCTGAGTCTGTTTCATCTAAAATAGATAATTTAGGTGCCAACAGTGACATTTGTAAAATTTCATTTTTTTTCTTCTCACCGCCAGAGAAACCAACATTTAACTGTCTATTTAATTTTTCTTCATCAAATTTAAGTTCTTTTGCTTTTTCTTTAACGAGTTTTAAAAATTCAATAGCATCTAACTCCTTTTCACCTCGAGCTTTTCTGACTGCATTTAAAGACGTTTTTAAAAATATATTTGTATTCACTCCCGGAATTTCTAAAGGATATTGAAAAGCTAAAAATATACCTTTATGAGCTCTTTCTTCTGTTTCAAGATCAAATAGATTTTTGTTTTCAAATAAAATTTCGCCTGAAACTTCATATCCCTTCTTGCCAGACAAAATATTAGATAATGTACTTTTACCCGATCCATTTGGACCCATGATTGCATGTACTTCGCCTGGGTTTATATTTAAAGAAAAGCCCTTCAAGATTGACTTATTTTCAACATTTGCATTTAAATTATTAATTTTAAGCATTAACCTACGCTCCCTTCAAGGCTGATACCAACTAGTTTCTGAGCTTCAACCGCGAACTCCATTGGTAGCTGCTGAAGAACCTCTTTGCAAAATCCATTAACAATCAATCCAACAGCTTCTTCCGCGTTCAAGCCTCTTTGTTGACAATAATGTAATTGCTCTTCACTAATTTTTGAAGTTGTAGCCTCATGAGCTATATTGGAATCAAAATTTTTATTTTTAATATAAGGAACTGTATGTGCTCCACATTTATTTCCCATCAATAATGAGTCACATTGTGTGTAGTTACTAGAATTTTTTGCTTTTGAGTTAATATCTACTAATCCTCTGTAAGTCATGTCAGAAAATCCAGCGCTTATACCTTTAGAAATAATTTTGCTTTTAGTGTTTTTTCCTAAATGAATCATTTTTGTCCCAGTATCAGCTTTTTGATGATTATTAGTAATTGCTATTGAATAAAATTCACCTATCGAATTATCACCTTTTAATATACAGCTTGGATATTTCCAAGTAATAGCTGAACCGGTTTCAACTTGTGTCCAAGAAATTTTAGAATTTTTTCCTTTGCAAAGACCTCTTTTAGTTACAAAATTATAAATTCCACCTTTTCCATTCTCATCACCTGGATACCAGTTTTGAACAGTAGAATATTTAATCTCTGCATCGTCTAATGCTATTAATTCAACATTAGCTGCATGTAATTGATTTTCATCTCTCATAGGTGCTGTGCAACCCTCTAAATAGCTTACATAACTTCCTTTATCAGCTATAATTAATGTTCTTTCAAACTGTCCAGTTTCAGAGGCATTTATTCTAAAATAAGTTGATAGTTCCATAGGACACCTAACACCTTTAGGTATGTAAACAAACGACCCATCAGTAAACACTGCAGAATTAAGAGTAGCAAAGAAATGATCTGTTGTAGGAATTACTGTACCTAAATATTTTTTTACTAACTCAGGATGTTTTTGTATTGCCTCTGACATAGAACAAAAAATAATTCCTTGTTTAGTCAATTCACCTTTGAATGTAGTTGCAACTGAGACTGAATCGAATACTGCATCAACAGCAATACCATTGAGTCTTGCTTGTTCTTGTAGTGGTATACCTAATTTTTTATAAGTTTCTAAAAGTTTAGGATCAAGCTCGTCAAGACTTTTAGGTTTATCTTTCATACTTTTTGGAGCTGAATAATAATATAAATCTTGATAATCAATTTTAGGATATTTTGGTTTTTGCCAATTAGGCTCTTTAAGTTGTTTAAATCTCTCAAAAGCTTTTAATCTAAAATTTAACATCCATTCTGGCTCTTTTTTTATATTGGAAATAAATTTGATTACATCTTCATTAAGTCCCTTGGGAGCCTTTATATTTTCAATATCAGTTGTAAAACCATACTTATAATCTTTTAATTTTTCTATATCTTTTTCTCTAGTATCCATAACTAAACTCTTTTCTCAGAATTATTTTTAACTAAGTCCTCTAAACTTTTTTCCTCAAAAAAATTATTAATATGATTTTCAAGTTCATCCCAAAGGTTATGTGTTAAACATTTTGTAGATTTTCCATTACATCCTTTTTTAGATTCTTTTTTACACTGAACAGTTTTTACTTTTTCATCAACTGCATCAAAAATGTTTGTAAGTTTTATTTCTTTTGCTTTCTTATTTAAAACATATCCACCTTGTGTTCCTCTAATACTTTGGACTATTTCTTTTTTTCTTAATTTAGAAAAAATTTGCTCTAAATAATCTAAAGAAATACCTTGTCTTAATGAAATATCTCTTAAAGAAACTGGATTGACATTATTGAACCTGGCTAAGTCCGCTAAAGCCATTACAGCATATCTGCCTTTTGATGTTAGTTTCATAAATCCGCAATTTATAAGGGTATATATAAACCTGACTAAAATAGTCAAGTATCTATAGTAAAAAAAGACTAACAATTTGTCACGTAGTTATGATATGTCTAATTTTTTTTTGAGAATAATAATCAATACCAATTATGGAAAACAAAGTTTTAGAAATTTTTATTCCTGGTCCTGCTGGTAGACTTGAAGCCAAATATTATAAAAGTAAAAAAAACACAGCACCTATTGCTTTAGTTTTACAACCTCATCCACAATATGGTGGAACCATGAATAACAAAGTAGTTGTCGAGACATTTCATTCATTTGTAGAAAATGATTTTTCAGTTTGTAGAGTAAACTTTCGTGGTGTTGGAAAAAGTGATGGAGATTTTGATAATGGTCAAGGTGAACTTGCTGATGCTGCAGCTGCCCTTGATTGGTTGGAAAGAGAAAATTTTGACAATTCTCAATGCTGGGTTTCAGGTTTTTCTTTTGGTTCTCTTATAGCAATGCAATTATTAATGAGAAGACCAGAAATTAATAGATTTATAGCAATATCACCTCAACCAAATGTTTATGATTTTTCTTTTTTATCTCCATGCCCAACTTCTGGTCTAATGATATATGGAAAAAAAGATGAGTTAGTTCCAGTAGAATACATTAATGAATTAAATAAAAGACTAAGTGAGCAAAAAGGAATTAAAGTAGAATTTCAATCAATAAATGATGCAAATCATTTTTTTTCTAAAAGTGAAACAGAGTTAATAAAAAATTTAGATAAATATATTAAAAAAGAATCTGCCTTATATTAGAATATTGATTTAATCAAAAATTGTTATTTATTACTCCTCCAGAAATAGGAAATTTACATCTTGTAGTATCAGGAAATGAGATAGGTAATTTAAGATAAGATCTAATTGCCAAATAAGCAAAAGCTTGGGACTCTATATAATCCCCATTAAATTCGTAATCATCAATATTCTTAAATTCAACTTTCTTATCAAATAAAAAATCTTTAATATTTTCTATTAAAAAATTGTTTTTTCTTCCACCACCACAAAGTATGTAATTTTGTTTAAGATCTTTTTTTTCTTCAACTAATTTTTTTAGTCCCTCTGCAATTAAATATGCTGAAAATTTTGTGATTGTTGCACAACCATCCTCTAATGACAATCCTTTGGCGAAAGATATATCAAAATCTTTTACATCAAGAGATTTTAGTATTGAAAAGTCACTAAAGTTATCAACTGCTTGATTAAAAATTAAATCATCTACTTTTCCAGATTTTCCAATTAACCCATTTTCATCAAAAGTTTTATCACTATTTTTTCTTACCCACTCGTCTATTAAACAATTTCCAGGTCCTAAATCATAAGCCTTTAAATCATCTTTATTATTCAATTGTGTTATATTGGTAATACCTCCAATGTTTATTATATTTAGTGGAAAATCTATTTTAAATTTTTCATTTATGTTTATTGAAATCAATTTATGAAAAATAGGAGCGAGTGGTGCACCCTGACCACCATTGTCTAAATCATTTTTTCTAAAGTTATTTATTACTATTTTTTGTGTCAATTGAGACAAAAGTTTTCCATCTCCAAGTTGTAAAGAAGTTTGTATATTTGGTTTATGAAAAATTGTCTGCCCATGAAATCCTATTAAATCAATATCTTCTCTATATCCCTTAAAATTTTCATTAATAACTTCAGCATGAAATAAAGTGAGATCCCTTTCAATAATTCTTAATTTATTTAAATACTCGTTAAGGTTTTCTACAGAGGATATTTCATCTCGTAATTCTATAATTCTTTTCCTTAAATCAGTATTAAATTCATAATATTTGTTAAAAATCGATGTAAAATAGCTCAATCCGTCTGATTTAATTAGAGATAAATCAACACCATCTACTGAAGTCCCTGTCATTAAACCTAGGGCAGTGAACACTTTTTTTTTCATTAATATTTTTTTTTAATAAAACTTGTATATTGTAGAACTATAAACTTATGAATAAATTTTTAAAAGAATTTAAAGATAGAGGCTTTTTCTATCAATGTACCAATGAAGATGAGTTATCAGACCAACTAAATAAAGAGAAAACTAGAGCATATATTGGTTTTGATTGTACAGCTGAAAGTTTACATGTCGGAAGTCTTTTACAAATAATGTGCTTAAGACTACTTCAGAAACATGGGCATCAACCGATTGTTCTTTTAGGTGGAGGAACAACAAGAATTGGGGATCCATCAGGCAAAGATAAAACACGTAAAATTTTATCAGAAAAAGACATTAAAAAGAATACAAAAAATATCGAAAAAATTTTAAAAAATTACTTAGATACAAAAGATAAAAAAACAAAACCAATATTTGTAAATAACTTTTCTTGGTTAAAAAATTTAAATTATATTTCCTTTCTAAGAGATATTGGGAAACATTTTACAATAAATAAAATGTTAACATTTGAAAGTGTTAAAAACAGACTAGATAGAGAACAATCACTAAGTTATATGGAATTTAACTACATGATTTTACAATCATATGATTTTTTAGAGCTCAATAAAAAAGAAAAATGTTTATTGCAAATTGGTGGCTCTGATCAGTGGGGAAATATAGTTAATGGTGTTGATCTAATTAAAAGATATTCAAATAAGCAAGTATATGGTTTAACAACTCCATTAATTACTTTAGCATCAGGAGCCAAAATGGGAAAATCGGAAAATGGAGCTATTTGGTTAGATAAAAATTTTTTAACACCTTATGAATATTGGCAGTTTTGGAGAAATACTGATGATCGAGATGTAATTAAATTTTTAAAATTTTTTACAGATATCGAAGTTGAAAAAATTGTTGAATTAGAAAAAAAAGATATCAATGATTTAAAGATACTCCTTGCAAATGAGACAACATCAATGTTGCACGGTCAAAAAGAAGCTAAAAATTGTGAAGATATGGCTAAATCTGCTTTTTCGGGACATTCATCTAGATTAAATCTACCAACAATAAAGATAGATAAAAAAAACTTTCAAAAAGAGTTTAATGTTATTGATTTAATAATTATTTCAAATTTAGAAAAATCAAGAAGTGAAATAAGAAGATTGATAAGAGGGAAAGCAATTAAAATTAACAATGAAATAATAGAAAGTGAAAAATTTATCATTGAAAAGAAGTTATTTAACAAAAATTTTATTAAACTCTCAATTGGAAAAAAAAGACATCTTAAAATTGAAATTAATTAGTTTTTTTAATTTTTTCCAAAGTTCTAGTTATAAATCTTGGAGTTAATGTTTTTATTGGGTTTACAGTAGTTTCTAAGTTTTTAGGTGGACCTTTTATTTTAAAACTCACACCAAAAACACCCTCACCAGTTTTTGTTCCAACTAAAATTTTTCCTAAAACTGGAATTGACCCTATTGCTTTATTTATGGTTGTAGCAGGTACTAAAGTTCCTTTTAAACTTATAAGTTTATCTTTTTCAATATATCCACTCATTAAAACAGATATTGCTGGACCTAACGCATAAATTTCATTGATTGTCATTAATTTATCTTTGTTTTCAAAATTCATTTCAAATTCATCAAATCTTATTCCCTCGCCAGATAAAATATCAGCGATTCCTTGGAGTGATGCTAAGGTTAAGATTTTTGTTAAAGTTGGTAATTCTTTTAATTTAAAATCATAAATTTTTAACGTTGATTTTGATGTATTGCCTATTTTTGAACTGTAAAAATCTAAAATACCATCGTTAAAACCTTTTATAAATTTATATCTTTTAACTATAGGTTTTGCATGATCTATAAAAAAAGTTGTAATTTTATTTGCATTGTTAGTTTTTACTGTAAAAGTCATTTTTTTACTATCAGGGAAATACCCAATCAAATTAGCATCAAACAATTTTTTATTTTTAAAATATAAATCTCCTTCTAAGTTATTTAATTGAAACTCATCATCCAAACGCACTTTTTTAATATTTAATTCAATTTTGAAATCTTTACTGAAGTAATTAGTTTCTTCATCACTAAACAGGATATTTTGTATTAAATTGTCTGAATTAAAATAATCACCTCTTAAAGAATATTTCTTTTTTTTTTTATAAATTTTTACTGAATTTCTTTTGTCATCTTTATCTACATAATCTAGATTGATATTATCAAAATTTTCTAATCTGAAGTTTTCATCAAAATAAATATTCTTTATTTCAATTTTATTTTTCTCTTCTACTAAAGAAGCTGATTTAATAAATATTCTACCTTTTTTATTTTTTTGACCATTAAATCTAATGATTAATTCAGAATCATCTTTTTTTTGATAATCTAATAATTCTATTAAAAAAGGATTTTTATTAATCTTAAAAACATTTTCAAAAATAAATTCATTTTTATTCTTTTCAATTTTATATGAAATTAAATCTTGTTTTTTTTGTATAAGAATTTTACCATTTCCATTAATTGATAAAAAATTTTTTTTATAAGTAAGATCTATCTCATGATTTAAAAAACTAATATTATTTTTCAATTCAGGAAATATTTGATTTAGATTTATATCTTTTAAAATTAAGGCCTCTTGAAGATTTATTTTAGATGAAATTGTTAAGTCTCTAAATTGATATTTTTTACCAATCTTTAAAGAAAATTTATTCTTGGAGTTGAACCTAATATTTTTTATATCAATATCTGGAAAAAAATTTTCTTTTAATGTAACTAAATCCTCATCATTAAACTCTAAAGTGTTATTTTCAATGTTACCCTTAATCAAATATTCATTACCAATTTTTTTAGCTGATATTGTCTCTGACTCTAAATCTAAATTGTTTAATCTTAAATTGAGATTTTTTAAGATAATTTCATCTTTGGTAAAATTAAAAGCCAGATTTAACTTTGAAATATTGTAATTTTTTGATAAGTTTGCTTTTGTATCTTTTATAAATCCTTTGAAAACATAATTATCTTTTAAACTACCGTCTTTATTAAATTCAACTTTAATATTTGCAATAATATATCCTTTTACATCAAATAATTTCTCAAAAATTACTAGTTCTGGTATCTGATATATTAATCTAGAAAAAGAAATCAAATTACTTATTTTTATAGATTTTGTAGACATCTCAACTTGTTCAATTGAAAACTCATCACTAATAATTGATTTTAATGAAATATTAGTTTCAATATTTTCGAGTTCTAAATACTGATCTTGATTTATTATTTTCGGACCTAGTGTTTTAGCGCTAAGATTAAATTCAAATGGATTTAGAATCAATTTAACTTTTTTTAATTCTAAATTTAAATTATTATCAATTTTTTTAACTTTATTTTGTATTTGTTTATTAAATTTTGTAGTCTCTATACCAACTACGCTTAGATACAATCCTAATAAGATTGTTATTAGTAAAAATAAAGAGATTATTTTTAAAATTACTTTCATTTAATTTGATATAATGATTGTTCTAAAAACTCATCAATTTCGCCATCTAATATTTTATCAGGATTAGAACTTTCAAAATTTGTTCTGTTATCTTTTACGAGTCTGTAGGGTTGTAATACATAAGATCTAATCTGATGACCCCATCCAATTTCAGATTTCGATGACTCTAAATTTTGAGTTTCTTTTTCTTTTTTTTTTATCTCAAAATCATAAAGTCTAGCCTTTAGCATGTTCATACAAGTCTCTTTGTTTTTATGTTGAGACCTTTCATTTTGACACTGAACAACAATTTTAGACGGCAAATGAGTTATTCTCACAGCACTATCTGTTGTGTTAACATGCTGACCACCCGCTCCACTTGAACGATATGTATCAATTCTTAAATCTTTATCTAAAATTTCTATATTTATATTTTCATCTACGACAGGATATACCCAAATACTTGCAAAACTTGTATGTCTTCTAGCACCTGAATCAAATGGAGAAATTCTGACTAATCGATGAATTCCTGACTCTTTTTTTAACCAGCCAAAAGCGTAATCACCCTGAATTTTAATAGTAGATGATTTTATGCCTGCTTCATCACCTTTATGCTCACTAATTAAATTTGACTTATACTTTTTATTATCTGACCATTTCAAATACATTCTTCTAAGCATCTCAGCCCAATCCTGACTTTCGGTTCCTCCAGCACCTGCATGAATTTCTATATAACAATCAAGTGAGTCTGCTTCATTAGATAAAAAACATTTTATCTCGTTTTTTTTCACAATTTCCCGTAGATTTTTAATATTGGTAAATACTTCATTTTGAATAGAAATATTATCTTCTTTTATGGCTAATTGGTTTAACTCATCTAAATCATCTAAATTATTTATTGAGTTTTCATAAGAATTTATCAAATCCTCAAATAATTTTTTCTCTTTTACTATTTTTTGAGAATTTGACTTATCTTGCCAAAAATTAGGGTCCAGCATTTTTTGGTTATAATTTTCTAATATAGAGTAGATTTTATTTTTTTCAAAGATACTCCTTAACTCTTTGATTAATCTTTTCAATTTCTTTTTTAAAATCTAAATATTTATGATCCATTAATAAAACCTTAATATATTATTTGAGTCTAATCTATTATTATTAGAATATAAAATTTCTCCATTAACTACATTCTTGCTTTTATATGCCTCTAAAATTGTATTCTTTGAAGAAAATTTAGCTTTTTGTCCTGTTGAAGGATCTACTACCATCATTGTGATTCCCTCAGAAACTTTGAAGGGTCTTGCTTCAGACTTTTTCACTGCAGATTTAATAAAATTCTTAAATATTGGTAAAGCTGTTTTTGATCCTGTTTCAAATTTACCCAATGGTTGTGGGTTATCCATACCAACATATACTCCTATTACTAAATCTGAAGTAAAACCAATAAACCAAGCATCTGTATTTTTATTTGTAGTGCCAGTTTTACCAGCAATATTAAGATTTAAGTCTTTTAACTTTTTACCTGTGCCTCTTTTTATTACACCCTCTAATAAAGATGTAATTTGATATGCTGTTTGAGGAGAAAAAATTTGTAAATATCTATCTTTAATTTTTGGATATTCAACACCAGTAAAAGAGATTTTATCACAGTTAGCGCACATTCTTTTTTCATTATTTATTATTGTATTTCCCTCACTGTCTTGAATTCGATCAATCAGTATTGGGGATACAAGTTTTCCTCCGTTTACAAAAGCACAATATGCTGAAGTTAATTTTAATAAAGTTGTTTCAGCTGAACCAAGAGATATCGATAATAAAGATTCTGGATTTTCGTAAATACCTATTCTTTTTGAAAATTTTGCAACATTTTCGACACCTAACTTTTGAGCAATTCTTACAGTCATAAGATTTCTAGATTTTTCAAGACCCACTCTTAGTGTAGATGGTCCATAAAACTTTTTTCCATAATTTTCAGGTTTCCACATTTTTAAATCTGATCCTTGATCTAAAACTAAAGGTGCATCTAAAACTAAAGATGATGGTGTATAATTATTTTCTAATGCAAGTGCGTAAACAAATGGCTTGAACGCTGAACCAGGTTGTCTTAATGCCTGTGACGATCTATTGAATTCACTATTTTTAAAACTAAATCCTCCAGATATAGCTAAAATTCTTCCTGTGTAAGGATTCATTACAACTATACCTCCGTTTATCTTAGGAATTTGTTTAAGAACGAATTTTCCATCTGAGTCTTTTTCCACATAAATAACATCTCCAACTTTTAGTACTTCATTAAATTTTTTTTTTGTCCAAGAAATTCCTTTTAAATCTATTTTACCCTTTAGATTATCTTTCATTTCAATATCAGCTGAAAATTCATCTACTTTTTTAACTATTGCTAATTTCCAATTAATCGATTTTTCTAATTCATAATTTTTAAGATCCTCAAACCACTTATTCGTATAAGTTTTATTTGATAAAGGACCTCGCCATCCTTTTCTTTTATCATATTGTATTAAGCCTTTTCTAAGAGATTGCGTTGCAATCTTTTGTAAATCTAAATCTATTGGAGTATTGATATTAAATCCTTGCTTATAAATTTTTTCATATGAAAGATTTTCAATAACAGTTTTTCTTACATCCTCTATATAATATTGAGCATCCTCTAAAAAAACTTTTTTTGTTTTTTTTAGTTTAATATCTTGGGATTTATATTTTTCAAAATCTATCTCGCTAATAAAGTTATTATCATACAGGTTTTTTAAAACTAGATTTCTTCTAAACTTCGCTAATTCAATATCTCTATATGGATTATACTTACTGGGAGCTTTGGGTAAAGCTGCTAATAATGCTGCCTCAACATAATTTAGTTCTTTAATTGATTTATCGAAATATTCAAGACTCGCAGCAGCTACACCATATGCACCACTACCTAAATATATTTGATTAAGGTATAATTCTAAAATTCTTTCTTTTGTTAACGTTCTCTCAATTCTAAAAGCTAAAATTGCCTCTTTGATTTTCCTATTTAAACTTACTTCATTACTCAATAAAAAATTTTTTGCTACTTGTTGTGTAATAGTTGAAGCCCCTTCTAAACGCTTAGAAGTTAAAATATTTTTTATATTGTTTATTACTGCTCTTAAGACACCTTTTGCATCAACACCTGGATGTGAGAAAAAATTTTTATCTTCCGCAGATAAAAAAGCGTTGATCACATTTTTTGGTATTGAACTGTAGGGTATAAAAATTCTTTTTTCAGTAGAAAAATTTGCAACTAAATCACCATCACCTGAATACACTTTACTTGAAACTGGAGGCTTGTAATTCTTTAAAAATTTATAATCAGGTATATTATTTGAGTAATTCCATAAGATGCCTAAAATCAAAATTAATAATATTAGTGAAATACTCACAAAAACGACAAATATATTTCTAATTGAACTGTTCATTTTGATTCCATTATATATAGGAATTTGTTAAAGATAAGGCATTAGAATAAAAACAAAATTTATAAAATATTTAATGAATCAATCAAATATCAAATTATGGAAAAAAATTTATACATTGATGCTTCGCATCCAAATGAAACTAGAGTCGTACTTAAATCAGAAAGTAATATTGAAGATTACGAGTACGAGGGTTTAAAAAATAACCTTATTAAGAATAATATTTATCTTGGAAAAGTTAGTAGAATAGAACCATCTTTACAGGCGGCCTTTGTCGACTTTGGTAGAGATAGACATGGGTTTCTGTCTTTTAATGATATTCAATCAGATTATTATCAAATTCCTAGAAGTGACTTAGAGATAATTAAACAACAAGAAGAAAAAGCTAGAGAAGAATTATCAAAAGAGGTTGAAGCAAAAGAGGAAGAAAATTTAGCTGATGGAAACTTAAATTTACAAGATCCCATAGAAAAAGAAGATCCTTTAGAAGATAAAAATGCAAATGAAAAACAAAATTTAGATAATCAAAAAGAAAAAAAAAGTGATAATAAATTTAAATTTAAAAGATATAAAATCCAAGAGGTCATAAAACCAAACCAAGTTATTCTTGTTCAAGTAATTAAAGATGAACGAGGACAAAAAGGAGCTGCACTTAGTACTTTTATTTCAATAGCTGGTAAATATATAGTTTTAATGCCTAACACACCTAAAGGGGGTGGAATCTCAAGAAAAATATTTAATCCTGCTGACAGAAAAAAAATAAGATCGATACTTAATGAGATAGAAATTCCAAAAGAAATGGGATTAATTGTTCGGACTGCTGGGAGCAATAAAACTAAAAATGAAATTAACCATGATCTTACAACATTGATCAATACTTGGAATCAAATAAAAGATAATGCTATTAATTCGATCGCTCCATCATTGATTCATCAGGAAAGCGAAATTATTAAAAGAACATTAAGAGATATGTACGATGAAAATACAAAAAGTATTATTATAGAAGGAAATGAGGGATATAAAAAAGCTCAAAACTTTATGAAAATGATGATGCCTTCTCATGTCAAAAAAATTAAAAAATATAGAGGTAAAATACCTCTTTTCATTGAAGAGGGAATAGAACAAAAACTAAATCAAATTTTTGATAGTGAAATAAAATTATCGTCAGGAGGATATTTGGTTATAAATCCAACTGAGGCTCTTGTTTCAATCGATATTAACTCAGGAAGTTCAATAAAACAAAAAAATGTTGAAAGCACAGCATTAGACACAAATTTAGAAGCAGCAGATGAGATTGCAAGACAAATCAAAATCAGAGACTTGTCTGGATTAATTATTATAGACTTTATTGATATGCTTAGTTACGGAAATAGAAAACTTGTAGAAAGAAGATTAAAAGAGAAATGTCGAAGCGATAGAGCTAGAATTCAAATTGGGCGAATAAGTAATTTCGGTCTTTTGGAGATGTCACGACAAAGGTTAAGGGAAAGCGCAGTAAAATGGAAAATAAATCTTACAGATGAGTCTTTTGCATTAAAATTATTAAAGTTAGTTGAATTAAAAACTGTTATAAACAAAGCAAAATTTGTTGATTTAAAAGTTTGTGAAAAAATTTCGAATTTTTTAAAAGAAAACTTTATTGATGATTTAACTTATTTTGAAAATAAAAACAAAATGAAAATTGATATAATTACAGATAATAATTTGATAATTCCTGAATACATAATAGATCTAAAAAATAAATCAAAAAAAACACTTGAATTAATTGAACATTTCGAAAAATTAAGAAATCTAGAAAAAATTAAAACTGAAAACAATATTGTTAAATTCAAAAAAATAAAAAAATTCAAAAAAAAGAAAATTTTCAAAAAAAAAAGATATTTTAAAAAAGCTAAATAATTCCTTTTAATGGAGAAGAGGGATTGCCCATTAAATTTTTTTCTATTCTGCCAGCAAGATATGATTGACGCCCAGCAATAACTGAATTTTTAAAAGCTAATGCCATTTCGAAAGGTTTTTTGGCTTTTGCAATTGCTGTATTTACTAAAACTCCATCACATCCTAATTCCATCGCAATGGTAGCATCAGATGCTTGACCCAAACCTGCATCAATAATTAAAGGAAGTTTTGTTTGTGATCTAATTATTTCAATATTTACTTTATTTAAAATTCCTAGGCCAGATCCGATTGGTGCAGCTAGTGGCATAATTGCTGATGCTCCAACATTTTCTAATCTTTTTGCCATAAGTGGGTCATCATTACAATAAACCATTACTTTAAAACCTTCTTTAGTTAAAATTTCTGTAGATTTAAGAGTTTCTATCATTTCAGGAAATAAATTTTTTTTATCTCCTAAAACTTCCAATTTAACTAACTTCCATCCACCAATTTCTCTTGCTAATCTCAAAGTTCTGAGTGCTTCTTTGGAATTAAAACATCCGGCTGTATTAGGTAAATAAGTAATTTTTTTTGGATCAATGAAATCCATTAAGAGAGGTTTTTTTTTATCTGAAATGTTTACTCTCCTCACGGCCACAGTAACTATATCTGCTCCAGACAAATTTATCGCTTTTGCACATTGAGCCATTGAACTGTATTTTCCAGTTCCCACTATCAGTCTAGAACTAAAAGATTTTTTTGCTATTACAAGTTTATCTTTTTTCAATTAACCACCTCCTATAAAATGAACAATTTCAACACTGTCTTTATTTCTTAACATAATCTTATTTAATTTTTTTTTATCTATTATCTCTTGATTTAACTCAATAGCTACTTTTTTAATGGGTATTTTTAAAATCTTGACTAATTTAGATAGATTTGTTTTATCTTGAATTGTCCTAACTTTGCCATTTACCTTAATTTTTATTTTTTTTATTTTTTTCATCGTATATAAAAGCTGAATGAATAATAAAATAATTATTATTAATGGTCCAAATCTTAATCTATTAGGTGAAAGAGAACAATCACAATATGGATCAATAAGCTATGACAAATTAAAAGAAAATTGTCTTCGAAAATCAGAAGAACTGGGATTTAAAGTTGAATTTGCTCAATCTAATATTGAAGGAGAATTAGTAAATATAATTCAAGAGTCTAGAAATAAATATGATGGTATTATAATTAATGCAGCTGCATTTACACATACATCAGTTGCTATAAGAGATGCTCTTGATATATTTAAAAAACCCATAATTGAATTACATATTTCTAATATATACAAAAGAGAAGAATTTAGACAAAAATCTCTGATTAGTGATATAGTTACAGGTGGAATTTTTGGTTTAGGTGCTGATGGTTATATTTTAGCCATAATTTCTATGCAAAAGCTCTTAAAAAAATGAAAATTGATAAAAAAATTATTCAAGAATTAACAGATTGTTTAAACGAATTTAATCTAACTGAATTAGAATACACAGAAAAAGATACAAAAATTAAAGTATCTAAAAACAATATATCTGTAAACAATCAATCCATATCTAGCCCTAGCAATTTTTCAGAAGCAAATGAGTCCAAAACTAAAAAGGCTGTAATCTCTGGAATAGAAATTACATCTCCAATTATTGGTACTGCATACCATGCGCCAGAACCAGGAGCCAAAAAATTTGTTGAAGTAGGAAAAAAAATTAAAAAAGGAGATACGATAATGATCGTTGAAGCAATGAAGACAATGAATCATGTTCCATCAACTTCTGATGGGGTAGTAAAACAAGTACTTGTATCTGATGGCCAACCAGTTGAATTTGGTCAAGTTTTAATCACTTTGGAATAATGTTTAAAAAAATTTTAATTGCTAACCGTGGGGAGATTGCAGTTAGAGTTATTAGAGCTTGTAAAGAATGGGGTATTTCTACTGTTGCTGTTCATTCTGATGTGGACAGAGACAGCATGCATGTAAGATTAGCTGATGAAAGTGTTTGTATCGGTTCTCATCAACCAGCTAATAGTTACTTGAATATCCCTGCGTTATTATCTGCAATCGATTTAACTAATTCAGAAGCAGTCCATCCAGGTTATGGTTTTCTTTCTGAAAATGCCAATTTTGCAAAAGTTTTGGAAGAAAATAAAATTAAATTTATTGGTGCATCTTCTAAACATATAAAAATGATGGGCGACAAAATCCAAGCAAAAAAAATAGCGAAAGAAAATGGATTGCCCGTTATAGAAGGTTCTGAAGGTGGTGTGAAAGATATTAAGGAGGCAAAAGAACTTTGTAAAAAAATTGGTTTTCCAGTTTTAATTAAAGCCTCTGGTGGTGGTGGTGGAAAAGGAATGAAGATAGTTCAAAAAGAAGCAGATTTTGAAACTCTCTTTTCAACAGCGAAATCTGAAGCTCAAAAATATTTTGGTAATGACGAAGTGTATATTGAAAAATTTTTTCAAAACCCGAGACATATTGAAGTTCAAATTTTAGCAGGGAAAAATAGAACTGTTCATCTTCATGAGCGAGATTGTTCAGTTCAAAGAAGACATCAAAAACTAATAGAGGAAACTCCTAGTCCAGTTTTAAACGATGAAATTAGAAACGATCTTTTTGAAAAAACAGTAAATATGGTAAGTAAAATTGGTTATGAGGGAGCTGGCACTGTTGAATTTATTTATGAAGATGGAAAATTTTATTTTTTAGAAATGAATACTAGAGTTCAAGTAGAACACCCAGTATCAGAAATGGTTACTGGTATCGATATAATCAAAGAACAAATCAATATTGCTTTTACAGGTGAAACAGCTTTAAAACAATCAGATATAAAACCAAGAGGTCATGCAATAGAGTGTAGAATAAATGCTGAAGATCCTAGTAAGAATTTTCAACCTTCTCCAGGAACAATAGGTATGTGTCATCAGCCGTCAGGTTTTAGAACTAGAGTTGATGGTGCTATTTATCAAGGATATAAAGTAACTCCATATTATGACAGTATGGTATGTAAACTTATTTGTCATGGAAGAAATAGAGTTGAAGCAATTCAAAGAATGAATAGATCACTAGATGAATTTGTTATTGAAGGAATTACAACTACTATACCTTTACATAAAAAACTTCTAAACCATAAAAAATTTATCAATTCAGACTTTAATGTAAGCTGGCTTGATAATGACAAAATACTTTAATAACATTTCACAAGCCAAATATCATAAACTGGATGATCAAATGGAGCTATAGAAGGACTAGATGAAAACATCCAACCATTAAACACAAAAACATCATTTTTATTTTTACTTGTAAGGTCTTTTACTTGAACATAAGCAATAATTTCAGGGTCATCATCAAATTCAGAATTTTTACATTTCATACTTTTTATAGATAGATCTTTATGTCTAGTTTCCTCACCATTTTTAAGTTTAACAAGTGTTTTTTTTGAACTTATCTTGTCCAAAACATTTATTTCGGTAAAATCTCCCTCTAAATTACTGGCTGAATTTAAATTTAATGAGAATATCAGTGCAAAAAATAATGTAGATAAAAAAAGATAAAATTTAATTTTTCCAGGTTTTATATTTTTTTTCATTAATTTTTTTATTTTTATTTGGATAATATGCTGATTCTGTACCTGTTAAATTTGGCTGATGAGGTTTTTGCCAATCGTATTTTTTTAATTCATGATTTTTTTCTATTTTATTAGAAGTAAAATGTATCCAAGAATACCATTCAACTGGAATTTTTGATGCATCAATTTCACCCGAATAAATAACCCATCTTTTTCCTTTTTTACTTTCATAGTATTTATTTCCAAAAGCATCTTTGCCTACTAATTTTCCATATAGGATGGTTTTGATTTTTGTTCCAAAAGTATCACGATTCCACCAAGTGAAAATTTTTTTTAAAAGTGTCAACATATAATTTTTTTTTTTTCAATTCTAAATTGTATAAATTAAATTAGACTAAAATTTGAATTTGTATATAAATAAATTGAATCTTAATTCAAATTAATTTTAAATTATTGGGGTCAAATGGCAAAATATTTAGTTGAAACTTATTATACATGTACTTTCAAAGTAAACCACTATCTAGATGATATTAATGAAACTGAATTAAAAAATCTTGAAAAAAGGGATGATGGAAACTTTGAAGTATTAGATGTAAAGCTTGATAATAGAAAGACCAAAAGTTTAGACCCTAATAATAATAAAGTAATAGAAACCAAAAAAATTAATATTTCCTCAGAAAATAAACAAACTAATTCAACAAATATAGAAAATATTATTAAAGGCAGTAATAAAGTATCAGAAAAAAGTAGTAAAAGATTTAGTATGCCAGACAGAAGAAAAGGATATATCCAAAAAGCTACTATTGGGGACCATAAAGTATACCTACATACTGGAGAATATGAAGATGGGAAAATTGGAGAGATATTTATTGATACTAGTAAGGAAGGTGAGCTTGTAAAAGCCCTGATGAATAACTTTGCAATAGCTATTTCACTAGGTCTTCAATATGGTGTGCCATTAGATGAATTTATAAGTGCATTTGTTGGCACAAAATTTGAGCCGTCTGGAAAAGTTCACGGTAATGATAGAATTTTAAGTGCTTCATCAATTTTAGATTATATTTTTAGAGAATTAGCTATTTCTTATCAAAATAGAGAGGATCTAGCTCACACTCCCTCAATAGGTTCAAATGACAGCATTAATATAGATGAAAAAAATTCAGATGACCAAAATCAACTTTTAAAAATTGTTAAAGATATTACTAGTAAAGGTTTTGTAAGAAATAACTACAAAAAAAATCTGGTAGATTTATCTGATGTAAAAATCAATCTAAAAGGAAAAAAATAATTATTTTTTTAATCTTAAAGATAAGCTTAATTCTTTAAGTTGGTCTTCATTTATTTCTGATGGAGCATTCATCATTAAATCTTGAGCGTTTTGGTTCATTGGAAACATTGTTACCTCTCTTATATTTTTCTCATTTGCTAAAAGCATCACTATTCTGTCAATTCCAGGAGCAATTCCACCATGGGGAGGAGCTCCATAACTTAAGGCATTAATCATACCACTAAATTTTTCATCCACTTGTTTTTTTTCATAGCCTGCAATTGAAAAAAGTTTATACATTAGTTCAGGGATATGATTCCTTATAGCACCTGATGAAAGTTCAATTCCATTACAAACAATATCATATTGATATGCAAGAATTTCTAATGGTTTTTTAAAATTTATTTTATCTATATCTCCTTGAGGCATAGAAAAAGGATTGTGGCTAAACTTAATTTTTTTAGTTTGTTCGTCCTCTTCAAACATCGGATAATCAACTATCCAACAAAAAGCAAATGAATTGTCATCAATTAATTTAAGTTCATTTGCGATTTTATCTCTCGCTAAAGAAGTAATTCTTTGTAATTCTTTTAATTTACCACAAGCAAAAAATATACTATCTCCCACTTCAGCATTAGTTTTTTTCATTAATTCTTTTAAGGAGTCTTCAGAAAAAAATTTTCCAACCGGTCCTTTAGCTGAAATTGATTTTTCTTTCTCAAGTGTAAAATAAGCCATACCAGATGCGCCTTGGTCTTTAGCCCATTTATCAATACCATCAAAAAAACTTCTGGGATTATTTTTGGTATTTTTAGTAACTATGCATCTTACATTAGACCCTAATTTAACAAGCTTTTTGAAGATATCAAAAGACACATCATCTCTTAAAAAAATTTCAGTAACGTCATTAATTATAAGTGGATTTCTTAGGTCGGGCTTATCAGTCCCATATTTTAATAAAGCATCCTTATAAGAAATCTTTGGAAACTTATCAAAAATTAATTCCTTTTTTGAAAATTCTTTAAAAGTATTAACTAATAATTTTTCAACAATATTGAAAACATCTTCTTGTTCAACAAATGACATTTCTAAGTCAAGTTGATAAAACTCTCCAGGACTTCTGTCTGCTCTTGCATCTTCATCTCTAAAACAAGGTGCAATCTGAAAATATTTATCAAAACCTGAGACCATAATAAGTTGTTTAAATTGTTGAGGAGCTTGAGGAAGTGCATAAAATTTTCCAGGATTTAATCTACTAGGTACTAAAAAATCTCTAGCGCCTTCAGGACTTGATGATGTCAAAATAGGTGTTTGATATTCTAAAAATCCGAGTCTATTCATTTCATTTCTAATAAATGAAATAACTTTTGACCTTAATATAATGTTTTCATGTATCTTTTTTCTTCTCAGATCTAAAAATCTGTACTTCAGTCTTATTTCCTCTGCATACTCTTGATCGCTAAAAACTGGCATTGGCAATTCTTGGCAAGTGCCTAAAACTTTAAAATTATCAATCGAGATTTCAACTTCACCTGTATCAATTTCTTTATTTATTGTTTCAGTTGATCTATTTACTACATTCCCCTCTATTCTTATGACTGTTTCCAACTGTATTTTTTCTAATTTAGAAAAAGATGAGTTTTCTTTATCAATAATACATTGAGTAATTCCAAAATTATCTCTTAAATCAATAAATAAAAGATTTCCATGATCTCTTTTTTTATTAATCCATCCAGATAGCAAAACTTTACTACCCACATCTTTTTTTCTTAATTCATTACAATTATGAGTTCTATATTTATTCAATTATTCTCCTAAAACATCTTTAATAATTTTTAAATCAATTGATTTTTTCTTTTTTAAGCTCATTTCGTCGATCTTATATATAAATTCAAATATTTTTCCATAAGATCTATTAATTCTGTTTATAATGTAATCAATTAATTTTTTTTGTATAGAAATTTGACGATCTGATAAGTTTTTAATCAAAAGAGCAAAGATTAAGTCATCATCAGGTTTTTCTATATTTTGCAATAAAAAATTTTTAGCTCTTGATTTTAAATCATCTAATTTAAATTCTATATCGACTATCAATTTATCTGAGGTAACTATCAAATACTTATTATCCTGTTCAATTATATTTATTAAAGTATAAAATAATTTTTCATTGACATTTTTATCTAAATTTTCCAAAATTATATTTTGGTAAACTTTTATTTCTTTAAGTTTTTTATTATCTAGTAAATTTGCTTCAAACTTAATTCCTTGAAATTTTTTAAGAAAAATATTTATTAAATGTGTTTTACCTGAAAATTTTTCTCCACAAATATTTAAAAAATTTTTTTCCCATCGAGGCCAAGTATTTATTAAATCAAAAATATGTTTATTACTTTTTGAAACAAAGAAATCATCTTTTGACATATTGTTATCGTGGTTAAATTTTATAATTTGCTGATCTGTATCTCTCATACTATTCTAAGGACCAAATTTTATTCTGCGTATCGAAAATATAATTTTTTTCATCCATTATCTTTAAAAAAATATTAGGTGAACCGTTAAAAATTACTTGGTAATATGTATAATCTTTATCAAACTTAGTAATATAAAAATCATATATCAAATCAATATCTCTTAAATTTTTTTCAAAATTTAGAATAATATCTTTTTTTTTATTTCCAACTTTAATTTTTAAAGGAAATTTAATCGAAGTATTAATCTGGTTAACTTGTTTCCAATAATCTTCATACATCAATTTTAAATTTTCAATGAGATCATTAATTTGTAAATCGCTAGAAATGCTTTTATCCTCATAAGATTGATTTTTCAAAATAACATTTTCTCCATTAGTAATTCTTGACAAAATTCTCATTTCTTTTTCATTTTTAAAAATTAATGCTATAATTGAGTCATCTAGATTATACTTAGATATTATTTCTTTAAAATCATATTGTTCTATGTTTTCATAATTTTCTTTAATCTTATTGATATCCTCCAAATCTTCAGTTGGAAGTATATATTCTATGAGATGATTATTTTCCAAATTAAGATTCCAGTTATCAAAAACTTTATTATTTTCAAAGACTATTAAATCTTTTTTACTTTCATCAATTATAACTGGAATGAATAAAAATTTTTTTTTTTTAGGTATTGATGGAAAAATATTTTTTTTCTCTAAATATTTAAATATTTTTTTTTTATTGAATGATACACCTAACTTAACATAATAAACTTCATCAATAAACTTTTCCTCATTTATCGAAAAAGATTCGATCATACCTTTTATTTCATTTAATTTGATCTTCTTTATTTTTTTTTTATCAAAGGATGTGACAATTAAAGAAATCAATTCAAAAAAAGCTTTTTCAAAACCTTCATCTATGACTTCATTTTTATTAAAATTTATTTCAAAGGGTCTTGATATATCAATATTTTCAATATCAAAAGATTTTGCTTCTATTTTTTCTGTGGAAAAAAAAAATATATTTAGAGATAGGATTATAAAAAAAATATATAAGAATTTTAAATAAAATTTTTTTATTTTAATAATCATACTTTATAGTAATGAATAAAAATATATTTACATATAAAAAAAGTGGTGTTGATATTAAAGCTGCTGATAAATTTGTAAAATTCATATCAGATAATTCATCAAATAAAAAAGGCAAAAAAAAGTTTAAAAATATTGGTGGTTTTGGATCAATTACAGATATACCAAAAAATCTCAAAAATCCAAAATTAGTTGCTTGCACTGATGGAGTTGGAACAAAGATAGAAATTGCGAATGAAATAAATAAATTTGATACAATTGGAATTGACTTAGTGGCAATGAGTGTAAATGATTTAATTGTGCAAGGTGCAAAACCCTTATTTTTTTTAGATTATATTTCTATTAATAAAATAGATTTAAAAAAACTTAAATCAATAATGAAAGGAATATTGAAGGGATGTAAAATTTCTAATTGTGAATTAGTTGGTGGAGAAACGGCAGAGATGCCAGGCACTTATGAAAAAGGTAAATTTGATATAGCTGGTTTTGCTGTTGGAATTGTAGATGAAAAAAAAATTTTAAAAAAAAAAAAAATAAAAAAGAATAACCTTATCTTAGCAGTTCCATCTAGTGGTTTGCACTCAAACGGTTTTTCATTAGTGAGAAATTTAATTAAAAGAAAAAATATTCAAATTAAAAAAGATTTTTTTTTAAAAAATGAATTAATCAAACCAACTAAAATATACGTTAACGAAATAATAAATTTAATTAATAAAAATCTTTTAAATGGATGTGCAAATATAACTGGTGGTGGGATCGCAGAAAACATTAAAAGGGTGATTCCAGACAATCTTTGTGCCTCTATTGATTTAAAAAAAATTAATACTCTTAAAATATTTAAATGGCTAAAAAATCACGATATTTCAGATAAAGAAATGTTAAAAACTTTTAATTGTGGTGTTGGTTTTTGTCTGATCATAGATTCAAAAAATTTAAACAAGGTGATGAGTTATTTTTCAAAAAAATATAAGCCTTATGTAATAGGAAAAATAATGAATGGTGCCGATAAAGTTAAACTTAATGACAAAATCAATTGGTGATAAAAAAACTAAAACTGCAATATTTATTTCGGGAACTGGAAGTAATTTAGAAAATTTAATTAGATTTTCATTCTCACAAAAATCCCCTATCTTGATAAAAATAATTATTACAGATAATAAAAAAGCAAGAGGTTTAAAATTTTCAAAAAAAAATAATATCAAAAAAAAAATTTTCAATTTTTCAAAAAAAAAAAGTGCCGAAACAAAAATTCTTAAAATCTTAAATGATGAAAGAATTAAATTAATTTGTCTTGCAGGCTTTATGAAAATTTTATCAAAAAAATTTATTAATAACTTTAAAGGTAAAATTTTAAATATTCACCCTTCTTTATTACCAAAATATAAAGGCTTAAATACACATAAAAGAGCAATTGAAAATAATGAAAAATATTCTGGTTGTACTGTCCATCTAGTGAATTCAAGGCTAGACTCTGGAAAAATAATTTTGCAAAAAAAAGTAAAAATATTCAAAAAAGACACTGCCAAAGACCTTCAAAAAAGAATTCTCAAGCAAGAACATTTGCTATATCCAAAAGCTATTCGAAAATTACTAACTAATCTTTAAAGAAAAAATCAATTTCAATTTTTGCATTTTCAATACTATCTGAACCATGAACAGAATTTTTATCAATTGAAATACCATATTTCTTTCTTATTGTTCCTTCTGCTGCATCCTTTGGGTTCGTTGCTCCCATAAGTTCTCGATTAGCTATAACACTATTTTCTTTTTCCAGTATCATGACTACAATTGGACCAGATGATAAATAAGCACACAAATCATTATAGAAAGGCTTTGTTTCATGTACTTTATAAAATTGTTCAGCTTCTGATTTTTCAATTTTAATTTTTTTTTCATTAATAATTTTAAAACCATTGCTTTTAAAGATTTCTTTTATCTCATTATCTAAATTTCTCTCTACCGCATCTGGTTTTATAATAGACAAGGTTTGTTCTCTATTGCTCATAATAATCCTCTATTAATTTGTTTAATAATCTCACTCCAAAACCTGTTGCACCCCAAGAATTCAATGCTCCACCATATTTAGAAAAAGCCATCCCAGCTATGTCCAGATGAGCCCATGGAGTTTTGTTTAAAATGAATCTTTGTAAAAATTGAGCAGCTGTTGTTGATCCTGCACCGCCTATATAATTTATGTTCTGCATATCAGCATTTTTTGAATCCATAAGTTTGTCATAATTTTTATGAAGTGGCATTCTCCAAACTTTTTCATCAACTTTTAAACCAGACTCATATATTTGTTCAGATAAATTATCATTGTTTGAAAAAAGACCAGCATATTCCGATCCTAATGAAACAATGATTGCTCCAGTCAAAGTAGCTAAATCAACAATCATACGAGGTTTAAATTTTTTTTCTGTAAATGATAAAGCATCAGCTAAAACTAATCTTCCTTCTGCATCGGTATTTAAAACTTCAATAGTTTTTCCACTATAAGACTTTACTATATCACCAGGTCTTTGAGCATTCCCTCCAGGCATGTTTTCGACAAGTCCAACAACACCTACTGCATTAATTTTTGCTTTTCTTAAAGCTAAATTTTTCATCAAACCTACAACAACTGCTGAACCAGCCATATCATATGTCATATCCTCCATGAATTTTGCAGGTTTAAGAGAAATACCTCCCGTATCAAAACAAACACCTTTTCCTACAAAAGCCAAAGGTTTATTTTTTGCATTCAAGCCATTCCATTGTAGTGTAACTAGATATGACCCTCTGATACTTCCCTGACCCACTCCCAACAAAGCATTCATTCCTAATTTCTTGAGTTTTTTTTCATCATAAATAACGACTTTTAAACCAAATTTTTTTAATTGTTTTAATCTTTTTGCATATTCATCAGGATGTAAAATATTTCCTGGTTCTGATACTAAATCTTTAGTTAAATTAGTTCCTTCAATTAAAGAATTAAATCTTTTGGTCTTATTATAATTTATAGATTTATTATCACTAGAAATATTAAAATAAAAAATTTCTTTGTCTTTTTTTGATTTATATTTTTTAAAAATATATGATTTAAGTTGAGCTCCATGTAAAAATTCATCCAAAAAATTAATATTTTTTGGTGATGTTGCCTCAATATTGTTATTATAAAAGGTTAAATCAAAAATTGTATTATTTTTAATAAAATTAAAAAATCTTCCCCCAATTTTCTCATTATCTACAGAGGAGTATTTTTTTTTAATTTTTATCAAAATTATTTTTTGAATTGAGCTAATATTAAATATCAAAAAATTTTTTTTATCTGATTTATCTGTATTAATTGCTTTATTGATGTCAGTAGCTTGACTTTTAAGAGGAAGATTGTTTAGACCATTAATTTTGAAATTTTCGTCACAAAAAAGAACATAATTTTTGACAAGTTTAGGACTAAAGCTCTTTTTTATGCTTATTTTTATTGACATTTTTTATAAATATGTACTTTAGGTTGTATATTAATTGTAAACTATTAGTTGAAAATATATAAGTGCAATTTTGTTAGATTTCAATGAAAAAAATATTATTTAGAAAACTATTATTTGATTGTTTAACCTTTTTTTTCATTACACTATTTTGCTCGAGTTTAATCATTTGGGTATTTCAGGCAGTAAATTTCTTAGATATCATGATAGAAGATGGTCGAGATTATCTTGTATATATTAATTATTCATTACTAAATTTTCCCAAAATTATTACTAAAGTATTGCCTTTTGTATTCTTTTTTAGTTTTTTTTATGTGATCTCTAAATATGAACTCAATAATGAATTAATGATTTTTTGGAATTTTGGAGTAAAAAAAATTCAAGTAATAAATTTTTTACTTAAGTTTTCTATAATATTAGTTTTAGCTCAAATTATTCTAGCTGGTTTTGTTGTACCAAAGACACAAGATTTAGCTAGATCCTTTCTTAGAACTTCCTCAGTTGATTTTGTTGAAAGTTTTATAAAACAAAAAAAGTTTAATGATACAATTAAAGGTATCACAATATACAGCGATGAAAAAGATGATGAGGGAAATCTAAAAAATATATATCTGAAAAAAGAGGAAAAAAGAAATAAAAATAATTTTCAAATTACTTATGCAAAGAAAGGTAACTTCATAAAAAAAAATAATATTCAATTTTTGACTCTATATGAAGGAGAAACAATTAATGTTGTCAATAACAAGATAACTAACTTTAAATTTTCAAAATCTGATTTTAACTTACAAAATTTAGAGTCGAATGCTATTACCTATATTAAAACTCAAGAAGTTTCTACTACAAAACTAATCAAGTGTGTAATGCGATTAAATAATTTGAAATTTTTAAATATAAATACTAAAGATATAATCATAGAAAACTGTCAAATTCAAAATCTAAGCAATATAATTAAAGAACTTTATAAAAGATTCATTATACCCTTTTATTTGCCAGTTTTAATGTTAACAATTTTATTTTTGATTTTGAAATCAAAAGAAAATGTAAATTATCTGAATTACAGAATTTCAGTTTTTTTATTAGGTATAACTGCAATAATTTTTTCAGAAATGACACTTAGATTTATCGAAAAAGATTTATTTGAAAATATAAATATTTTCATTATTCCAATAATGATGATCTTTTTATTTTATACGATATTTTTTATGAATTTAAATCCTTTCAAGGAGAAGAATGAGAACATATATTAAATTTTTAAGTCTTACTTTTCTAAATTCTTTTTTTTATGTTTCTGCAATAATACTAAGTTTGATATTCATTTTAAATTTGTTAACTGAATTAGATTTTTTTAAAGATACAGATGTAAACTCTTTTTTTCCAATATATCTATCACTTTTGAATTCACCGACATTAATATTTGAAATGTTTCCATTTATTTTTTTAATTTCTACTCAATTATTTTTTATAACTCTTTTTAATAATGATGAGTTAAGTGTATTTAAATATTCTGGACTTAAAAATTCCAAAATACTTTTGATAGCCAGTACGGTAAGTTTTATATTAGGTGTATTAATAATCACACTTTTTTATAATTTGTCATCTAACCTAAAAAATTTTTATTTGGATCTTAAAAGTAATTATACCGAAGATGATAAATATCTTGCTGTTATTACAAAAAATGGTTTATGGATTAAAGATATTGTTGATAAAGAGACGCTTATAATTAATGCTGTAAAGATTGAGCAAAACCAATTAATAAACTCTTACATTTCAGTATTCAATGAGGATTTTGAAATTGTAAAAAATATCGTCAGCTCAAAAATTGATGTGACTAACAGTGAGTGGTTGATACATAATGCTGAAATTTATGAAAACAATGAAAAAAAAAGAATTGAAAATTATAGATTTAAAACTAACTTTAGTTATAAAGTTATTCAAAATTTATTTTCAAATTTATCCTCTCTTTCTTTTTTAGAGTTAATTGAATTAAGAAAAAATTATAAATCTCTAAATTATTCACTTGTAGAGATAGATATTCAAATTATAAAAATTATTACTTTTCCTTTGTACCTTGTACTTATGACCATTTTTTCAAGTATTATTATGATGAATACAAAACAATTTAAAAGCTCAATTGTTAAAATATCTATAGGTCTTTTTTTTTCAGTTATAATTTATTATTTTTTTAATTTTTTTAGAGTCCTGGGCGAAACTGAGAAAATAAACTTTATTAGTTCAGTAATAATACCTCTGATATTACTGGCTTTAATTAACTCTATAATGATAAGAAAGTTCAATGATAAATAAATTTTTGTCTATAGTCTCATTTTATTTATTATCATTATTTTTGATTTTTTCTGTATCAGCAGATGAACAATTTAATTTTAATATATCTGAAATAAATATTTTAGAAAATGGAAATAAAATAGTTGGATCAAAAAGAGGTAAAATTACAACGAACGATGGTTTAATAATTGACGCAGATAATTTTGTTTATGATAAAATACAAAATTCTTTAGTAGCAAATGGAAATGTAATTATCATTGATAACAAAAATGACTATAAAATTTCGTCAGAAGAAATTAATTATAATAAAAAAGAAGAAATTATTTATACAAAAGGAAATACAATAGGTGAAATTAACTCAAGATTTACCATTAATTCAAAAGATTTTATCTTTTTAAGAAATGAAAAAATCTTAAATTCAAATTCTAAAACAAGCATCATCGATAATGAAAATCAAACACTTTATAATCTGAAAAAATTTAATTTTGATATAAATAACGAACTATTAAAAGGTAAAGATATTCTTGTAACATCAAATTATAATCAGCCTTTAAATGATAAAGTTTATTTTGAAAGTGCGATATTTAATCTTAAGGACAAAAGTTATATTGCTAAAAATATAGAAGTAAATCTTAG
Source organism: uncultured Pelagibacteraceae bacterium (assembly GCA_902594245.1). Taxonomy (GTDB): domain Bacteria; phylum Pseudomonadota; class Alphaproteobacteria; order Pelagibacterales; family Pelagibacteraceae; genus Pelagibacter. The sequence goes on along the minus strand of CACJLM010000001.1, from coordinate 21,802 downwards.
AAAAGATATATTTAATAATCTAGATAATGATCCACGTTTAAAAGGAGTTTCAGCGATAAGTGATAATAATATTACCAAAATTAAAAAAGGTGTTTTTACAAGTTGTAAAAAAGATGACAATTGTCCACCCTGGATAATAACTGCAAAAAAAATTACTCATGATAAAAATAAGAAACAATTAATCTATGATGGGGCAATTCTAAAAATTTATAATATACCTGTCCTATACTTCCCAAAATTTTTTCATCCTGATCCAACTGTTAAAAGACAATCTGGTTTGTTAAAACCAAGACTTAATAATTCTTCAATTCTTGGTTCATCTGTTTCTTTACCCTACTATCATGTAATTTCGGATAATAAAGATTATACTTTAAGACCAACTATTTTTGATAGTAATGTAAAAATGTTTCAAAATGAGTACAGGCAAAAAAATAAAAATTCATCTTTAATAATAGATTTAGGACATACTGATGGATATAAATCATCATTATCTACTAAAAGAAACAGTATAAGCCACTTATTTGCAAATTTTGAAGCAGATTTAGCTTGGGAAAATTTTACTAATAGTGATTTGTTTATATCAATTAAAAAAGTTTCAAATGATACTTATTTAAAAGTTTTTGACGGAAATATATTTAAAAGTGATGTAACTCCAACAGATTATAATTCGCTTGAATCTGAGGCTAAATTAATTCTTAATAATGACAATTTCAGTTTTACTACAGGGTTCCAGTCATTTGAAAACTTAACTCTTCCAAGTTCTGACAGATATCAATTTATTTTACCTTATTATAATTTTGAAAAAGAAATATTAACTAGTTACGAAAAAGGCTCTATTAATTTTAGCTCAAATGGAAGTAATGAACTAAATGATACTAATAATTTAAGAACTGTAGTTACTAATGATATAAATTATAATAGCTTGGATTACATCTCAAATAACGGTTTTAAAAGTGAATATAATCTATATTTCAAAAATTTAAATACGGTTGCAAAAAATGATAGTAAATACAAATCAAGTCCACAAATGGAATTAATGAGTTTAATTGAGATGAATAGCAGCCTCCCACTTGTTAATCAAAGCGAAAAAAGTACAAATTATTTGACACCAAAAGCTTCGATCCGTTTTAATCCAGGTGATATGAAGGATTATTCTTCAAGTGACAGATCAATTAATGTGGATGGTATCTTTGATGCTAACAGATTGGGCTTGGATGACTCTTTTGAAGAAGGTAAATCTTTAACGTTAGGTATTGAATATAAAAAAACAAATATTTCTGACATTAATAGATATTTTGAAGCAAAAATTGCAACTGTTTACAGAGACAAACAAGAATCGTTTATTCCAAGCACAAGTGGTATAAACAATAAAAATTCGAATTTTTTTGGAAAAATTTCAAATAATTACTTAGAAAATATTCAATTATCTTATGATTTCATTTTAGATAATGACTTAAACAATTTGATGTATAATTCATTAAATGCTTCATTTGACTACAAAAATTTCAAAACCACATTTAATTTTTTAGAGGAAAAGGGTGATTTAGGTAACACAAACTCAATGGAAAATACAACAACTTTTAGATTTAATGATCAAAACTATTTATCTTTTAATACTAGGAGAAATAGAAAAATTGATTTAACAGAATATTATAATTTTATATATGAATACAAGAATGACTGTTTAGTTGCAGGAATAGAATATAATAAAACTTATTATGAAGATAGAGATTTAAAACCTTCAGAAAATCTACTATTCTCAATTACGTTGAGTCCAATTACAAGCTTTGAACAAAAAATAGACCAATAATGAAGATTTGCAAGTTATGAAAACTAAAATAGTAATCATAATTCTTGGTATATTATTTTTTTTAAATGAAATTAATGCAATTGAAAATAAGATACTTTTTAAAGTAAATAATAAAATAATAACTTCTATAGATATTCAAAATGAAATGAATTATCTTAATTCTGTAAATCCCACATTCAAAGATCTTGAGAATGAAAAAAAAATTGAAATTTCAAAAAATTCATTGATTAGAAATAAAATCAAAGAAATAACTATAGAAAAAATGGTTAAAAAAGTAGAATTAGACAATTCGGATTTCGAAAGAATTTTAATTTTGAATTATTCAAATTTAGGCGTAAGTAATATTAATGAATTAAAAGATTATTTATTACAATTTGATATTGATATTCCGATGTTAAAAAAAAGAATTGCAATTGAATCTTTTTGGAATCAAATCATATATGATATGTACTTTAAAAGCATTAAAATTAATTTAGATGAAATTAAAAAAAATATCTTAGAAAAAAATACTCAAAAAGAATATCTTTTATCTGAAATAGTTTTTAATTTAAATATTGAAGAAAACTTTGATGAAAAACTTAAGAAAATTACACAATCAATAGATGAAAAAGGTTTTGAAAATTCTGCATTGATTTTCAGTATATCTGAAACGGTAGATGTAGGAGGTAGATTGGGGTGGATAAGTGAAAATTCAATTAATAAGGAAATACTGAATGAGATTTTAAATACTGAAATAAATGATTATACAAAACCAATAAGAATACCAAGCGGATTTCTTATTTTAAAAATTAGCGAAACTAGAGAAACAGAAAAAAATATCAATCTTGATGAAGAAATAAAAAAAATAATAAAATTAAAAACTAATGAACAATTAAATCAATATTCGAATTTATTTTTTAACAAAATTAAGAAAGATTTTAAAATTAATGAGCTTTAAACCAATTTTGATAGTAGCTGGAGAACCTAATAGTATTTTTCTAGAAATATTATTTAAAATCTATAAAACAAAAAAGGTAAAAAATCCTCTAATTTTAATAGCTTCTCTTAATTTATTAAACTTGCAAATGAAAAAGTTAAAATTTAAAAAAAAAATAAGAATAATAAATGAAAAAAAAATAAAGGAATATAAACTTGATAATAAATCTATTAACCTAATAAATATTAATTTTAATCAAAAAAAAGCATTTGAGAAAATTACAAATAAATCAAATAGATATATAGATAATTGTTTCAATATAGCTTTAACTCTTCTCAAGAAAGGAATTACCAATAGATTAATTAATGGGCCAATTTCTAAAAAAAATTTTTTAGGAAAAAAATATTTAGGAGTAACTGAATATCTAGCAAAAAAAACTAATAAAAAAAAATTTACGATGCTTATATTTAATAAGAAATTGTCTGTATCACCAATAACAACACACTTGCCCATTAATGCTATTTCTAAAAGATTAAATAAATCATTAATTTCTGAAAAAATTATTCTAATAAATGATTTTTATTCTAAGTTTTTTGGTTTTAAACCTAAAATAGCTGTAACAGGTTTAAATCCTCATTGTGAAAGTATTAAAAAATTTAATGAAGATGAAAAAATAGTTTTGCCTGCAGTAAAAAATTTAAACAAACATGGTTTAAAAATATTTGGTCCATATGCTGCAGATACTATTTTTTTAAAAAAAAATAGATCTAGATTTGATGTAATTGTTGGGATGTATCATGATCAAGTACTTGCTCCAATGAAAACGTTATTTGAATACGATGCAATAAACATTACTTTGGGTTTACCTTTTCTCAGAATATCACCAGATCACGGACCAAATCAAAATATGTTAGGAAAAAATTTATCAAATCCTCATAGTCTTTTAAATGCAATAAATTTTTTAGAAAAAATCAAGTGATAAAAGCTAAAAAAAGTTTAGGTCAAAACTTTTTGATAGATAAAAATATCATAAATAAAATTATTGATACAGCAGATATTGAAGACAAAAGTATTCTTGAAATTGGTCCTGGCACAGGGAACTTGACATCTTCAATTTTAAAAATGAAACCAAAAGAATTTTTTGTAATAGAAAAAGACAAAGATCTTTCAGAGTTATTAAATACACAATATAAAAATAGATTAATAATAATAAATGAAGATGTATTAAAATTTGATGAAAAAAAACTATCCAAAGAGAAATTAATAGTATTTGGAAATTTACCATATAATATTTCCACTGAAATTTTATCTAAATGGATACTTAATCTTAATAAAGATGATTTTTGGTTTGAAAGTTTATCATTAATGTTTCAGAAAGAAGTAGCTGATAGAATTATAGCAAAATTTAATACTTCAAATTATGGAAGATTAACAATATTAGCTAATTGGAAACTTGAAATAACAAAAATCTGTGACATTCAACCTTCAAGTTTTTCACCAAAACCAAAAATTCAAAGTACATTATTATTTTTTAAGCCAAAAAAAAAGTTTGTAAATTTTAAAAATCCGAAAAACCTTGAGCAAATAACAAGAGTATTTTTTAATCATAGAAGAAAAATGATTAAAAGACCATTCAATCAAATATTTAAGGGAAATGAAGATATAAAAAGAAGATTAAACTTAAGTTTAGATTTAAGACCACAAAATTTAGATATAGATACCTACTATAATTTAACGCAATTTTATGAAGATTTAAAAAGTTAATTTTTCGACATGTTTTCTAATAAATTCAATATCATAATCTTTTGATCCATTGTTGATTTCAGCATCAATTAAATTAGAAATTTTTTTAAAACAATTATTTAACTCGTCATTAATGACAACATAATCATAATTAATCCAGTGTAAAACATCTCTACTAAATTGATTCATTCGCTCCTCAACGAGTGATTTATCATCCATGTGTCTATCTGATAATCTTTCAAACAAAACATTTTTACTTGGTGGCAAGATATAGAAGGTTATTAACTTGTAATCTAATTTTTTATTTTTTATTTGATCAGCGCCCTGCCAATCAATATCGAATAATACATTTTTACCTTTGTTAAGTTTATCGATAACAGGAGTTCTTGTCGTGCCGTAAAGATTATTAAAAACTTTTGCGTATTCTAAAAATTCCTCATTCTTGATCAGTCTTTTAAATTCAATTTCATTTACAAAGTAATAATCTTTATTTTGTATTTCATTTTTTCTTGGTTGCCTTGTTGTATGTGATACAGAAATTTCGAAGTTTGGTTGTTGTGATAACATGCGCACAAGAGTTGTTTTTCCTGCTCCAGATGGAGAGGATAAAATAATCATTACCCCATCATTAGCTGTGGGCATTTAAATATTAATTCGCTTTTCCTTCAATAAATTTAACAGCATCTCCAACTGTTAAAATTTTTTCAGCTTCACTGTCAGAAATTTCAGAACCAAATTCCTCTTCAAATGCCATAACTAACTCAACAGTATCTAAACTGTCCGCACCCAAGTCATCAATAAAACTTGACTCCTCAGTTACTTTGGCTTCTTCTATTCCTAAGTGATCTGCTACTATTTTCTTTACTTTACTTGAAACATCTTCTGACATATTGATCCTTTGTTATTTAATTCTTATTAGTTTAAAAACATTTTTTGTCAAGCCATATACATACCACCATTAACATGCAATGTTTCACCATTAATATAATCTGATTGATTAGAGGCTAAAAAAAGGACTGCATTTGCTATATCTTCTGGCTCTCCTAATCGGCCCGAAGGTATCTTTGAAATGATTGCTTCTTTAAATTTATCATCAATTTTATCTGTCATAGCTGTTTTAATAAAACCAGGTGAAATACAATTGATATTAACATTTTTCTTTGCGTATTCTATAGCTAGGCTTTTTGACATGGCTATAATGCCTGCCTTAGATGCTGTATAATTTGCTTGTCCAACATTGCCTGTATGTCCAACTACAGAAGTAATATTAATAATCTTTCCAGATTTATTTTTTAACATTTTCTTAATCGCAAACTTGCTGATTAAAAAAGTTGATGTTAAATTTATATCTAGAACTTTTTTCCACTCCTCTAAATTCATCCTAATGGCTAAATTATCTTTGGTAATTCCTGCATTATTAATTATACAGTCCAAACTTCCTCCAAGTTCTTTAGTGGCATTCTCAATAAATTCTTCAATCTTTTCTACTTGTGAAATATCAAACTTTAATAATTTCACTTTTTCAAATTTTGATTTAAGTTCTTCTAATTTTTCAATTTTTGTGCCTGAAGCTAAAATATTTGCACCATTTTCATAAAGTTTTTTTACAATAGAGTTACCTATTCCGCCTGAAGCACCTGTAACAATAATATTTTTATTTTGTAAATTGCTCATATTTTTAAATCTTTTATATCACTCTCATTGTTAATTGTATCAATTTTAAGATCTTTATTTATTCTTTTTATTAATCCAGAAAGGACTTTACCAGGTCCTATTTCAATAAAATGTTTAACACCCGTATTAATCATATATATTACACTTTCTCGCCATCTAACTCTGTTTTCTATTTGTTGAATTAACAGTTTTTTTAATTCATCCTTATCTGAAATTTCTTTAGCTGTCACATTAGAAATAAGAGTATTGCTTGCGTCTTTAAAATCTGTTTTTTCAATTTCGACTTTCATAATCTGAGTTGCTTTATTCATTAATTGACAATGAAACGGTGCACTGACCGGTAATTTAATATTTTTAATTTTATTCGATTTTAAAATTTCAATTAGCTTATCTAAATCATTATTTTTTCCACTAAGTACAATTTGACCTTCAGAATTATCATTCGCAATTTGAGCAAAAAAATTATTAGAATTTTCATTTAAAATTTTTTCAATTAATTCAACTTTTGATCCAAGTACTGCAAGCATTCCTCCCTCTCCACTTGGTACTGCATTTTGCATTGCTTCACCGCGAATCCTAAGAAGTTTAATGGTATCAGAAAAATTTAAGTAACCCGCAGATGATAATGCAGAATATTCTCCCAAAGAATGTCCTGCAAAATATTTTGCTTTTTTTAAATCAATATTAAATTTTTCATTTATAACTTTAAATATACAGCAACTTATTAAAAAAATTGCAGGTTGTGTATTAACAGTTAAATCTAATTCTTTTTTTGGGCCTTCTAAAATAATTTTCGATAGATTAACTCCTAGAGCAGAATCGGCTTCTTTAAATAAATTTTTTACTAAATCATATTTATCAAAAAACTCTTTACCCATACCAACTAGTTGGGAACCTTGACCTGGAAAAATAACTGAAAACATCTGAAAAAAACCTATTTTATTATCCTTTTTGCTATTGATATTGAAGATTTATAATAGTATATCCTCATTTTTTATTAAAGAACTTAAATGAATTTATACGAACATACAATTATAGCAAGACAAGATGCTTCTCCTAGCGATATAAAACTACTGACTGAAAAATATTCTAAAATTGTTGAAAAAAATGACGGAGAAATAGTTAAGACTGAAAATTGGGGTCTATTAAATCTTTCTCATCTTATCAAAAAAAATAAAAAAGGTAGCTATATTCACTTTAAAATTAAAGGAAGTGGAAATGTAATTAGTGAACTGGAGAAAAATGAAGCTATTGATAAAAAATTATTAAGATACTTAACTGTCAAAGTAAAAGAGTTTGATCTTGAAACTAATTATTTTTCTAAAAAAGAACATATAGAAAAAAAGGAAAGTATTAAAAACTAATTATGCCAAAAAGACAAAGTGGAAATAAAAAAAGTAAACAAAGTAACTTTGCAAAACTAAGTATTTTTCAACCAAATAAATATAAATTTAAAAAAAGTTGCCCACTTTCAGTAAAAGGTGCTCCCAAAATAGATTACAAAAATATTAAACTCTTAAAAAGATATGTTTCTGAAAATGGAAAAATTCTTCCATCAAGAGTAACGAATGTTAGCCAAAAAAAACAAAGAGAATTGTCCTTATCAATAAAAAGAGCTAGAAACCTAGCATTACTATAATGAAAGTTATTTTATTAGAAAATATAAAAAAAATTGGATCAATCGGTGAAATTATCGATGTAAAAAGAGGTTTTGCTAGAAATTTTTTAATTGCAAATAAGAAAGCATTATATGCTTCAAAAGATAATGTTTCCAAAGTAGAAAAGATTAAAATTGAACTTTCCAAAAAAGATAATGAGAGAAAACAAGAAGCTAAAGTAATAGCTGAGAAAATTAATAAAAAAGTTTTTAATATCAAAAAACTAAGCACAGAAAATAATGAATTGTATGGCTCTGTAAAACCTACTGAAATATCTAAACTAATCCTAGATGCTGAAAAAATTGAGATAAAACCCTCAATGATACAACCAATTAAAGATATTAAATCTATTGGAAAATTTAAAGTAAAAATTTCTTTACACTCAGAAGTTGATGCAGAAATAAATATAGATGTTTCCTCTGCAGAAACAATTCAATAATTATACAATCTTTTCCCCAGCATTTTTTTTAAATTTTTAAAATTATTTTTTATTATAATTTGAGAAAATGGAAAATAATTTAAGTATTGTAAAAGATCAATTTAAAGAATTGCCAAATAACATTGAAGCTGAACAAGCGGTAATCGGAACAATACTTGTCACCAACGAAATTTTTGATGAAATAAATACAATTGTTACTAGTCAAAATTTTTATGATCCCATGCATCAGAAGATTTTTAATGCAGTTGAAAGTCTTATTTATAAGGGAATGTTAGCTAATCCAATAACTTTAAAGAATTATTTTGAAGATGAAAATGATGATCTAAATGTTCCCGAGTATTTAGTTAAAATAACAAAATTTTCTACATCAACAAGACAAGCCACAGAATATTCAAAAATAATTTATGATATGTTTGTTAGAAGAGAGCTTATTAAAATTTCTGAACAAACTATTGATACTGCAAAATTAAATGATTTAAATGTAAGTGGTCAAAATATTATTGAAAATTCTGAAAGATTATTATTTGATCTTGCCGAAAAAGGTTCATTCAATTCATCTTTAATCAAATTTGATGATGCAATGAAACAAACAATTGAAATGGCCTCAGCAGCCTACAAAAATGAAGAAGGTATTGTTGGAGTACCAACAGGTTTGAGAGATTTGGATGATAGACTTGGTGGGCTTCATCAATCTGATCTAATAATTGTAGCTGGAAGACCAGGAATGGGTAAAACTGCATTAGCAACAAATATCGCATTTAATGCTGCACAAAAATTACAAGATAGTGGAAGAAAATCATCAATAGCTTTCTTTTCATTAGAAATGTCATCTGAACAATTATCAACAAGAATTTTAGCAGAACAATCAAGAATTAAATCAAATGATATTCGTCGAGGAAAAATTTCTGATGATCAATTTGATAAATTTATAGAAACTTCAAAAAATATTTCGGAACTACCATTGTACATTGATGAAACACCTGCGATAAGCGTAGCTGCATTAAGTAACAGAGCTAGACGTATTAAAAGATTATTTGGATTAGATATGATTGTTGTAGATTATATTCAATTGATGAAAGGTTCATATAATAATAAAGATGGAAGAGTCCAAGAGATATCTGAAATAACACAAGGGCTTAAAGCTATAGCAAAAGAACTCTCAATTCCTGTTGTGGCTCTCTCACAACTGTCAAGAGCTGTAGAATCTAGAGATGACAAAAAACCACTACTATCTGATCTCAGGGAATCTGGTTCTATTGAACAAGATGCTGATGTAGTAATGTTTGTATATAGGGAATCATATTACCTCAAAAATAAAGAACCAAGGGGTGCTACTGTTGAACATGCTGAATGGCAAGCGAAAATGAATGAAGTGTCACATCTAGCAGAGCTTATTATTAGCAAACAAAGACATGGTCCAACGGGTAACATTACCTTAGAATTTGAGGAAATGTTTACTAAATTTAAAGATCTACAAAATAACTAAATTCCAATATAAAAGGGTTAAATGTTTACCCAATTTTATCAAAATATAGTTTTAAAAAATCCTAAATCTATATTTGCTTTATTATTATTTGTATTAATTAGCTTTGGGTATTTTTCAAAAGATTTTAGATTAGATGCATCCTCTGAAACTTTGCTAATCGAAGGTGATCCTGACCTAATATATCTAAAAGAAATATCAGAAAGATATGGTTCTAAAGAATTTTTAATTTTAACTTATACACCCAAAGAAGGAATGGTTACTGATACATCGATCAATAACCTTTTAAGTATCAAATATAAAATACAAAGTTTAGATTGGGTTCATAGTGTAGTCACTTTATTAGATATCCCTCTATTAAATAATTCTGAAGCTCCACTACAAGAAAGATTAGAAAAATTTAAAACACTAAAAGATGAAGATGTTGATAAAGAAAGAGGATTTAAAGAAATAATAAGTAGTCCAGTATTTAGAAATTTTGTAATTAGTGAAGACGGAAAAACTAGTGGAATAATCGTTTATTTAAAAAAAAATACAACGTTAGACGATATTGAAAATAAATCAAAAACAGAAATTGAAAATTACAAAGATGAAATAAAAAAACAAAATCATAAAAATATTCTTGAGATTAGAGATGTTATAAAGAGTTATGAAGATGCCGGAAAAATACATTTGGGAGGAATACCTATGATTGCAGATGATATGATGACATTTATCAAAAGCGACATTATTGTTTTTGGATTAGGAGTTCTTTTGTTCATTATTTTTACTTTATGGTATGTTTTTAGGAAATTAATTTGGATTTTAGTTCCAATTAGCAGTTGTTTTTTTTCTGTTGTAATAATGACAGGGTTGCTAGGTTTATTAGGATGGAAAGTGACTGTAATATCTTCAAATTTTATTGCTCTAATGCTTATTTTGACTATGGCAATGAATATTCATATGAGTACAAGATTTCTACAATTCCGAATAAACTTTCCAGAAAAAAATATTTTTGAATTAATTATTTTAACTACAAGTAGAATGTTCTGGCCAATATTATATACAGTGTTAACGACTATAATTGCTTTTCTTTCATTAATTTTTAGTGAAATTAAACCAATCATTGATTTTGGGTGGATGATGACTTTAGGTTTAATAACTTCATTTATTATCACGTTTACTTTACTCCCTACCCTGATTAATTTTGTACCAATTGAAAATATATCTTTAAATGAATACAAAGACTCTAAAATTACATCTTTTTTCTCAAAAGCTTCTCAAAAAAATCAAAAAATAATTTTTACTGTATCTGGCATTATAATCTTATTAAGTATAATTGGTATCAGTCGTCTGGAGGTGGAAAATAGTTTTATTAACTATTTTAGTAAAAAAACAGAAATATATAAGGGAATGAAACTTATAGATGAAAAATTGGGTGGAACTACACCTTTAGAAGTTATTTTAAAATTTCCTAAAAAAGATGCTAATAATGATGATGATGAATTTGAAGATTGGGAAGATGATAGTGATAATGAAAATAATGAAAAATACTGGTTTACAAAAGATAAAATTAATAAAATTGCAACAGTACATAATTATTTAGATAGTCTTCCAGAAATCGGTAAAGTTATTTCTTTTTCTTCCATAATTGATGTTGCGACTTTATTAAATAATAACAAACCCCTAGGTACTTTAGAGATGGGAGTTTTATATTCAAAAATTCCTGAAAAAATTAAAACAGAAATAATAGATCCCTATATTTCAATTAAAGATAATGAGGCAAGAATAAATTTAAGAATTATAGACTCTCAAGAAAATTTAAGAAGAAATGATTTAATTAAGAAAATTAATTATGATCTTAAAAACAAGCTAGGATTAGAAGAAAAAGAATTTAAGCTTGCTGGAGTTTTAATTCTTTTTAATAATTTACTCCAAAGCTTATTTAAATCACAAATCTTAACTTTGGGTCTTGTTATGATTGGAATATTTTCAATGTTTGTTATCTTATTTAAAAATATTAAATTATCTTTGATAGGTGTTGTTCCAAACTTTATTGCGGCCTTTTTTATTTTGGGCATCATTGGTTTATTAAATATTCCATTAGACATGATGACAATTACTATAGCTGCCATAACCATAGGTATAGCAGTTGATAATAGCATTCACTATATTTATAGATTTAAAGAGGAGTTTAATAATTACAATGATTATAATAAAACAATTGAGATATGTCATTCAACAGTTGGTAAAGCAATTTTGAATACATCCATAACGATCGTATTTGGATTTTCTATATTAATATTATCTAAATTTATTCCTACAATCTATTTCGGTATTTTCACAGGTATTGCAATGTTACTAGCAATGATTTCCGTTCTTACCTTATTACCATCGCTAATTTTATTTTTTAAACCCTTTGAAAAATAATAACTGAATGGAAATTTTAAAAGAATTCTATGATTTAATATCAATTATAGACTTAATCTATTTAATCATAACAATTATGTCTTTAATAAAATGTTATAACAAGGGATTTGTTTTGAGCCTTCTAGCAATGGCTAAATGGTTACTAGCATATATTATAACTTTAATTATTTTTCCAAGAGTTAAACCATACGTAAAAGGTATCATTGATAATGAGTATGTCTTAGATATTGGTCTTGGTCTAAGCATTTTTATAATTGTAATTTTTCTAGTGCTTCTTGTTAATAAAGGAATAAGCAAGGCAGTTAGATACACTGGTCTAGGCAGTCTAGATACTATATTTGGTCTATTTTTTGGATTCGTTAGATCTTATATTATTGCAGTTAGTATTTTTTCAGGAATACATATTATTTATAATCATGATAAATGGCCGATAAACTCTAATAAATCATACATCTTTCCATATTTAAAAAAAGGTAGTAATTATTTATTAAAAGAATTTCCAGATGAAAAAACATATCAAGAATCTAAAGAAAAAATTGAAGAACTTTAATCCAAAAATAAAAGAAGAGTGTGGAGTATTTGGCATTAGTAATGCCGAAGATGCTTCAGCCCTTACAGCGTTGGGGCTTCATGCTCTTCAACATAGAGGGCAAGAAGGATGTGGAATTGTTACTTTTGATGGAAATCATTATTTTTCTGAGAAAAGATTTGGTTTAGTTGGTGATAATTTTAATAAAGAAAAAGTTTTAAAAAAATTAAAAGGAAGTTATGCAATTGGTCATAATAGATATAGCACTACAGGGGACAATACTCTAAGAAACATTCAGCCCTTTTTTGCTGATACTAATGCTGGAGGTATTGGTGTTGCTCATAATGGTAATTTAACCAATTCTATTGTATTAAGAAATAAGTTGGTAGAAGAGGGAGCTATATTTTACACTACTTCAGATACTGAAACTATTGTTCAATTAATTGCTAAATCAAAAAGAAAAAAAACTATCGATAAAATTGTAGAAGCTATTTTTCAAATTCAAGGAGGTTACGCACTTGTAATGTTAACTCAAACTTCTTTGATTGGAGTGAGAGATCCTTATGGTATAAGACCTTTAGTCATTGGCAAATTAAACAATAGTTATGTTCTAGCTTCAGAAACATGCGCTTTAGATATTATTGGTGCTAAATTTATTAGAGAAGTTGAAAATGGAGAGATTGTTTTAATACAGGATGATGTATTAAAAAGTATTAAACCATTCCCACCACAAAAATTAAGACCTTGTGTTTTTGAATATATCTATTTTTCAAGACCTGATAGTATATTAGATGGTAAAAGTGCTTACGAACACCGTAAAAACCTTGGTATTGAACTTGCAAAAGAAAATAATCTTGATGCTGATATAGTTGTCCCTGTACCAGATTCTGGAAATGCAGCTGCCCTTGGCTTTGCGCAACATCTTGGAATGAAATTTGAATTAGGCCTTATTAGAAATCATTATGTGGGAAGAACCTTCATAGAGCCAAGTCAAAAAATAAGAAGTTTGGGGGTAAAATTGAAGCTTAATGCTAATCATTCAACAATTAAAGGTAAAAAAATATTATTAATTGACGACTCTCTTGTGAGGGGTACTACATCTCATAAGATAATTAAAATGTTATATGACTCTGGTGCTAAAGAAGTCCATGTAAAAATTGCCTGTCCCGAAATTAGATTTCCAGATTTTTATGGTGTTGATACACCTACAAAAAAAGAATTGTTAGCTGCTAACAAAAATAATAATGAAATTTGTAATTATATTGGGGCTAAATCTTTAAATTTTTTATCTCTAGAGGGTTTGTATAGAGCTATTGGTTTTGATAAAAGAAATAATAACTATCCACAATTAACAGATCATTACTTTACTGGTGACTATCCGGTAAAACCAATTGATGAATTGGGTGATAATAAAATTACTCAATTATCTTTACTAAATACAGGATCAAATAATTAAATGAAAACTGTTAATTTCACAGAAATGAAAAAAGGTACTAAAGATGAATATCTGTTGTTAGATGAATATGAGCAAGATTATATCAAAGGAACAGCTGACAGAATTTTAAAATTTATGAAAGGACTCACTCAAACTCTAGAAGGATATAAAATTACAAGACTAGAACACTCACTTCAAGCTGCAACTAGAGCTTATAATGATAAAGCTGAAGAAGAAATGGTAGTAGCAGCTTTGTTGCACGACATAGGAGATGAGTTGGCTCCATTAAATCATTCAGAATATGCTGCTGCAGTGCTTAAGCCTTATGTAAGTGAAAAAACTCATTGGATTATTCAAAAACATGGTGAATTTCAAATGTACTATTATGCTCATCATTTGGGTAAAAATAAAAATCAAAGAGATAAATATAAAGATCATAAATATTATGAAGACGCAGTAAAATTTTGTGAAAAATGGGACCAAGCTTCATTTGATCCAAATTTTAAAAGTATGACTTTAGAAGATTTTGCTCCAATGGTAAAAAAAGTATTTTCCCGAAAGCCATATTCTTTACTTTAAATTTACAAATAAATTATTATTTAAGAACTTATGATTGAAAAAAAAGATGCAATTATTGATTACTTCAAATCTGGTATAAAAAATACTAAAGATTTTAAGATTGGAGTCGAACATGAAAAATTTTTATTTAATAATCAGAATAATAAAAGAATAAATTATAAAAAAATAAAAGAAATGTTTTCAGCCTTATTAGAATTTGGTTGGAATCCTGTCTTAGAAAAAGAAAATATAATTGGATTAAATAAGGGAGGAAAAAATATTACTTTAGAACCTGGAAACCAAATTGAGTTATCAGGTGATAAACTTAACCATATTCATGAAGCATGTGCAGAGTCTCATGATTATTTATTTGAATTAAAACAAGTAACTAAAAAACTTAATATCAGTATAGTGAGTGCTGGCTTTGATCCAATATCAAAACTTGAAGAAATTCCAAATAACCCAAAACAAAGATACAAACTTATGACTAAAGATATGCCTATTGGGGGTAAATTAAGTTTAGATATGATGTATAGAACCTGCGGAACACAATTAAATATTGATTACAATTCTGAAAATGATTTTATTAAAAAATTCAAAACTATAAATTCAATTGTTCCTATTTCAATTGCTTTATTTGCAAATTCTTCAATTGTGGAAAAGAGAAAAAGTAATTATTTATCTTATCGTTCAAAAGTTTGGCAAAATACTTCGCGTGGAGGACTGCCAAAATTATTTCTGGAAAATTTAGATTTTGAAAAATATGCAGATTTTATTATTAATTTTCCAATTTTATTTATTCAGCACAAAGAAAAATACTTATCAGGCCAAAAATATAAATTTAAAGACTTTATGAATGGAAGCATTACTGAAATCAATAATCGCGTACCAACACAAAATGATTTGTCCACACACTTAAGCACAATTTTTACAGAAAATAGATTGAAAAAATATATTGAACTAAGATCGATGGATACTTGTGGGTGGGATTGCTTATGTTCAGGTCCAGCATTTTATATTGGTATGTTATACGGCAATCTGAATGAAGTTTATGAACTTGTGTCTAAATGGGACAAAGATAAAATTATTAATGCATATCTTGAGGCTCCAAAGAAGGGTTTTAATACCCAATTAATGGGAAAAGATCTTCTTTATTGGTCATCAACTTTATTAGATATATCCAGAAAAGGATTAGAAAAGAGAGATATTCTCAATAAAAGTGGTAAAAATGAAACTTTATTTTTAAATCATTTGCAAAAAGTAATTGATAATAAAACAACTAATGCAGATCATATGATTAATAAATTTTCTAAAAATGAAGATTTAAGTGAATTATATGACAAATAAAATTGTTGCGATCCAAGGCAACCATCCATCAAAACTTAATCCTTTAAATGATACAAGTGTTTTTTTAGCAAATGAAATTCAAAAGAAAAATTACAAAATTTTTTATTATGAACCAAGATACTTATCTATTTTAAATACTGAAGTCACTGCGGATGGTTTCTTTGTAGAATTCAATTATAAAAGAAAAAATTTTTTTAAGATATTAAAGAAAAAAAGTTTAAATCTTAAAGAATGTAAATTCATTTTAATAAGACAAGATCCTCCATTTAATTTAGAATATATTTCCTCAACTTACATTCTCGACAAAATTAAAGATAAGGTTAAAATTATTAATGATCCCACTTCAATTAGAAATGTTTCTGAAAAGCTCTACTCTGCTAAATTTCAAAAGTTTATGCCAAGTACAATTTTTTCACAAAATATTAAAGAGATTAAAAAATTTTTAAAAAAATATAAAAAAATAATTATAAAACCTATTCATAGTTTTAGTGGAAACGACATACATTTAATTACCAAATGGGACTCAAAATTAATTAATAAATTCATTAAAAAACATAGTTATATTATGTGCCAAAAATACCTATCAAAAATATATAAAGGGGATAAACGTGTATTTTTAATCAATGGTAAAATGTGTGGTGCAATTTCAAGAATTCCAAAAAAAGGTTCATTTTTAAGTAATATGAGCAAAGGTGCCAAAGCAGTGAATGTTAAATTAACTAAGAAAGAAATTAAAATTTCTAAATTAATAGCAAAACAACTAAAAAAAGAAAAAATTTTTTTTGCAGGTATTGATTTTATTGATCAAAAGTTAAATGGAGATATTAATGTGACATCCCCTACTGGATTAAAAACGCTATACGATCTATCGAGAATAAATTTGGCTTTAAAATTTTGGAAAGAACTTGGAGCATGAAAAATTTGACTGATCAACAAAAAGGATCTTTGATGGCTTTTGTAGCTGTCATGTTTATAACTCCAGATTCCTTATTTATAAGACTTTCAAATGTTGATACTTGGGGGTTAGTATTTTACAGAGGAATAATTCCTTTTGTTACAGTTTTCTTAGGAATGTTGTTAATTTATAAATTAAATTTTTTTAAGATACTTCTTAATAGCGGATACCATGGGCTACTTTATATCGCAACATTCAGTTTAACAAATATTACTTTTGTAGTTTCAATTCAAAATACAAATGTAGCTAATACACTGGTAATGATTGCAACAGCCCCAATGTTAACAGCAATATTAGGTGCAATATTTTTAAAAGAACCACCTGACAGAAAAACATGGATTTCAATAATTATAACTTTTTTAGCTATAATATATATTTTTTTCGACTCTCTAAAATTGGGTAATTTTTTTGGAGATATACTTGGGTTCATAACCGCAGTAGGTCTTGCAGTAGGTGCTGTAACTATTCGATCAGCTAAATCTAAAAATTTAGTTCCAGCTGCTGTAGTTGGCAAGCTGTTTGTTGCTACCTTTGCTTTATTTTTCATTGAAAGTTTTTTATTAGCAGAGAGAGATCTTCTTATTGTGCCCTTAATGTGTATTCTATGTGTTGCTATACCTTTTGTATTGGTAACTATAGCCCCAAGATTTATACCTGCAGCAGAAGTAAATTTATTTTTCTTGTTAGAGACTATTATTGGTCCAATTTGGGTATGGTTAATTATCAAGGAACAGCCAAGTATAGAAACACTTCAGGGTGGAGCTATTATAATAGCTACTATCGCAATCCACTCATTTTTAAAGCTTCAAAAATCTTAAGCTTGTCACAATTAAGACTTGATTTAATAATAAATCGCAAATAATTACACCAACTTTATGAATAAAATTTTAAAAAACTCTTGGGCATTATTTTTAGGAATGGGCTTTATAATGATGGCCTATGGTTTTCAAGGTTCATTACTTGGTGTAAGAGCTGTTCAAGAAGAGTTTAGTCTAACATCTACTGGTTTCATGATGTCTGGATATTTTGTAGGATATTTCATTGGTGCAGCAACTATTCCAAACATAATTTCTAGAGTTGGTCATATTAGAGTTTTTGCTGCTTTTGCATCTTTAGCATCTTTAGTTATTTTAGTTCATTCAATTATTATTAATCCATTAGTTTGGTTCTTACTGAGAGTTTTAACAGGTATAAGTATGGTTTGTATCTATACAGTGGCTGAAAGTTGGTTAAATGATAGGTCAAGTAATAAAAATAGGGGGAGTGTTCTATCTATATATATGGTCATTCTTTATGGGACTATGGGAATAGGAATGTTTTTATTAAATTTTAGCTCACCAAAAAACTTTCAACCTTTTATTTTAGTTTCTGTAATTACATCGGCTGCCCTAATACCCATTCTATTAACTAAAAAAAAACCACCAACTTTTAAAAGAATTCAAGCAATGTCTATAAAGAATCTTTATGAGGCTTCACCATTAGGATTTGTAAGTTCTTTTTTCTACGGGACTATTCAGTCTGCTTTGTTTACATTGTTGGCGGTATATGCAAGTTCAATGAACTTTACGATATTGGAAATTTCTGTTGTAACTTTTTTATTAGCGGTTTCTGGTGCTATAGCTCAATTTCCTGTTGGAAAATTATCTGATATTTATGATAGAAGGAAAGTTTTAGTAGTTTCAACTTTTGGAGCATCAATATTTGCTATCATGGCAATTCTAGTTTCAAAACAAATGTATCTTCCTGAGGGTCTCGCTACCAGCAAAACTTGGTTTTATATCTTTTTCATTTTATTTTCTTTTTGTAGTTTGCCAATGTTTTCACTAATTCTTGCTCATACTAATGATAATATTTCTAAAGAAAAATTTGTTGCAGCAGGAGCTGGTCTTCAATTTTTATTCGGGTTAGGAGCAATGAGTGGACCTTTTTTATGCTCAATTTTTATGGATCTGGTTGGACCCAATGGATTTTTTGTATTTTTATTCTTTTTTCACTCAATAATTGGTTTATTTGGAATTTATAGAATGGGTGTTAGACAAACGGTTGAAAATCCTGATTCACAGTTTGTCGCAATGCCACAGACTATTACTCCAGCTGGTATCGAATTAAATCCAACAACGGAACCAATTGAAGAGCCAGAAAAAATTGCAGAGGAAAATATCGGATAAATTAAAATATATTATCGCTTTCAGGTTGTAACCCAATTTAATCAATTATATTTAAAAAATTAATAATTTTTTATTGAATAATTTGAATATCTTTAGTGAAATAAAAAAAATAAAAAATGACTTTAAAAAAGAAAAAAAAAACAAAAACTCAAAAAGATTCTGGCGGAATTGCGAAGATAGTCAGTACTGCTTTTTCAAATTACAAAAAAAATAAAGAACAAAATAAAATCAAGGCAATAAAACTTCAAAAACTAGAGGAAAAAAATTCAATTCTAAAAGAAAAAAAGGAATTAAAAATTTGGGAAGAAAGATTAAATAAAGAAAGTAATAAGATTAAATTAAGTGAAGAAGAATTAAGAATAAAAGAAAAAGAAATTAAAATTAAAGAGGAAAAGATTAGAATTGAAAATGAGAGATTGACTAAAAAAGACGAGGAATTAATTCTTGTAACTAAAGAACTAAGAGAAAAAGAAAAACAATTAAAAATTAGAGAAGAGGATCAAAATAGAAAAGATATAGATTTAAAAGTAAGAGAAGAAGAGCAAATAAACAGGGAACTAAAAGAACAAAGACGAAAAAATAGAGAATTAAAAGCACTCAAAGCTGAAGAGGATAAGAAAAGAGATCTTGAATATGTAAAAATTAAGGAGTGGGAAGAAAAATTTGATAGAGAACAAAAACTTAAAGAACAAGAAGAAATTAGAAGAGAACAAAGATTAATACAAAAAGAAAATGAGAAAAGAGCTAAATTTGAAAATCTTGATAATAATACAAATAATCAAGTTAGCGGTCTAGAAAAATTTAGTATTGATAAATCGAAAGAAAACTAAACTAATCTATTATAGAAATCTTATCGCCTACAGATATATTTGAGGAAGATAAAATTTGACATCTCAAACCTCCTCTTCTTAAAAATTCTTTAAGAATATTATCTTGGTTTAACATTTCTGTGAGATGTCTACATGGTCTACATAAATCAATTCCCTCAACTTTTACATTGCCTATTAACAGTTTTTTTCCTACTAAATCATTAAGTCTCACTCCTTTGGTGATTATATTTCTTCTAAAATCTATGTAGGGAATATTTAATCCAAATTTTGTATTATAATAATCTATATTTTCGGACTCAATTAATGATAATTGACAGTAAGGATCATTGTAGTCATCAAAATGTCTATCACCAACTATGCCCTTGTTAGCTAAAACTTCTATTGAATTTATCTCCTCAATTTTTTTATTATTACTTCTTGTTATACCTATTTTTAAAACTTGTGACATAATTTACTATTTGAAGATAACATTATAGTATTTCTAAATAAATGAATAAAGAAAATGCAAGTAAACTGTGGAAAATTATTCAAGAAGCTGGTGATTATTTAAAAGGACAATTACCAGATCATCCAAATCATCCAAAAGGAAGAAATCCTTATGCTCATGTTGCTTTGTGTATCAAAGAAAAATTTTCTTTAAGTTATAAAGATATACCTGATGAAAAATTAGAAGAAGTTGTAAAGTATATTGATTTTTTAAAAAAAAATCCTAGCTAATTCTATTGTTTAGGAAAATAGTCTTTTAAATTTCCTTCTCTGTAAACATCTGCAGTACAACAATGAAGTCCACCACCAAATGCATATGCATCTCTTAATTCAACAGGGATAACTTCCATACCAAGTTTATCAAGTTGCTCAGCTTGATACTTTTCACTTTTTTCTACACAAACAGTTTTAGGATCCAAAACTAATACATTCATTGAAAGCCAAACAGATGAATAACAAAGAGGAGGAGGCTCATTATGAGCTGGTTGAGCAGCATCAACTATTTCCCATCCATTGTTTTCAAATAACTTTCTTTGCTCTTTAGGCAATCTTCTTTGAGGATTATTTATTATAAGTCCCTCTTTAATTGGTGTAAAAGTTGCATCTATGTGAATTGGATATGGATCTCCAGGAAAATTAACCGCATGAACTCTATGATCTTTATAATGTCTTTTTAACCAATCAATACCTTTTAAATTAGTTGTAAAACCATGTTGAACAACTAAGTCTTTTCCAAATCTTAATACATCTGCGGCATCAAATAATGGTTCTTCTTCGGTTGTTACAAAAAATTTATCTTCAGTCCATTGAAGTCTTTTTTGAATTCCAATTTTATCAGATAGATAATCTTTTCGATAATCTAAATCTGTTAATCTTGGTTTAGGAGCAGACTCATGTCTCATATTTGGATCGCTATTGTAATACTCTTTTAAAAGTGGTCGATAGCACAAATACTCAAACCATCTACATCTATAACTCATTGTTGCTTCTAAGATTTCATTTCCAACTGTTAATAAAACGTCTCTAGGTGGCATACATCCAAACATGGTTTCTGCGTCCCAATCAGGCGTTGATGTTTTTTGATTAAAATCAATTGGTGTTGGTCTATCAACTTTAATACCTCTTTTTATTAACATATTTGAAAAATCATCTAAAAGTTGATTTGCTTTATCAACAGTATCTTTTGTTCTAGGTCCAAATTTTCCTCTCATATCAGAGTTTTCAGGAACTTTGGCATCTAGAGCAGGCTCAGGAGCTGGTATACATGTTCCATCCGCTCTTCCCACTATAACATGCTTGAGAGGATCCCATTCATTCCAGCTATTAACTACAATTTTATCTTTATTCATTTCATCCTTTAAT